>NZ_CALGRE010000035.1 GCF_937958975.1 uncultured Eubacterium sp. | reverse complement strand
TGACTGGAGTTCTGACGTGTGCTCTTCCGATCTTATCAGGCAGGAATAGAGGTTACGTCACTTCCCGGTGCAGCAGCCTGTATAACAGCGCTTACTATGTCAGGACAGAAAACCAGAAGATTTTGCTTTGAAGCATTTCTGCCAAAAGATAAAAAAGAAAAGGCAAGGGTCTTAGAGAGTCTTAAAGATGAGACAAGGACGATTATTATTTATGAAGCTCCTCATAGATTGACGAAGACATTAAAGAACTGATGAATGTTTTAGGAGATAGGGAGTTAACCATATGCAGGGAGTTGACAAAGAGATACGAGGAAGCGTTTCAGACTACATTTAACAAGGCCTTAGAGAAATATTCCAATTCAGAGATAAAGGGAGAGTTCGTACTGGTTATTGCAGGGAAAGATGAACAGACAATCGAACTTGAAAAAAGAAGTAAGTGGGAGAATATGAGTATTGCTCAACATGTAGATTATTATATAAATCAGGGAAATGATAAAAAAGAAGCAATGAAAATGGCTGCAAAGGATAGAGGAGTATCTAAGAGAGATATTTATAACGAATTAATGAAATAAAAACACTGCATAATCTGTGATAGGTTATGCAGTGTTTTGTATATAGGATATTATGTCGTAAGAGATACTCATTCTTGTAATAAGAAAAATAAAATATGAATATTATTTAATAATAAATCTGTTTAGGGTAGTATGTATGCTTAATTATATTTGGGCATTTATGATTATTATTGGGGTTGTATATGGTTTGATTACCGGAAATATAGAGCAGGTGGGAAACGGTGCAATTTCATCAGCTGAGGAAGCAGTAAAACTCTGTATTACAATGCTCGGAATTATGAGTATGTGGATGGGATTTATGGAGGTGGCTGAAAAAAGCGGATTAATTAAAAAGGCTGAAAAGTTATTAGAACCGGTAATAAGCTGGTTATTTCCCGGGATTCCAAAAGAGCATAAAGCAAGGCCGCATATTATAACAAACATTATAGCAAATATTCTTGGGTTGGGATGGGCGGCAACACCGGCAGGACTAAAAGCGATGGAAGAACTATCCAATGAGCCAATTCCACAAAAAGGCAGAATCATTCCCAGTCATATTTCGACAAATGAAATGTGTACGTTTCTGGTAATAAATATTTCTTCGTTGCAATTGATACCGGTAAACATGATTGCATATAGGAGTCAATATGGCTCAGATAATCCTGCATTAATTGTAGCTCCCGCCATACTGGCAACAATGCTCAGCACATTAGTGGGGGTAATATATTGTAAGGTGATGTGTAGATGTACGTTAAATAGGGACAAATAAATTTGACATGCCTAAAAGGCTGTTATAGAATAGGCATGTAACTTTAACAATAGCTGTGGTCTGAATTATAAATTCAGTTTAAGGGAAGTCCGGTGAAAATCCGGCACAGTCTTTCTCTACTGTAAGAGGGACGAAAAAAGCATTATGTCACGGGGAGACCTGGAAGGCGCTTTTAGTAGGGTGAACTTAAGTCAGGATATGTCAACACAGTTATCTGGTTTTCGCAGGCAAGGCGAAGAAGGAGGAAAAAATGAATCATGTAACAAAAAAAATATTGACTGTATTTATGTCCATGGTAATGTTTTTATCTGTGGCTTTAGTACCTGTCAATGCAACAGAAGCAGGTATTGCGGAAAATACTGTTACGGTAACGGTAGAGAGAACGACAATTGGTCAGGGATTTCTTGTAAGACCTGTAACAGTAGAGGTAAAATCCGGTGACACAGTAGCAAAAGTTTTTGAGAAAGTCATGTCATTAAAAGGAATTACTTATCCAAGCACCGCTGGTGATTATGGATTTTATTTAGAGAGTATTAATAATGCGGATACAGGTATTGTGAATATTCCAAAGGAGATATCAGCCATGCCGGATGTGGCTATGTGGGATGGAAGTGTGGTAAAGGCGCCGACAAATGAAGTAAATGATGGTAATAGTTATGAAAATGGCGGTCTTGGAACAGCTTCTTATAATACAATGTCAGGATGGATGTTTACAGTCAATAATGTAGACACGGGTGCAGCAGCAGACTCTATAGAAGTAAAGCCGGGAGATGTTATCAGATGGCAATTTTCCTTATATGGATATGGAGCTGATATTGGATTTGATACAGAAAGTTATACGGGGATACCAAAAGTAACCCTGGCAAATAAAGATGAACTGATAAGAGAAGCAGCAGTTGTTTCGGAAAATGCTGAGATGATGAAAGATGCAGGGGTAAAGACTGCTTATGAAAACGCAGTTACTTTATTAGAGGAATATAATGCGCCACAAGACAGGATAGATACAGCGTTGATTACACTGCAAAAGGCTAAAAAAGATTATATTAACAGTTTGCAGCAGTCGGAGCCAAAAATTAAGGTGGCAAGGGCAGCGATTAAAAGTGTAAAAAATGTAAAAAGATATAAGGCAAAAATTCGTGTAAAGAAGCTGTCTGGTGTAACCGGATATCAATATAAATACGCTACTAACAAGAAATTCAAAAAAGCAACTGTAAAAACAACGAAAAAAACTTCATTAACAACAAAGAAATTTAAGAAAAAGCAGAGATGTTATGTTCAGGTTCGTGCTTACAAAAAAGTAAAGGGTATAAGACATTATGGAAAATGGAGTAAGAAAAAATCTGTTAAGATAAAGAAATAAATACGGTTTTGTAAAGTATAGGCAGGGGCATCCGTCCTTGCCTATATTATAATACAATAAGGGATAGGAAATAAGTTAATGAAGAATAATATTTATAAAAAATTTTCGACGTGTGTATTATTAATACTTTTAAGTCTGGTTTACATAACTACAGCACAAGGGAAAACGATTTTAAGTAAAGGTGAGACAGAAAAGTATTTGGACAAAATTGCTGTCTATGAGATGGATAAAGTGAAATCTCCTACTTGTGGAAGCATCGGGGGGGAATGGTTAGTTACGGGACTTTCGAGATATGGAGTAATAACAGACGATTATATAAGTATCTACAAATCTAATTTGAAAAAGCATTTGAAAGAATGTAATGGAGTTTTATCTGAAAGGAAATATACTGAGTATTCAAGAGTTGTTATTGCGCTTACGGCAATAGGGGAGAAGCCGGAAAATTTTGCGGGATATAACTTGATTCAGCCTCTTGCTGAGCTGGATAATGTAAAGTTGAGTGGAGCAAATGGTGTAGTGTATGCTTTGATTGCGCTTGATTGTGGAAATTATAGCATTCCTAACCCAAAAAGCAGTTATAATAGAAAGAAGACAACAAGGGATAAGTTGATTCAATCTATTTTGGATAATCAATTGCCGGATGGCGGATGGGCAATAGCGGGAAAAAATGCAGATGTGGATATGACTGCTATGGCAATTCAGGCATTGACACCGTATGATAAAAAGAATGAGCGTGTAAGTGCTGCAATACAAAGTGGATTAAATTGTCTGGGAAAGCTCCAGGAGAGTGATGGGAGTTTTAAATCAGGTGGCAAAAAGAATTGTAACAGTACGTCTCAAGTGTTAATGGCAATGTCTGAGTTAAATATAGAAATTGATGATGAGCGGTTTGTAAAAAATGATAATACGGTAATAGATGGATTACTTCAATTTTATTCAGGCGGCGGCTTTAAACATCTGGAAAATACTTTAGTGAATCAGATGGCAACGGAGCAGGCTATGTATGCATTGACATCATATTATAGAAATATTTGTGGAATGAATAGATTTTACAGTATGAGTGATGGAATTGTAAAGAGAACGATAGTCAGGGAAAAGGTCAATACAAATAAAAATGTTGGCAGAAAACAAACAAGAAATAAGAATAAGAAAAAAAATGAAACAAATACAATTCCTACATTGAATAAAAGCGAGAGAAAAACTGACCGTAAGGATGTAGAAACATTTAGTGAAAAAATAGAAACTTCAACAGCAAATAGGAAAGTTAAAAGAAGTAAAAACAAGGACAATAAGGTGGCTGTTACAGATAATCTGCCAGAAGAAATAGTAAGTATTGAGAAAAACGCTATGGAAAGCAAGGGAGAAGAACACAGACAAAATAGGAAGAATAAATCTTTTCTCTGGATGATTCTTGTGGTCATATTACCGGCAGGTGCGGGAATGGTGTATTATTTATTTAAAAAAAAGAAGATGAAAACATTAGGATTGTTTTTTCTGGTTTTCATTTGTATTGGAACGAGTGGGTGCAAAAAAGCAGAAACGAAATCAAGTGAGGTTGGAACCTGTACAATCATGGTAGAATGTTCTACGGTGTTTGACAATTTGGAAAAATTGGATAAGTCGGTAAAAGATTTTATTCCTGAAAATGGAGTGATTATTGAGAAAAGAGAGGTACCGGTTTACGAAAATGATAATGTTTATGAAGTTTTGAATCGGGAATTGAAAAAAGATAATATTTTAATGGAAGCTTCATTTACAGGAAGTAGTGCATATATAGAAGGAATTGATAATATATATGAATTTTCCTGCGGTGATTTATCAGGATGGGAGTATTGTGTAAATGGGGTATATTCTAATACAAGCTGTAGTGAGTATTATGTAAAAGACGGAGACGCAATTGAGTGGCATTATACATGTAATTTAGGAGAGGATTTAAAAAATTGACAGATGAGTTTTCAAGGTTTCATCCATTAGTAAATATAGTTTTTTACATTATGGTACTAGGGATAACAATGTTTCAGATGCAGATGGGACTCGTAATAATATCCTGTGTTTGTTCTGTAACATATTGTGTATATTTAAAAAGAGAAAAAAGCATAAAATTTTGTGTAATGGCTTTTAGTGTCTTTATATTTTCGTGTATTATAAATCCTTTATTTTCACATAAGGGGGCAACTTTGCTTTTTTATTTATTTACAGGAAATCCGGTGACATTAGAGTCTATTGTGTATGGAATATTTGCTTCTCTAATTATTGTGGCAATGTTGTTTTGGTTTTCTACCTTTAATGTAGTTATGTCGGAAGATAAGATTTTGGCGCTTATCGGAAAAGTGATGCCAGGGGTTGCACTATTGCTGACAATGATATTTCGGTTTGTGCCAAAGTTTACAAGACAGAGCAGAGAGATTGCAATGACTCAGAAGGCATTACATGGAAAACCGAATAAATGGATAAATAAGATGAGAAATGGCGCCTATAACTTTTCGATAACAATTACCTGGGCATTGGAAAATTCGGTGGAGACGGCGGATTCCATGACAGCCAGAGGATACGGTGTTACGAAAAGGACAAGTTATAATCATTATAAAATAGAAAAGAGAGATGTGGTTGTTATTTTATGGATGGCAGTATTGTTTGTCATTCTCTGTGGAGCGTTATTTAGAGGAGAAATAAATACATTTTATTATCCATATATAAGGGTGAAGGGGAATATTATAGTTTACATAATTTATTTTACTCTGTGTGTTATGCCCATAATAATAAATATTAAGGAGGATATAAAATGGCACAGATTGAAATCAAAGATTTAACGTTTTTTTATCCTGATATGGAGAAAGGCGGTTATTTAGAAAATCCGGCATTAAAAGATATCTCACTTGGTATTGAAAGAGGAGAATTTGTACTTTTATGTGGAAAGACGGGATGTGGGAAAAGCACATTTTTAAAAAGTCTGAAACCATCAATCAGACCAAAGGGGAGATATGAGGGATGTGTTCTTTTTCAAAATATGGAGCTGGATTATCTGACTGAGAGAGAGCAGGTAGAAAAAATTGGATTTGTAATGCAGAATCCTGATAATCAAATCGTCACAGATAAAGTATGGCATGAGCTGGCATTTGGATTAGAAAATCTGGGATATCGTTCAGAGGAGATAAGATTACGCACGGCGGAGATAGCCGAATATTTTGAAATAATGGATTTGTATTTTATGGATACCGATAAGTTGTCGGGAGGTCAGAAACAATTATTAAATCTGGCGGCAGTATTGATAATGAATCCGGATGTATTAATATTAGACGAGCCGACTTCGCAGTTAGATCCTATCGCAGCAGAAAAGTTCGTCGGTTCCCTAAAAAAAATCAACGAGGATTTCGGCATAACGATAATTTTATCTGAACACCGGGTAAGTTCTGTTATGGATATTGCGGATAAAGTAATTGTAATGGATGATGGAAAAATTATCAGATATGGTGACACAAAAGAGGTAGTGGCTCATATTCAGGATGAAGATTTAGGAAAATTAATGCCGATTCCTACTAGAATATTTGAAAAGTGTTATACAGAATATAGTGGAGATATACCAATTTCCATAAAACAGGGAAGAGAATGGATTGCAGAGAAAATTGTTCAAAATATAAAAATACAAACAATAGTTGAGGATTCCGGTAATTTAAACATTCGTAAAAATGAGCGGGCAATTTGTTGCCAGAATGTATGGTATCGTTATGAAAAGAGGGAAGAGGACATTGTAAAAGGTCTTAATTTCACAGTAAAAAAGGGAGAAATTTTTGCGATTCTCGGTGGAAACGGTACGGGAAAGACTACCACGATGTGGTTGCTTTCGGGGGTGAAAAAACCATATAGAGGAAAAATACATATGAACGGAAAAGTGGCATTATTGCCACAAAATGTACAAAATCTGTTTTATAGAGATAGTGTTGGAGAAGAGTTAGAGGGAGCAGATAAGCAGCTTATTCGTAAAATGGGATTGAATAGTCTTCAAAAGAGACACCCATATGATATTAGTGGTGGGCAGCAGCAAAAAGTAGCAATTGCAAAGGTGCTTATGGAAAATCCGGATATTTTACTGCTGGATGAACCTACAAAAGCTATCGATGGGATTTATAAAGAGGAATTGGGAAAATTATTGGTAGACTTAAAGAATCAGGGGAAGACAATTATTATAGTAAGCCATGATTTAGACTTTTGTGGAGAGTATGCTGACAGGTGTGGATTATTTGCAAATGGAAGTCTTATTGCGGTAAATTGTTGTAGAGAATTTTTTGCAGGCAATAGATTTTACACTACAACTGTCTCAAAGATGGCAGGCAGGATGATTGAAGGCGCTGTTAAGATGGAGGATGTGGTATGTTATATGAAGTCAATTATCCATTAAAAGCAGAAATAGATTTTAGCTTTTGGCTAATGAGAGGTTATTATATTATCTCAATAATTATAATTGCAGTATCCATTATTTTATTTTTGTGGTCGTTTGAAAAGAGAAAGCCCAAAACAAGGGAGGTTGTTTTGTTGTCGGTAATGACTGCATTGGCAATTGTAGGAAGAGTCGCATTTTTTATGACACCGCAAATTAAACCTTGTGCAGCAATTATAATAATAACCGGAATCATGCTTGGAAAGCAGTCCGGTTTTTTATGTGGTGCGTTCACTGCTTTTGTGTCAGATTTCTTTTTTGGGCAGGGTCCCTGGACTCCCTGGCAGATGATGGCTTTTGGATTGCTCGGTTTTTTTTCAGCAGTTATTTTTTCGGGAAAAATCAAAAAATATATTTATAACAGAGTTGTAATATCAGTTTATGGCTTTATAGTAACATTTTTTTTGTATGGAATTGTTTTGGATACGGCAACCGTGTTTATGTATACAGATGAACCAAAGCTGTCTGTTTTTTTAGCCACATATATGAGTGGAATATTTTTTAATATGATTCATGGTTTATCTACAGCTGTATTTTTGTTTTTAATTTCAAAAATCATCTTTGCAAAAATAGAGAGATTAAAAAATAAGTTTGATATGTTTCATACATATAGGGGCAATAACGAATAAAAAAAGTTGAAATTGTAATTGAATGGTGCTATTATGTATCAGGTTGAAAAAAGGACATATTTCGACTGTAAATATATGTTTATGTTAGTATACGAAAAGAGGGATACATAATGGAACAATATGGATATCTTTGGCAGTTAGCGTTAATTCTCGGAAGTACAAAGCTCTTAGGTCTGATGACAAAGAAATTCAACATGCCACAGGTTGTAGGAGCACTTTTGGCAGGGTTGGTTTTAGGACCAGCTATTTTAGGAAACTTATTGACAGGAGTAACGCTTGGTGGACATCAGTTAGTTGATTTTACGCTTTATCAGACACCGTTTATCGACCATTTGGCAGAGATTGGTGTTATTGTATTAATGTTCTGTGCAGGACTTGAAACAGATGTGAATGAACTTAAGAAGTGTGGACTTGCATCGTTTGTTATAGCGCTATTAGGTGTGATTGTTCCACTAATTGGTGGCGGTGCATTTACATATTGGTTCCTCTATGAAGGATGGATTGAGCCGGCAGAGGGAAGCACGCTGTTTGTTCAGGCAGTATTTGTGGGGGTAATATTGACTGCGACATCTGTAAGTATTACAGTAGAAACATTGCAGGAAATGGGAAAATTAAAAACTGCATCCGGAAACGCTATTTTAGGGGCAGCAATTATAGATGATATTCTGGGAATTGTAGCTCTTACAATTGTAATCAGTCTTGGGGGAACAAAGTCTGAAGCAGCAGATTCGGCTCCGCTTGGGATTGTATTATTAAAAATTGTACTGTTTTTTGTATTTGTTGGAGTGTTTGGATATATTATATATAAATTATATAAAAAGTGGTGTGAACATGACGGAAGAGGAAAGCATAGACATGCGATTATAGCATTTGTAATTTGTTTATTAATGGCATTTGCAGCAGAAATCTTTTTTGGTGTTGCAGATATTACGGGAGCCTTTTTTGCCGGTGTAATTATTTCAATGACACAGAAAGACCAGTTTATCGCTTCCAAATTTGATGTAGTTGCTTATATGTTTTTAAGCCCTGTTTTTTTTGCAAGTATAGGACTCAAAGTAAATGGTGATGCTGTTATGCATATGGGCGCAGTAATTGCTATTTATGCAGTGGTTCTCACGCTCATAGCAGTTATTACAAAAGTAATCGGATGTGGACTCGGTGCCAAGGTATGTGGATATAAGAATTACCAGTGTTTGAGGATTGGTGTTGGAATGGTGTCGAGGGGAGAGGTTGCTCTTATTGTTGCGAATAAGGGAATCGAAGCCGGATTAATGAGTTCCAGTGTGGTTGCTCCGGTGATTATTGTGGTGATTGTGACTACGATTATCACACCGATAATTTTGAAACCGGTATTTTTAAGAAAAGGTGCAAACGGTGTTGATATACCAACAAATAGTAAGCTCGTTGAAAATTATGAAGAGAGAAACGAGATGTTCGTTGGAAAACCGGGAAAGAAATAGAGATTATAAAGTTATAGGAACCTATGTTTATGTCATAGGTTCTTTTTTTATACCATAAAATATATAAGAATGGAATACGGCAGTCGGGAGGTTACATGTCAGTTATTGTATCAATTTCTTCTTTCATAATACCGGGAATAATGTTTTTTATAGTGATATATGGAATAATTAAAAAGCAAAATGTGTATGATGATTTTGTAAGCGGTGCAACCGGAGGATTAAAAACGGTAATTAAAGTGATGCCTACATTAATAGGTCTTATGGTTGCAGTAGGTGTTTTAAGAGAGTCAGGGTTTATGGAGTTTCTGGGAACATGGATGGGAAAGTTGACAAATCCTATTGGTTTTCCGGGAGAGTTAATGCCGGTTACAATTGTGAAAATATTTTCGTCATCTGCGGCAACAGGAATGGTCTTGGATATATTTAAGGCATATGGTCCTGACTCATATATGGGAAAAGTAACATCACTTATGATGAGTTGTACGGAAACGGTATTTTATACAATGTCCGTGTATTACATTACGGCGAAAGTCACAAAGACGAGATGGACTTTACCTGGTGCAATTTTGACAACAATTGTGGGAACAATTGCCAGTGTAATACTTGCAAATTTAATTTAAATAATATATATTTTGAGTAAGTAAAGCGAAAAAACGGAGGTACGGAAATGATATATACGGTTACGTTTAATCCATCTATTGACTATATTGTTTCAGTAGAAGATTTGAAATTAGGTTATGTTAATAGAACATCAGCGGAGTTAATGTTTCCCGGTGGGAAGGGAATTAATGTATCGATGGTTTTAAGTAATCTGGGAATAGAAAATACAGCGTTTGGTTTTTTAGCAGGTTTTACAGGAGAGAGTATTCAAAATATGCTCGAAGCTAACGGTGTGAATGCGGATTTTATTAAGGTTAAAGAAGGAACAACAAGAATTAATGTTAAAATTCGTGCCCAACAGGAAAGCGAAATAAATGGAATGGGACCAGCCATAGACGAACAGGATATTAAGGCATTATATGAAAAACTTGGAAAATTAAAGGATGGCGATATTTTAGTTTTGGCCGGAAGTATTCCTACGGTGATGCCGGAAACAATGTATAGTGATATTATGGAATATCTTAAAGATAAGGATATTAAAATAGTGGTTGATGCTACAAAAGATTTGTTATTAAATGTGTTAAAATATAAGCCATTTTTTGTTAAGCCAAATAATCATGAACTGGGAGAAATTTACGGAGTAGAATTAAAGACGAGGGAGGACGTGGTGCCTTATGCAAAAAAAATGCAGGAACAGGGAGCCAGAAACGTTCTTGTGTCGATGGCAGGAGAGGGAGCCGTCTTGGTAGCAGAAAATGGAGAAGTATATAAGAGCAGGTGTCCGGAGGGAAAGGTGCGAAATTCTGTGGGCGCAGGTGATTCTATGGTTGCAGGATTTATTGCAGGTTTTCTGAAAACGGGTGATTATAAAGAGGCGCTTAGAAGCGGTCTGTTGACAGGAAGCGCCAGCGCATTTAGTGATAATCTTGCAACATTAGAAGAAGTGGAGAAGCTGGGTGAAACATTTAAACTGTAGAGATTTTGAAGACCGTACGCAATCCTGGAATGCGGCTGATGCCGCTTCCGGTGGCTTAGAAAAATAGTTTTTTTATCAAAAGATAAAAAAGTTAGTATACTTTTAGTACAGCAATAGTAGCTGGAACGATGCAAAAAATGACGTTAACATTCTTACCAACAGATAGTTTGGGGTTACATAATGAAAGAATGTACGAAAGATAATTTTGTAAAGTGTTCAAAACGACTGTATAGAATAAGGGAAACATTGGGGTTTTCCCAAGAAAAATTTGCAGAGGAAATTAAGATTTCATATACAATGTATAAGAAAATAGAAAAGGGAGAAACTTCTTTATCCACTAAGCATTTGTGCAGATTAAATGAAGTGTATGGAATATCCTCAGATTATATACTTTATGGAAAAACAAATAGAAATTTAAAAGAAGTATCCCGGTTTATTGTTAATTGTACAGAGTACGATAAAATGTATTTATTATTATACCTGAATTATATGAGAATAAAAAATGAAAAGATTACTAATAAATTCAATTGATACCTGAAAAGGGGCTGGATAATGGCAGATATCCAGCCTTTTCCTTTATAAACAATTTGGTCATTCTATGATTAGATTTATTATTTTGCATATTCATACATAATCCATTTGTTAATGACATCAAAACTGGCAGGACCAATAGAGAGAAATGCTTTGTGAAAACGTTTTAGGTCAAATTGTGTCTCGAGTTTTTTCTGCATTTTATTTTTAAGATTTAAAATCTCTAAGTATCCCACATAATATTTTAAGTAGTTTGCAGGTTCCTCTATCACGGACTGAAATATTGTCTCGCATACTTTTTTGTCTTCAATATTATAATTTGAAAGAAATTTTTCGGTATCTTTTTGTGTCCAGCCCTCATAATTGATACCAATATCACAGAGCGAATATAGTGCAAGGGAGTAAGAGGCACTGCAGGACATTGCATTTGCTAACTGTTCATTGGAGTATTGGTAATAATAGGATAGAAATTCCACATAAGTTGCCCAGCCCTCCGTGTATCCGCCATAATTTATAATTTGTCTGATAGGAAGAGGGTTGGTGCAGGAAAAGTACCATGATTGATACATATGTCCCGGTATACCTTCATGTGCCAGGGTTGAATAGATGTCCTGTTTTTTATTTTTTTCGCTGCCATTAATATAAATAACATTTTGTGATGGCATATCTATTGGTGGAGATAAATAAAATGCCGGGCTAAGAAAGTCCTCTAAGCTTTTATCCACATATTTCAATTCATAGGAAATATCAGAAAGTTTTTCAGAGCCGCATATTTCAGGAAAATCTTTAGAAGATTTCTTTTGCAAGTCTTTAATAATTTCTGCAGCATCCATAGGATTTTTCACATCACTGTAAAACTGTTCTTCTAATTCCGGATTTACAGTCAGGAGAGAGTACATAGTCCGCATGTCATGTGCTAAATTATTTTGTATATCAGATTTTATTTCCATTACGGACTGGCTGCTTCCGGTATAATTTCTTGTAAGATATTCGTAGTAATCTTTACCGTTTTCAAGATAATATAGCCCGTTTTTATTTTTGCAATGACCGTCAGATTTCAATTTGGATAGTGTTGCTATAATTGAATCATATGCCGGAAAAACACTTTCTTTTATTATTTTCAGGTTTTCATTTATGTATGTGGATTTCTCATTTTTGCTTAAGAAAGATAAAGCATTTATTTTCTGCGTAAATGATTTGTGAAGGAGATTGTTTTCAGGATTTTTATCTCCAATAAATTCTCTACATTGTTTAATAATTTTTTCACAGCAGAAATCAGTAATAAAGCAATTGTTCTCGGCTTTAATTTTTTGAAACTCACAGATTTGCCCATAGTAGTCTTTTAATTGCCATAAAAGTGTGAGGTAATTATCGATATCTTTTTTAGAAAAGAAAGTATATTCTGCAAATAAGATTGGAAGCTGTGCCTGCAATCCAGTAGTTGGACTGAGAACCTCGGAGCAGAGGCAAAGGTCGGCAAAGTCCAGCTGGTCTTTAAAATGTGACATAAGTATGTCGTAAGTAATCTGTTGTTCTGTGAGCAAATCATTATATTGAAAAGTTTTTAAATTGTTTATTTCGTTAATATAATATTGCTGACTTTGTGACATAGATTCATAGTTGTAATCTCCAAGTGTCTGTGGGGCATTTTCTATATCAAAATCCTGAGGATTTAACAGATAGAAATGCATGCTTAAGGAATCAGACATTATTTGTCCGGCAAAAAGTTCGTTTGCATAGGTATCGAATTGATATTGAGTGTCATTTTGGTATAATTTTGTATTTTTATTTTTTGGAACCAATTGAAATATGATTGCGACACAAAGTAGAATTGCAGCCAAAGTACATATGATATATTTTGGTGTAAAAAGTTTTTTGCCGTGGAACCATGGTATATTTTGTAATTTTATGTTCATGTTTTAAGGATACTCCCAAACTCTATTTATATAAAATATAAATTAAATCGGGATTGTATGATATTTTATTAAAATATGTTACAATCAAATTATTGTTAAGAAAAATGCTTATAATAATATTAATTGGTGGGAAATTTAATATGAAATGAGGTATTTTAATGAAAGAGAAGCTTTATTCAAATCAGGTATTGATGCTGGAACCGGTTTTTAAAAATGCAATCTGGGGAGGAAAGCTGTTAGAAAATTTTGGATATGAGGATGCAGGAGACCAGGCAGGAGAGTGCTGGGGTATCAGTGCACATAAAAATGGTGACTGTACTATAATGAATGGTGCACTTGCGGGAAAAAAATTGTCCTGGTGTTGGGAAAATCACCGTGAGTTATTTGGAAATATGAAAGGAGATGTATTTCCACTTTTAGTAAAAATTTTAGGCGCCGAGGATGACCTTAGTATTCAGGTACATCCAAATGATGATTACGCAGCAATTCATGAAAACGGAGCGTTGGGAAAGACAGAATGTTGGTACATTCTTGACTGTAAGGAAGATGCTTCTATTGTCATTGGTCACAATGCAAAAAATAAAGATGAGCTGGCGGAAATGATACATGAGGGAAAGTGGAATGAGTTAATCCGTGTCATTCCGATAAAAAAGGGAGATTTTTTTCAGATTAATCCGGGGTGTCTTCATGCGATTAAGGGAGGAACATTGTTAATTGAGACACAGCAGAGCAGTGATGTGACATACCGGGTGTATGATTATGACCGCTTACAGGATGGAAAACTGAGGGAGCTTCATGTACAGCAGAGCATAGACTGCATTACTGCACCACATAAAGATTATGATGTAAAAAGAGTTGTTCATAATTTTGATGGACTGCGCAGTGAATTGTTGGTCGAGTGTCCGTTTTATACTTTAGAAAAATGGGAGATTGATGGAGACTATATTTGGGATATGGATAAATCTTTTATAAATGCAAGTGTTATTGATGGAAGCGGAGTGATAAATGGTTCGGAGATAAAAAAGGGAGACCATTTTATCATTCCCGCAACTTTACAGACGTGTGACATTCATGGAAAAATGACTATTATGATATCATACTGTTAGGAAGTATATAGAAAGTGGAGACGATATGTTATCAGAGAGAGGACAACAAATTATAGAAAAACTTATAGATAATAATCAGAAACCGATTACCTCAAAAACTCTTGCTATGTATCTGGGAGTGTCAGAGAGAAGTGTTAAAACTTATATTAAAGAGGTCTCTGATTTTTGTAAAGAGCAGGGGATGATTCTCGAGAGAAAACCGGGAATAGGTTTTGTCGCTGACTTTACGGAAAGTCAGATTGAACAGATAAACCGATTAAAGCGAGATAAAAAAACGGTTATGTCAAAAAAGCAGAGAATGAGTTACATCATGTATATTCTTTTAAGTGGATGGGATACTTATACCTTATCTCTTTTTTCAGAAGAGTTGAACGTAAGTAAAAAAATGATTGGTGATGATATTAATGAGATATCGAAGGGATTAAGAAAATATAATATTCACATTAACAGAGTGGCAGGACATGGTGTATTTATATCCGGGGACGAGTTTTGTATTAGAAAGGCAATGAAAAGTTGTTGTTCGTATGCGTTGGGAGACAAAAAAGCAGAGGTTTCCCCGGATTATAGAATAGGTTTAGAAGATGAGTATCTGTGGATAAATAATTGGGGAAAGGATAATTTTGATAAAGCTGTTCAAGTTATCCGAAGTATAGAGAAAGAATATCATGTAGCGTATACAGACTATTCTTTTCGTATGCTAACAGAGTATCTCAGCATTCAGCTTTTTAGAGTAAGAATGGGAAATGTGATTACGAAAAAGATTATCACAGATGAAAGAAAAATGTGTAATCCGGAAGTAGTAGAAACGGTTGTCGGATTATTAGGGCAGTCCGAAAAAGTACAGTTCAATGAATATGAAAAACAGTATATTGATGTATTGTTTGCGGCAGCAGCCGTTCAATCAAAGAATGATAGAAGTGTTATGATATCAGATTGTAGTTTTGATATAGATAACAGAAAAATATGTGAAGAGATATTAATTTATTTGTCTGAGATATTAAATGCGAATCTGCAAGAAAATGAGTTACTGAAAACCAGTCTTGAGGCATTTCTCCCGGCATCTTTGGTTAGAACAAAATATGGATTTGAGGTGAGCAATCCATTTTTAAGTGATATTAGGGAAATGTATTCAGGAATTTTTGCGACATGTTTTACGCTGGGAAAATTTTATGAAGACTATTGTAATGCGATTCCCACAGACCATGAGATATCCTTTATTGCGCTGTTTTTAGGCGGCGCGTTACATAGAAATATAAAAAATGTTAAGGCTGTTCTTATTGGTACCAGCGGAATTGCAGCGGCGAACATTGTTGCCAGAAAAATAGAAAGTAGAATTGAAGATGTTAAGATTGTTGCAATATTGTCCTCGGAAAAAATCAGTAATTTAGAAGATTATCAGTTTGATATTATATTATCCATGCTGCCGGATTTTAAGTATTCCAATAAGGTCATTTATATTTCTCCAATCATCAGCAAAAGGGATGAGAAGAATATAAAAAATGCCTGTTTTGAAGCACTTACACATCCTGAATTGGAAAAGGATGATTTTTTAGAGCTTGTGGATAAAAATAATATTATGATTGTAAATGAAAAAATGGAAAGAGATATTATTCTAAAAGAGGCATGCAATAAATTGTATGAAGGTGGGTATGTTAAAAAAGAGTTCTTTCACGATGTGATTCATAGAGAACATATTGAGCCTACAGCAATAGGGAATGGAGTTGCCATCCCTCATGGAATGACAGAAAATGTATTAAAGCCAAAAGTTTTTTTGATTCAGTTAAAATATCCGGTCAACTGGGGAGGGAAGATGGTCAGCACTATTTTTCTTCTCGCATTGAATTTTAATAATATTGCTACGACAAAGGCTTTCTTTTCGGATTTTTCAAGAATTGTGGGCTCTGAAGAAAAGATTGGGAAGATACAGAAATCCATTAGCGCAGAAGAAATGGAAAGCGTATTCAAGAGAGAAATGCATTGGAATTAATTTGAAAAACAAAAAAATTGGAAAAAAAATACTTTTTTTAAAACCGTTTCAATGTTTGAGAAATACAAAGTTTGAGAAAAATTGCACTAACTTTAGTGCAATTTTCTTTTTTTGCATGAATTGAAAAAAATAAATAAACAACGTAGAATTAAATTACTCAATGATGGTAATAATTTTAAGAAAAGGAGGATATGAGTTTGGCTAAAGAACTTATGAGCGGAGAAATTGTCATGTTTGATGTTGAAGCAGAAAGTGCGGATGAGATTATAAGACTTATTGCAGATTCAATGGAAAAAGATGACAGACTGATTAATAAGGATGGATATATCGCAGATGTTAAGGCGAGAGAAGCAAGTTCAAGTACAGCTGTTGGTTTTTCAGTTGCGACACCACATTCTAAGTCAGTTCATGTAAAAGAACCGTCACTTGCCTTTGTTCGTCTTGCAAAACCAATTAAGTGGGATGATTCAGAAGAAGTTGATATGGTTTTTCAGATTGGTGTTCCATCACCTGGTCAGGGTGACAGACATCTTGAAATTTTAGCAGGCCTGTTCAGAAAAATCATGCATGATGATTTTAGAGAGCAGCTCGGAAATGCTAAAACAGCCGAGGAGGTTATAAATCTTATTGGTATTGTTTAACTCTTATTGTTTGTACGTTTACTTATTGAAAAGGAGAAAGTTATGAAAGAATTGGTTGATATTTTTAAGAATTTAAGAACGCATTTAATGAATGGTGTTTCGTATATGATACCTGTTGTTGTAGGCGGTGGTATTTTAATGGCAATCGCAGTATTAATTACAGGAAAAGGTGCAGCTCCTGGCTGGGGAGATGGCATTCCGTATTGGCTTTGGACAATTGGTGCAGATGCATTAGGACTTATGGTTCCTGTACTTTCAGCATATATTGCATATTCCATTGCTGACAGACCGGGTATTGCACCGGGTTTAGCAGGCGGTATCATGGCGCTTAACATTCCAATTGGATTTAACGAGGCAGCAGGCACTGTTTCCTTTGCAAGTGCAGGTTTTTTAGGTGGCATTGTAACCGGTATTCTCGCAGGAATTTTGGCACAATATTTAAAGAAAATTCCACTTCCAAAATCTATGCAGTCATTAAAATCTATTATAATTATTCCGGTTGTTTCCATTCTTGTAATTGGTATCGTAATGTTTGGTGTATTAGGTGGACCAATTGCAATGTTTATGGAATGGTTAGAAGGTATATTGAGAAACGCAGCGGGTGGAAACGTAATGCTTGTCAGTGCAATTGCAGGTCTTATGATTGCATTTGACCTTGGTGGTCCGGTAAACAAGGTTGCATTTTCTATATTGATGGTTGCTTTTGTTGGCGATGGAATTTACACATTTGCAGCGCCTGTTGGTATTGCTATTTGTATTCCACCAATCGGAGCCGGTGTTGCATCATTGCTTTTGAAAAATAAGTTTTCAAAAGAGGAGAGAAATGCGGGTGTAGGTGCAATTGCGATGGGATTCTGTGGTATAACAGAAGGAGCAATTTCTTATACGACAGCTGACCCTATCAGAATGATTCCGATTAATATGATTTCATCGGCAATAGCAGCAGGGCTTGCAGGACTTTTGGGAGTTGGTAAGACAATGGCAGCATCCTGGGGTGGATTGATTGTTACTCCGGTAATTTCAAGCCCATTACTTTATGTAGTATGTATTTTAGTAGGTGTGGCAGTTTATGTTCTTCTCTGTGCAGTTTTAAAGAAGAATTATGTGGAGAAGAAAGAAGAAGTGCTCGAAGATGTAGAAATCTCATTTGAATAATGGTTTATTATAAAGGGAACCACGATTTTGTGGTTCCCAAATGAAAATTAAATATAGTTATTAATTTATTTAGAAAGAGAGTGAATGATATGAAATTTTTAGCAGTTACAGCATGCCCTTCAGGGGTTGCACATACTTATATGGCAGCAGAAGCTATTCAGCAGGCCTGTGAAAAAGCAGGAGTTGAATGCAAAGTTGAGACACAGGGTTCCATTGGTATTGAAAACGCAATTACAGCAGAAGATGTTGCCACAGCAGATGCAGTTATTTTGACAACAGATATGCCAATTAAAAATGTAGAGCGTTTTGATAATCTGAAGAAGGTAAAGATAGGAATCAGTCCTGCAATTAAACAGGCAGATGCAATTGTAGCAAAAATGATTGCAATGTTGAATGCATAAATAAAAAATTATAACCGGAGGGTAAAGAGATGGTAAGTAGAACTTTAGTAGTAAATAATCCAGAGGGATTACACATGAGACCGGCAGGCGTGGTTGCAAAGGAAATGGGAAAATTTTCGTGCGATGTAACAATCGTATTTGGAGAAAAAAGAATTAATGCAAAAAGCCTGATTAATATTATTTCAGCATGTATTAAAAAGGGTGCAGAAGTTACATTTGAATGTGACGGAGAAGACGAAGAAGAGGCAATGGCAAAAATTGTAGAACTTGAAAGTCAGAATTTTGGTGAATAAGAGGTAAGCTTATGTACAAAGGTATTGCAGGTTCTGAAGGAATTGGAATTGGAAAAGTTGTGATAATTGAAGAACATGAAATTAATGTGGAAACGAAGACAATTTCGGATACAAATGCTGAGATTTCGAGATTACAGACAGCGATAGAAAAGTTCGTCGATGCAACGAATAAGATGGCAGATAAGATGGATGAGACTGTTGGAAAAAAAGATGCAGATATCTTAAGAGGTCATATTCAAATGCTGCAGGACCCTATGATTGAGGAACAAATTTCTGCATTGATAGTTGCAGAAAAGGTTTCTGCAGAAATGGCGGTAGAACAGGTGCTTGAGCAGACAGCAGAAATGTTTGGACAAATTCCTGATGAATTACTGCAGCAGAGAGCAACGGACTTTAGAGATATTAAGACAAGAATGTTAAAATTATTAATGGGAATTGAAGATGTGGATATCTCGCAGGTTCCAAAGGGTACCGTTTTAGTTGCAAGAGATTTGACACCATCTATGACAGCCGGGATTAAGCCGGAAAATATTAATGGTATTTTAACAGAAGTCGGAGGCAGGACATCTCATTCGGCGATTTTGGCAAGAGCAATGGAAATACCGGCAGTTTTAAGCATTGATGGGATTTGTGAAATTGTAAAGAATGGCGATAATGTTGTTCTGGATGGAGCAAGTGGAGAGGTTATCCTTCACCCTGATGACAAGACGGTAAAAGAATTTCAAGAGAAATTTGATGAATATCAAAAAGAAAAGTCATTATTGAAAGCTTATTCCGGAAAACCATCTGTGACAAAAGATGGAACGAAGGTGGAATTGGTATGTAATATTGGAAAACCGGAGGATGCGAATAAAGCTGTAGAATGTGACGGCGAGGGTATCGGATTGTTTAGAACAGAGTTCCTATTTATGGATAGGGATACGATGCCTACAGAGGAAGAACAGTTTGAGGCGTATAAAACCGTTGCAGAGACAATGAAAGGAAAACCTGTAATTATAAGGACGCTGGATATTGGTGGAGATAAAGCACTTCCATATCTGGGTCTGGAGCAGGAAGAGAACCCATTTTTAGGTTTTAGAGCAATTCGTTTTTGTCTTCAAAGAAAAGATATTTATGAAACTCAGCTAAAAGCACTTGTAAAAGCCAGCGCATATGGTAAAATAAAAATAATGGTTCCATTAGTGACAGGTGTTGATGAGCTTCGTCAGGTAAAAAACATGGTAGCTGATATCATGAAATGTTATGATGAGGATGGCATCGATTACAATAAGAATATTGAAATCGGTGTAATGATGGAGACACCTGCAGCTTGTATGATGGCCGATGCACTTGCAAAAGAGGCAGCGTTCTTTAGTATCGGTACAAACGATTTGACCGGATACACAATGGCTGTAGATAGAGGGAATGCAAAAGTGGCATATTTATATTCAACATATAACCCGGCAGTTCTGCGCGCAATAAAGAGAATTATTGAATGTGGAAAAAAAGAAGGAATTATGGTTGGTATGTGTGGTGAAGCAGCAGCAGATTTAAAGCTGATACCACTGTTACTTGCATTTGGATTAGATGAGTTTAGTGTAAGTGCAACAAGTGTCTTAAAGACAAGAAAGACTATTTCAGACTGTGACGTTGAAGAATGTAAAGCATTAGCCGAGAAGGTTATGCAGTGTGTCACAGAAGAAGAAGTTTTAGCATTGTTATAGCCAAAAGCAAATAGTATACAATATATTTTAATGGATTGGAGCCCGCAAATGAATATTAAACTAATAGCAACTGACGTAGATGGTACTCTGCTGGCAGATGACCACTTAACAATCCCCCCAATTAATATAAAAGCGTTCAGAGAGGCTAAAAGTAAAGGTGCGATTATAGCCGTAAGCACCGGTAGACCGTATTCATTGGCAAAAAGGGAATGTGATTTGTTAGGTTGCGTAGACTATTTGATTCTATCAAATGGAGCAGCTGTGGTGGATATGCAGAGTTCTGAAGTTCTCTACAGCTGCTACCTTCCTTTGAAATCCCTGGAAAAAATTATAAAAATATTTGAAAAATATCCATTAGTATATGAGCTATATGCTGATTGCAATGGTTATATTACGAATTACACCTATGACCATTATTTTGAGGCAGAAGGACTTCCAAATGTATTCTTAAAAGAATATAGAAAATTAATGATAAGATGTGAGAGTCCTTGGGAAATTATAAAAACAAAAAATGTAGAAAAATTGAATATAGACCATATGCCGGAAGAGTGTATTGAACCGCTGTTAAAGGAATTAAAGGATATTCCTGATTTAGTTTATTCGGCGGGATTTAAAGGAAATATGGAGATTACTGCAAAAGGAGCAGATAAGGGAAAAGCATTGAAGTGGCTTGGAGAGCGTCTGGGATTAGATGCTGAAAATATAATGGCATTTGGAGATTCCGGAAATGATGCCACAATGCTTATGTATGCGGGTTATTCCTATGCCATGAAGTCAGGAAATGAACAGGCAAAGCGTTGCGCAAAATTTGAGACTTGTGCGGATAATAATGAAGGCGGCGTTGGAATTACGATAAATAAATATTTTGGGAGATTATAAATTTATTATATAAAAAGAATACAAGTTTGACAGAAACTGAATAATAAGAGAGAATGTCTAGGTATGTATATACTAAGGAGGATGATATGCTGGCAAAAGAAAGACAGAATAAAATTGTCGAAATGGTAAATCGCGATGGTTCTATACTTGTCAAGGAGTTGAGCGAATTATTTGATGTGACTGAAGACAGTATTCGTAAGGATTTATCATTATTAGAAAAAAAGGGGTTGCTCAAAAAAACATATGGAGGGGCAGTAAAAAATCGTGTCAATACTCATGAATTATATGTCTCTCAGAGAAAAGGGAAAAACGTTGGAGAAAAGCAGTCAGTAGCAAAACATGCGTTTGATTTGATTGAAGAAGGTGACGTTTTATTTCTTGATATTTCTACGAGTAATATAGAGTTGATTAAATTAATTGTAGAGGCAAATTTAAAGGTCACTGTGGTGACAAATATGATAGATATTATGCTTTCGTTTACAGCTCCATTAGATACGAATCTTATATTTATCGGTGGAAAGTTAAACAGGGGAAGAGATGGTTTTATAGGCTCTTATACGAATAAGCAGATGGAAGAGTTTAACTTTGATAAGGCATTTATGGGTGTTGTAGGAATTGAGTTAGAGAAAAATAGAGTATATACATATGCTACGGAAGATGCGTTGACAAAGAGAGCAATTATGAATGCCAGCGATGTGTCATACATGATGTTAGAAAAGAGGAAGTTTTCCAGAAAGGGCAATTATAGATATGCAGATATAGATGATTTTGCGGGTATTGTGTTAGATGGGGAGCCGGAAGAGGAAATTTTTGATAAATTAAAAGAATATAATGTAGAACTATATTTTTAAAATATATAATGATGAGAGTTGATTGTGTAAAATGCACTTGAAATGTTAGAGAAAATATCTGCCATTTCGAGTGCATTCTATTTTTTGTTAACGTTTTTACATTTTTGATTTTAAGTATTCCATCAAACTAAACAATAAAAAGTAATAAAAAACAATAAAAAGTAATAAAAAATTATTGACATTGAATAGATGCAGTAATAGAATGGAATTATAAAAATTAGGAGGTGGATATGTTGAATCATTTAATAAAAACAGAGAGAATTGAAACATTGAAAAATAGAATGCTTTCTGTTCCAAGATATGCATCTATTGAACAAGCAAAAATAATTACTGACACATATAGAGAACATGAGGGTGAGCCAAGAATTATGCAGAGGGCCTATTCCTTGAAAAACTGTTTAGAAAAAATTGCCATAAGTGTTGAACCGGAAGAGTTAATTGTAGGAAACAGAACAGCAGGTGTGAGATACGGGGTAGTGTTTCCGGAGAGTGGAAGTACATGGGTTAATAAAGAATTTGAAACGCTTCCTACAAGACCGCAAGACAAATTTAATATCCATGAGGAAGATATAAAGTATTTTAGAGAAGTGATATACCCTTATTGGCAGGGAAAATCTTTAGAAGATGTTTTAAAAGAGCGTTATGGAAAGGAAATTGATGCTATCTCTAAGGTGGCAAAAATCAATCAGAAAGACCATGCTCAAGGGCATATTAATCCGGATTGCAAAGGCTGGTTAAAAAAGGGACCGGCAGGTTTGAAAGCGGAGGCGGAAGCATATCTGGAAAAGGAGACGGATGAAGAAAAGAAATTGTTCTATAAGAGTGTAATTACTGTTATGGAAGGTACTATCAATTTCATTATGAGATATCATACATTATTGTTAGAGCAGGCAGAAAATGAGCCTGAGTGGGCAGATAATATGAGACGGGTAGCAACAGTTTGTGAAAATATTGCAAACAAACCTCCGGTGACATTTCATGAGGCAGCACAGTCTTTATGGTTTTTATTTGTGATTTTGCAGATGGAATCTAATGCATCTTCATTTTCGCCGGGCAGAATGGATGTATATATGTATCCATACTATAAACATGATGTGGAAAACGGAGTTGAAAATCAGGAAATTCTTGAAATTATCGAAAGCCTGTGGTTAAAATTTAACGAGATTGTTTACATGAGAAATTCAAATAGTGCAAAGTTTTTTGCAGGATTTCCTATTGGATTTAACATTGCATTGGGTGGACAGGATGAAAATGGAGAGGCATTTGAAAATGAGGTTTCTTATTTGTTGCTGAAAGCACAGGAGCATATTGGATTGCCACAGCCGAATCTCTCTGTAAGACTTTGTGAAAAAACAAGTGATAAATTGTTGAAAGCAGCAATAAAGGTGGTATCACTTGGCAGTGGAATGCCGCAATTTTTCAATGATAATGCGGTTATTCCGGCAATGATGAATGACTTGGAGATTCAGGAAAAGGATGCGAAAAACTATGCTATTGTAGGGTGTGTGGAGCTGACAACCCAGGGAGATAATCTTGGATGGTCTGATGCGGCTATGTTTAATTTGAATAAGGCATTAGAGCTTACACTCACAGGTGGTAAATGTCTTCTGACCGGCAAACAGTTAGCGCCGGAGCGGGGCGACTTAACAACATTTGAGCGGTTCGAAGATTTAGAGGAAGCATTCCGGCAGAATATTGACTATTTTATGGATAAGATGATATTGGCCTGCGAGCAGGTAGAACAGGCACATATGGACCTCCTCCCAACACCGTTTCTATCAGCAGTAATAAATGATTGTATGGGTAAAGGGCTTGATGTGACGAGAGGCGGTGCCAAATATAATCTCTCAGGGATTCAAATGATACAGGTTGCAAATCTTGCAGACAGTCTTGCGGCAATAAAACAGCTCATTTATGATGAGAAAAAAGTCTCAAAAGAAAGATTGCTGAATGCGCTGAAAAACAATTATGAAGGGGACGAGATATTAAGAACAATGCTTTTAAATAAAGTTCCAAAGTATGGAAATGACGTGGAATGGGTAGATAATCTTGGAGCAAAATGGGCAAAATATTTCAGAGAGAGAATCGGAAGATTTACAAATTACCGCGGTGGTAAGTATCATACAGGAATGTATACCGTATCTGCCCATGTTCCTATGGGTGAGAATGTCGGTGCTTCTCCTGATGGAAGATACGCAAAAACACCATTAGCGGATGGCGGTATGTCACCGGTTTATGGACGTGATGAGCATGGACCTACAGCAGTATTAAAATCCGTTTCAAGATTGGATAAGAGCTGGACTACGAATGGCGGTCTGCTCAACATGAAATTTCTTCCTGAATTTTTTAAGACGGAAAACGGAATTGATAAGTTTGCAAAAATGCTGAGAACCTTTGTAGATTTGGAAATACCACATATTCAATTTAATGTTGTGAGAAAGGAAGATTTAATGGCTGCCAAGGAGAATCCTGAACAATACAGAAATCTAACTGTCAGAGTTGCAGGATACACGGCATACTTTGTAGAATTAGCAGGTGAGCTTCAGGATGAGATTATAGCAAGAACAAGTTATAATGATATTTAAGAAAGAGAAGTAGTTGATTTGAAGGGTTACGTTTTTGATTTTAAAAGATTTTCAACCCATGACGGACATGGTATCAGAACAACGATTTTTCTAAAGGGATGCACACTAAAATGTGTGTGGTGTCAGAATCCGGAAGGAATATCGATAACACAGAGACCGCTGTATTTTCCGAATAAATGCATACATTGTAATACTTGTGTTCATTTATCTGAAAATGGAGGTGTGCGGGAAATCGATGGAAAAATAAAATTGGATGTGTCAAAGAAAGAGGATTGGCATAATATTATCGACAACTGTCCGTCGGCTGCGCTGACGATGGATTCGAAGGAGATGACCGTACAGGAAGTTGTAGAGGAAGCCTGCAAAGATGCTCCGTTTTTTAAGTATGGTGGCGGGGTCACTTTATCAGGTGGAGAGCCTCTGTTTCAACATGAATTTGCTATAGAGATACTCAAAGGATTGAAAGAAAGGGGAATTACAACGACCATTGAGACAGCCTCCCATATTCCATTTAGAATCTATCAGGAGGCAATGAAGTATGTAGATTACGTTTTTGCTGATTTGAAAATAATTGATA
Organism: uncultured Eubacterium sp.; assembly: GCF_937958975.1. Taxonomy (GTDB): domain Bacteria; phylum Bacillota; class Clostridia; order Lachnospirales; family Lachnospiraceae; genus Eubacterium_G. The sequence continues at coordinate 3,604 of NZ_CALGRE010000035.1, read as the reverse complement.
GCGAAATGCATAAGAAATATACAGGGGTTGATAACGAATTGATTCGACATAATTTAGAGTGGCTGCTTACATCAAAAAAGGCAGAAAATGTTATCATAAGGACTCCGCTCATACCGGATATGACAGCCACAAAAGAAAATATAGCAGGAATTGCGCAGTTTATTAGTGATTTATATCCGGAAATAAAGTATGAGATATTAAATTACAATCCATTGGCGCAGGCAAAATATGATATGGTGGATAGGAAATATTGTTTTGAAAACAATCCGCCATTGTACAGTGATGAGCAGATGAGAGCATTTGGAAAGATAGCCACGGATAATGGAGTTAAAAATCTTATTTTGGAGATTTGAGAATAGTCAATGAAAATTAACCGAAGTTAATTGAAAAATACAGAAAGAGATAATATTGGAGGTATTAAAATGAAATTTATAATTGATGATGCGAACATTGAAAAAGTAAAAGAGATTTGGGACTTGTATCCATGTGATGGTGTTACGACAAATCCATCTATCCTGGCAAAAAGTGGGAGAAATCCGTATGAGGTTCTTGCAGAACTTCGGGAGATTGTCGGAGAAGAAGGGGAGCTTCACGTTCAGGTTGTGTCTAAGGATGCAGAAGGGATGATGAAAGAAGCAAAAGTTATTAGAGAGAAATTGGGAGAGAATACATTCGTAAAAATTCCGACAACGCCACAGGGACTGAAAGCGATGAAAGCATTATCAGAGCAGGGTGTGAATATTACGGCAACTGCTATTTATACAGCAATGCAGGCATTTTTAGCAGCAAAGGCAGGAGCAAAATATACTGCGCCGTATATTAATAGGATTGATAACATGGGATATAATGGTGTTCAGGTAGCGATGGATATTCAGGATATTTTTGAGAATAATAATCTTTCATGTGAAGTTCTTGCAGCAAGCTTTAAAAATTCACAGCAGGTACTGGAACTTACAAAGTATGGTATTGGGGCATCTACGATTGGTACAGATGTAATTGAGGGACTTATTAAAAATAAGGCAATTGATGCAGCAATTGATGTTTTCAATGATGATTTTGCATCAATTACCGGAGAAGGAAAAACTATGGCAGACTGTTAATTCAATATCTCTTTCTATAAGGCGGGTTTCCAAGAAATTGGAGCCCGTTTTTTGTGATGGCGACGAGGAAAATGGACAACATGCTTGCATAGATGTCCATTTGACGACCGCTTCTAGTCATTGTATAGGCAATGAAAATAATATTTGTTTTTCACAAGAAAATAGGAAGGATATGTTAAACATTTATTATTAAAAAGACAACATGGAGTATAATATGTTGTATAAATTGACCGAATATGCAAAAAAAATCCCGAATGTGTAAGAAATATTAAAAAAATTATAAATAAGTTATATGATAAAAATGCATTTAACAAATGATTAATATAGTTGAAGGAGAAGTTATGAAAGGGATTTATGTAAAGAGAATTGTGAGCGTGGTATTAGTGTTAATGTTAATTTTTCAAAGTGAAAACACAAATTATTTGAACCAGGTTAGAGCAGAAAAAATATCTATAAATTTAGAGCGTGTAATTAGCACAGATAGTAATGTACCAGATTTAAGAGATAATTATGATGAAGAGAGTCCATTGTGTAAGAAATTAGAGTATGATAAAGAAAATAATGTGACTGAGTTATCAGAAGAAGTAGAAAAAGAGTTGAATGAAGTAGGGATTTGGGATAGTGAAATTGAACAATTTGATGACGGAACAATAGAAAAGCTTGAGAATGCAATAAATACAGAGGTATATATTGATTATTGTAGTGTTGATAATAAGACGGGAGAAGAAATAGAAATGTCAGAAGATGAAATAAATGACATGATATCAGAAAAAATAGAAAATGGTGATATAAAATATGAAGAACAGCGTAAAAGTTTATTCTCAAATATTTTAGAATTTATTGGATTTTTGCCATCGGAAGTAAAGGCTAAGACAGAAACAAAATCAAATTCAGAAACAAAGAAGTCGGCATCAGGTGCGGTTAAACATTATATGATTTGTTCTCAAGTAAAGGAGGGGAACAAAAGAGGCAAAATTTATGTTACATATACAGCAACTTGGTTAGAAGAGGCTTATTATAGAAATAAAGATGTATGTGGTGTTACTGTTTCAGATAATGCAGTTATTGATTCCAAAACCTGTAAATGTTATCATAATGCAACGTTTAAAACATATAATGAAGGAACCTGTATATCGAAAAAGTTACATACAGAACCTAAAACACATATAATGGGAGATTCTGGTTCGGGTGTTGCTTTTATTGTAAATTTGTTTGGCGACAGAAATACAATGCAATTTTGGAAAGCAGGAGGTACTTATCAATATTATATTAATGAGAGTATAACAGTAACTTTTTGTTGTGAACAACGTAGTAAAAAGGCAAAAATATTGACATTTACTTCAAAATATTCTCATTCAAAAACAAACAAGTCTTTTACTCCAAGTATATCGTTGAGTAAAGGTGGATTGTCTGTTGGCGTAAGTAAGAGTGGCAGTAATTATTATAGTGATATTACCAATAATATAAGTCTTAATTTTAAACCAATAAAATGAAGTTGTGAATTAAAAATAAGTTTTAATAATATTAGGAGTTATAAGGAATGAAAGAAAAAATATCAAAAAAAAGAATTATCACAATAGGAGCGTGTGTTTTAATTCTAATTTGTGTATGCTGGTCAGCATATGTTACATATATACCTTCTAAAGGTATAGTAAAAAGATATTTTTGTGACACTGAAAATGTAAAGTGGAGAAATATATATGAAAAAAGTGGACAAAGTGTAACTGTTGAGGATTACAAAATTACATTAGAAAATGTTTTATATAATAATAAAACTTCATTGGGCTGCTGTAAGTTTTCTATTTCTAAAAAAGATGGAGTGGCAAAAATGGAAACGAATAAGTGGGGGGAGGTTGTAAATGATTTGATAGATAGCAGATTTAAAATAGACATTAACGGAAGCTGTGATGTTCAATGTGAGGCTTTAGAAAACACTTTATATGTATATATGTCTTTTAGTATACAACAAGATTTTGCATCAGAAGTGGAATGTAAATTAATAGACTACAGTCAAATTGATAAAATGGATAATGAGGGGTACAAAAGTTATAAGTTTAATATTAAAGAATCCGAAAAAATAAATGAATATAGAATAAACGAATATATCAGTATGGCTATATCACCTATTGGAATTGCAATTGATAGCGAGCGTTCATTGTTCCAAAATAAAATAGTATTTTTCTATAAAAATGGAAAAAGTGAAGTAATTGTTGATACAGAAAATGACATTGGAACGGGTGGTTCAGGAGAGAGTAATATTAATGGCAGTGTTAGATACCACTATGTTTTTACCCAACTTAAAAATATCGATGAAATAGATTATATTATGTATAATAATAAAAGGTATAAAAAAACGAAAAATAGATAAGTATAACATAAAATAATTTGACAAAAACTGCATAAAATAATAGAATTAGGAACATATAGTAAATGCTATGAAAGGAAGAGTAAGTTTAAGCGAAGTTGAACAGCGAGCCCGTTTCCGATATTGACGGTTTGCACAT
>NZ_CALGRE010000034.1 GCF_937958975.1 uncultured Eubacterium sp. | reverse complement strand
TTTTTCAAGCAGAAGACGGCATACGAGATCTGCGTATGTGACTGGAGTTCTGACGTGTGCTCTTCCGATCTGAATTGAAAATCCTCCCTGGTATGCATATCCACCTGATACTGACTGTGGACCTACCTTGTCTACACCATCCTGTCCCAACTGTAATTTCACTTCCTTTACAGTTTCCTCTGCTGCACTTACCTGCGCTGCCGGAAGGTTTCCTGCCGGAAGATTTGCAATAGCTAATGCACCGATACATGCATAAACTAAGCATTTTTTAATTAATCTTTTTCTCATATAATTTACCCCTGTCCTTTCATAAAAATATAGACTTTTGATTCTATCTTTTATCGGGTGTCAGAAAACCACCCCTAACACCCGATTATGTTCATAAATTAGTCTTCTTTAAACTTTCTTGAAACACCAAATGCGATGCCTGCAACTACGATACCACCTACTGCTGCTGCAATTGGCCATATCGGTGCACCTGTTGATGGTGCATTTGTTGAGCCTTTAGATGATGTTGCTGTGTTGTCTGCACTATCCGTTGCTCCACCCTGTGCTGACTTACTGTTATCACCTGTGTCTTTCTTATCATCACCTGAATTAGTATTATCTGATGAACCTGTGTCTTTCGCTCCCGGAGCACTTGTCATAAGTCTTGCATCAATAATCTTAAATGAACCCTTACCCGGTGTATCATGAATATGGAAAGCTCTGATACCTGTCTTTAAATCAATACCTGATTTTTCAAGGTCGATGATAGCTGTCTGCTCTTTATCTGATGGAGCCGGAACTTCTTTACCCTCTACTGTAAGGACTGTTCCTTCTTCATTCTCTCTGAACCATACCGGTGTAAGCTTAATTTCATCACCCGGGTCTGAGTTAACAACAAACTCTAAACGAAGTTCATCAAAAGCTGTCTTATCACCTGTATATGTAATTTTCATATACTTGTACTCAGGGCCTACTTCAAAACAGTAAGCGTATCCCATATATTTGTAATCACCCTTATCACCTGGGTCAAATGTCTTTATAAATGGGCTTCCTGAATCATTTAATACTACGTCATCTGCCGCATATACAAATGAACTCATGCTGCAAAGTAATACAACAGCACTAACAATTGTTAAAAGTTTTTTAAATGTCTTCTTCATTTCTAATACCTCCACATCATTACGTTTTTTTAACTCGTTTAACGTTAAACCTATCTTAACATTATAGATAATGTTTGTCAATGAATTTGAAAGAGGCGAAATCACTAAAAAACCTCTCTTTTTTTATATATATTGCATAAAAAAACCTTTCAACCCATATTGTTTTTAGTATTAAATGACAACTTTCTATGATAAATTTTCCTTTTTTTCTCGTTGCAAAACATATTTTCTATGTCTATAATCATTTTAGGAGGAAAGCATGAGTACAAATCTAAAAAAAATAATAAGGCGTTCGCTTGTTATATCTTCTCTTGTTTTGTTTTTCGGATGTGCCTTCTTTCTTATTTACTACTTAATTATTCAACCGGAACATTCAAGACAGGTCACAGAAAAATACCGGCAGATATACTATTCTGCTTCTGATAATACCATGGAAAAAACAACAGGCAGTTTTAACCCGAAAGATAATTCTATTGATATTTCCCTCGATAAAAATCATAAATCGGGAGCAAAGGATTCTAATGGTATTCTACTTAAATTTTCTAAACTTTTAGAATATAACAGCGATATTAAGGGATGGTTAAATATTCCCGGCACAAATATTGATTATCCTGTAATGCAGGCATTTAATGGTTCTGATTTTTATTTAGACCGTGATTTTGAGGGAAGCAAGGACAAAAACGGCTCTCTTTACATTGATGGACATTGTAATATAGAAAAACCGACAAAAGCAATATTGATTCACGGACACAATATGGATTCTACGGGAATGATGTTTCATCAACTGTTAAAATACAAGGATATTAACTTTTATAAGGAACATCCGGTAATTACTTTTGACAGTTTATACAAAGAATCAAAATGGAAAATAATTGCCTATGTACGCCTGTCCGGTGATATGAAAAAAAATCAGAATTTTAACTATCTCACCGGAAAATTTAAAGATAAGCATGATTTTATGGAATTTGTTTATCAGATGGAAATGAGGTCATTATATCATTGCCCTGTTTCAGTCAATGAAAAAGACCACCTTCTGCTATTATCTACATGTTCTTATGAAGTACATGATTATCGTACCGTTGTCGTGGCAAGAAGATTACGAAAAAATGAAGACGAAAAAGTCGACACTTCCAAAGCATATATGAGGCAGGACGTTTTATATCCTTTCAATTGGTATTCGAAATATGGTGGTGATGCCCCGACTGTTATCTCTTTTGAGGACGAAATGTCATTTGAAACACCTTCATGGTATGACGGAAAATATACATATGATTCTGCTATCGGAACTACGGTTACTGTCGACAATAATTTTTATAAAATATTATCCAGAGACGAAGTTCAGTTCACGGGATGCAATAACGGAAATATAAAAGATTTATTCATTCCGTCCACAGTAAAAATAGGAGAACGAACCTACAACGTAACGTCCATGTCAAATGATTGTCTCATTTATGCATATAAACTTGAAACATTAAAAATAGGCAATCTAATCAAAGAAATACCTGCAAGAGCATTTATCAATTGCAGCAAACTAAAATCAGTTATCATTGGCGATTCTGTAGAAGTAATAGGCGATAAAGCTTTTTACAACTTAAAAGAACTTCATAAAATAAAATTGCGCTGCACGGATTTAAAAACAATTGGAAAAAAGGCCTTCAAAGGTATTGCTCTAAAAGCAAAATTTAAAATTGAAGAAAGCAGACTAAAAAAATATGCAAAATTAGTTAACAATTCAGAAGTATCTAAAAAGAGTAAATTAAAATTCAAAACTTTCAAAGATGAGAATTGATTTTTAACAAAAGTTAACACCCATATTATTGGATAATGATAAGTCATCCAATAATATGGGTGTTTTAATGTGGTAAGTATTACCTTTTATACTTTATTTGTCATTTGAATAAATTTCAAATTCGGCTACCTGACCACCCACAGCTCCTGTATTTTTTGTGATTGTCACACGCACATACTGAGCCTTTACTTCATCAAATGGTAGAGTAATCTCATTTCCGGTCTTAGGGTCAAAGTCATATTCCGCTGAGGCAACCACCTCTTTAAAATCTTTTCCATCCTCACTTACACTGATAGAGAGTGTCTGCTTTCTTGCTCCCCAGATTGTTGCCGGATTAACTGCAAGTCTTACTGTGTGGACATTATAAGCCTTCTTTAAGTCAATTGTAAGCTCATCATTTCCTTTTCCTTCACCTTCCCAGTAAGATGTAGTATTTCTGTCACCATCATTTGCATAAACAGGTGTATAAACATCTGTGTATCCATTCGCACTCGCCTTGCCCTTTAACGCAACGTTTTCACCCTTTACTTCTGCTGATTTATATTCCGGAACTGTAAACTGCTCATTTTCCTGCGCTTCTTTTTGCTCCGGCGCTGTGACTACAGTTAAATTCTTATCACTCATTTTTGTAGTAGAATTACCTGATTTAACTGCTATTGCCAATCCAATAAACAATACCAAAAGCACTGCTATTACTATTAATCCTTTTTTCTTCATGTCAGTCCTCCTACTTCTCTATCTTAATATTCGATGTTGTATTTGCATCAATGAATACGTTGTCAGAGTCATTTGTGATACTCTTTCCTTTAATCTCAAGACCCTTAATTGTAACGTCCTTAATATTGTGCTCTGCATCAAATCCCTTAAAGTTAACTTTCAATCCATCTTTACCATCTAACACTTTGAAACCATCGATAGTAACATTAGAAATTGTTCCTCTGTTATCCGTTGTTGACCAGTTTGCATTGTTTACAATCTGGAAATCGATAAGTTCCATCGTACCATCTCCTCTTCCAAGCTGTGCGTCCTCAACAACAATGTTTTTATATTGGATATTAGAAACTGCTGCATCGTCTGCATTATGAATAGACAATACCGGCTTATGGAAGTTGTGAAGAACTGTTATATCTTCAAATAATACATTATCAATTGTTGAGTTCTCTTTCTGTCCCTTATTCGTCTCATAACCAATTTCCATAGACTGAGCAAGGTCTGTCCAGACCTGAACATTTTTAAATTTTATATTGTCTGTGTTCTGGTCATAATTTTTAACGACTAAAGCATCATCCCATGAACGTACAAAGGAATCTGTAACTTCCACACTCTTGCAGGACTGAAGCGACATACCATCACCATTTGGTCTTGAGGTAATCATCTTTAAATTATTTACCTTTCCACCAATTGTATTATATAACTGCAAACACCATGCATTTGCATTTAATACTGTGATACCATCAATTTCTACATCCTGACAATTATCAAATTTCAATGGGACGCTTGCAGCTCTTCCCTTCCATCCTTCTAAATTGGAACAATCAATAATACCTCGTCCACAAACCTTAACATTTTTGGCAAAGTTTGCGTTCGCAATACCATGAATAACCGCTCCGCCGGATACATATAATGTCTGTCCATCAGATAATACCATATTTTCAATATTCCACTCACCAGGTCCTACAAAAAATACGTCCTCATCATTTGCATCAGGAATATCATCCGGGTCTTCGATTTCATTTGCAAAAATATGTACGGCTCTTGATACACTGTTATTAAATTCAACTGCATATGAATCCGGTGTATCAATCCGAAATGTTACCGTATGTTCTTTTACATTAATTTCGGGCTTAATGTCATATTTTAATGGTCTGACTGTGACTGATTTTATATCAATATTTTCTGCTTTTACCGTGATTTCAACAGTTCCATCAAAATCAAAATATGTGATTGGTGTTCTCGACTGCTTTGGCATATAAGAACCCACCCATGTATGTGTATTATTTACATTTGTTTCATAGACATAACAATCTTTTCCATTTACCGCAACTGTTGTGTCAGTGGAATGCATTAGTGACATATCTCTTTCTGCCTCTGTTACAACTGCCAAATCATCAGCCGTAGCATCTTTTAGCGATTTTGGTCCATCGTAGAGAACCACTTTACTATTTTTAATTGCGCTGTTCTCTGAGATTCTGCTAATCGCACCCGGAAGATTGATTGCTGCCCATAGAATACCCAATGCTAATAAATAGATAAGCACACATCCTACGATAAATCCAACTCTTCCACCGATTCGCTTTTCCTTCTTCTTTTTTGTGTTCTTGTTTTCGTTTAGCATAATATTTCCTCCCAATTTTCTACTGTTGCCAGTGTTCTTGAATGAAAGTCCGCTCCAAGTTCCTCATGTAAAGGTCCTACCCCGAGAGATTTCATGCCTCCTGCTTCTGCAGCTTCAACCCCTGCTTTTGCATCTTCCACAACCAGACAATTCTCAGGTGAGAGTTCTAACTTAGATGCAGCTACTAAAAATACTTCCGGATCAGGCTTTGATTTTGTCACATCAAGTCCACAGCTTATCTTATCAATAAGCGGGAGAATACCTGTCTTTTCAAGTATTAATGGTGCATTTTTGCTGGCAGAACCGACAGCTGTCAATATCCCCCTGTCTTTGAGCATTTTTAAGGTATCATATGCTCCCGGCAACACTGCACTGTCATCTAATGACTGTAACATTTCTTTGTAATAGTCATTTTTTCTCTCTGCCATTTCTATTTTTTCTTCCTCTGTGTATTCTTTATCTCCTTTTTCAAGAACCACTTCAAGGGATGCCATTCTGCTTACTCCCCTTTGTCTCACATTATCTTCTCTGCTAAAACCGCTGATTCCGATTTCATCTGCAAGCTTTTTCCATGCCTGATAATGTAATTCATCTGTTGAAACAAGCACGCCATCTAAATCAAAAATTACTCCTTGCATTTTTTCCTCCTTTTTCATTTATAGTTTATATTTATCTATATTTGATTAATGTTTTTTACTATTTTCAAATTTTAAAATACATGTTAAAATCAATCTATGGTTTCACGTTAAACGAATTTATACTGAAAGAAACCTTTGAAAGGAACATACATTATGGTTACAATTAAAGATATTGCACAGGCAGTCGGTGTCAGTGCAACAACAGTGTCTAACGTTATTAATGGCAAATCAGGTCGCGTATCCGCAGAAACTGTGACAAAAATTAATACTGCCATTGACGAACTCGGATATGTACCAAACATGTCTGCACGTTCTCTTGTCTCTAAATCATCAAAAGTTATCGGCTTCATAAATCATGTCCTGACCGATAAGGGCGCCAATTTTATGGAAGACCCTTTTCTTTCCAAATTTATCGGAATCCTCGAACATGTTCTCCGCGAAAACGGTTACTATCTTATGATTCGTACAGTCGAGACATCCGAACAATTAGAAGCCTTTTTGCATACCTGGGATATCGATGGTCTGTTTCTCGCCGGTATCTTTAAAGATGATTTCTTTGATGAAATAACAACTTTAAATATTCCCATCGTTCTTGTCGATAGTTATGTACATCACAAGAACATCTGTAACGTAGGGCTTGACGATTTTGGCGGAAGTAGTCTCGCTACCAAATATCTCATCCAAAACGGTCATAAGAAAATTGCATTTGCCTCTCTCCATATCAAAGATGGCGGCGTTCTTATGGAACGATTTCTCGGTTATAAATATGCTCTTACAAAAGCGGGCATACCATTCGATGATTCACTCGTCTTTGAATGTTCTATGGATTTAAAAGGTACAAGAAATTTTGCAAAATTTTTAGCAAAGCACCCGGATATCACAGGCGTTGTCACGACTGCCGACTATCTTGCCGGTAATATTATTGCCAATCTTCACAGACTTGGTGTGCATGTTCCGGATGATATTTCTATTATCGGTTTTGATGATTTAAACATCTGTAACATAATTGAACCACCGCTCACTTCTGTTCATCAGGATATGGATTTGAAAGGACGTATTGCTGTTGATTTCATGCTACAGCTGTTAGAACACAAAACTCCAAATCCATACGAGATTTCTCTTCAAACAACAATCACTGAACGGAACAGCGTAAAAAAATTAGTTTAATTGTCGAATAGCATTAGAGGTTTCAAATCTAAAAACCTCTAATGCTGCTTCTGATAATTTAATTCAACTCTTTTACAAGCGTTTCCTCTTCATTGATATCTATTTCATATAATTTGTCTTTATAATTAATTCTAAAACAAAGTCTGTTCCAGCCTTTTGGCAGGTTAGGATTTACCTGAATATTTCCATCCCGGAAACTTATACCTCCAAATCCCTGAATTGCCACCATATATGCGCCGCCTGCTGCCGCCGGATGCGTACCGCCAATATAAACAAGTCCTGCCCATTCTTTACCACCCTGCTTTATATCCGCACAGGCAGATTTCATAAAGAAATCATAAGCCTTATCAGGTCTTTTACATTTACATGCCAGCAATGCATACATACATGCGCTCAGGGAAGAACCATGTTCTGTCCTTGTCTCATAGTATTCCAGATTTTTTAATTTCTCATCTAAATCAAATTCTTCTGAAAACATATTAAGCCATGTAACTACATCTGCCTGTTTTATAACCTGCGTATGACTGGCAACTCCATATGCGCCGCCCCAATATTCCTTTGGGTCTAACAGCCTGCCCCGAACTTCTTCAATGCTGACATCCTCTAAATCAAAATATCCATCAAACTGTGGTATGACACCACTCTCATTTGCCTGCGGTATATAAAGATTTTGTGCAGCATCAACAAATTTGTCTTTTAGCACAGTCAAATCATAACTGTCCAAAATTACCTGTTCACTCTCTGATAACAGGTCTTTTATTTCAATAACGTTTATCGCCTGCTCAAATGTGTATTTTGCCATTCGATTTGTGTAACCGTTATTATTCACTCTCTCATGGTATTCGTCAGGACCAATTACATCATGAATCTCATAAAAAGTCCCTCCTGCCCGTCTCAATAAGAGGCTATAATAGAATAATGCACATTCAATAATGGTATGAGCTCCTCCGTCAGACAAAAGTGAAGTATCTCCTGTGGTTTCCAGATATCGTCCCATTCCATAAACGATTGCAGCCGATATGTGAACCTGCTTATCTTTAAAGAACGTTCTCATCGGACGCTTTGTGAAAACATCTACAACATTATAATCTGAACATGCGTCATATCCGCCTTCCTGACTCTCCCATGCATAAAATGCACCATCCAGTCCATAACCTTTCGCTTTCTGCTTTGCCCCATCTAACGAATCAATTCGATATTTCATAAGGCTTTTCGCAACATTAGGCTCTGTCATCAGAAAAAATTCTAAAATAAACATTTCTGTATCCCAGAAAACTGCGCCTTTATATGTCTGTCCCGAAAGACCTCTGGCTGCAATAGAAAGGTTATCTGCATGTCTTGGAGCAATACAATGCAAATGATATAAGGAATAATTCAAAGCCTCCATCGCCTTGTCATCACCTTCAATAATCACCTGCGAATATTTCCAAAGACGATTCCATTTATCTTTTTGTTTTTGGATTGCCGTTTCATATCCTTCTTCCAATGCTTTTAGAACATTCTTTGAAGCTGCCTTTCTGCAATCCTCACAATCTTTACTTGTATAAACACTAAAGAATCTGTCGATAACATACTCTTTGTCCACTTCTGTTATAAAATTAATATCCTTAAGGACTTTTTTATTCTCCACCGTGATTTTCTTTTCACATGGAAAATTAGTTTTATCACCTGCGGAAACAGACACTTTATAACCCTTCTCGTGAGTCGTGCCTACAATGCCTATAATTTCTTTTTCATCATATTCTAATTTGTCATAATGTGGTCCGTTGATATCCCATACATCCCCGTCTATACCATACACAACTTCTACATCCGCATGAAAATCTGCTATAACTTTATAGCGCATAATACCAAGATGAACATCCTCCATACTGACAAATCTTTCGCTGTCAACAGAAATTCTTCCCCTCGATGTAATCCATTCAGAATGTCTGTTATATATGCCATATCTGTAGTCCAATTCCGTGTAATGTACTTCCGGTTCTTTTTCAGGTAACTTTAAGACCTCACCATCTACAATTAAATATGTATAAAATCCATTTGGTGCGTTAAGGGGCTCCCTCCAGCCGTCACCTACTCTATCGTAAATTCCAGCCAGATTCACAGCCGCAAGGTTTTCTTTGCTATATTCTGCAAGAGTGCCCCTCACCCCCATGTAACCATTTCCTATCAGAAGTTTATTTCCTAAATAGGATATTTTGTTTTTATCAAATCCTTCTTCTCTTATTTTCCAATCAATCATGCCACTCTACATTGATAGCCATTGCTATCTATCTCAACATCATTTCCGTAAACATTTAGATAAACGGACTCATTACCATTTGTCTGAATAAATACATTTTCCTTGTCTACTTTAATTTCAATTACAGTTCCTTTATAACTAATCTTAAACGAATATCCTCCCCAGCTCTCAGGAACAGACGGTGCCACGCAGAGTTTATCTCCATCACTTCTAAGTCCGCCGAATCCATATACAATATTCATCCACGCTGCGGCAATACTTGTTGTGTGAATCCCCTGATTTGTGTTTCTGTTATAATTATCCAAATCCATTCTTGTAGCAAACTGGAAGAAATTATATGCCTCTTCGCTTCTTCCTAATTGTGAAGCTAAAATGGAATGAACCGAAGGAGACAATGAACTTTCATGTATACAACATGGTTCATAATACTCATAATTTGCTTTGAGCTGTTCCTCTGTAAATTCTGAATTAAACAACAACATAAACATCAATACATCCGGCTGTTTAATCATATCATTTCTGTAAATCCTGTCATATGACCAGTTATTATAAAGTGGGAAATCCTCCACAGGAATTGAGTCAACATCAAGATGTGGTAACTTAAAGAACCCATCATGCTGCTCAAATAACTTTGTATTGTCATCATAAAGAATAATCATATTCTTTGCTATATTTTCCCATTCTTTCATTTCTGCTTCATCAAAGTTAATCTTTTTAATAACCTTGCTATAAGCCTCCGGGTCTTCTGATTTGATTTCATTTATCTTTTGGATTGTATACTCTAAAGAGAATTTTCCCATATAATTTGTATAACAATTATTATGTACCATCATCTGGAACTCATCAGGCCCCATAACACAATAGTATCCATATCTTCCCTCTTTATCATAATCTCCTCTTGATGCAAGCATTCTGGAGATTTCAATAAGCATTTCCAATCCATATTTTTTTATAAATTCTTTATCTTCAAACATCTTTTCATAGAACCATATGCCATATGCTACTGCTGTAGATGCCTGAAGCTGGAGACTTGCATGCTGCCAGAGATTACAACACTCCTTACCGCTTATCGTTGCAATTGGATAATATGCCCCCTTACAATCTAATACTTCTGCTCTTTTTCTTGCCTCATCCAATGTCTTATAGCGGAAATAAAGCAAGTTTCTTGAAGCCTCCTGATTGTTAAAGATAAAGAATGGCAGACAATATGTTTCTGTATCCCAAAATGCATTACCATTGTAAGCCTCGCCGGTCAAACCTTTCGCTCCAATATTCGTGCCTTCTACTGCTCCATGATAAGTCTGATACATCTGGAAAATACAAAAACGTATTCCCTGCTGGTTTTCGGGATCATTTTCTATAGTTATGTCCGAACTCTCCCACACCTTTGTCCACCAGTCAATTGTATCTTTTTCTAACTTAGCATATAATGCACAGGCGCTTTCCTGCTCAGTTTTTACGGTCTCTACCTCTTTTGCATATACTCCTAAATCTCCATCATCTTTTAATGTAACATTATTCGTAACTTTAGTAAGCGTATAATCCTTACCATCCTCTAAATCCACCTTTAATTTTGCGGCAACAATTTTTTCCTCACAAATTTCTTCAAATCCACTATATTCTGCATGTATCTTACAGCTTCCAAAGACTTTTAATCCTGTATTAATTGTAGTGCCATTAATTCCTAAAAATATATCCTCACCGTTTTCAATAATGCCCGGTTCACAATTCCACATATTTTTATTTTCATTTTTATGTATCTGTGAAAAATCTAAACCGGATGTTATATAAATTTCACCGCTGCATCCAATCGGTTTTATGGTAATTTTCTGAGTTGAACGTTGAACTTTCGTCATTGAAACAAATCTCTCAAATTTAACAGCTAATTTTTTTCCTGACTTTGTATTCCAGACAAAGGTTCTTTTGAGAATACCTGTTTTCATATCAAGTTCTCTGACAAACTCTTCTATATCAGCTGTCGCCAAATCAAGCTGTTCACCGTCCATTTCTATTCTTGTGTATAACCAATCTACTGAATTTACCATAAACTCAGTAAAATCAGCAATTCCTTTGTAATGATTATATTCAGGTTTTGTCATCTCATATATTCCATTGAAATAGCTTCCAATCAGCTTACTTCCTGAATATCTTTCATCAAAATAACCTCTCACTCCCAAATATTCATTTGCAAGTGAAAATATAGATTCTGAAACCTCTCCATATTCCGGATTGAATCCTTCTTCAATAACTTTCCATTCATCAACTTTAAAATATTTGTCTGCTACTTTTGCCATAATCTTCACTCCATTTTTATATAGTACGCTAGTCGGCATAAAGGAGGAAATGCCGACAGCACACTAATATTATTTCTATCCTTTGACAGCGCCGCCTGCGGCACCATCGGTAATTTGCTTCTGGAACAACAAGAATAAGATTGTCGGAGGGATAATCGAGAAGAATATCGCCCGAATCATATCTATCTGTGTTGTATGCGCTGCTGAATAAGCATATAACTTAACCATTACTGTTTCCTTGCCCGAACCGTTCAGAACTAAATACGGTAACAGGAAATCTGACCATGC
>NZ_CALGRE010000033.1 GCF_937958975.1 uncultured Eubacterium sp. | reverse complement strand
AATGCAGTAGTTAATATTCAGCAGCCAGCTTGGGCAGCAGAAAATGGTATTTACATGAATGTACCAGCAGGAATCAGCGAAGTATCCGTTAATGGTGTTACAGAAAATGTAGCAACAATTGATGGTGCAGGTGCAGTAGTATTCCTTTCAGCATTAACACAGGAAGTAAATGAAGTTGTAATTAAACATGGACTTGGAACAGCAACAGTTTCAATTAAGAAAGTTGCAGCAGAACCAGCTCAGACATATACTGTAACAGTTGATGGAAACAAAGTTGCAGAAGTAGAAGAAGGACAGACATATACACTTGGAGATGCTAAGTATGGATATTATGCTGACGGACAGATGTACAAAGCAGGAACAGCTCTTACAATTACAGGTGATGTAACATTAACATCAGTAAATGAGCTTGCTGTAACAATGGCAGGTGGAGCAGCAATTAAGACTTCAACACCGGCAGGACTTAAGTTCCAGGCAACAGTAAATTCAAACAATGCAGATGCAGTTAAGTCAGATGCTATCAAAGAAGGAATGTTAATCACAGCAAATGATATATTTGAAAATAACAATTCTGTATTAGATTTGACAAGTGCATATACAAAACTTAATATTGAAAACAGCGGATGGGCAAATGCAGATACAATGACATATTGTGGAGCAGTTGCAAACATCGTTGAACAGAACTATGTAAGAGGTTTCATCGCAAGAGCATATGTAACAGTATCATATACAGATGGAACATCAACAACAATTTACTCAGATATGGGTTCAGTAAGAACCGTAAGCCAGGTAGCTTCAGCAGTTAAGAATGATGGATATAAGGGTCTTAATGCAACTGAAATCAGTGTAATTGATTCATTTATTAAGTAATTAAGGGAGGAAGAAGAATAATGAGAGAATTATATAACAGCCCTGTTGCTGAAGTAGTTGAATTCGATGTAAAAGATGTTATTACTACAAGCGGTGAAGATGTAGGATTTATCGATAATTTTACGGCAGGAACATCTGAATCCGCCAACGAGAGTTCAGGATGGACAGGACTTTACTAATAAGTTAAAAAGCAATATTTTATTGTAAATATGAGTCGTCTCAGAAAATAATCTGAGGCGACTTTTTTCTGTTAGTGATGATAAAAAAGTTTTTATTTATTGTGTAATAGAATAAAAGCCAGAGAAAAAGGGCAATGTCGCATTATAAAATTCAAAAATTGTAAATCTTATACGAAAAAAAATAAAAATTCTTTTATGTTTCCAGGTAATTGCATAAATTTTTTTTGTTGGATATAATGTAATTGTATAAAAATTTATGTAGGAGGGAGAGCTTAATATGAATAAGACTTTCAAGAAAGTCCTTTCAGTTGTATTATCTTTGGCTATGGTTATCACATCCATTACAGTTTATAACACAACCGCAAAGGCAGATGAAGAAGTGGCAGTGACTGCTACAGTAAATAATGGCATGATAGATGCCAGTTGGTCACACCCGAGTATTGATTTTGTGACAGAAGCATTTTATCTTAACAAAGCAGATAACATTGTTTTAGATGCAGCACACTATGCAAAAGCAGCAAACGGATATGTGTGGACAATCAATGACCCGACAGGTTTAAGAACAGCTTTGGATACGGTTGTTTCAACAAACGACGGTTCTGTAAATGTTTCAGACGGAGGAGATTTCGTTATCACTGTTCAGTATTTTGATGCTGATGGAAATGTTGTTGCCAGTGGTACATCAAATGTGGTTAGCACTGAAACTGTTGTGAACACAGATTTAAATCTAAGAGTGGAACGTTACGAGACGAATACTGCATATCTTAAATGGGATTTAATAAAAGGTGCAGCAAAGTATGAAGTATATAATGCAGACACAAATGAGTTGATGAAAACTCAAAATTCAGCTACTACCGATTGGACAGACGTTGCAATTCAGCAGGGTGTAACTTATAACTTGGTTGTAAAGGCAATTGATGCAAATGGCAGTGAGATTGAAATTACAAATAATACTGCAACTGCTTATCAGGAAGTTGAGGAGCAGACAACAGCTTCTGACGTTCCGGATACAAAACCGGAAGAGAATGATATTACAAAAGTTGACACATCATCATGGGTTGCCCTTGAGGTGAAAGGTGGTACTGTTGAAGATTCTTATGCAGTTAATGCAGCACATGGATTAAGTCAGGCTGTATGGTGGGGAATTTATGCACCACATTCAGAAGCTGCTTATCATAATGAAAGAACAAATTGTATTTTAGGAGATGCAGCAGCGTTTGTATTCCAGAGAAGTGATGTGGTAAGTATCTGGGTAAACGGAGTTAAGTATGCTAATCCATCTACGGCATTTAATAATCAGGGTGACTGTTGTGAATTGTCAGTTGATGTGTTAGAAGATGGACAAAATGTTATTACCCTTGTACATAAAAATGGAACAATGGCTACTTTTGCTATCAAGGTTTCGGCACCAATGGGAGCTGATGCTACAGAACCGGCACAGCAGGATACAATCGACCCGGCAACTATTACAGATTGGATTGAACTTGCAGGAACATCAGATAATGGTTCTAAGGCTTATATTTCACAGGCAGCAGCAGACTTAATGGGAAATGGAGCTCTTAGAGGATTTTATCCGGCAGGACAGTCTACCAACTGGAATATTAGTGATAAAATGAAGGAACAGCCGGTATTCGGATTTGTTGCAGCAAACGGAAACCCTTCAAGCATTATTATAAATGGTGTAGAATATGTCAATGCAAAAGACCAGAGAAACGAGAAAGTATTTATTGGAAATGACTGTGTATACATAAATCAGGAATTGGTTGAGGCAGGAATTGGTGAGACAAAATATTACACAATTACAGCTGTAGGAAATCCAATAGGCACATTTTTGATGAAGGTTGAAGGTGCAGCACCGGTAGTAAAATATAATGTAACCGTTGATGGAATTACAACAGAAGTAGAAGAAGGACAGACATATACACTTGGAGATGCTGAGTACGGCTACTATGCTGACGGACAGATGTATAAAGCAGGAACAGTTCTTACAATTACAGGTGATATAACATTAACATCAGTAAATGAGCTATCTGTAACAATGGCAGGTGGAGCAGCGATTAAGACTTCAACACCGGCAGGACTTAAGTTCCAGGCAACAGTAAATTCAAACAATGCAGATGCAGTTAAGTCAGATGCTATCAAAGAAGGAATGTTAATCACAGCAAATGATATATTTGAAAATAACAATTCTGTATTAGATTTGACAAGTGCATATACAAAACTTAATATTGAAAACAGCGGATGGGCAAATGCAGATACAATGACATATTGTGGAGCAGTTGCAAACATCGTTGAACAGAACTATG
Source organism: uncultured Eubacterium sp. (assembly GCF_937958975.1). GTDB lineage: Bacteria > Bacillota > Clostridia > Lachnospirales > Lachnospiraceae > Eubacterium_G. The sequence goes on along the minus strand of NZ_CALGRE010000033.1, from coordinate 46,042 downwards.
TAAGAGGTTTCATCGCAAGAGCATATGTAACAGTATCATATACAGATGGAACATCAACAACAATTTATTCAGATATGGGTTCAGTAAGATCAGTAAGCCAGGTAGCTTCAGCAGTTCAGAATGCTGGATATCCGGGTCTTAATGCAACTGAAATCAGTGTAATTGATTCATTTATAAAATAGTCAGGGAGGATAGGACATAATGAGAGAATTATATATTAGTCCTGAAGTTGAATTGATAAAATTTGATGTAAAAGATGTTATCACTACAAGTGGTGAAGATGTTGGATTTATTGATAATTTTACGGCAGGAACATCTGAATCTGCCAATGAAAGTTCCGGATGGACAGGACTTTACTAGAAAAAAGTATTATGCGCTTCAGGGGAGACTCTGGAGCGCTTTTATTATATAGGAAATTCCTTCGAATTTCCTATATAATAATAATGCTCCGCAGCCGAACTCTTTATTTTGGTTTAAAAAAACATAATTTAGTGATATAATCAATGAAAAAGTGATTTATACATATAATAATATATTGGAGGTGTATTATAATGAATGATAAAGAAAAAATGATAGATGATATTGTGGCGATGCTAGATGGAAGTGTTGCAAATGGTGATGGGCATATCAATGTAAAGGTTGATGAAAAATTAGAAAGTTCGAAGTCAAAAGAGGTAATAAGAGGGTGTGCAGAATGTTCAATAAATCCTACGGCATGCAGTATTCCTACAGCAGAGTTACCGGGTGATGATGAAATGTAAAAAAATTAACGTGAATCTGAATACTTATAGATGAATAATGAGCCGTCAAAAATGAAAGAATAATAATGAATATTGAAATTGCAAATTTGAATGAGAAGGTATCAGATGGGAACAAAAAAAATTTCTAAAGTATTCTTAAGATATGTATTCATTACGTTTACGGCTTTTATTTATGCAGCAGGGATAGCGTTATTTTTAAATCCAAATAATTTAGCACCCGGAGGAGTATCCGGTATTGCCATAATATTAAGAGAGTTATTTCCGATGCTTCCCGGAGTGGGTATGATAATTCTAATTATTAATATACCCATTTTAATACTTGGTGCATGGAAGTTTGGTAAAAATTTTATTTTGTCAACTTTATATACTCTTGTGGTATCGGCAATAATGATTGATGTAATTCCTATTATTTTTCGTTTAGATGCAGTAACGAGGGAGCCTATGTTAGCAGCAGTAATAGGAGGTGCTCTTTTAGGTCTGGGAATTGGATTGATGTTTCGACTGGAAACTACTACCGGAGGTATGGATATTATTGTAAAGATTGTAAAACAGGGGAAACCATACTTAAAGACGGGACAGATATACCTTATGCTGGATACTGTTATATTAGTTGCATCGGCAATGGCATTTCATAATATTGAGGTTGCATTATTTGCTGCAATTGCCATTTATGTATCCTCGATTGTCATGGACCGGGCAATATATGGTGGCGATGAGGCGACTCTTGTATATATCATTAGTAGAAAAAGAAAAATTATTGCAGTTAGAATGCTACAGGAATTAGGTGTTGGTGTGACAATGCTGCAAGGAATGGGAGCATATAGCAGTGGACACACAGAGGTAATTATGTGTGTTATGAGAAAGCAGACATTAGTAAAAGTCAGAAATTTATTAAAAGAGGTGGATTCAGAAGCATTTATGATTGTATCATCTGCAAAAGAAGTGTTCGGTGAAGGATTTAAAGACCACTTTAAAGCAGAAATATGACGAACTGTGAAAGAATTAGTAAATGATAAATATTTACAAAAGCGGATAGTTAGTCTAAAATAAGTAAGGTATTGCTTATTTTGGGAGGACGATATGGCAACTTTAAAAGACGTAAAGAGAATTGTAATAAAAGTGGGGACATCTTCATTAACCCACAGTACAGGAAAAACGAATATAAGACAGATAAAAAAACTGGTCACAGTGATATCTGATATAGTAAATTCCGGAGTTGAAGTGGCACTTGTTTCATCGGGGGCTATTGCAGTAGGTGTAGGTAAAATCGGTCTGAAAGAAAGACCTGTCACAACAGCAGGAAAACAGGCAGTAGCCACAGTGGGTCAGTGTGAATTGATGTTTATGTATGATAAAATGTTTGGCGAGTATGGTCATACGGTAGGTCAATTTCTGATTACAAAAAGGGATGTAGATAATATAGAGAGCAGAGAAAATCTGATTAATGCATTTGAGAAGACTTTTGAATTTGGTTCTATACCTATCATCAATGAAAATGATGTTGTGGGAGTCGAAGAAATTGTATATGGCGATAATGATAATTTATCGGCAATCGTGGCAAAACTAATACATGCGGATGCATTGCTCATTTTAACAGATATTGATGGCTTATATGATGGTGACCCGAATAAAGACGAGTATGCCAGAATTATACCGGTAGTTGAGGAGATTACGGAAGGATTGTTTGAAATTGCGGGTGGAAAAGGTTCAAAATTTGGCACTGGTGGAATGATTACGAAGCTTCAGGCAGCACAGATTGCCACAGAAGCGGGAATCGATACTGTGGTGATGAATGGTGGAGAACCGGAAAATATTTATAAAATCATAGAAGGACATCAGGTTGGAACGTTCTTTGTGGCAAAAGACATAAAACAGTCACGCTAGGCATGACTGTTTTAATTTATATCAGCTACGAGGAAAAAACAATGAAAGATAAGAAAGGATTTGCATTATGCTAGAACAGTTAGGAATAAAGGCGAAAAATGCCGAAAAGGTTTTAATGGTAACAGGTACGGAAGAAAAGAATAGAATATTAAAGAACATTGCAGATGCCTTAATACAAAATACAGAAAAGATTATAAAGGCAAATGATATTGATATTCAGAATGGAAAGAATAATGGGATGGCAAATTCTCTTCTTGACAGATTGAAATTGGATGCAAAAAGAATTGAGGGAATGGCAAAAGGCGTGAGAGATATTGCCATGCTGCCGGACCCGGTTGGAAAAGTTTTAAGTGAGACATTAAGACCAAATGGACTTAAGATTCAGAAAGTAACTACTCCCCTCGGTGTAATAGGCGTTATTTTTGAGGCGAGACCGAATGTTACATCGGATGCAGCGGCTCTTTGTCTGAAATCAGGAAATACAGTGATTCTACGAGGCGGAAAAGAGGCAATTCATTCAAACAAAACGATTACAGAGATTATGCGTAAAGCGGTAAAGGAAACCGGTTTTCCGGAGGATATTATACAGTTAGTAGAAGATACTTCCCGAGACAGTGCCAATGAACTGATGAGAATGAACCGGTATGTAGATGTTCTGATTCCGAGAGGTGGAGCCGGTTTGATACAGGCGGTTGTCACAAACGCAACAGTTCCGGTAATCGAGACCGGGGTTGGAAATTGTCATATTTATGTGGATAAGGAAGCGGATATTGATATGGCTGTGGAAATTGTGTTTAATGCAAAAACAGACAGAGTGTCCGTGTGCAATGCCGCAGAATGTTTATTGATACATAAAGATATTGCAGAGCGGGCTTTAGGAAAAATAAAAGCCAGATTGGATGAAAAGTCAGTAGAACTTGTAGGAGACGAAAAGTCGAGAGCGCTGGTCGGCGGAATTGAAGCGGCAAAAGACAGTGACTGGGAAACTGAGTATCTGGATTATAAGATGTCTGTAAAGATTGTTGAATCGATGCATGAGGCTATTGAGCATATTTATAAATATAGTTCAGGACACAGTGAATGTATTGTTACGAGAGATGCAGCAGCGGCAGAAGAATTTTTAAATAAAATAGATTCCGCAGCCGTTTATGTGAATGCAAGCACAAGGTTTACAGATGGAGGAGAGTTTGGATTTGGAGCTGAAATTGGAATATCAACTCAAAAATTACATGCAAGAGGACCGATAGGGCTTCCGGAGTTACAATCGTTTAAGTATAAAGTCTACGGTGATGGACAAATTCGATAAAATGTGACAAATATATACAATAAAAAACAGAGTTCACAAAATTTTAAAGGTTAATTAATAGAATAAAATAAAAAAATATTGTAAAATAATAAGGTATATTATGGAAAAGTTGTTATTTATTATTAATCCGAAGGCAGGATTGAAAAAAAACAAGCATTTTATAGATGATGCGATATATGTATTTGAGAAGGCCGGTTACAAAGTAGGAATCAAATATACAAGGCAAAGAGCAGATGGAACAAACATCGCCATGCACTATGGAAATGACGTGGATTTGATTGTGTGCATGGGTGGTGATGGAACATTAAATGAAGTGATTCAGGGTATGATAGAGGGAAATGTAAATACTCCTCTTGGATATATACCGGCCGGTTCTACCAATGATTTTGCAAATAGCCTCGGACTGGAATTAGAACCGAAAAAGGCTGCTGAGTTTATTGTATCTCACACGGCACGTCCCCTGGATATGGGAGAGTTTAATGGAAGGCATTTTGCCTATACTGCATCTGCCGGTATTTTCACGAAGACGTCTTATTCTACACCTCAGGAATTAAAAAACAGGCTGGGGCATTTCGCATATATATTGCGAGGAGTCAGAGAATTGTTCCAAATCAGACGTTTAAAATTAAAAATAGAATTAGGAGATAAAATTTATCAGGGAAAATATATCTTTGTTGCTATCAATAATGCCACTAAAGTGGGAGGTATTATGAAGTTAGATAAAGACCTGGTCGAATTTAACGATGGTGTTTTTGAGCTTATGCTGGTTGAATTTCCTAAGAATTTTATTGAATTTATAAAACTTGCAGGTCAGATTTTATTGCAGAAGTTTACAGGAAAGATAACTTTGGAACAAATTGATTCGGCAAGAATAACAGATTGTTCGGATATAGATTGGTCATTAGATGGCGAAAAAGAGACAGGAAGGGCGGTAGTGAACTTTAAAGTAGTACATGATGCAATTAACTTTATATATTGATAGAAGCGGGAGAGAGAAAGGAGATTTATGGCATTAAAAAAAGAGGATGTTAGAATATTTACAGAGAAGTATAGTAAGGTATGCAAAAAAAATGATAGTGTTGCCAGGGAGTTGTTTACAGAGTATGGTGTAAAGAGAGGACTCCGGGATTTAAACGGAAAAGGTGTTCTGACGGGAATCACAAATATTTCCAGAGTAGAGTCATCAGAGATTGTCAATGGTAAAAGTGTTCCATGTGATGGAAAGCTGTATTTTCGAGGATATCAGATACAGGATTTGGTGAAAGGTTTTATGAGCAGCGGAAGATTTGGCTTTGAAGAGGTGGCATATTTATTACTTTTTGGAGAATTGCCGGTGCAGGAGGAATTAACAGAATTTAAGGAGATGGTATCGACATCCAGAAGGCTTCCAACAAATTTTGTCAGGGATGTGATTATGAAGGCACCAAGTTCTGATATTATGAATTCATTGACAAGGAGTGTGCTGACACTTGCTTCTTACGATAAAAATGTTTCTGACACTTCTTTAGAAAATGTTATACGACAGTGCATTCAGTTAATAGCCGTATTTCCAATGATGTGCGTTTATGGTTATCAGGCATTCAATCACTATAAAAAGGGGGGCAGCCTTTATATTCACAGACCAAAGGCAGAATTGTCTACCAGTGAAAATTTTCTTAGGATGTTGAGACCGGATATGAAGTATACAGAGTTGGAAGCAAAGGTGTTGGATTTGGCTCTTGTATTACATATGGAACATGGTGGTGGAAATAATTCCACATTTACTACGAGAGTTGTCACTTCATCGGGTTCTGATACATATTCCACAATGGCAGCGGCGCTGTCTTCGCTGAAAGGACCAAGACATGGTGGTGCGAATATTATGGTCGTGGAGATGTTTAAGGATATTAAGGAAAATGTTTCAGATGTGACTGACGAAACAGAAGTGAAAGAATATCTTAGAAAAATATTGAATAAAGAAGCTTTTAATAAAAAGGGACTGATTTATGGAATGGGGCATGCAGTGTATTCTGTCTCAGACCCTAGAGCGGAGATTTTCAAAGCGTTTGTTGAAAAATTGGCAATGGAGAAGGGCAGAGAAAAAGATTTTGCCTTATATAGTATGATTGAACGTCTGGCGCCTCAGGTAATTGCAGAAGAAAGGCAGATTTATAAAGGGGTCAGCGCTAATGTGGATTTCTACAGTGGTTTGGTTTACAGTATGTTAGATATCCCCGAAGAGTTATTTACACCAATGTTTGCAATAGCAAGAATTGTGGGATGGAGTGCTCACCGAATCGAAGAACTGGTTAATGCGGATAAGATTATGCGGCCTGCATATGTCAGCAATTGCGGTTATTATGAATATACAGATATTGAAAATAGAACAAAATAAAAGTTAGAATGAAACACCTCTTTATATGTGGCTTACATATACAGAGGTGTAGTTATTATGGTAGATTGGAGGAATGTTACATGAAGTTAACACAGAGTGACGTCGATAAAATAAAAGAGGAGATTGAGCATAGAAAGCTAGTTGTTAGACCGGAAGCGATTGAAGCTGTAAAAGAGGCAAGAGCACATGGAGATTTGAGCGAAAATTTTGAATATCATGCGGCAAAGAAGGATAAAAATAAAAATGAAAGCAGAATAAGGTATTTGGAAAAAATTTTAAAGACAGCGACAATTATTACTGATTTGTCAGCTGAGGATGAGATTGGACTAAATAACACAGTTGAAGTTTATTTTGAAGAAGATGATGAGACAGAGAAATTTAAGATTGTCAGTACAATGAGAGGAGACTCTGTCAAGGGCCGTATCAGTAATGAGTCTCCCATAGGAAAAGCGCTGATGGGGCATAAAGTAGGTGACAGAGTCGAAGTAAGAGTGAATGATACGGTCAGCTATTTTGTTGTTGTAAAGTCTATTGAGAATACCGGAGAAGAAGAAACAGATACGATTAGAAGTTATTAGTAAAAATAGAATTGAATGAGGTAATATGCTGAAAATTTTTACAAGTTATACTCCGGGAGCGGGTAAGAGTTATCTTATGCTACAGAGAGCCATAGAGGAAAGAAAATCCGGTAAAAAAGTGTTTATTGGTTATTTTAATAGGAAACACAGGGATATGTCAAAACTGCCCTGGAAAGAGGATTTGAAAAAATGTTCTGTGAGCATAAAAAAGAAAGAAGATATAGATTTTATTGTCAAAGAAAACCCCGATATTGTGGTCATGGACGAAATGGGAATGCAGGTGACAAAGAATACGTTTGTTTATCATATTATAGAAGTATTGTTAGAGAACCAAATCGATGTTTATACTTCTGCTAATTTAAAGAGATTTCAGTCAATTAACCCATTATTTCGAAAGATTTCAGGAATTGGCATACGGACAACAATACCGGATTGTTTTCTTGATATTGCCGAAGAAATAATTTTTGTTGACAGAAGACCGGAGTTGATGAAAGAAGATTTTGAATCCGGAAAATTATTTGGGGATAAATATATGAAATCAAAGATTATGAGAAAAAACTTTTGTTTAGAAAATCTTATTTCATATAGAGAATTGAGTATAGAATATTTAAAGCGTTACAATAATATAGAAATCATTCAAAGACACGAATAGACATTTTTTATAAAAGGTTTGGTACAAAATGAAAGGTAAATTAACAAAGACGCCGGTAGTAATATTACTTGCTATGATATGCTGCCTTTTATGGGGGTCAGCATTTCCATGTATTAAAATTGGATATCGGTTATTTCATATCAGTAGTGGAGAAACGGCATCACAGATTTTGTTTGCCGGAACAAGGTTTGCCATTGCCGGAGTGATGGTTATTGTAGTTTTTAGTTTGATGACAAAAAAGTTAATCAAACCATCCAATCCTGGGAAAATAGTAATATTAAGTTTATTTCAGACCGTTTTACAGTATGTTCCTTTTTATATTGGACTTGCACATACTACCGGGGTAAAATCATCTATTATAAATGGTTCCGGTGTATTTATAACAATACTTGTGGCATGTCTGATTTTCCGTCAGGAAACATTGACAGCAAGAAAAATTGTAGGCAGTATATTAGGTTTCGCAGGTGTAATTATTGTAAATCTGACCGGAAATACTCTGGACTTCGGGATGAGTTTTTTAGGCGAGGGATTTATTATTGCATCTACAATATCATCTGCTTTTTCCTCAGCGTTTATCAAGAAGTTTTCTAAATCAGCAGATGTGGTAATGCTGAGTGGCTATCAATTTTTTTTCGGTGGACTTTCGATGATTATTATAGGAATATTGTTCGGCGGAAAACTTTATGCTGAGAATTGGCTAAGTTTGCTTCTCTTGCTATATATGGGATTCATTTCAGCAGCAGCATATACTTTGTGGAGTATTTTATTAAAATATAATAAGGTATCTAAAATATCTGCATACAAATTTATGAATCCGGTGTTTGGTGTCGTGCTGTCGTTTGCATTTTTGCACGAGACTAGTCAGATGGGAGTGCAAATTGTTGGTGCATTAGCATTGGTTTGTGCAGGAATTTATATTGTAAATGCAGGTGATTTGAAATATAATGAAAAAAGAATACGAAAGAGTGAAAATTAAAATTTAGCGGAGGTCTTTTATGAATATTATGCACGACATTAATCCTGATAGAATTACACCGTCTGATTTTATTGCTACAATAGAAATCAGTAAGGGGAGCAAGAAAAAATATGAATTGGACAAGGAAACAGGTTTGATTATTTTAGATAGGATATTATATTCTTCAGTACATTATCCTGCGAATTATGGGTTTATTCCAAGAACTCTTGACGAGGACGGAGACCCATTGGATGTTTTGGTTCTCTGTTCTGAACCGATTGAAACGATGTCTCTTGTAAGATGTTATCCGATTGGGGTTATGTATATGATAGATGGCGGTGATATGGATGATAAGATTATAGCGATTCCTTATGGAGACCCTACATATAATTGTTATACAGATATTAATCAGCTTCCGTCTCATATATTTGATGAAATTAAAAATTTCTTTAATATATATAAATCTTTGGAGGGAAAAGAGACGAAAGTGGATGAATTTGGTGGACCGTTAGACGCAGCAAAGATTATTTATAAATGTATTGATATTTATAATGATTCATACAATCAGTAATGTCTGCAACAGTTCAATAAAAATAATATGGGCATGAGGTTTTACAGAAATGAATATAAATAACAAACTAAGGTTATTGAGAGAAGAAATGGCTAGGCACAATATAGATATCTATATTGTGCCTACTTGTGATTTTCATGGTTCGGAAGAAATTGGGGAATTTTTCCAGACAAGAAAATATATGTCAGGTTTTACCGGCTCGGCCGGTACATTGGTTGTCACAAAAAATGAGGCATTGCTTTGGACTGACGGAAGATATTTTGTTCAGGCGAAGGAGCAGTTAGCGGGAACAGAAATCAGATTAATGAAAAGCGGTCAGAAAGGTGTTTTGACAATTCGGGAATATATAGAAAGACAATCCGGGAATATCGGGTTTGATGGGCGGATGATGTCAGCGCATGAGGCAGAGGGTTATAGAACGCTTGGAGTGAAAATTAATTCTGATTTGGACTTAGTTGGAAAGATATGGAAGGACAGACCAGGGATTTCCTGTGAAAAAATATGGATTTTAGAAGAACAGTATGCAGGGAAAACAGCAGGTGAAAAAATAACAGAAATAAGGGAGAGGATGAAAGCTGAGGGAGTTGAAGTATTGTTGATTACTGCACTGGATGAGACAGCGTGGATACTCAACCTGAGAGGAAATGATATAAAGTGTTCTCCGGTTTTTATGTCATTTATGTTGTTGACAATGAAAGAAAGTATTGTTTTTTGCAGTAAAGAAGCTCTTGGAAACCCTATCTTAGAGTATTTAAAGCATAATGATATAGAAATTAAAGATTACGATGAAATTTATGGTTTTGTAGAGAGTATAAGAAATAGTAAAATTTGGCTTGATAAGTCGACAGCAAACGATAAAATAATTAACGTAATTCATAACAGCAATACCATAATGGACAAACTTTCCCCGGCATTAAAATTAAAAGCAGTAAAAAACAAAACAGAGATAAAAAATATGAAAAAAGCACATATTTTAGATGGTATTGCTATGACTAAATTTATTTATTGGCTCAAAAGCAATGTGGGAAAACAATATATGGATGAGCTTTTGCTTGGGAAAAAGTTGGAGGAATTTCGAAGCGTGGCCGAGAGCTATTTAGAGCCGAGTTTTCCTCCGATTGTTGGATATAGAGAGCATGGAGCAATAGTACATTACAGTGCGACAGAAAAGACAAACTATCGTATAACAGATGAGAGTATGGTTCTTATTGACAGTGGTGGACATTATTTGGAGGGGACTACAGATATAACAAGAACAATTAGTCTTGGAAATGCGACGGACAAAATGAAAAAGATGTACACAGCGGTATTAAAAGGTCATTTGAATCTTTTGGCGGCAGTCTTTAAAAAAGGGTGTACAGGTGTATCTCTTGATTATATTGCAAGAAAACCGTTGTGGGATATGGGAATGGATTATAATCACGGCACAGGTCATGGAGTCGGATATCTATTGAATGTTCACGAGGCACCAAACGCATTACGCTATCGGATGCTCGAAAATTCAGAATTGAATGCAGTGTTTGAGCCGGGTATGGTTACATCTAATGAGCCGGGAGTGTACCTGGAGGGAGAGTTTGGTATCAGAATCGAGAATCTTATTGTATGTCAGGAAAAGGAAACGAATGAATATGGGGAGTTTCTTGAATTTGAAACATTGACATATGTACCATATGATATGGAATTGATTGATGAGAGTCTGATGAGTGAGGAAGAAATTAAACTGCTTCATAATTACCACAAAAAGGTTTATGAAAAAATATCTCCATATTTAGATAGTCAAGAGAAAGAGTGGCTGCAAACATTTGTAACTTATTGATATTTATTATAAATTTGGTTTAATAAAAAGATAAATGTCGGGTAATGGAATGATTACAGGCAGGTGAAGTAATAACAAAAAAGACCTCTGCATAAAATGTACAAAGTATATTCTATACAGAGGTTTTTTTGAAAGCATATATTGAAGAAAGAGTATTAGAAGCGGCAGATTATATTATCGAAAATAAAGCAACGGTAAGACTATGTGCGAAGCAGTTTGGAATTAGTAAAAGTACAGTACATAAAGATGTATCAGAACGTTTGGTGCAGATTAATCCGGGACTTGCCGCAGATGTGAGAAGTGTTCTGGAAAAAAATAAAAAGGAAAGACATATAAGAGGGGGGATGGCGACAAGAGAAAAATATTTAAAAAACAAAACTACGTTTTAAACATGTAATCTTACTATAGAGGAACGGCAAAAGCGGTTTTAAATATAAAAAAAAGCCTTAACCGGAATAACCAGTAAGGCTGTTGTTTACGGGGGACCTAGTGGGAATCTCACCCACTAGGTTGAGTATGAAAAACTTAAAATACGTCATTATAGGGTATGACGTATACAAACTATGTGTACAAGCACTTAACTTGTACATCTTGTATATTAAGGGGTAAATATGTCTAAAGTATGAACGAACTGTAAAAAAATATCGCAAAACGACGAAAAAAGGAAAAAATAATAAAAAATGATAGAATAATTAGAAGCATTTAATATTTATTGGGAAAAGAAACATAAGAAAATGGAAAAATTTGAAAAAAATTTAAAAAATAGACATATACATAATGATAAAAAATTGTTATACTTTATTTCAGTATGGATATTCTAAGATATATAAGAAATTATTTAAAATAAAGATTTAACAAGATGGATTAAAACACCAAAGGAGCATCAAATGTTTAATACAGATATTGGAATAGATTTAGGAACAGCTAGTGTATTAGTTTATATTAAAGGAAAAGGTGTGGTTTTAAAAGAGCCTTCTGTTGTGGCAATTGACAGAGACTCGGATAAAATAAAAGCAGTAGGTGAAGAAGCTCGTCTTATGATTGGGCGAACTCCCGGAAATATTGTTGCGGTAAGACCATTGAAGCAGGGAGTTATTTCTGACTATTCGGTTACGGAGCAGATGATTCGATATTTTATTCAGAAGGCAGTTGGAAAGCGTTCATATAAAAAACCCCGCATTTGTGTATGTATTCCCAGCGGAGCGACAGAGGTCGAGACCAAAGCCGTGCAGGATGCCGCGTTTCAGGCAGGAGCGAGAGAGGTATTTGTAGTAGAAGAACCGTTAGCCGCAGCTATTGGTGCCGGAATTGAGATTAAAAAACCATGTGGAAATATGATTGTTGATATTGGTGGGGGAACAACTGATATTGCGGTGATATCTCTTGGCGGTACAGTTGTCAGTACATCGGTTAAGGTAGCCGGAGACGATTTTGATGAGGCGATTGTCAGATATATGAGGAAAAAGCATAATCTCCTTATTGGTGAGAGAACAGCGGAAGAGATAAAAATTGGAATCGGTACCTGTTATGATAAATCGGAAAATCAGAAGATGGAAGTGAGAGGACGAAATTTAGTTACAGGACTTCCTAAAACGATTGAGGTGACATCCGAGGAGACAGAGGAGGCGCTTCGTGAAGTTACAAAGAGTATTGTGGATGCAGTGCATAGAGTATTAGAACAGACACCACCGGAACTTGCAGCAGATATTGCTGTGAGGGGAATTGTACTTACAGGCGGAGGATGTTTATTAAACGGATTGGACAGATTGATAGAGTCTAAAACCGGAATTAATACGATGACAGCAGAGGACCCTATGACAGCAGTTGCTATAGGAACAGGTCAATATCTGGAGTATATAGATGAAGAAAGTACCGAAAAAATAAAATAAATGATAATAAGGCTGTCCGCTGTTTGGGACAGCCTTATTATAACTTGAATGATAAGGAACAGTGAAATGAAAACACTCAGTGGATATGTAGAAAATATTACATTTAGAAATGATGAAAATGGATATACTGTACTGACTTTGCTCAGTGGTAAGAAAGAAGTTAAGTGTACAGGTGTTTTTGGTTATATCGGAGAGGGTGAATACCTTGAGATTGAAGGGGAAGAGGTTTTTCATGATATATATGGAGAACAGATAAAGGTTTCATCTTATAAGATAGTACCTGCAACAGATGAACTGTCAATCAGAAAATATTTAGGCTCAGGAGCCATAAAAGGATTGGGAGCTGTTCTTGCGGATCGTATTGTAGATTGTTTTGGTGAAAATACTATAAGAATCATCGAAGAAGAACCGGAAAGACTGGCGGAAATCAGGGGAATTACACTGAGAAAAGCAATGGACATATGCGGGCAGATTGAAGAAAAAAAAGATATGCGTGATGTGATGATTTTTCTTCAGGGGTATGGTATTTCTCCGACGCTCAGTACCAAGATATATACGCTATATGGAATAAAAGTTTACGACATAATAAAAACAAATCCATATAGGCTGGCAGATGATGTAGCAGGGGTGGGATTTAAGACGGCGGATGAAATTGCCAGGAGAGCAGGTGTGGAGGTGAACGCCTCTATTAGAATTAAAAGCGGTATGTGTTATGCCTTATCGGATGCTTCTATGTCTGGGCATACATATCTTCCAAAAGAACAGTTGGCACAGAAAACCATTAATCTTTTGGGATTGAGAGACCAGTATCTCAATGCGGACGGAACTTACAATATGGATTTGTTAGACAATTGCTTTACAGAACTGGTACTCGAAAAAAAGTTGATTTTGAAAGAGATTGAGGGTAGAGAAGCTGTTTTTTTATCGACATTCTATTTTACAGAATTGAATATTGCCAGAATGCTTCTGGAACTTAATATTGCAACTCCGGAAGATGAATATATTATGGGAGTAAAATTAGACACCATTGAAAAATTAACAGGTATACATTTAGATGAGTTGCAGAGAAAGGCAGTAATAGAAACACAGAATAATGGAGTTTCGGTGATTACAGGTGGCCCGGGTACAGGAAAGACGACAACGATTAATGCAATTATACAGATGTTTGAGTCGGACGGAATGCAGGTTAGCCTTGCTGCACCGACCGGACGTGCTGCAAAAAGGATGAGCGAGGCGACAGGACATAACGCAAGTACCATTCACAGAATGTTGGAAATATCGGGAAGTTCGGAAAATGTGGAGAGTGATGAACTGTCTGCAAGGTTTGGTCGAAATGAACAGAATCCATTGGAGACGGATGTAATTATTGTGGATGAGATGTCTATGGTAGATACTTTTCTGGTTCATGCACTGTTAAAGGCTGTAACCATTGGCACGAGAATTGTGTTTGTAGGGGATGTGAATCAGTTAGCCAGTGTCGGACCGGGAAATGTTTTAAAAGATATTATTGAATCTGAGAAGTTTAGTGTGGTAAGGCTGACAAAAGTTTTCAGGCAGGCAGGCGAGAGTGGTATTGTAACGAATGCCCACAAGATTAATGATGGAGAACAGGTTGTACTGGATAACAGCATGGTCGATTTCTTATATATAGAAAGAGAAAATGCACAAATGGCATTAAATGCTACAATTGGGCTTCTAAAGTCAAAATTACCGGATTATGTAGGAGCAAAAGAGATTGATATACAGGTTTTGACCCCAATGAGAAATGGTATCCTGGGGGTCAATTCTTTGAATGAGCAGCTTCAGAAATTTATGAACCCTCCTTCCAAAGAAAAAAAAGAAAAAGAAATTGCCGGAAGAATTTTTAGGGAAGGCGATAAGGTAATGCAGATAAAAAACAATTATCAATTAGAATGGGAGCAGAGGTCTTTATCGGGCAGAATATTTGATACAGGGAGTGGGATTTTTAATGGAGATATGGGAATTGTTACAACGATAAATAATACGACAAATTATATAGAAGTTGTATTTGATGACGACAGATATGTAACCTATGATTCAAAGCAGGCGGAGGAGTTGGAACTGGCATATGCCATTACAATTCACAAATCACAGGGAAGCGAATATCCTGCGGTAATTATTCCGTTAGTTTCCGGTGTACCAATGTTAATGACAAGGAATCTATTGTATACAGGTGTGACAAGAGCAAAAAAATGTGTATGTATAGTGGGAAGAAAGGAAATGTTTGGGGCAATGATTGCAAATGAAGACCAGCATAAAAGATTTTCCGGACTCAAATGGCACATAGAGAGTTATTATAAAGAGGAATCATAAAGGAATAGATGGTAAATAAAGTAATTAGCATGTTTTTTCCAAAAACATGCCCGCTATGTGAGAAAATTATTTGTGACAAAATGTATATCTGCGGGAATTGTTTAGAAAAACTATATGTTATAAAAGAACCTAAGTGTTATAAATGTGGAAAACCATTAAATAGTGATGAAAAAATAATATGCAGTGATTGTACAAAGACTGCGCATTGTTTTGATAAAGGAATCGCAGTTTTTGAATATAAAGAGCAAATCAGGGAATCATTATATCGGTTTAAATATCAAAATCAGAGAGTGTATTCTGAATTTTATGCAAAGATGGCGATTCAATTATATGAAAGTACATTGAATGAATGGAAGATTGATAAAATAATTCCGGTTCCCATGTATCGTAAGAAAAAAATAAGGCGTGGCTATAATCAGGCGGAAGAATTTGCCGATGAATTGTCAAAATATACAGGTATTCCAAGGGATAATAAATGTTTAGTGAGAATAAAAAATACAAGTCCGCAAAAAGGAATGAACAGTGAACAGAGGAGAATAAACATGGAGAACGCATTTGCTGTTAGCGTACCAGGGATTAAGAGGTGTAGAAATGTCCTGCTTGTGGATGATATCTATACAACCGGAAGTACGATAGACGGGTGTGCAAAGCTCTTGAGGGCGGCAGGAGTGCAAAGAATATATTTTTTGTGTGCTGCTATTGGAAAAGACAAGTGAGTAATAATAAAAAAGGCACCAATATTTGTTTATTTTATATTGACGTAATTGATTTATCATGTTATATTAATAGAGCAAAGAAAGGGGTCTTTTTTTTTTGCTCTTATTACTGTAAGAAAAGAAGAAGTGATAGAAGACTCTCTGGGATGGAATAAGATAGAATAAAGCGGAGGTGAAACTCATGAGAACAAGAATTACATTAGAATGTACAGAGTGTAAACAGCGTAATTACAATACTACAAAGGATAAGAAAACACATCCGGACAGAGTAGAGACAAAGAAGTATTGTAAGTTCTGTCAGAAGCATACATTACACAAAGAAACAAAATAGTTTTGTAGATGGAGGTAGAATTATGGCAGAAGCTAAGAACAAACGCAGTTTTAAAGACTGGTGGACAGGATTAAAAGCTGAATTTTCAAAAATTATCTGGCCTACAAAGGCATCAATCGTTAGACAGAGTGTTGTAGTAGTTATAGTCACAGCTATTCTTGGAGTTCTTATTGGAATGATCGATCAGTTGATACAGTTCGGTCTCGATAAGATTATTGGGTAATAAAGAATAGAAGAGGTGATTAAATGTCAGAAGCAAATTGGTATGTTGTTCATACCTATTCAGGATATGAAAACAAAGTTAAGACTAATATTGAGCAATCAATTGAAAATAGAAAATTGCATGATCAGATATTAGAGGTATCAGTTCCTACACAGGAAGTGGTCGAATTAAAGAACGGCGTAAGAAAAGTTTCTGAAAAAAAACTTTTCCCTGGATATGTGCTTATTAACATGGTTATGAATGATGACACATGGTATGTGGTGAGAAATACCAGAGGTGTTACAGGATTCGTAGGTCCAGGGTCAAAGCCGGTTCCTCTTACTGCAGAAGAAATGAGCTCTTTAGGCATTAAGAATGAGAGAGTAAATGTTGACTTCGCAGAGGGAGATATGGTGAATGTTATTGGCGGCGTTTGGGTTGGAACGGCAGGTACAATCAAGCGTATCGATGATAATAAACAGACAGTCACAATTAATGTGGACATGTTTGGAAGAGAGACTCCGGTAGAACTTGACTTTACTGAAGTCAAAAAGATGAATTAAGACTAATTTATAATTGGTTTTAAGATAAATTGAAGAATGTTTCGTGGTGTTCACGAAGCAGTGGGAGGGATTCCCGATAATACCACAATAGGAGGTGCCGAAAAATGGCAAAGAAAGTAGAAGGTTACATTAAATTGCAGATTGAAGCTGGAAAAGCAACACCAGCTCCACCAGTTGGTCCAGCACTTGGACAGCATGGATTAAACATCGTTCAGTTCACAAAGGACTTCAACGCAAGAACAGCTGATCAGCCGGGAATGATTATTCCAGTTGTTATCACTGTTTATCAGGATAAGAGTTTTAGTTTTATTACAAAGACTCCTCCAGCAGCAGTTTTATTAAAGAAGGCTTGTAAAATCCAGAAGGGTGCAGGCAACTCATTAAAGGAAACTGTAGCTACAATTTCAAAAGCAGATTTGCAGCAGATTGCAGAGACAAAGATGAAAGATTTAAATGCAGCTACTGTTGAAGCAGCTATGAGCATGATTGCAGGTACTGCAAGAAGCATGGGAATTAAGGTTGAAGACTAATTAAAAAGAATTGGAAGAACGTGGGAGGTATATCCGTTATTACCACGAGGAGGTTTAAATGAAAAGAGGAAAGAAATATATTGAGGCAGCTAAGAATATTGACAGAGCTGTACAGTATGACACAGAAGAAGCGATTTCATTAGTAAAGAAATCTGCAGTTGCAAAATTTGATGAAACAATAGAATGTCACATCAGAACAGGTTGTGACGGACGCCACGCAGACCAGCAGATTCGTGGTGCTGTAGTTTTACCTAACGGAACAGGTAAAGAAGTAAAGGTTTTGGTTTTTGCAAAAGGTGCAAAGGCTGATGAAGCTCAGGCAGCAGGTGCTGATTTCGTAGGCGCAGAAGAATTGATTCCAAAGATTCAGAATGATGGATGGTTTGATTTCGACGTGGTTGTAGCTACACCTGATATGATGGGTGTTGTTGGTAGACTGGGTCGTGTACTTGGACCAAAGGGCTTAATGCCGAATCCAAAAGCCGGAACAGTAACAATGGATGTTACAAAGGCTATTGCTGATATTAAGGCTGGTAAGATTGAATACAGACTTGACAAGGCGAACATCGTTCATGTTCCTGTTGGAAAAGCTTCATTTACAGAAGAACAGTTAACACAGAACTTTAGTGCACTTATGGATGCAATTATGAAAGCAAAGCCATCAGCAGTAAAGGGCGCTTACATTAAGTCAATCACTGTTACATCAACAATGGGACCTGGTGTAAAGGTTAATGTTTCAAAGATTGTAAACGCATAATGGCAACTGAAAAGTTGACAATATAATATGAATGTGCTATTATGCACAAGTGGTTTAAAACCAATTGCCGAAGACAGTAGGTATTTGTTATGAGGAGGGGCCCACGAAGTGGGAAGAGTCCTGATAACGGATGTAAGTGCAAATTGTCGCCTACCGAGGATTAAGTTTAATTATAAGACTTTATATCTCTCTGTCTTTGTGCAGAGAGATTTTTTATATTCATTCGAGCAATGAAGGTTTAAGACCTAAATTAAATAAGGAGGTAAGACATTCATGGCAAAAGTAGAGTTAAAGAAACCTATTGTAGAAGAGATTTCAGAATTACTCAATGGTGCTGCTACAGCTGTAGTGGTTGATTACCGTGGACTTACTGTTGCTCAGGATACTGAACTTCGTAGACAGTTAAGAGAAGCAGGAGTTGTATACAAAGTATACAAGAATACGATGATTAATTTTGCAATCAAAGATACAGAGTTTGCAGATTTAGCTCAGCATCTTGAAGGACCGACAGCTATCGCAGTTTGTAAAGATGATGCTACGGCAGCAGCAAGAGTTTTAGTAAACTTTGCAAAGAAAGGTGCAGAAGCATTAGAAGTTAAGGGCGGTGTTGTTGATGGAACTTACTATGATGCAGATGGAGTAAAACAGATTGCATCTATCCCATCAAGAGAGGTACTTCTCTCAAAATTACTTGGTTCAATGCAGTCACCAATTACAAACTTCGCTCGTGTTATTAAGCAGATTGCTGAAAAGAACGAAGAAGATGCAGCTTAGGATATAAGCCGGATAGTCAGGAGAGATGAGAGATATCTCTGAAGACTTGATTTAAAATGAAAAAAGTATAAATATTAATGGAGGAATTTACAATGACAACAGCAGAAATCATTGAAGTAATCAAAGGATTAACAGTATTAGAATTAAATGACCTTGTAAAGGCATGTGAAGAAGAATTTGGAGTATCTGCAGCAGCAGGAGTTGTAGTTGCAGCAGCAGGTGGAGAAGCAGCAGCAGCTGAAGAAAAGACTGAATTTGATGTAGAGTTAACAGAAGTTGGCGCTCAGAAAGTTAAAGTTATCAAGGCTGTTAAGGATGCAACTGGTTTAGGTCTTAAGGAAGCTAAAGAAGTAGTTGACGGAGCTCCTAAGGTTGTTAAGGAAGGCGCTACTAAGGAAGAAGCTGAAGCACTTAAGAAACAGTTAGAAGAAGTTGGAGCAACAGTAACATTGAAATAATAATGTGAAAACTTTATGATGTTTATAAAAAACAAGATATCCTTGGGCTTTGTACAAGGGTATCTTGTTTTTTGTGATTACGGTGTGAATAATCAAAAGTTTGGAAATTAAGAGGATTAAAAGAAAATATGAAACAAATTTATGAAACAGGCAATGAGATAGATTTGCAGATGATAGTTGGTTTGTTAGAAAGTCAGGGCATTAAAACTAAAATCAGTGCAGAAGGTGCGGGAGATTATTTTCGCAAACTGGGTTCTGACTACGCAATCACAAAAAGTGTGCTGGTAAGTGAGCAGGATTGGGATAAAGCTGTTCAGGTGGCAAGTGAGAATGGGTTTTATACTCAGAATATATCAAAAAGAAACAAAACAGAAATAATTGCTGCGAGAATTGTTTTGGTTATCTTTGCAATACTTCTTATAATATTTTTTTTCTTATAGAAAGTGCTTGACTACTTTTGTTTGTAATGATAGAATAAAATTTGTTATGCACAAATCAGGGGTGAAGTGCGCCCTTTTTTGAGTGAAAATGGCGATTTTCCGATGAAAAAAGCCTTAAAAACTAATAAAATAAAGTTTTTATAACTAATTATTTAACAAAATAAAGACAAGGAGTGAAACGTCGATGGAGAAGAACAGAATTCGTCCTGTAAAAGCGGGAAAAGGCATTAGAATGAGTTATTCCAGGCAGAAGGAAGTGCTTGAAATGCCTAATCTTATTGAAGTTCAAAGAGATTCCTATGAATGGTTCTTGACAGCAGGTCTCAGGGAAGTATTATCAGATATATCTCCTATTGAAGACTATGGACAGAACTTAAGCCTCGAATTTGTTGACTTCAAATTATGTGAAGAAGACAAAAAATATACAATCGAGGAATGTAAGGAAAGGGATGCGACATATGCTGCACCTCTCAAAGTAAAAGTAAGACTTCATAATAAGGAAACTGGTGAGTTTACAGAACATGAGATATTCATGGGAGATTTGCCGCTTATGACAGAAACAGGTACATTTGTAATAAATGGTGCTGAGCGTGTTATCGTAAGCCAGTTGGTACGTTCACCGGGTATCTACTATGTCATCGGACATGATAAGGTAGGTAAAGAATTATATACATCACAGGTTATTCCGAACAGAGGTGCATGGTTAGAATATGAAACAGATTCTAATGATGTATTTTATGTGCGCGTAGATAGAACGAGAAAGGTTCCTGTTACAGTTCTTATCAGAGCGCTTGGTGTTGGAACAAATGCTGAGATTGCAGAGTTATTTGGTGAGGAGGAAAAACTTCTTGCTACATTTGAGAAAGACCAGAGTGATGATTATGAGAGTGGACTTCTTGAATTGTATAAGAAAATCCGTCCGGGTGAGCCGCTTAGTGTGGATAGCGCTGAATCAATTATTACAGGAATGTTCTTCGATGCAAAGAGATATGACCTTGCGAGAGTCGGACGTTATAAATATAATAAGAAGTTAGCATTTAAGAATAGAATTGTCGGTCATGTATTAGCCGAAGATGTAATTGATATGGCAACAGGAGAAGTTTTGGCAGAAGCGGGAGTCAGTGTTTCTAAAGAACTTGCCATAGAAATCCAGAATGCAGCAATTCCATCTGTTATGATACAGACAGACATGAAGAATGAAAAAGTTCTTTCTAATTTAGCTGTAGATATTAACGCATATGTTGATTTTGACTGTAAAGAATTAGGAATCCTTGAAGATGTTTATTATCCTGTTTTGGCAGAAATTCTTGAGGAATGTGATTCAGAGGAAGAATTAAAGGATGTCATCAAGAGACGTGCGCATGAATTGGTTCCAAAACACATCACAAAGGAAGATATTCTTGCATCTATCAACTATTTATTAAATATAGAATATGGTATTGGTACATCAGATGATATTGACCACTTAGGAAACAGACGTATCCGTGCAGTAGGCGAATTACTTCAGAACCAGTACAGAATCGGTCTTTCAAGAATGGAAAGAGTTGTCAGAGAAAGAATGACGACACAGGACCTTGAAGGCGTTTCTCCACAGACATTAATTAATATAAAACCGGTAACTGCGGCCGTGAAAGAATTTTTTGGAAGTTCACAGTTATCACAGTTTATGGATCAGAATAACCCACTTGGTGAATTGACACATAAGAGACGTTTATTTGCCTTAGGACCTGGTGGTCTTTCAAGAGACCGTGCCGGATTCGAGGTTCGAGATGTTCACTATACACATTATGGAAGAATGTGTCCGATTGAGACACCGGAAGGACCGAACATCGGTCTGATTAACTCATTTGCATCTTTTGCCAGATTAAATGAGTATGGGTTTATTGAGGCTCCTTACAGAGTAGTAGACAAATCTGACCCGAAAAATCCAAGGGTAACAGATGAGGTTGTTTATCTGACAGCAGATGAGGAAGATAACTATACAGTGGCACAGGCGAATGAACCTTTAGACGATGAAGGGCATTTTGTAAATAATAATGTTTCAGGACGTTTCAGAGAAGAGACATCTCAGTTTGATAAGAAGAGAATTGATCTTATGGACGTTTCACCGAGAATGGTATTCTCTGTCGCTACATCTATGATTCCTTTCTTACAGAACGATGATGCAAACCGTGCCCTGATGGGTTCTAACATGCAGCGTCAGGCAGTACCTCTTATGACTACGGAAGCACCGGTTGTTGGTACAGGAATGGAAGGAAAGGCAGCTGTTGATTCGGGTGTTTGCGTTGTTGCAAAGCGTGCAGGTGTTGTTGAGCGCTCTACATCAAAAGAAATTACATTGAGATATGATGATAACGGTGAGAAAGAGACATATCGTTTAATTAAATTCTCCAGAAGTAACCAGAGTAACTGTTACAATCAGAGAGCGATTGTATTTAAGGGTGACCATGTAGAGGCAGGCGAGGTGATTGCCGACGGTGCTTCCACATCAAATGGTGAAATTGCCCTTGGAAAAAATCCATTAATCGGATTTATGACATGGGAAGGTTATAACTATGAGGATGCGGTACTTCTCAGCGAAAGATTAGTACAGGATGATGTTTATACATCTATTCATATAGAAGAATACGAAACAGAAGCAAGAGATACAAAACTCGGACCGGAAGAAATTACAAATGATGTTCCGGGCGTAGGTGATGAAGCGAGAAAAGACCTGGACGAGAGAGGTATCATTAGAATTGGTGCCGAGGTTCGTGCCGGAGATATTCTTGTTGGTAAGGTTACACCAAAAGGTGAAACAGAATTGACACCGGAAGAAAGACTTTTAAGAGCTATCTTTGGTGAAAAGGCAAGAGAAGTAAGAGATACTTCCTTAAAAGTACCTCACGGTGAATCGGGTATCATTGTTGATGCAAAAGTATTTAAGAGAGAAAACGGAGATGAATTACCACCTGGAGTAAATGAGTCCGTTCGTATATATATCGCACAGAAGAGAAAAATTTCTGTCGGTGATAAGATGGCAGGACGTCATGGTAATAAGGGTGTCGTTTCAAGAGTGCTTCCTGTAGAAGATATGCCATTCCTTCCAAATGGAAGACCTTTGGATATTGTATTGAATCCTCTTGGTGTACCTTCCCGTATGAATATCGGTCAGGTTCTCGAAATTCATTTAAGTCTGGCTGCAAAAGTATTAGGATTCAATATTGCAACTCCTGTATTTGATGGTGCAGACGAGTTTGATATTATGGATACATTAGAGCTTGCTAACGATTATGCAAATACAGAGTGGGAAGATTTCCAGAAAAAATATAAAGATACGTTAAAACCGGAAGTTATGGAATATCTTGGTGAACATCTTGACCATAGAGCAGAATGGAAGGGAGTTCCGATTGCCAGAGATGGAAAAGTGAGACTTCGTGATGGTAGAACAGGTGATTATTTCGATAGCCCTGTTACAATTGGTTTCATGCATTATTTGAAATTACATCACTTGGTTGACGATAAGATTCATGCACGTTCTACGGGTCCTTATTCATTAGTAACACAGCAGCCACTTGGTGGTAAGGCACAGTTTGGTGGACAGAGATTCGGAGAGATGGAAGTGTGGGCATTAGAAGCCTACGGTGCATCATATACGTTACAGGAAATCTTAACTGTGAAGTCTGATGACGTGGTAGGCCGTGTTAAGACATATGAAGCGATAATTAAGGGTGAAAATATCCCTCAGCCGGGAATCCCTGAATCCTTCAAGGTACTCATTAAGGAACTTCAGTCATTGGCACTGGATGTAAAAGTTTTGGATGAAAACGATGATGAAGTAGAATTGAAGGAAAGTATTGATTATGGTGAAACAAACTTCAATGCGATTCTGAACAGTGATAAGAATTATAATGGAAACAAAGAGGACAGTCAGACATTTGCTCAGGCAGGTTTCCAAACACAGGAATTTGTAGATGAAGAGCTCCAGACAGTGGATGCTTCAGGAGAAGTATTTTCTGATGGGGAAGAAAATTAAGAGAAGGGAGATTGATTATGGCAGACATTAATGTTAGTGAACAGGTAGCATTTGATAAAATTAAAATTGGTCTCGCATCCCCTGAAAAAATCAGAGAATGGTCAAGGGGCGAGGTTACAAAGCCTGAAACAATTAACTATAGAACATTAAAACCTGAAAAGGACGGTTTGTTCTGCGAAAAGATTTTCGGACCAAACAAGGACTGGGAATGTCATTGTGGTAAGTATAAGAAAATCAGATATAAAGGCGTAGTCTGTGACAGATGTGGGGTTGAAGTAACAAAGGCGAGCGTACGTCGTGAGCGTATGGGCAGCGTTGAACTTGCTACACCTGTATCACATATCTGGTATTTTAAAGGTATCCCTTCAAGAATGGGATTAATCCTTGATATATCACCTAGAGTATTAGAAAAAGTTTTATATTTTGCTTCTTATATTGTACTTGACCCAATGGAAACTACGTTGGAGTATAAGCAGGTATTATCAGAGAAGGAATTTAGAGAGGCTTATGATGAATTTGAGGGAAAATTCAGAGTAGGTATGGGCGCTGAAGCTATCAAGGAGCTGCTTCAGGCTATTGATTTGGATAAGGAAGCGGAAGCATTAAAATCTGAGTTATTCGAGGCTACAGGTCAAAAGAAAGCAAAGATTGTAAAGAGATTAGAGGTTTATGAGGCATTTAGAAGTTCAGGAAATAAACCTGAATGGATGATAATGGATGTTATTCCTGTTATCCCACCGGATATTCGACCAATGGTACAGTTGGATGGTGGTAGATTTGCTACATCAGACTTAAATGATTTATATAGAAGAATTATCAATAGAAACAATCGTCTTAAGAGACTTCTTGAGTTAGGGGCTCCTGAGATTATCGTTCGAAATGAAAAGAGAATGCTGCAGGAAGCTGTGGATGCTCTTATTGATAATGGTAGAAGAGGAAGAGCAGTTACGGGACCTGGTAACAGAGCATTGAAGTCACTTTCTGATATGCTCAAAGGTAAGCAGGGACGTTTCCGTCAGAACTTACTCGGTAAGCGTGTTGACTATTCAGGACGTTCTGTTATCGTAGTAGGACCAGAGCTTAAAATTTATCAGTGTGGTCTTCCAAAAGAAATGGCTATCGAGTTATTTAAGCCGTTTGTTATGAAAGAGTTAGTTGCAAACGGTACAGCACACAATATCAAGAGCGCTAAGAAGATGGTTGAGAGACTTCAGACAGAGGTATGGGATGTACTTGAGGAGGTTATCAAAGAGCATCCTGTTATGTTGAACCGTGCTCCGACGCTTCATAGATTAGGTATTCAGGCATTTGAGCCAGTCTTGGTAGAAGGTAAGGCAATTAAGTTACATCCGTTAGTATGTACAGCTTTCAATGCCGACTTTGATGGTGACCAGATGGCTGTTCACCTTCCGCTTTCAGTGGAAGCTCAGGCGGAATGTAGATTTTTACTGCTTTCACCAAATAATCTGCTCAAACCATCAGATGGTGCACCGGTAGCAGTTCCTTCACAGGATATGGTTCTCGGTATTTATTATCTGACAATGGACAGAATGGTGGATTATACAGGTGATGCCGAATTAGAAGCTAAGGCTGGAAAAAAGATTTACGAGTCTGAGGGTGAAATCAAAAAGGCGTTAGATAATGGAAAAATTTCTGTGCACGATATTATCAGATATCAGGCAGAGGACAGAGTTGTCATTAGTGAGGCAGCAGAAGTTTTAGGTCGTTATTTTAGTAGTGTAAATCAGGCAATTTTAGCATATGAGAATGGAGATATCTCTCTCCATCAGAAAATAAGAGTAAAGAGAAAAGTCTTTAATGGAAACGGTGAAGAAGTAGAGGGTGTTGTAGATACTACTTTAGGACGTTGCCTTTTCAATGAAATTCTTCCACAGGATTTAGGTTTTGTGAAGAGAGAAAAGGATGAGGATTATCTCAAGTTAGAAGTTGATTTCCATGTTGGAAAGAAAGGATTAAAGCAAATCCTTGAGAAAGTAATCAATAATCATGGCGCAACAAAGACAGCAGAAGTTTTGGATGACATTAAGGCTATGGGTTATAAATACTCAACAAGAGCTGCGATGACGGTTTCTATTTCGGATATGACTGTACCGGAAGCTAAGAAACAGATTCTATCAGATGCAGAGAGTACAGTGGATGAGATTACAAAGCATTTCCGCAGAGGTTTCTTAACAGATGAGGAAAGATATAAAGAAGTTATCGAGACATGGCAGAATGCCGATAATCAGATTACAAGTGCACTTCTCGGCGGTTTGGATAAATATAACAACATCTTTATGATGGCTGACTCAGGTGCCCGTGGTTCTGATAAGCAGATTAAACAGCTTGCAGGTATGCGTGGTCTTATGGCTGATACGACAGGTAAGACAATCGAACTCCCTATTAAGTCGAATTTCCGTGAAGGTCTTGACGTTTTGGAATACTTTATCTCAGCGCATGGTGCTAGAAAGGGTCTTTCCGATACGGCTCTTCGTACAGCCGATTCGGGATATCTTACAAGAAGACTTGTTGATGTATCCCAGGATTTGATTATCCGTGACGTAGATTGTTGTGAAGGTAAGGCAATTCCGTTTATGGAAATTGAGACTTTGATGAATGGAAACGAAGTCGTTGAAAGTCTCGAGGAGCGTATTACAGGAAGAACTGCCGCAGAGACAATGTACGATGCGGATGGAAATATGATTGTAAAAGCAAATCATATGATTACACCAAAGAGAGCTGCTAAGATTGTGGCAACAGGTGTGACAAAAGTTAAGATTAGAACGATTCTCACATGTAAGTCACATGTTGGTGTCTGTGCAAAATGTTATGGTGCAAACATGGCAACAGGCCAGAGAGTACAGGTAGGTGAAGCAGTTGGTATTATTGCGGCACAGTCTATCGGTGAGCCTGGTACACAGCTTACTATGAGAACATTCCATACAGGTGGTGTTGCCGGTGATGATATTACACAGGGTCTTCCTAGAGTAGAAGAATTATTTGAGGCAAGAAAGCCAAAGGGACTTGCAATTATTGCAGAGTTTGGTGGAAGAGCTGAGATTAAGGAAACAAAGAAGAAGCGTGAAATTATCGTGACAAATCAGGAAACGGGCGAGTCAAAGGCTTACCTGATTCCATATGGTTCAAGAATTAAAATTCTTGATGGCACTGTTCTTGAAGCCGGTGATGAGCTGACAGAAGGTAGCATTAATCCGCATGACCTCTTAAAGATAAAAGGTCTCCGTGCGGTTCAGGATTATATGATTAAGGAAGTGCAGAGAGTTTACCGTCTTCAGGGTGTTGATATCAACGATAAGCACGTTGAGGTTATCGTTAGACAGATGCTTAAGAAGATTAAGGTAGATACAGCCGGTGACTCAGAATTTTTACCTGGAACAACAGTTGAGGTTCTTGATTTTAATGAAATCAATGAGAAGTTAGAAGCGGAGGGTAAGGAGCCGGCTACAGGTACGCAGATTATGCTTGGTATTACAAAGGCATCTCTTGCAACAAGTTCGTTCCTTTCAGCAGCTTCATTCCAGGAGACAACAAGAGTTCTTACAGAAGCAGCTATCAATGGAAAGGTTGACCCATTGATTGGTCTTAAGGAAAACGTACTGATAGGTAAATTGATTCCTGCAGGTACAGGTATGAAGAGATATAACTCTGTAAAATTAAGTACGGATAATAAGACTGTTCCGTCTAATGAAGATGTTCTTGAACTTTCAGAAAGTGCAGAAGATGAAACATTAGTAGTCGGAGAAGTTTCTGAAGTGGAAGAGGCAATCGATGAGACAATCGAGATTGTTGAAGAAACCGTTGAAATAGTAGAAGAATAATTTACAAAGTATATAACAGACAGTTCGAAACCATCCTGTCTATAAACAAAACTAAGGGCTATAATTGATAAAACAACAAGAACGGGTGCCTTAGTGCGCTCGTTTTTGTCTGTTTTAGTGAAATATTAGGAGGAAAGTCATGGTAGAAGGGTTTCAACCGATTCGATATTCGGTTATAGAAGATAAAAACCCAAGGGAAATTGTTATGTTAGTAGGAGATGGCTGCAAATGGCGTAAATGCAGATTTTGTGACTATCATTTAGACAGCAGTAAGGATATTCAGGCAAATTTTAAGATTAACGAGCAAGTTCTAAGCCATGTCACAGGTCTGTATCATGAATTAGAGGTAATTAATTCCGGAAGTTTCGTTGACTTGGATAGTCAGACAATAGAAATGATAAAAAAGATATGTTTAGAGAAAGATATTAAAGAGGTTCATTTTGAGTGTCATTACATGCATAGGAATGAGGTTGAGGCATTTAAACAATCTTTTGCTAGGCTGGGAGTAAGACCAATCATAAAACTGGGGTTAGAAACATTTGATGACAGACTGAGAGAAGCAGTTTTAGTGAAAGGCATTGATGAGAAGAATCCAGAAATAATAGCTAAATATTTTGATGAGATAAATTTGCTGCAGGGAATCAGTGGACAAAATGCTGAAACAATGATAAATGATATTGAAACAGGGCTAAAATATTTTGAACGTGTATGTGTGAATATCATGGTGGAAAATCAAATGCCAATAAAACCGGATAAAAAGGTAATAGAGGAGTTTATGAATTATGTTTATCCGATTTATAAGGATAATGTGAGAGTGGATATATTATTGAATAATACTGATTTTGGCGTCGGATAATTCATAGCTAAAGAAGTCCGGCCATACAGAATTATTAAGACATAGACCGGTCGTGCAGAGAAATTGATGCAATGACTGTAAAGAGCAAAAAAAAGGAGGATAAGTATTATGTCGAATGAAGTATTGTTAGTGTTATCCATATTGATTATATATGGAGGCGAAATTGTTTTTTTTAAGCTATTTGGTAAATATGGATTGTATTGTTTTACATCTATAGCGACGATAGCAGCGAATATCGAAGTTTTAATTATGATTAAAGCTTTCGGTATTGAAATGACCCTTGGAAATGTATTATTTGCATCTACATTTTTGGTGACAGATATTATCAGTGAGCTGTATGGAAAAAAAGAGGCAAAAAGAGCAGTTCATATAGGGATTGCAACATCTGTTATGTTTATTGTATTGTCACAGTGGTGGTTACTTTATACACCGGCAGGTTCAGACCTGGCAATGCCGTCAATGCAGAAAATTTTTTCGAATACACCAAGGCTTATGCTTACAAGTATGATTGTATATGCGATTGTGCAGCAGTTTGATGTGTGGGCATATCATAAATGGTGGGAATGGACAGAAAAGAAATTTGGAAGTAGGGAGAAATTTCTCTGGTTGCGGAATAATGGTTCAACATTAATCTCACAGTTTTTAAATAATTTATTATTTACTTTTGGAGCGTTTCTCGGAATACATAGTATGAAAACATTGATAAGTATTGTAATCTCAAGTTATGGAATATTTATTGTGACAAGTTTAGCGGATACACCGTTTGTGTATCTTGCCAGAAAAATTAAAAAGTGTGAAGACGAAAAGGAAATTAGTAAATAGTTGCTTGTTGCAGGGCATTGATGAAATTTTCTTAAAGCTTTGAAAATAATTCTTCGCAAAATATTTACCATATTTCTTTTTATGATTTGCAAAAGAGTGACTATAAAAAAGCCATTCAATTTGCAATTAAGGATATGTACTTTGGTTGGTATTTAGATAATGTAACTTATAAAATAGAGTGCAAATAGTACTTAAAAAGAGTACTGTTTGTGCTCTATTTGTTTAGAATATAAATGAGACAAGAAAAGTAACATAGTAATCGTTAATAAGAATAATGAGGTAAATAGTCAGAAGTAAGATATGTGGTGCTGTAGTAGACAATAATATGAACCAAAGTATAATTTAAACGTATGGGAGATAAAAAATTGAGAATCATATAATATGTAAAAGAAATACAAAATTTGACAATTAAATTATTATATGATAGCTTAACAATGAGTATAAAAATGTAAGGAAAATGAGTGGATGAAAAACGTATCAAAGAAAGTGGTAATGATAAACCAGTATTAGTGGGAGAGATTGTGGTCGAATGCACGCAGACTCTGCCATTTTTTGTTGTCTAAAGGTATAAAACAACAATTTATTATTCTGATAAGATATATTTTGAGAATAATAAAGGGGAAATTAAGTGCGTATGATGGTGAACTTAATCACACTTTACTAAAAATTATAAAAAATGTCGTGTAGATAGAAAATATGATGACAAAAATAAGGAGGATGTATTATGAAAAAGATAACAAAAAGATTGTTGGCAGGTATTGTTGTCTGTACTATGATTTTTTCAAGTATTAATTTGCAGACAATGGCATCAGCAAAAAAATCAAAAGCCAAGCTTAGCGGATTAAGTGGTGTTAAATTTCAAAAATATAGTGCTGAAAAACCAGGACAAATTGATTTACTAAATACAAGATTTAAGAAAACCGATATTCCACAGGAGTTAGTTGAAGATGTGGGTATTGATTTAGGAGCAATAAAGGATATAGATGAAACTGATAGTCTTGATTTGTATTCATTTACAACTGTTAAAAAGGATAATTCTAAAACACTTTATATTTTTGATTCGCCAGTAAAGTATTATGATAAGAAAGAAAATAAAGTAAGGTTTATTGATAATAGTTTAAAAAAATCAAACCGACAAGTACATAAAAGTGTTACTTATGAATTAGAAAATTCTTCAAACAATGTTAAAATTTATGTTCCAAAGAAAAATGATGAAAGTATATTGGTGGAAGATAAAGATAAATTGTCTTTAAAGTTTAAGCCAATTGGGAAAAATGTTTCTAATGTTACTGTTGAAGAAGTCGAATTTTTAGGAGAAGCAGAAGAATGTGCAGAATATAAGGATGTATTTGGAAAGGGTTATCATTTACAGTATGTTCCACAGAATACAGGCGTTAAAGAAAATATTATTATCGAAAAGAATTTGCAAAAGTATTCTTTTGATTTTATGGTTGAGACAAATGGATTAGTGCCAAAAACATTAGAAGGTAAGACAATCGATTTTGTGAAAAAGGGAACAACAGAAGTTGTTTTTAATTTAGGGGAATTGTTTGTTAAGGATTCTTATGTTGGTGGTTCAAATAGGAATGATCATATTTCCTTTGATAATTCCTACAAGATTAGGAGAATCAGTGAAGGGAAATATCAATTGACATATGTATTGGATAAAAAATTTTTAGATAGTAAGAGTACAAAATATCCAGTATTAGTTGATCCTTCGATTTCACCAATTTCATCAATAAAAGATGCACCAGTATATAGTAGTAAAAGTACTAGTAATTTTGCATCTAATGCATGGATTCAGCTTGGTAACGTAGGAGGAAGTTATGGAACAGGATATGGTTTCTTTCAGACAACAGCTATTAAGAATTATACATATATAAATCCTAAAAAGATAACCAGTGCTACATTAAGAGTATACGAAGGTTCGGGAACAACATATACATCTGAAATAAAAGCGTACGATACAGATGATATCTGGTCGAGTACTTCAATAACATGGAAAAATAGACCAGGAAAAGATGGCTCGGCTCTGGATACTAAAAAAATATCTTCGTCAGGATTTTATGAATTTAAAATAACATCGCCTGTAAAAGAATGGCTCGCAGATCAGATTGGAGAAGGAGGATATGAAGCTGCGTATGGAGTAATGTTAGTGCCTAAAAATTCTTCTCAGAAAAGAAAAGACTTTTGTTCAGCAAATTATGGAACAGCATCGAAAAGACCGACAATAAAAATTGAGTATACTGAAGATACAACTATTACAGAGGATATATATTTCCTGCAAAATTACAATAGTGGGCTTTATCTTGATGTTAATACATCAAATGATAATGTAAGACAATTGTTAATTGATTATTCAGACAGACAGCAATGGCAAGTTGTAAAGAAGAAAAATGGATATTATACTATTGCCAACAAAAATTATGGAGCAAAAGGTTATTTAGATGTAGAGGATATAGAGAGCAATAATGCGGATATATGGCAGGATGGTTCGGACGATTGGATTAAGTTTAAGATTGTTAAAAACAATGATGGTTCTGGAACTTATAGAATAATGTCTAAAGTTTTAGATGACATAAAAGCGTTATATACAGTAAGTGGAAGCATTAAATCAGGAGCAAACGTAAAGTTTGCATCATATACTGGTAACGCGAAGAGTCAATGGAAATTTATTAAAGTAGCTGATAGATATAAAAAACCTGACTTAGCAGTATCAAGAATAATTACTTCTAAAGCAAATACAACAATGGCGAATAATACTTATGCTGCACAAATAACTAATAACTATACAAAAGCAGCAACAACAACTACAACTTTTGAATTTATTAACAGTAGCAATATGGTAGTAAATAAAATAAGTGTAAATACTCCGGCAATTCAAGCAGGTAAGTCAGCAACGGTATCTACGGCTTGGAAACCATCAGCAGTTGGTACATATAAAGTAAGAGTTACAGCGAATGCAACCAATAATGTTTCTGAAAATAATAAAAGTAATAATGTTTTTACAAAGTCATTTACGGCAATTGTAGGTTTTACAGCTATAGTTAATAACTATTATGATATGGCATTTGATTTACGATATAGTTCGTGTGGAAACAGAGTAACTCAACTTCAGAAATTAAATAATGAAGTTAAGAAAGTATTTAAAGATACTTTTGGACTGATAATTACTAATAATACACCACAAAGAATAACTTCTTTATCAGACAATTGTAAATATAAAAGAGGGGTACCTATTAATTCAACAACAATAAACTCAAAGTGTCCAGGAGGCACAAATCACAATCCATCTTGTACAGATCCAATGGCAACATATAGCGATTTTATCGCAAAATACCCAGGAAATAATACGAAAGTATCGGTTTTATGGACAGGAAATGCATTATTTGATTCAGAAGGAATACAATCTAATCGTAGTTTTTTTTGTAGTAATAATGGGATTTGTCTTTCAGAAATATATAGTCCAGAAGATGAATTTGTAGAGATGCAAAGTTGTTTAACACATGAATTGTCCCATTTTTTGGGAGCACCCGATCATTATCATGAAATAAGAGAAGATGGTAGTTGCACAGGTGGTAGCTTATGCAAAAAATGCAATCCGTCATCAAATAGATCAACTACATGTATTATGTGCAATGGTTGGCAGAATATAGCCTCTAAAGAGGATAAGAGTCAACTATATTGTACAGGATGTTACAATGATATTAATAAACATCTTAAGGATCATCATTAAAAAGCAATTGGTAGAGAGGAGCGAAAAATGAAAAAAGTATTATTTACAACAATTTTTATATTATTATTATTACTGGTGGGGTGTGATAACAATTCAGAAACTAAAACAACTGTAGAAAGTGTAGCAAACATAAAAAATAAAAAAAGAAGTTTTACAGAATCTAAAGGTCAAGATGTTTTTAATTATAATATGTCAAGCAAAAAAGAATTGATTGATATGTTGAAAAATGATAAAACAAAAAAGGTAAATAATGGAGCTTTTGCAGATATAATCGACTTATATACAAATGAATATAAATATATATTAGTACCTACAATGCAGAAGGTAGAAGTAGATAGTATATTTATTGACTCAAATAGAAGTTATATTAATTATGTTTTTGAAACCCCTTCAATGCGGATTTGCATAGAACCTATAAATAATGAAGAGAACAGAGGTATAGATACAACGGACATCAGAAAATATATGGAGCAGAAGTATGATATGGTTCTTAATGAAGAACAGGAAATACCATCGGAAGAGCAGTTAAATTCTATGGGGCAAAAGACAGGATATGAATATGATAGTTATATTTATGTGTCTAAAATTGTAGAATTTAAAGATGGTAAAAAAAATTGTATTTTAAAGAAAAAGAAAAGTGAAAAAAGCGATACAGAATATATGCTTTCATTTATCGAAGGAGATATGATAGTGAAAATATTTTACTATCATTCAAAAGATGATATAATGAATCTTAAGGAACTAGATAAGCTATCGTTTGAAAGAGAAGTATTGAAATAACAGTATATTATTCTTTTTAGAAAGGAATATGATATGAAATATAAAAAATTAAGTTTAATATTATTTTTGTCAATATTATTATCATTAACTAGTTCGGGGGAAAAATCTTTAGCAATGTCAGCACCATATTTGTCATTAAATTGTGAGAAAGATGTGGTTACAAATGATAATGCTATTTTGAATGCAACACTTAATAATGTAGCAGGAGTTAATATCGAAGCATTTGAGATTACAATAAGTAGTAATGGTAATGAAGTTGTCAAATACAAAAAAATGGTTAATACTGCATCAAAGAAAATGAAGTTAGCCTTTGATATTAATAAAGATACTAAAATAAAACTTGAACCAAATAAAAAATATGACTATGTTATTTTGGCTGAAACAAAAGAAAATGTAAATTTATCTATGTATACAGCAAAACATCATTTCACAACACAGGCAGTAAAAGTCCGTGTTGTTGACAAAAAGGAAAAAAGTAATACAGCTGTTTTGGTTGTGGGTGTCGATAATCCTAAAGGCGAATGTATAAAAAAAATAGGGGTAAAAATTTTAAATAATAATAAAATAGTAAAGGATTATTATAAAACAATTAATAAAACTGATAATAAATTTGAATATTTGTTTGATATTAAAGAAGATGCCAAGTATACATTAAAGCAAAAGGTCAAATACAATTATATAGTGTATGCAGAGATAGATGTAAGTGAAGAATACATTTATTCTGCAGTAGCTGAATGTAGGGGATTTATTAAGACTTTAGGAAAAGCAGGAATAAAAACGAGTGTAAAAAATTCAAAAAAAATAATCAAACTTAACTTAAAAATAAATAATCCAAGTTTAAAAAAAATATCAAAAATTAAAGTTGCTATAAAAAATAATAAGAAAAGGTATGTTATATATGACAAGAAAATAAATAAAAAAAAGAAATACATAAGAAGTACGTTAATATCAATTAACATAAAAAAGGCTCGCTTAAAAAGAATAGCAAAAGCTAAAAAATATAAATATATAGTTTATGTAAGCATCGGAAACAAAACATATAAATCGCAAGGCAAAATAAAAATAAATTAAGAATATGTAATTGCTAGTTCTTAAAATTTTAAAAATTTGAAAATAAAATAAATGACGGAGCAGGTTTGCTTAATCTTTAAAATTATTACCGAAGTAAAGCTGGAATATAAATTGTATTGACATGATTTTATGCACAATGAAATTGTGTGAATATATATGGTTGTAAAATCGATTTAGGGTTATCTTAAATCGATTTTTTGCATAAGCCATGAGAAAAAAGCACTTAGCTTGTATAATTGCTTATAACGGGCACATACAATTCCAGAATGTGGCGGCTAATGCTTTTGGTGATTCTGTATAGAAAGGAAAAGACATGAAAAGTATACGAAAAAAACAAAAGGAAAGCGTTGAGGAGAATGAGAATTACAGAAATTATTCCATTATTCAAAATATAATCTACGCTTTACAAACAGCTTTTAAATATAAGAAGTCATTAGCGTATGCTATTGTAATTGGAAGTATCTCCTATGCAATATATGAATTGATTGTGATTTATTTTCCTAAAAT
Source organism: uncultured Eubacterium sp. (assembly GCF_937958975.1). GTDB lineage: Bacteria > Bacillota > Clostridia > Lachnospirales > Lachnospiraceae > Eubacterium_G. The sequence continues at coordinate 10,525 of NZ_CALGRE010000033.1, read as the reverse complement.
AGTAATTGATATGATAAGTAATAATTGTACAATAAACAAGTTGGTAATAGTCACTGTTATTTTGTGCATTGTAACTTTAATATTCGATTTAATATGGAATTTTTGCTGGTATAAACGAGATTGGGACTGGGAGTTATTGTGTTCTCAGATTGTAAATGAGCGATTGCACAAAAATTATACTACAGACTATTCCAATATGGAAAATCCGGAATTTCTGGATTTTATGCAGCGTGCAAGACGAAGTACTTTTTGGGGTAGTGGATTTAGAGGAATATATCAAAGGATATATTACTTAATTTCGCAATTTTTAATGGTTATTATTTCGGGTACAGCTATTATTGTTTTGAATCCGTTGATTGCACTTATTGTCTGTGTACTTGCATTTTTTACATATAAAATATTTGATAATACAATGATAGAAGATAAAAAGAAACATAGTGATGTTCTGGCACCTACATACAGAAAATTAAATTATATGAGTAGGCTGACCAGAAATTTTGATTTTGCCAAGGACATTCGCCTGTTTCATATGAATCATTGGATAGGTAATATTTTTAATAAATTAAATAGGACATATATTGACAACTTTACAGAACATCATAAGCGATGGATTGTTTGTGATGCAAAGATGAATACAATTGTTTTAATTCAAACGTCAATTCTTTATATTTGGCTTGTGTATATGGTGCTATTCAAAGAGATGACTATCGGTAATTTTATCTTATATGTAGGTATGGTCAATGCATTATCGAAAAATTTTACAGACCTTTTTAGTAACTTATCTTTTTTAAATAATAATAGGTTAGAGTTAAATGATTTTAGAACAATGATAGAATGGCCGGATGCGAATGTAAATAGGGAAAAGGGAGAAGGGACTCTTATGGATATAGAGTTAGACTCTTATGAATTTGTATTCGAAAATGTATCGTTCAAATATCCGGGCAGTGACAAATATGCATTAAAAAATGTTAATTTGACGCTCTCATCTAAAATGAAATTAGCAATTGTTGGGATAAACGGTGCAGGGAAAACCACTTTTACAAAACTTCTTATGAGATTGTATGAACCTACAGAGGGAAGGATTCTTTTAAATGGAATTGATGTAAAGCGATATGATAGAAATATATATTATCAGATTTTTTCTCCGGTATTTCAAAATATAGAATGTTTTGCCGTTCCTATATGGCAAAATGTATCACTGCGGGATGAGGCACATACTGATATGGATAAAGTACAACAATGCATCAAAATAAGTGGACTTGACAGGAAACTGTCACATTATGAAAAAGGGATAGATACACAAATGTTGAAAATTTTTCATAGAGATGGTGTTGATTTGTCCGGTGGAGAAAAACAGAGACTTGCGATGGCAAGAGCCTTATATAAAAATGGAAGTGTGATTGTTCTTGATGAACCAACGGCGGCATTGGATGCGGTGGCAGAGGATAAAATGTATCAGGAATTTAACAAGATGGTGGAGAATAAGACTTCAATATTTATTTCACATAGATTATCAAGTACGCGGTTTTGTGACAAAATAGCAATGTTCGATAAAGGTAAGATTATAGAGTTTGGCACTCATGATGAATTGATTGAACAAAATGGAAAATATGCAGAAATGTACAATGTTCAGGCGCAGTATTATAGAGATAAGAATGATAAGCAAGTGACAGAAAATATGTACAATAATCGAGAGGTGGAATATACGGTTTGTAGTGAGGGGGTGAACAAATGAAGGTGATAAGAACGTTTTTTACACAGTTAAAAAGCATTAAAAGGTGTATTGTGTTTTTTATGACTTATGCATGGAAAAAGCAGCCCATTTATTTTTTCTATGTTGTAAGCTCAATTATTGTTCAATCTCTCGGACCATTTATTACAATTATTGGAACGAAATATTTAATTAATGAAATTGCATATGAGAGCAATCGGGATATTAAAAAGGTTACATTCTGGATTATCTTTATTTGTCTGGGAGCTTTTATTTATAAAGTTTTGACGAAGATTACAAATGAAAAACAGTTTACGATAGGGGACGGCTTTAGAACTTTACTGGAAACTGAACTGAGCATGCGGGCAATTAAAATGAAATTTCAATATACTGAAAATTCAGATATGCTGGATAAAATAAAAAATGCTGAACGTGGATTGGATGAAACCGGGCAGATTCAAGGGATTACGAACGGAATTATAGGAATCATTTCGAATATTTTTGTATTGTCCGGAGTGATTTATCTTGTTGTTTCTGCTTCTCCTGTATTATTAGTACCAATTGTGTTGAGTTTTATTGTAAGTAGTTTTGCCAATATGAGAACCAATAATCAAAGGGAAAAGTATTTTTCTGATGTTGAAACTTTAGAACGCGGTTTTAGCTACTATGATGAAGAAATGGCGGACAGCAGATATGCAAAAGATGTCAGATTATATGATGCGGGGAATATGGTTTTAGAAAATCAGTTGGGGCTTGGGTATCAAATTTATAATGCAGCCTTGACGAATTGGAGGAAAGTATGGCACAATGAACGATTTGAAAAGATAGTTTCGAATTGTTGTAATAGTATGATTTATATTATTTTAGGAATAAAAGTGTTACAAAAAAATATTAATCTGGGTGATTTTAGTAGCTTAATTCAGGCGACAAAGCAATTCACAGATTCTATCACAGGAATTGTATCCGGTTATTTTGGTATTGAGTATACAGCATCTATTCTGAAATATTATATTGACTTTATCGAGACAATTGACAAATATGAAGAAAATGAAATAGATTCTTCGATATCTTTTGATATCGATTTGTCTCAAATCACAATTGAATTTAGAAATGTGAGTTTTCGATATCCGGGAACTGAATTATATGTATTAAAAAACGTAAATACCACAATTCATCATGGAGAGCACTTGTCTATTGTTGGATTTAATGGGGCGGGAAAAACTACATTTATTAAGCTTTTGTGCAGACTTTATGATGTGACAGAGGGAGAAATTTTAATTAATGGAAGAAATATTAACTTGTTTGCATTTCAGGATTATGTGAAAATTTTGGCTGTAGTATTTCAGGATTATCGATTACTGGCTTTTTCAATCAGAGATAATATTACATTAGGTGATAATGATGTGAGTGATGAGCAATTATTTAAACTCTGTGAATTGGGAGGTATTAGTGAATGGGTAAAAAGTACGGACAAAAAAATGGATACAATTATGTATAAGATGTTTGATGAATCCGGTATTGAACCATCTGGTGGACAGGCACAAAAGCTGGCAATTGTAAGGGCTCTCTATAAGGATTCTCCAATAGTAATTCTCGACGAACCAACAGCGGCACTCGACCCAATTTCAGAATATGAAATTTATAAGCATTTTGACAGTTTAGTTGGAGGAAAAACTGCAGTATATATTTCACATCGACTATCTTCATGCAGATTCTGTGATAGAATTATTGTTTTCCATAATGGAAGAATCATTGAAGATGGAACACATGATGAATTGATGACAATTCAGAACGGATTTTATGCAAATATGTATAATACACAGGCAAAGCATTACAAATAGTAAAAGGGTTATTTTGTCTGTAAAAGTAAATTAGTTGAAAAGTATATCGTTTTTTTATATAATTAAATTTGTTGTGTCATTTTATGGCATATATACGAGATTTAAAATTTTTAGATAAAGAAGGAATAAAAAGATGAAGAACACTCTTGAAATCAGATGGCATGGACGCGGAGGCCAGGGTGCAAAAACAGCGGCACTTCTTTTGGCGGAAGTTGCATTTAAAACAGGAAAAAATGCTCAGGGATTTCCGGAATATGGACCTGAGAGAATGGGAGCTCCGATTACTGCTTATGACAGAATCAGCGACGAGCCAATTAGGGTTCACTCTAATATATATGACCCGCAGTTTGTTGTGGTAGTAGATGAAACATTGATTGAAATTGTCGATGTTACTGCAGGGCTTAGGGAAGATGGAGCAATTCTAATCAATACATCCAAGACAAAAGAAGAAATTATTCCACATCTCAAAGGATATCAAGGAAAAGTGTATACGATTGATGCAAGACAGATTGCTTTGGATACGCTGGGTAAAAACTTCCCCAATACACCGATGCTTGCGGCTATTGTCAAAATAACGGGAGTTATTGATGATGAGACGTTTTTGAATGAGATGGAAGGGTCTTTCCGGCATAAGTTTGCGAAGAAACCTGAAGTCATCGAGGGAAATATGGAAGCGTTGAGAATGGCTTTGAGGGAGGTAAGATAAATGGCAAAATCAGATATTACAAAACTGGGTCAGGATGTCGCATGGCAGGATGTGACCAGAGGTAACACAATTGTCGGTTGTGGAACAACGAAGGAATTTATAACCGGTGACTGGACAAACATTGCACCTGTTATTGATGAAGAAAAGTGTAAACAGTGTCTTTTATGTGTGCCGGTTTGTCCGGACAGTGCTATTCCTGTGAAGGATTATAAGAGACAGAACATAGATTATGATCATTGTAAGGGATGTGGTATATGTGTAAAGGCATGTCCGTTCCATGCAATCAAAATGGAGGTGAAATAGATATGCCAAAGAGAGTATTAATGTCGGGAAATGAAGCTGTAGCAACTGCATTAAGACAGATTAATCCGGATGTATTTCCGGCATTTCCTATCACACCGTCCACAGAAATACCGCAATATTTCTCAAATTATGTATCTAATGGATTGGTGGATACAGAATTTATTACAGTAGAATCGGAGCACAGTTCTATGAGTGCGGCCATGGGAGCTTCCGCTGCCGGGGCAAGAGCACTGACTGCCACATCATCAGCGGGACTGGCTTTTATGTGGGAGGTTTTGGGTGTTGCGGCTTCGAGCCGTCTTCCGGTAGCATTGGCAGCAGTTTGTAGGGCTCTTACAGGTCCATTGAATATTAACTGTGACCATTCTGATACGATGGGAGCGAGAGATTCCGGATGGATACAATTGTATGCAGAAGATAATCAGGAAGCTTATGATAATATGGTAATGGCGTTTAATATTGCAGAGCATAAGGATGTAATGTTGCCGATTATGATTTGCCAGGATGGTTTTATTACCAGCCATGCAATGATGAATATGGAATTATTAGATGATGAGACTGTAAAGGCGTTTGTGGGAGAAAGAGAACCTTCAGAGTATCTGCTCAATCCTGATGAGACATTTGCAGTGGGACCTTATGCGGTATCTGATTATTATATGGAGTCAAGAAAAGCACAGGCTCACGCAATGGAAAATGCAAAACAGGTTATTTTGGATGTCGCAAGAGATTTTGAAAAGATTTCAGGACGTAAATATGGACTGATTGAAGAATATCGAATGGATGATGCGGAATATGCGGTTGTCATTATCGGTTCCGCAGCGGGAACAACAAAGGATGCCATTGACAAGATGAGGGCAGATGGTGACAAAGTAGGGCTTATCAAGGTTCGTTCTTTCAGACCTTTCCCGGGAAAGGAAATTGCTCAGTCTCTGAAAAAGTGCAAGGCAGTGGCAATCATGGATAGGAGTGAGGCTTTTTCAACCAATGGTGGTCCGCTTGGCGCTGAGACAATGCAGGCAATGTACACAGAAAAGTGTAGCGCACTTACAATTGATATTATGTATGGTATTGGTGGAAGAGATGTCAGAGTGGAAGATATGATTAATGTTTATGAGACATTAAAGAATATTGCAGAGACAGGCGAGACCGGTCCTACATACAGATATATGGGACTTCGCGATAAGGAGGAAAACTAATGGGTTACAATTTTAAAGAAACAATGAATAAACCGGAACGTTTTGCTCCCGGTCATAGAATGTGTGCAGGTTGTGGCGCGACAATCTGTGCCAGAAACGTGCTTCGTGGTTTACATGAGGGAGATAAGGCAGTTATCGGCTGTGCAACAGGATGTTTAAATGTATCATCTTTTCAGTATCCATATGTGGCATGGGAGGACAGTTATATTCACAGTGCTTTTGAAAATGCCAGCTCAACGATGAGTGGCGTGGAAGGAGCGTACAAAGCGTTAAAGAGAAAAGGAAAAGTAAAAGAAGACTATAAATTCATCTGTTTTGGTGGTGACGGTGGAACATATGATATCGGAATCCAGTCATTGTCGGGAGCAATGGAACGCGGAACAAATTATACATATGTGTGCTATGATAATGGGGCGTATATGAATACAGGTACTCAGCGTTCTTCAGCAACGCCAATGTACGCAGACACGACAACAACACCTGTTGGAAGTCAGTGCAATGGTAAGGAGCAGTATAGAAAGGATTTGGCAGCAATTTTGGCAGCACATGATATTCCTTATGCTGCACAGACTACGTTTTTTAATGGTTTTAAAGATTTACATACAAAGTCGGAGAAAGCAATTTACACGGATGGACCGGCATTTCTGAATGTATGTGCACCATGTCCGACGGGCTGGAAATATAAGACAGACGAGATTATGGAAATCTGTAGATTGGCAGTTGAGACTAACTATTGGCCTCTTTATGAAGTAATTGAAGGAAAATGGGTTTTAAATTATGAGCCGAAGAAGAGATTGCCAATTGAAGAGTTTCTCAAGACACAGGGAAGATTTAAACATTTGTTTCAACCGAATAATGAACACTTAATTGAGAAATATCAAAAAGAGGTTGATAGAAGATGGGAAGACCTTATGTTTAAATGCAGCAGATAATACACTGTGATAGAAAGGGAAAATTATGGAGTTTCAGTTTAACAGAGATAAGGCGACTCTGCTGAATGTGATGAAGAGTAAGGCAGCGAAGAAAAATCTTAAAATGAAATCTGATGAGGACAGAGTTGAGATTTGTCTTGAAAACGGAAAATTTCACAATGGAGAGGAGGCCATTCCGGTTGTTTTCAAAGGAAAAATTAAAGAAGATAATGGGAACTGTTCTCTTATGGGAAGATTTACATATGGCTTTTATTTATATTCACTTGTTATTTTTGCAATTGTATTAATCGTTGTCAGGTTTGTGTGGTCTGTGTGGAAAAATCAAACGAATAATATTATTTTGTGTGGAATCGTTGCTGCATTGCTTATTGTTGTAATTGCGGTTGTTTGGATAAAGTCCAAAAAGCCAAGAATGATAATAGAGGATTTTCTTAATAATTTAAATGTAAAATAGTATTGTAATAGAGAAATTATGGAATAAAACTTGACATGATAAAACAGGTTCATTATTATAATATTAGTTACCAAGGGCGGTAGTTTTTTAACTACCCCTTTTTTCTTTTGTGAGCAGATAATTCATGTTTTGTTTTTGTCTGATAATAGGAAAAAGGGGAATATCGTTTATGGAATAAAGGTAAGGGAGAGAAAGAATATGAGTTTTGCAGAAATTATTTCGGCAATTGATGATTTTGTCTGGGGACCGGTTATGTTAGTCTTACTTGTGGGGACGGGAATATTTCTTACAATAAGACTGAAATTCAGACCTTGGAGAAATCTTGGGTATGCACTTAAGAGTACACTTAGTAAAGAGGCAAGAACAACGAGCAGGGGAACGGGAGATGTATCGCCTTTTTCTGCGTTGACTACAGCATTGGCAGCTACCATTGGTACAGGAAACATCGTGGGTGTTGCTACGGCTATGGTGGCCGGTGGTCCGGGAGCTCTTGTGTGGATGTGGATTTCAGCCTGCTTTGGTCTCACGTCAAAGTTCAGCGAATGTATGCTTGCGATAAAATATCGCGAAGTGAATGAAAAGGGAGAAATGTCCGGCGGACCTATGTATACAATGAAGAAAGGGTTTAAAAACAAGAAATTGGGAGCCTTTCTCGGTATGCTGTTTGCTGTCTTTGCCGTGATAGCATCTTTTGGTATCGGAAATATGACTCAGGCAAACTCGATTTCAGAGTCATTGAATAGTACGTTTGGTTTTTCACCGACAGTTGTGGGTATTGTTCTTACGGTTCTGGCATTAGTAATTATTGTAGGTGGAATTAAGACGATTTCAAAGGTGTCGTCAGTGGTTGTTCCTCTTATGGCTGTTTTTTATATCATTGCCGGATTGGTTGTTATTGTAATAAATATTCAAAATGTACCGGCAGGTATGGCAATGATTTTTAAGATGGCATTCAGCTTTGACGCAGTGGGCGGTGGCCTTTGCGGTGCAATTACGGCAGCTATGATGAATGCTATGCGTTATGGTGTTGCCCGAGGAGTATTTTCTAATGAGGCAGGTATGGGTTCCGCTGCAATCACAGCTGCGGCTGCTACAACGGATGACCCGGTTCGGCAGGGTTACATTAATATGACAGGTACTTTTTGGGACACAATTGTTGTCTGCACAATTACCGGACTGTGTATTGCTTCCTCAGGTGTTCTTGGCATGACAGATACGGCGGTAAAGGGAACGTATGATGTTGTAGCGAATAACATCATAGTGGTGGCACAGGATAGTGAAAATAAAAAAGTCAGTGCAGATTATACATACGAATTAGAGGGGGAGAATCTGATATTAACATATGTAGATGACCAAAAGGAAAAGCAGACAGTTGAGTTGTCATATGCAGATAAGCAGAAAGCACCTTCTACAATAGAAGGAACATGGAATGATGCTTCCGGTAATGAATATATATTTGAGAATGGCAAGTATGAATATAATGAAGTGGTAAAAGGCGCCGCTCTGACAATTGCCGCATTTTCTTCAGCCCTTGGAAAAATAGGAGGATATCTTGTGACAATAGGTATTGCATTATTTGCATTTTCTACGATTCTCGGATGGGAATATCATGGGGAAAAGGCATTTGAATATATTTTCAATACACATAAGTACAATATGCTTTACAGAATATTTTTCTCATTGATTGTCTTTGTGGGAGCAACAACGGCTCTGGATATTGTTTGGAACTTTTCAGATATAGCGAATGCACTTATGGCAATTCCGAATTTGATTTGTATGCTCGCATTAAGCGGAGTTATTGCAAAAGAGGTTGAACGGTTCCAGCCGGAAATTGATAAGATAAAAAAAGAGAAGAAAAATAAGTAATATTGAAAGCTGTTTGAGTTTATACATTTATGGCATAAACTTAAGCAGCTTTTTTGACACTTTTTGAACCGTTGTGATAAGATACAATAATGATACAAGTATGATACAAAATATCCGTGTAAAAAATAATTTAATTTTAGGACAGGGGAACGCCAATGATTGAAATTTTAATTGCGGAAGATGATGAGATTATTGCAAATTTAATTAAAGTAAATTTAATGAAGGCAGGCTATTCATGTACATGCGCATATAATGGAAAAGATGCAGCGAAGATGATGGATGTGATTCGTTTTGACCTATGCCTTTTCGATATAATGTTACCGGAGATTGATGGATATGAGCTGTTAGAATATGCCAAGACGATGGATTATCCTGTGATATTTATTACTGCAATGGGAACGACAGATAATAAAGTGAAGGGACTGAGGTTAGGCGCAGATGATTATATTGCAAAACCTTTTGAAGTCGTAGAGCTTCTAGCCAGGGTAGAAAGCGTGCTGAGACGGTATAAAAAGACCGAAGATATCATTGTGGAAGATGATATTGTGATTGATATGAGTTCTATGCAGGTACAGAAGGATGGAAAGCAGATTGTACTTACATTAAAAGAATTTAATTTGCTGGTGCTTTTAGTTAGAAATAAAAATGTGGCATTGTATCGGGAAGTGATTTATGAGAATGTCTGGGGAAATGATTATATGGGAGATAGCAGGACGGTTGACCTCCACATACAGAGGGTACGAAAAAAACTTGGTTGGGAGCGAAAAATTGAGTCAGTTTATAAAGTGGGTTATAGGCTAAAGGGATAGGATAGAATAATGAAATTTTTCTGGAAAATATTTTTGTCAATATTTAGTATTGTAACGTTAATGTACCTTATTTTTGGAGGTGCATTACTTTATATGTCATTTACAAATTCTTTAGATAGAGAAATTCAAAGGGAAACCAGTGAAAATAAAATGTTTATGAATATGCTGAAAACTTCTATTGGTGTTTCTGTAGATAAGGATGAGGATATTGAGGAAAACATAGTAAATGCAACGGAATCTGTAAAAAACAGCCTTGGACAAAATCGATATAGTATAAGATTATATAATTCTAGAGGAAAACAATTGTACAGTGACGGGCTGGCAAACGGTTCTATTTCGTTGTCGGAATTAGGAAAGAAGTACACTGCTTTTATTATAAAAAGAGAAGATGACGGGCAAATGTATTTAGAGATAATGTCCACCATAAAGGTTTATAATAAGAAATTTTATGTCAGTAGTATTAGAAATATTCAATATATTTATGAAGACAGAGATACTATATATAGCCAGTATCAACTGATGTTGATTGGGACGTTGATAGTATCTGTTCTTTTATCTTATGTTTTATCCAGAAAAATCACCAAGCCGATTGTTGAATTATCTCATACAACACAGATGATGGCAGCTGGAGATTACAGCGCCAGGACGACCAGGCATGAGATCGGAAGAGCGTCGTGTAGGGAAAGAGTGTAGATCTCGGTGGTCGC
>NZ_CALGRE010000032.1 GCF_937958975.1 uncultured Eubacterium sp. | reverse complement strand
ATACGGCGACCACCGAGATCTACACTCTTTCCCTACACGACGCTCTTCCGATCTGTGGGTGCATGTATTGTCAGCACGGATAACAAGATTTTATCAATGGGATATAATGGATTGCCGCTTGGTTGTGATGATGATGAATTTCCTTGGAACAGAGAGAGCGAAGACCCATATAATAATAAGTATTTTTATTCCACTCATAGTGAATTGAATGCCATATTAAATTACAGAGGTGGAAGTTTAGAGGGGGCTAAAATTTATGTTACTTTATTTCCATGTAATGAGTGTGCAAAAGCGATTATTCAGTGCGGAATCAAAAAAGTAATATACGGAGATGACAAATATGGGGATACGTCTGCGGTTAGAGCATCAAAGCGTATGATGGCGGCTGCGGGGGTGGAGTATATACCATATGAAAAGTCAGGAAAAGAAATTAAAGTTAAATTGTAGGTTTGTGTCTGTATATGTCACTTTTGTAACATATAAAAGTATTGATGAATATTATAAAATGACAAACGGTTAGGGAATATTTATGGATTACAGATATATACCTTTTTACGTTCAGGGAAATGCAATTTCGGGAATATACTATGGACAATGGGGTGCGGCAGATGACAGAGATATGGATTATGTAAAAGAGATGTATCCTTTGACATTTTCCAGATTGCAGGAATTAGTGGAAAATGAGTGTAACCGTCAGGAATTTGCAGGCAGTATGATGTATGATGAGTATCCGGATAAACTTGGAATATTGAGAATGGTTGGAAGTATTTTTGATATTTTAAAGGAAGAAGAAGCAGAATGTGTCGGTGAAGAATGCACAAAATATCCGGATGATAACTGGCTGAAAGATATTATAACGGTACTTTTATTAAATGAAATGTATAGAAGAAGACAGAGAAGAAAAAGATATTATTAGGATAATTATGCCCTGCCGGCCGGATGGTAAAATGCAATGAGTTATTGTAGACAAAAATCCGGTTCGCAGGGCAAAAATGAAAACAATTTTATAAAAAAAGATACCTTATTTAAAAAAATATCCCTTTTTCAGTAATTGATTTAAAGTTTATACTATTGTTATAGAGAAAGTTAGCGGTAACATTTTATAAAGGAGGTCAATCTATGAAAAAGAGATTTTTTAATCGGATAATAGTTGCTGCATTATCGTTAGCAATGGTTACTTTATCGTTTGGCATGACATTTCATAAGTCAGAAAAAGAAGTAAAAGCGGCAGCAACAACTTCATCAACACTTGTATGGAGTGATGAATTTAACGGTTCGTCTGTAGATACATCCAAGTGGAGCTATGAGACCGGAACGGGTTCCTGGGGATGGGGAAATAACGAACAACAGTATTATACAAATAGAACAGATAATGCTTATGTTTCCGGTGGAGCATTGCACATAAGAGCAAAAAGAGAGTCTTATGGTGGAATGAATTATACATCGGCACGTCTTATTACAAATGGAAAATTCACATTTACATATGGTTATGTTGAAGCGAGAATGGCTTTACCGGCATGTCAGGGAATCTGGCCGGCATTCTGGATGTTAGGTGCCAATATTAACAGCGTTGGATGGCCGTCATGTGGCGAGATAGATATTATGGAAGCGGTTAATGCAGAATATAAAACCTATGGAACGTGTCATTGGAATGCAAATGGACATGCAGAGTATGGAAGAAACACATCTAATTTTGATATTACGCAGTATCATACATACGGTATGCAGTGGGATAGCCAGTATATAAGGATGTTTGTTGATGGAAACAAGTATTATGAAATTTATATTGGAAATAATGCAGGTGATACAGAAGAATTTCACAGACCGTTTTATCTTCTTCTGAATGTGGCAGTAGGTGGTCAGTGGCCGGGATATTCAATTGATAATAACGCATTTCCTCAGGAGATGAAAGTCGACTATGTTCGTGTATACCAGGAGAAACCGTCAAACACAGGTTCCGCCAATGTAAATACTACATCAGGTGATGTACATATCTATCAGGATGCAAATTATGGTGGACGTTCTGCATCTTTAGGAGTAGGAAATTACAATCTGGCTTCCTTGGAGGCGAAAGGATTTAAAAATGATGACCTTACATCTTTAAAAGTTCCTTCAGGATATAAGGTTATACTTTATTGGGATGATAATTTCTCAGGAGCATCAAAGGTTATTACCGGAGATACAAGTAATGTGGGAAGTGAATGGAATGACAAGACGTCCTCCATTAAAGTGGAGCGAAATGTAAATACTGCATCAGGGGATATCTATATCTATCAGGATGCAAATTATGGCGGACGTTCTGTGTCTCTCGGAGAGGGTCAATATACACTTTCATCTTTGCAGGCAAAAGGATTTAAGAATGATGATTTATCGTCAATCAAGGTTCCGTTTGGATATAAGGTTACACTATATTGGGATGATAATTTCTCAGGAGCATCAAAAGTAATTACCAGTGACACAAGTTATGTCGGAAATGACTGGAATGATAAAGCATCATCTATTAAAGTAGAAAGAGCTCAGTATTATATTGTAAACAGACATAGTGGGCGTGTTCTGGATGTTACAAGTTCTAATACAAATAATGGAGCAAATGTACAGCAGTATCATAATAATGGAACAAATGCACAGAGATGGTACATTAAGCAGGTTGGCAATTGTTATACGATTACCAGTGTATTGAATGGTAAGGCATTAGATGTCAATAGCTGGTCAAAAGATAATTGTGCCAATATTCAGATGTGGGATTGTGGAGGCGACCAGGCAAATCAGCAGTGGTATCTCACCGATTTGGGTAATGGTTACTCAAGTATTATAAATAGACATAGTGAGAAATCATTAGATGTTGCAGATTGGTCCACATCAGATGGTGGAAATATACAGCAATATAGTTATGGTCAGCAGGCAAATCAGCAATGGAAATTCCAGTTGGCAAATTAGATGAGAATGACTGATTAAAATAATTTTAAAGTTATAAATATGGCGGGGTGGAATATCCACTCCGCCATATTTAGGTTTAAGCTTTAGAAAATGCCAGATATGCTGCACCAATAAGACCGGAGTCTTCATTTAATGTGGATTTGCGTACTCTGATATAAGGTTTCATATTATCATAAACTTTAGTTTTTACAAGTTTTTCAACATCGTCCACAAATCCATCGATTTTTAGGGCAACCGAACCGCCTAAGATTACAATTTCAGGGTCGGCAAAAGCATAGATAAAAGCAATAAAATTAGCGAGATAATTTTTTGCGTCATACATGATGGATGAGGCTGTTTTATTGCCTGATTTTGCCAGGTCGTTAACATCTCCGGGATGTTTTATATTTAATCCGGCATTTAATGCACGGGTTGTAATTGCAGTTCCGCTGCTGATGGCTTCAATTCCGCCCGGAATAATAGAACCGTGTGACGGACCATCCTGCATCATAATACAGTTTGCAACTTCATTGGCATAGCCGTGAGCGCCCAAATAAATTTGTTTGTCAATTACAAAGCCTGCACCGAGGCCAGTGGACACTGTAAGAAATTGAACAAAACGGTAGTCCCGGCCTTCCCCGGCAACTGCTTCAGCGAGTCCGGCGAGATTGGCATCATTATTCAGATAAACAGGAATGCCGGCCATTTCACTGAGTTCTTTTGCCACAAACAGATTATGCCATTTGCCGTTTAAGTTTGGGGGTGTCAGTATCTGGTTGTTAATCAGGTCGAGAGGACCGGGACAGGACATACCTGCTCCTGCAATATCATAGTCATAGGATTTTATAATGTCTGATATTGCGCATAAAGTAATTTCAGGATTGGATGAATCCGTAGAAAACTGTTGTCTGTCTATAATATTTAATTTTTCATCTACTAAGGCAACACGGGTATTGGTGCCGCCTATATCAATTGCAATTGCGTACTTCATTAGTTTACATAAATAGTCACAAATTTACAGTGTGACAGCTCCTTTACTTTTATTGTATTATTACAAATTTCAATAGCTTCTGTTTTTTCTTCCTTTAAGTTGGTATAATAAGCCTCAGAAATGTCATAATGAAATTTCAGTGTATCACCTATATTTTTGTGGTCTTTTCCATTATATAATCGGATAATCAGACCATCGCCGTCTTCTGCTTTTTTAATTGCAGAAACAACAAGTTTGTTTTCTGTTTCAAAAAGACAGTATGTGGAAGGTTTTGAGCCTTCAATTTCCCTCTGGGAAAAAATGAGTCTGCCATTTAAAAATTCTGCATAAGTGTAGACTTGAATTGGCGTATTGTAGGACTTTGCGAGAACGTCTACATTTGAATCATTGATGTCTGAATTGTAAGTCATAAAACCAAATGAAAAATCCATTGTTTTTAATAATTGTGCGTCGGGTGTTTCAATAATTCTTTCACCACTCGCCCTGCCCGGACGATAAATAAGATTTTCTTTCCCCATAAAACCATAAGTGCGGAATAATGTGAGACGGATTTTGTTGTCATCTAAAACCTCATATTCTCTTACTCCCTGTGGAATTACTGCAATTCCGGTGTTTTTGTCCGTTAATGAAACATATGACTGGGTAGGCTCAATAGAAATTGGAGGTTCCTGCCAGGAAGACTGGTCATTTGCCCAGTTGGCAAGTTCCTGAATGCCTGCCTTTTTTTCTGTATGGTTTTCAAGATTTTGCAGATACAGATTCATCTCTTTTTCATAGTAATTTGGACGTTTGATTAATCCGAATTGCTGGTCCGCATAGTTGAATTTACTTGTTATCTGGCTATCAAAAATAATACATAGACGATGAGATAATCCATTATTACTTACATGAACATTGAAATCGATTATTTTAGAGTTTTTTCTCAGTCCGATTTCCAGAGTGACAGGTAATGTTGTAGAAGTGATACCTTTTGCACGTTCTTCTAAATTTTTTGGAATATTCATCAAATATTTTATTGTTGCTTTACTGTAAAGGTCATTACCATAAATTTCGTACTCAAACTCTGAATCTGTGGAGAATATTTCCATATCTTTTCTTGGCGGAGAGTAATTAAAGCTGTCGCCATCATCTCCATTTTCCACCAGAATAGCCTGATTTTTATATTGCATGTTATTTTCTTTGTCTAGGATTGTGAGTGAACCATTTTCGGCTACAGAAATTGTGTAAAATTCGTTTTCCATATGGTCCATATTTTTTATCGGAATGGAACCTTTATCATTCGGATTTATAGAATATTGCACATATCCGAGCGCCGGAACATCTCTTGTCTTAATTGCGATGACAGCTTCCAATACCTGGTCAGGAATATAAAATTTTCTTGAAGGGTTAAGCTTAATTGTCTGCGACAGCACATAGTCTGTTAAATCTCTTGATTCAATAATTGTGTAATCAATTTTATTTCCTTTTTCGTCTGCAATTGTAAAATCTCCACCAGGAATATAAGTCTTAACAATAACAGTATCTTCCCGATTTTGAGGAAGAGAATTAATTAAAGTAAATGTCATGTCAGCATTATTTTTGATGTCTGTTGCAATTTGTCTGGAGTGGAGTTCTACAAGATTGATGGCAAGGTCTCTAGCCTGTTTGTAACGCATATAAACATCTTCGTTTGCAGTGTCTGAAATACAGGAGCCAATAGAGTCATGGGCGGCATTTTCAAATAATAGCTTCCAGATTTCTTCGACAACATGATGTGGATAATCGTTTCCCAGCCTGTATGATAAGGCAAGGAGGGGTTCCATGATATTGGTAACGTAGTTTTGAACTTGGGTATTTAAAACCTTTAAGTCAGAGCGGGATGAGAAAATGGATTTGTGTATTCTCATATGTTTGGCAATTACAAGTTCGCCCTGCACTTCTTCCAGTGTTGGATTTTCTTTTTTTACATCCCTGATATAATCTTCGATAGAACTAATGACATATTCATTTTCTGAATCTTTTTCGTTTCTCTCTTTTATGAGTTCAGGCAGGTTGGTACGGATAGGCGCCTGGTCAAATCCGTTAGGAAAATAAATATGCTTAGTAGAACTGCCTTTTCCGGCTTTTTCAAAGCATTCCTTCTGCCAAAATTCTTCGCTTTTCATGGTGTCTTCCGGAATGTTGCCGCCAATATAATAACCAAAAGGTATCTGTGTGGTAAATACAATACTTCCATCATCACCTTTCCAGTTGAAATCGGTGTGTTTTACCATATCATCGCTTACACCACGCCAGAAGAGAGTGTCATTGATTCCAAAGTCTTTGTAGATTTGTGGCATATTTCCTGATTGGCCAAAGGAATCGGGAACATATCCTACATTCATGTAACCTCCAAACTCTTCACAGCGTTTCATTCCATAGTACATATTTCTTACAATACTCTCGTCGGAAATTACAAGCTGGTCACTTTGTGAGATCGGAAGAGCGTCGTGTAGGGAAAGAGTGTAGATCTCGGTGGTCGCCGTAT
>NZ_CALGRE010000031.1 GCF_937958975.1 uncultured Eubacterium sp. | reverse complement strand
TATGTGAATAGGGCGAAGCCCGCGACGAAATAGACCAAAGGTCTATGAGTACGCATGGCGAAAAGTATGTGAATAGGGCGAAGCCCGCGACGAAATAGACCAAAGGTCTATGAGTACGCATGGCGAAAAGTATGTGAATAGGGCGAAGCCCGCGACGAAATGGACCAAAGGTCTATGAGTACGCATGGCTTATATTAATAAAAGAACAGAAAGGAGTACGACATGTACAAGAAGGTATCAACGAGTCTGAACTTTGTTGAGAGAGAAAAAGAAACTTTAAAATTCTGGCAGGAAAATGATATTTTTGAAAAGAGTATGGATAGCCGTAAAGAGGGAGAAACGTATACTTTTTATGACGGTCCGCCAACTGCAAATGGTAAGCCGCATATTGGTCATGTGCTTACCCGTGTTATAAAAGACATGATTCCCCGTTATCAGACAATGAAGGGACATATGGTTCCTAGAAAAGCCGGTTGGGACACACATGGTCTTCCGGTAGAGCTTGAAGTGGAAAAAATGCTGGGATTAGATGGAAAAGACCAGATTGAAGAATATGGTCTGGAGCCTTTTATTGATAAATGTAAGGAAAGTGTTTGGAAATATAAAGGTATGTGGGAAGATTTTTCAGGTACAGTAGGTTTCTGGGCAGACATGGATAACCCTTATGTTACTTATGAGGATAATTATATTGAGTCCGAATGGTGGGCTTTAAAGAAAATTTGGGATAAAAATCTTTTATATAAAGGATTTAAAATTGTACCTTATTGCCCTCGTTGTGGTACACCTCTTTCATCACAGGAAGTAGCACAGGGATATAAGGATGTAAAAGAACGTTCAGCAATCGTTAGATTCAAGGCAAAAGATGAAGATGCTTATATTTTAGCATGGACAACGACACCGTGGACACTTCCAAGTAATGTGGGACTTTGCGTAAATCCGGTAGAGGATTATGCAAAAGTAAAGGCGGTTGACGGAAATATTTATTATATGGCAGCAGCACTTCTTGACACCGTACTGGGAAGTCTTGGAAATGAAGAAGAGGGTGTTAAGGCTTATGAAATTTTAGAGACATATAAGGGAAAAGACCTTGAATATAAAGAATATGAGCCATTGTATGAATGTGCTTATGAAAAAGCAGAAAAGCAGCATAAAAAAGGTTTTTATATCACATGTGATTCCTATGTAACACTTACAGATGGTACGGGTGTGGTTCATATTGCCCCGGCATTTGGTGAAGATGATGCAAATGTAGGACGTAATTATGATTTACCTTTTGTACAGTTAGTTACAGAAAAGGGTGAGATGTCTGAAGAAACACCTTTTGCAGGATTGTTTGTAAAGAAAGCTGACCCGGAAGTATTAAAGGATTTAGATGCCAGAGGTTTGTTATTGGATGCACCAAAATTTGAGCATAGTTATCCGCATTGCTGGAGATGTGATACTCCACTTATCTATTATGCAAGAGAATCATGGTTTATAAAGATGACAGCTGTAAAGGATGATTTAATTCGAAATAATAATACGATTAACTGGATACCGGAAAGTATCGGAAAAGGACGTTTTGGTAACTGGATTGAGAACGTTCAGGATTGGGGTGTCAGCCGTAACCGTTATTGGGGTACCCCTCTGAATATCTGGCAATGTGATTGTGGATGTATGCAGTCAATTGGAAGCCGTCAGGAATTATTTGAAAAATCGGGAGATGAAAAGGCAAAGACAGTTGAGTTCCACAGACCGTATATCGATGAAATAACAATGCCATGTCCTGAGTGTGGTGGCACAATGAAGAGAGTGCCAGAGGTAATCGACTGTTGGTTTGACAGTGGAGCAATGCCGTTTGCCCAGCACCATTATCCGTTTGAAAATAAGGAAGTTTTTGAACAGCAGTTTCCTGCTGACTTTATTTCAGAGGCAGTAGACCAGACAAGAGGATGGTTCTATACACTTCTTGCAGAGTCAACATTATTGTTTAATAAGGCTCCATACAAGAACGTTATTGTATTAGGACATGTTCAGGATGAAAATGGTCAAAAGATGAGTAAGTCTAAGGGAAATGCGGTAGACCCGTTTGAGGCCTTAGAAAAATATGGAGCAGATGCTATTCGGTGGTATTTCTATATTAATTCGGCTCCATGGCTTCCGAACCGTTTCCATGGAAAAGCTGTAGAAGAGGGACAGCGCAAGTTTATGGGAACGCTTTGGAACACATATGCATTTTATGTATTATACGCAGAGATTGACCAGTTTGACCCGATGAAATATGAGCTTGATTATGATAAGTTATCTGTAATGGATAAATGGCTTCTGTCAAGAATGAATTCTATGGTTCGGTCAGTGGATGAAAATTTAGGAAGTTATAGAATACCGGAAGCGGCAAGAGCATTGGATGAGTTTGTGGATGAGATGTCTAATTGGTATGTAAGACGTTCCAGAGAACGTTTTTGGGCAAAAGAGATGCCACAGGATAAAATTAATGCTTATATGACTCTATATACGGCACTTGTAACAGTAGCAAAGGCAGCAGCTCCGATGATTCCATTTATGGCAGAGGATATTTATCAGAACCTGGTTCGCAGTGTAGATAAGAATGCAGCAGAGTCTGTTCATCTTTGTGATTTTCCGAAAGTAAATGCAGCACATATTAACAGTGAACTTGAAGATAATATGGATAGGGTTCTGAAAGTGGTTGTGCTGGGTCGTGCGTGCAGAAATAAGTCAAATATTAAAAACAGACAGCCGATTGGTAAGATGTTTGTAAAAGCAGATTTTGAATTGTCAGAGTTTTATAAGGAAATTATAGAAGAAGAATTGAATGTTAAAGAAGTTGATTTTACTGATGATGTGAGAGCCTTTACGTCATACTCATTTAAACCACAGCTTAGAACTGTAGGACCAAAGTATGGCAAATTCCTTGGAAAAATTAAAGAAGCTTTAGCAGGTTTAGATGGAAACGCAGCTATGGACAAATTAAATGCAGGAGAAGCACTCGTTTTTGATTTTGACGGCAATGAAGTTGTTCTTTCGATGGAAGATTTGTTGATTGAAATGGCTCAGGTGGAAGGATATGTCTCTGAGGGAGAAGGAGATTTGACAGTTGTTCTGGATACAAACCTTTCGTCAGAACTGATAGAAGAAGGCTTTGTCAGAGAAATTATTAGTAAAATTCAGACAATGAGAAAAGAAGCCGGATTTGAAGTGATGGATAAAATTATAGTAAATATTGATAAAAACGTTACAATTCAGAGCGTTATTAGAGACAATCTTGACGAAATTAAGTCCGAAGTGTTGGCAGAGCATGTGGAATTTGATAGAATAAACGGGTACGAAAAAGAGTGGAATATCAATGGTGAGAAGGTAACTTTGAGCGTTGAGAAAATCTCTTAAAGACTGGCTTAGTTTCACATAAATTTTTTGAAATTAAAAGGGAACGGTATACATTGTGATATCGTTCCTTAATTTGGAAATGGAGAAAAGATATGGCTAAAAGAGAATTAGTAAATGAAAAGGAAGAGTTTAAGACTGCGTTTAAGAAGCGTGTGAATGACCAGGCTAAAATGCTTTACAGAAAAACTCTGGATGAAGTAAGCGATAGACATAAATTTGTGTGTGTTGCCTATGCTGTGAAAGATATAGTTATTGACCAGTGGATTGCCACCCAGAAAGCATATGATAAAGCGGATGGAAGAACTGTGTACTATTTGTCTATGGAATTTCTGATGGGCAGGGCTCTTGGTAATATGATTATTAATTTATCCAGCAGAGATGAGATAAAAGAAGCAATTGAGGAATTGGGATTAGATATTAACGTAATAGAAAATCAGGAACCGGATGCAGCACTTGGAAATGGTGGTTTGGGAAGACTTGCGGCATGTTTTCTTGACAGTCTTGCTACATTGAATTATCCGGCTTATGGATGTGGTATTAGATATAAATATGGAATGTTCCAACAGAAGATTGAAAATGGTTTCCAGAAAGAGATTCCGGAAGATTGGTTAAGGCATATTAATCCTCTTGAAATCAAGCGTGAGGAATATGCATGTGAAGTAAGGTTTGGCGGTCATGTCAGGATAGAGCATAGAGATGGACGTAACTATTTTGAGCAGGAAGGATATCAGGCTGTTATGGCAATTCCGTATGACATGCCAATTGTTGGTTATGGAAATAATGTTGTTAACACCTTGAGAATTTGGGATGCAGAGCCTGTAGTTCATTTTAATTTGGATGAGTTTGATAAAGGTGCTTATATGGCAGCTGTAGAACAGGAGAACCTTGCAAAGACAATTACAGAGGTTCTTTATCCAAATGATAATCATTATGCGGGCAAGGAATTAAGATTGAAACAGCAGTATTTCTTTGTATCAGCTTCACTTCAGACAGCGATAAAGAAATATTTGAAAAAGCATGATGATATAAAGAAGTTATATGAAAAGGTTGTATTTCAGATGAATGATACACATCCAACACTCACAGTTGCAGAGCTGATGAGATTGTTGATGGATGAGTATTTACTAGAGTGGGATGAGGCATGGGAAGTTACCACAAAGTGCGTAGCTTATACAAACCACACGATTATGAGTGAAGCACTTGAAAAATGGCCGATTGAGTTATTCTCAAGACTTCTTCCAAGATGTTATCAGATAATTGAGGAAATCAATAGAAGATTTTGCATTGAAATTGAGCAGAAATATCCTGGAAATCATGAAAAGATTGCAAAGATGGCAATTATTTATGATGGTCAGGTGAAAATGGCGCATCTTGCTATTTGTGCGGGTTATTCTGTTAACGGTGTTGCAAGACTCCACACAGAGATTTTGAAAAATCAAGAGCTTAGAGACTTCTATGAGATGATGCCGGAAAAATTTAATAATAAGACAAATGGTATTACACAGAGAAGATTTCTGTTACATGGAAATCCGTTACTGGCTGATTGGGTAACAGATAAAGTTGGCAGTGACTGGATAACAGATTTGCCAAAAATTAAGGGGATTGAAGTGTATGCAGACGATAAAAAAGCTCAGGCAGAGTTTATGAATATAAAATATCAGAATAAAGTACGCTTAGCGAAATATATTAAAGAAAACAATGGTATAGATGTGGACCCTCGCTCTATTTTTGATGTACAAGTAAAGAGACTTCATGAGTATAAGCGTCAGTTATTAAATATCTTACATGTAATGTATTTATACAATCAGATAAAAGAACATCCTGAAATGGATTTTTATCCGAGAACTTTTATCTTTGGTGCAAAGGCAGCAGCCGGATATAAAATTGCCAAGTTAACGATTAAATTAATTAACAGTGTTGCAGATGTGATTAACAATGATACGTCAATTAACGGTAAGTTAAAAGTTGTATTTATTGAAAATTATCGTGTTTCTAATGCCGAAATGATATTTGCAGCTTCTGATGTCAGCGAGCAGATTTCTACTGCATCTAAGGAAGCATCCGGAACAGGAAATATGAAGTTTATGCTGAATGGTGCTTTGACTCTTGGTACAATGGATGGTGCGAATGTTGAAATCGTAGAGGAGGTAGGTGTAGAGAATGCATTTATCTTCGGGCTTTCTTCAGATGAGGTAATTAATTATGAGAATAATGGTGGATATGACCCAATGCAGATTTTCAATTCTGATATGGATGTCAGAAAGGTATTGATGCAGTTAATCAATGGATTCTATTCACCGGATAACCCGGAAAGATTTAGACCAATTTATAATTCGCTTTTGACAAAAGAGGAGACAGGTGTTGCAGATAGATACTTTATTTTAAAGGATTTCCGTTCTTATGCAGAAGCGCAGACAAGAGTTGAAGCGGCATATAGAGATGAAGAAGGATGGGCAAAATCTGCAATTCTTAATGTGGCAAATGTTGGCAAATTTACTTCGGACAGAACAATTGAGGAGTATGTACAGGATATTTGGCATTTAGATAAAGTAAAAGTAGAACTTGATTAGTTATTTATATAATATATAAAAAGTCATTTCACGTTGTAGTGTACTATAATGTGAAATGACTTTTTATTATGAATTGTTAATTAATATTATAAAAGTAACTATTTCCAATAATTATTTACTAACAGATGAGCTTCTTCAGAAGTTACAGAATAGTTGGAAATAATCTTATTACAAGCATATTCTTTTGTAGCGTTAAACTCACGGCATGTTTCAATGATTGGTATGATAAAAGGTAATTGCCCGTTAGATAGGTTTTTTTCAATAGCATCGAGAGTCTTTTCACGGTTATTAAGCTGAACTTCTCTGTTATTAAGCTGAGTTTTCTCGTTATCAAGCTGAGTTTTTTGGTTATCAAGTTGAGTTTTTTGGTTATCAAGCTGAGTTTTTTGGTTATCAAGCTGGGTTTTCTCGTTATCAAGTTGAGTTTTCTCGTTATCAAGTTGAGTTTTCTCGTTATCGAGCTGAGCTTTCTCGTTATTAAGCTGAGTTTTTTGGTTATCAAGCAGGGTTTTTTCGTTATCAAGCTGAACTTTTATGTCATCAAGAGCTTTCAGTTGCTCTTCAACTTGTAATAGTTTATCCCCAAGAGTTTCTAAAACTTTTCCACCCATAACAGAATTAACCTCCTCTCTTACCTTGACATTATTCTGCGAAATATAATCTACAAGTTTAACTGTAAGGTCAAATATGTTTGTCATATCATATTGCTTAATTATACCATTTTCTTTTGCTGTTTCCAATCCTTTTTTTAGTTCAATAAATTCGGATTTCATTTTTTTTAATGCGGTATCGTCGTGGTTTTTTATTTCTTTTTCATACTTCAAAATGTAGTAAGGAATAAAGAAAAATAGTTGTTTATGAATGACGTCATCTTTTGTGTATGTATGTAATTTTATAATAGGTATTTGATATGTTACCTGCTGTTTGTCCGGAAAATCAATCAACATATTCATCGTATCTGGTGTGCTGTTATTAGAGCGCAAGTATAAAACAGCAGAATGTGGAAAACTAAGTCTATAGTAGTCTTGTTCTTTTATAGCAGTGTTGACTGCAATAAAAAAATCATATTCAACCATTCTGAGAATCATTGTGCCATCATGATTGCTTTGGCATTCTATATGGTAGAGTTTGTCATGTAGACGAATGCAGGAATCTGTTATTCTTTCTGCAATGCCATTTTTGTTTTGAGACAGGATGGAATAATGTTCGTTAGATAAGGAGTCGAGCTTCTCATCAATACTATAATTTTGCGAAAATATTTCATTAATTAAAGGAATTAAAAGTTTAGGATTTTTATCACACAGAGTTCTAAAAATATCATCAAATATAGTGTTGTTGTGTGAAACATTTATTGACCTGTCGTCATTGTCCCGGGTTATGATTTTTATGAGATATCGCCTCCTTTTAAGAAAAAATAACATATATGATATTAAAATAGTAACATATAATATATATTAAATCAATAATAATATAAACAAAAGTAATTATTTCAACATTAAGAAAATATATTATATAAAATGCGTGTAATAGATTCGGTAAAATATAAAATGATAAAGAAGTACACTAATTTCGTTGTTGTATTTGTAGTTGTAATATTAGTGTTTCCTGTATTAATTACATTGGTTTCCAATAAAGTTAATGTGAATAATAAAAAAAGTAATATTATTTTATCAGGTAAGACAATTGTGGTAGAGAATGGTACATATAGACAGACTATGGACATGGAATATTTTATTCCATGCGTATTAATGGCACAAATGCCGTTAGATTCTCCTATAGAAGCATTAAAAGCGCAGGCAGTGGTAATAAGAACATATATCCTAAAACAAATGGGCAAAAATAATAGTATAAATTCCAGACAATTAAAGTTGCCATATATAGAATATGGACAATTGCAGAATATGTGGTTTGAAGAATATGTTAAAAATAATATAAACAATTTTGGAGGTATATTATGTAACTTTACAGGAATCGGAAAGAGTATTTCCTTTAAAGAAAATAGTGATTATTTATATTCAATTATAGAAAAGACGAATCTAAAAGTTTTAAAAAAGGATGGAGTATTGGTGCTGCCGCTTTTTCATGAGACCAGTAATGGGAAAACTAGAGATGGGAGTGAGATTTTAGGAGATAATTATGAGTATTTAAAAAGTGTAAATTGTAAAACAGATTTGCAGAATGATGAATATATTGGTATTAAGTATTTTACTATGAAAGAAGTTCAGAGCTGTTTTAAAAAGCATGGAATTATTTTTTATAAAGACAATAAGGAAATATTTAATGATAACAATTTGGATACAAAAAGTTTTTTAAAATTGGTAGATATAAGCTTGAAAGATAAATCCAATTATCAGTTAATAGTTAAAATAGGAGATACAAAGATTGAGGGGGAGACCTTTTCTAAAGCATTAGGATTAAATTCAACATCAATGGATATTGAGGAATATGAAAGCGGTATAAGAATTACAACAAGGGGAGTTGGGCATGGATTCGGTATGAGTTTATCCTATGCAAAGGAACTGGCAAAAGACGGAAAGCAATGGAAAGATATTTTAAAAACCTTCTATGATGTAGCAATTGTAGATTATTAAATTTTATTTGTATAAATCTGTAAAAGGGTGGTCATACTATCAATGAGGTGATGAGTATGGATAAAAAATTTATTGCAGCAATCGTTGTTTGCGTGATGGCATTGACAGCCGTAGCTACAGGCACATATTTTATTGGACAGAAAGGCAGAGAAAATGTCATTAATTTAAAAGAAGCAGAAAACGTTGCAACGACAACAGAGGATAAAAATGTAGAGGCGGCACAGAAGGTAATAGAAGAAACAACAGTAGAGGGAGACAGAGTAGCTGATTTAGAAAGTTACTATGGAACAGAGGCAAATGAGACAAATGCTGTGGATGCGAACAATGTCGTTGAAGCAAATACAGAATCCAACGTTTCAGAAGACGACTATATGTATGGCTTATCTGAGGAAGCAGCAGCACAGATTAAAGCACTGAAGTTTGGAAAGAAAAGCGAATTGCTTTGGCCTGTTCAGGGAAGTATCATTATGCCTTATGATATGGATAATACCGTTTATTATTCAACATTAAACGAATATAAGTGTAATCCGGGCATAGTAATTCAAAGTACAAAGGGAACTGCTATCAAGGCAGCGGCAGATGGAGTTATAACAGCTATTGACGAAGACGATGAATTAGGTGTATGCATAAATCAGGCAATTGGAAGTGGTTATATAGCTACTTATGGACAAATTGTTAATCCGGAAGTTGCAGCAGGTGATTATGTAGAAGCAGGTCAGACGATAGCTTATGTAAATACACCGACGCGTTATTATACAAAAGAGGGGGATAATGTTTATTTTGCTATTGCGAAGGATGGAAATACTGTTGATCCTTTAAAATTTATTGATTATGAGGATTAATAGAGACACATTTTAGAAGTAATGGAATAAAATAAATTAGATTAATATTTAAAATTGGTAAGTCTATTTGCTGTAATTTGTGTGCAGCAGGCAATAAGGTTTATACCTGTTGCTTTAAATAGATTTGGCTGTCACATTATGTGGCAGCCTTTTTGAATGTAATCGATGCCGTTTCCGGCATTGCCAAAGCATGATAAATTGTTTAAAATATTTTATTATAATTAAAGGTACGGAGGATAATGGCAATGACAAAATATGTGATGGCATTGGACCAGGGAACAACGAGTTCGAGGACAATACTTTTTGACAAGGCAGGTAAAATAGTGTGTCAGGCAAATAAGGAATTTGAGCAGATTTTTCCAAAACCCGGCTGGGTGGAACATAATCCGCAAGAAATTTGGGAAACACAGCTTTTTACAATCAGAGAAGTCATGAGAAAAGCTAAAATAGAGGCGGATGACATAGAGGCAATCGGAATAACGAATCAGAGGGAAACTACTGTCGTATGGGATAAAAAGACGGGAGAGCCTGTTTACAATGCTATCGTGTGGCAGTGCAGACGAACATCAGATATGATTGACAAACTTGTGGAAGATGGATTGAAAGAGATAATAAAGAAGAAAACAGGGCTGGTACCCGATGCTTATTTTTCGGGGACTAAGATAAAATGGTTATTAGAAAACGTAGAAGGAGCCGCAAAAAGGGCGAAAGAGGGGCAGTTGCTATTTGGAACGATTGACACATGGCTGATGTGGAAATTAAGTGGTGGAAATATACATGCTACTGATTATACAAATGCAAGCAGAACCATGCTTTTTAATATTAATGATTTGAAGTGGGATGAAGAGTTGTTAGATGTTTTAGGGATACCAAAATGCATGTTGCCTGAAGTGAAGGCTTCCAGTGGTATTTTTGGATATACCTCGGAAAAAATTTTTGGAAAAAATATTCCTATCAGTGGTGTCGCAGGTGACCAACAGGCGTCATTATTTGGACAATGTTGCTTTGAAAAGGGGGATGTAAAGAATACATATGGAACAGGGTGTTTTCTGTTAATGAATACCGGAAATGTTCCGGTAGAATCTAAAATGGGGTTAATTACAACTATTGCGGCGTCCACAGATAAGGTGGAGTATGCTTTAGAGGGAAGTGTTTTTGTGGCGGGTGCCGCCATCCAATGGCTTCGTGACGAAATGAAAATGATGGAGAGTGCGTCTGATAGTGAACAAATTGCGTTGAAAGTTAGTGATACAAATGGTGTGTATGTGGTTCCGGCATTTACAGGAATGGCAGCGCCATATTGGAAACAGAATGCCAGAGGAATGGTAGTTGGTATTACAAGGGGAACGGGCAGAGAACATTTTATAAGAGCAACGCTAGAGTCCATGGCGTATCAGACGTATGATGTACTAAAGGCGATGGAATTGGACTTAGGTGATAATATCAATTCGATAAAGGTAGATGGCGGTGCCTGTGCAAATAATTTTCTTATGCAATTTCAATCAGATATTATGGGGAAAAAAGTATTAAGGCCACAGGTGATTGAGACTACAGGGCTTGGAGCAGCATATTTGGCCGGACTTGCTACAGGATATTGGAACAGTAAAGACGAGATAAAATCAAATATGAAGATAGATAGAACCTTTGAAAGGGTTATGAAGTTAGAAGAAGTATCTGACAAACTGGAGGGGTGGAAAAAAGCTGTAAAATGTGCAATTGCATATACAGAGTAAAGAAGTAACTGGTATTGTTTTTTTAAAACAAATTGGGTATATTAACAATACCATATACTGATATAATCTATTTTAGAAAATGATAGTTCATATAAAATGAAGTTAATAGTCAGTCACATGACTTGAATTGTCAATCCTTTTACAGGAAAAAGTTAAATATATTGGATGATATCGGGAGAAATATTATGGAAGTAAATATTAGGAAAATTGTATTGACAGCACTATTTGCAGCGCTTACCTGCGTGGCTACAATGATTATAAAGGTTCCAACACTTGGAACGAATGGATACGTTAATATAGGAGATACGATTGTACTCCTATCTGCATGGATAATTGGTGGTGTATACGGCGGTTTGGCAGCAGGCATTGGTTCTGCATTTGCTGACATTTTTTCAAATTATGGAACTTATGCACCAGGTACGTTTGTAATAAAGTTTTGTATGGCAATTGTGGCATATGCCATATTGATTGCTCTTAAAAAAATTAATGGCAACAAAGTTATCGGATATATTGTAGGTGGAATTGTGGCAGAGGCAGTAATGGTCATAGGTTATTTTCTTTATGAAAGTACATTACTTGGTTATGGAGTAGCAGCAGTAGGCTCTATTCTAAGCAATATGATTCAGGTAGCTACCTGTCTTGTACTGGCATATGTTTTGATTGCTGTTTTAGAGAGTTCAAAGGCTACATCATTGATAAAGAAGTATATTTAGGAGGGTATTATGTATTCTGATATTACAAAACAGGCAGAGGATATTACAAGAGAGATTGTTGATAAGGCGGGACTTAAAAAAGGACAGATTTTAGTTGTGGGATGTTCCTCCAGTGAGGTTTGTGGTGACAGAATCGGGAGCAATTCTAACTTAGAAGTTGCACAGGCGCTTTTTAAGGGAATATATAATGTATTGCAGGAAAAGGAAGTTTACCTGGCGGCGCAGTGCTGTGAACATCTAAACCGTGCTATTATTGTTGAAAGAGAGGCAGTTCCTTTTTCAGAGACAGTGAACGTGGTACCACAGCCAAAAGCGGGTGGTTCTTTTGGGACAACGGCATATAAGACATTTAGGGAGCCGGTTGTTGTGGAAGAGATAAAGGCAGATGCCGGTATTGATATTGGTGGGACATTGATTGGAATGCATCTCAAGAAAGTAGCAGTGCCTGTAAGACTGGAACATAATAAACTGGGAGAGGCATTGGTTCTCGCAGCAAGAGTACGCCCGAAGTTTATTGGTGGAGAGAGAGCGGTATATAGCGAATCGCTTATGTAAAATGAAAGTTATAAAGGTTGAATATAAATTAGAAAATAGCTATTCAGAATTGTCTGGATAGTTATTTTTGTGCAATTAGGTTTCTGAATTATACATTTTAGAAACATTTGGAGTGTATTGTATAAAAGCGGGAATAGTACAAATGGAGAGGTGGAGTAAGATGTATCATATTTTAGTAGTTGAAGATGAAATGTCAATAGCAGAACTAATTCAGATAAATTTAATACAGAGTGGATATCATTGTACCTATGTTCTTGATGGAGAACAAGCAGCAGAAAAGATTGAGGAGCAGGATTTTGATTTAATTTTGCTCGATATAATGTTACCAAAAATTGATGGATATGAGTTATTAGAATATATTAAACCGACAAATACACCGGTAATTTTTATTTCGGCAAAGGAGGCGGTTAAGGATAGAATCAGAGGAATTAAGTTGGGAGCGGATGATTATATTGTTAAGCCTTTTGATATTTCTGAGGTTTTAGCAAGAGTAGAGATGGTACTCAGGCGTTATGGGAAGGGGAATAACAGGTTAAAGTTTAAAAATATTGTCATTGACCAAAATACAATGGAAGTAAAAAGAGATGATAAAATAGTTGCTCTTACACCAAAAGAATATGAGTTGTTAGTAGTTCTTGTCCGGAATAAAAATAATCTTTTGTTTAGAGAAGATTTGTTTGAAAAAGTGTGGGAAACAGAGTACATTGGAAATAGCAGAACATTAGATTTGCACATACAGAGATTGAGAAAAAAATTAGACCTAAAAGATGAGATAAAGACGGTATTTCGGATGGGATATAAATTAATTGGAGAATAAAATATGAAGTTTTCTTTGAAAATAGTGTTGGGGACTTGCATAATTATTGCGATATGCTTTTCACTGGGTGGAATTTTTATGATACAGAAAAATTTTAGCGTAGCATATGATAATGCGGTGGAAGCTTTTTCGAAACAACATATTGTAAACAGGTATTCATTAGAGTCGAATATAAGAAGTGCAATGGAATCCGGGAGAGAATTTTCGGATAGTATGGTAAGTGAATTTGCCGATAAAATGGTTAGTTATGGTAGCGAAAAAAGTGAGGCAATTTTACAGAATGGAAAAGGAAAGGTTATCTTTTCAAGTATTCGTGATATTGATAGAAAGACACAAAACTATATAAACAGAAAAGAAGGGTATTATGAAATTTACGAAAAAAGAGAAAAACACTATTTTCTGATAGGCTCTAAAATAAGAGTTTCTGAAAATGTTATAACCATGGTAAACAGATTTGATATGTCAGATACATTTGCGGAAAGAGACCGGCAGACACAGACATTTTTTCTAATAGATGTGTGTATTATAATGATTGCATTTATTTTAGTATGGTTTTTGTCATTTTATCTTACCAGAAATATAAAAAAGCTTAGCCAGATTAGCAGTAAAATTTCTGGCGGGAAGTATGGAATTAGAACAGATATAAAAAGTAAAGATGAGATTGGAGAATTGAGCAAAAATTTTGATATCATGGCAAGGTCTGTGGAGGAACATATTGAAAAATTAGAAAAAGATGTGGAAGCAAGAGAACAGTTTGTGTCTGACTTTTCTCATGAATTAAAGACGCCAATGACATCTATGATGGGATATTCAAAAATGTTATTGGGGGATAGCCTTACAGAAGAACAGCAGTATATAGCAGCGGAATATATTTATAGAGAATGTAAAAGGTTAAAACGGTTGTCAGTGACGCTTTTGAAAATGTTAGAGATTACCGAAGAAAAGATTGAATATAAATGGTTATATACAAATTTGATTGTAGAGAATATCGAAAAAATATGTTTTCATCATATGATGTATTCTACATTAGAGATTAACATGGAACAGGGGCAGATATTTACTGATGCAGCTTTATTAATTACACTTGTCAGAAATTTAGTGGAAAATGCGGATAAGGCATGCAAGGATAGAGACGGTGGGAAGGTTTGTCTAAGCGGAACGGTAAGGAGCAGTAAATATGTAATATCTGTCAGAGATAATGGATGCGGAATGGCAGAAAATGAAATAGAAAAAGTAACAGACGCATTTTATATGATTGACAAGGCGCGTGACAGAACTATCGGAGGAACGGGAATCGGTCTCTATATATGTAAAAAAATATGTGAAGCGCTAGAAATAAAAATGACGATAAAAAGTATTTTGAATAAAGGTACGGAAATAGAATTGTTAATTTCAAAATATAGAGATGTTTTAGAAGAGGATTTATAATAGGAGATAAATATAAATGTTAATAAAGTTTAGAAATACTGTTTTTTTAATATTAGGAATATTGCTTTTAACATCTATATTAATGCTGCCCCGGATATATTTTGCACTGATGGATAGTTATGCGTATGAAACAGAACAGAAAATGGAAAAAATTTCTTTCGAGTTGAACAGTGAAGTGAAAAATATTAAGATGGTAAGCAGATTACACCAATTGCTAAACAGTTATTATATTGAAAATAGTGTTGAAAATATATTTTTAGTTGCGGTGGAACAATATAGTGCCAATGCTGTGGATATTTCTTCAAACTATAAGAGTGGAAAAATACAAAAGAAGTTAAATAAAGCGGGTTTTTTGAAATATATTTGTGCGGATAAGATAAAAGATGTTAATTTTATTACAAAAATAGAAACAGATAGTAATGTGGGTATAGAAAGATATATATGGAAAAGTGATAATGAATTTATCGAGATAAAATGGGATAATGAAATGAATAAAATTATTTATGTCAAGTACCAGGGAAAGCAGGCAGAGAAAATTACAGAGAAAGATATATATAAGATGGAAAAGGAATATCTGGTTTATATGAATCTGTCACTGATAGATGACTGGAATTATAATAATAAAAAGATGGTGTCAAAGAAGGCGCATCTGGCACTTACTTTTTTACATGATGTAAAGAGTAAAACATTACAATTGCAGTGGGAGATAGCAAATTAGTAATTAGATACATCTCGGATAAATGCAAGGTATAAAATTCTGATATGAAGAAATTCGTATCAGAATTTTTTTGTTACGAGAATAGGAGGTTAAAGAAATGAGGAAAAAGAGAAGAATCGTTGTTTGTTTTATTACAGCAGTATCATTACTGACAGGGTGTGGGATTGGAAGTGGAAATGAAACTGTCAGTTTTAAAGATGACAATATTACTTCGGTTGAAACAGACATGATAAAACAGGATAAAGCGGATGATATGGAGGGTAAGCTGCAAATGCTTACAGATAATACATGGCAAAAATCTTATAGTTCAGAAGATGGCTGGTACTATATCAATGATGCTTATGAAATAGAAGAAAATGATGATAGATTGCCATCGGTTATGTATGTGGATTATAAATCCGGGAAAAGTATCTATTTATGTAATAAATTGAATTGTAAGCATAATTCTTATAAATGTAATGCAGTTCTACCCAAAGAGGCTGACAGAGAAAATACTTTGTTTGGACAGGGGGGATATTTATATATCGTGTCAACGGACTATGACCAATCAGGCAGTATGTCTTCAGGAG
The DNA here is from genome assembly GCF_937958975.1 of uncultured Eubacterium sp. GTDB lineage: Bacteria > Bacillota > Clostridia > Lachnospirales > Lachnospiraceae > Eubacterium_G. The sequence goes on along the minus strand of NZ_CALGRE010000031.1, from coordinate 34 downwards.
ATCGGAAGAGCGTCGTGTAGGGAAAGAGTGTAGA
>NZ_CALGRE010000030.1 GCF_937958975.1 uncultured Eubacterium sp. | reverse complement strand
CCACGAGCATATCGCTTCGCAGCTTCTAAAAACGCTTCAATGACAATCAAATTTTGCTCATTTGATTCTGGCAAATGCGGTGGTATTGCCCCTTTACTCAAATAATGATAAAAGTCATCTGTGTGCATATGCACAGACTTTTCCAAATCTGATTCTTTTGCAACAGCAGATGCCGTTGTAGTTTTTCCTGTCCCCGGCGCACCTGTGATTACAATAATTCTACCTTGATTCATCTATGTGTTACCTCCACAACTTCTAATTTTCCAATTTAACAAATTCCGATTTGTTAAATTCTTTCTATATTCCATCTTCTTGCCCTTCGGACAAGAAGCATTCCTCGCTCAAAGAGCTCGGTCAATTCTTATTTATAAATATCCTCTGTTTTTTGCTTCTTTAATTAATTGAGGTTGAATTAAAGGATAAGTCAAATTTTCAACTAAGTTATCCGTAATTAAAATTTTCTCTATTTCACTATGTATTTCTTGAAAAGAAAATACCTCTGCAAAGAAAAGCATGCCAAATGTTTCATCGTTTATATTTTCCATCATATTTGTTTGTCCTTTAACCGAATACACACAGATTGGTTTGATGGTAAAATCTGTCGCACCCGTTTCCTCCATCAATTCCCGCTTAGCAGTAGCTAAAATATCTTCGCCACTTTCCCTATGCCCGCCTGGCACTTCATAAGTATCTCTTTCTTTATGTTTACATTATTATTTCAGAATCAAAGTACTGTTCAGTAAACAAAACTTTTTCCCATATTTGTTCTTTAGTAAATATCATATTTTGAGGTGCAACAACCCATTTTTCCTCTATATCATTATTGCGATGTATTATTGCAATAATTCTTCCAACAAATTCCTTTACAGGTTCATCTACACCTATAATATACGCATCTTGTTCTTCTCCATCTGGAGCAATTATTCCTTCAATATATCCATAATTAATCGGATAATGCATATCTTTATGCTTAGGATGATAACTTCCAAGTGGTCTGTCAACCACTACTTTTACAATATCGCCAACTACTATATTTACCTCCTCTAACTTCAATTCTCCTACCGTAGTAATTTGCTATTATCTACAAATTCTTCATCATATAGCGTTCCCGATACTCCACATAGCCATGTTTGGGATAAAATATTTTTGATTCCTCAAAACCATTTCCTCCCAGATGAATTCTTACCACTTTCTTTCCTTGATTTGCTATGTAATTTTCTGCCATTTCTAACAAAGCACTTCCAATACCTTGTCTTTTCAAATTGTATTTTACAAACAAACGATGCAGCCAAACCTCATCGGTGTCTCTTATAGAATTATATCCAATACTTCCTATAACTCTGTCTTGTTCATTAATAGCCAACCAAAACATATCTCCTGCATCCAAGTAGTTCCTTTTAATATCCAATAAATCCTCATTTAATCCCGGAACTCGACCTAAAGCATTTTTTGCTTCTAATATCATAAAAATCATATCATCACGATACTTGTCTTCATACTTAATTATTTTCATAATACTTTCCTTTAATCTTGTTATTGTCTATTATCGTAATTCCTCAATAAAAAGCTGCATTCTTCTTGTTACCAATTCATTAGATTTCATATTTTTCAAAGTATCTTTATCTACCCACTTATAATCCTGTGTTTCTCCCTGTTGAAGAGTAATGTTAGACTTGTCCCAATCCGTAATCACAATATAATCAACATATATTGAATGATGATTATGTTGAACAACCCTTCCTAGCTCCACTAAATTTGTTTCATTTATTCCTGTTTCTTCTCGCAATTCTCTTATTGCACATTCAAGTGGATTTTCTCCTTGCAATGCTGAACCTCCTGCTGTAGCTTCCCAATATTCACCATAATGCTTATTTTTGTCTCTTTGCATTAACAAATATGTACCATCTGTATGTTTAACAATAACCTCACACACTAAATGGTACATTCCATCTGGTACGGCTTCACCTCTTATTAATGTTTTATCTTTAATTGTATTTAAATTCATGTCATATGCATCCCAAAGTTCCATAATTCACGTCCTCGTACAATATTACTAATATTCTAGTTTATTTCCTATTCTATATTGTTTCAATTTTTTCTATCAATTCATCCCAATTATTAATTTTAAAATAATCAAAATCTATCTCGTCTCCCTCGTTTTGACCCTCAAATGAGTTCTTTTCTTCTGTTTTTCCTTCATACAAAACTGGAAATATTCCTGCATTATGTGCTCCATAAATATCCGCTTTTACACTATCTCCACAATACCACACTTCTTCTGCATTTAGTCCTGCTCTATTCAGCGCTATCCCAAATAGCATTTTATTTGGCTTTTTAAATATATAATCCCCGGAAGTAATTGCAAATTCCAGTTTGTTATTCGGAAGTAATCTGTTCAATCTGTCTTTCAAAGATTTTCCAGACCAACACATATTACTAATGACTCCACTCCTAATGTCATTTTTATTCAGATAATCTAATATTTTATTTGCATTTGGCATAATATCACCTTCTGATACACCATTCCATATAATGCTTTCTGCCTCTTCCAATGAAACAGATAATTCAATGTTCATGTATCCATATACTAATCGCAAAAAATTTTTCTCACAAATATCAATTCCATTGCCACACTCATTTATCTTTTTAAATGTGCTATTTACTATTTTATTAAATTCTTGAAATGAAATATTTTTAGGATTACTTTTTATGTATTGATATATTGCTTTATTCCCCTTTTCTGCATTATGTCCAATCTCATACAATAATGTATGTCCATAATCAAATAATATCATCTTCGGTTTCTGTATACTCATCTTTATATTCTCCATATATTAAATCTAAAAGTCTTCTCCATAAATCTTAATTTAGTAATTCTTGTCTAAATATCAATTATTTCTTTTGCACGATGCAACACCGGCAATTCTCTATTGGCTATAAGTTTCCCTAATCTTGTATTTGACCTATATTCATACTCTCTAATAGCTTCTTCATAAGATAATTTCAATGTTGATAAGTGAAAATTATTTCTTTCATCTTCTGTCAGTTCTTTTTCACCAAAGAATTCAACTTTGCACAAAAAATAGTTATTAATATTATGTCTATGAATCAGATTATAATAATCACTTACAACTCCGATTTTGCAGATTACATCTACTTTTACACCCAATTCTTCTTTAAGTTCTCTTTTTATTGCATCCTGCAATTCTTCACCTTCTTCAACACCCCCACCTGCTGTTTCTATAATTGTTGTCTGTCCGAAATCATCATTTCTTTCAGCTCTTACAAAATAAAAATTTCCATCCTCATCATACACTATTGCTCTGGCAATATTTCTGTTATGATCAATATATTCCATTTGCCATTGGTCATCCTGCAACTCTATATTAAGCTCCGTGGTATGAATTGTAATATTCTTATTTACATTCTTTTTCAATTTCATCAAGTATTTTTCCTTATCTTTTCTACAAGCAAATCTAATTATTTTTTTATATTTGTATCGTTCTAATATTTTTTCTATTTGAGGCAATGTATCTTTTCTAAAATCCATAATCCATTTTTGAAAATCAGGGTCCAATTTTGTTTCTATCCACGGAATATCATCACGCTTTACACCAATTCTTGATTTAACTCCTTCTAAACAATCTTTCGTTGTATAATCAAATAAAAAAATTGTGTCTGCACCTTTTATTCTTTGCTCAATAGTTGATATATAATTTCCATCAAGAATCCATTCTGATTGACTTATTATTCGATCTACCGCGCTAATCAATTCTCCCCTACTAATATGCGTTTTATCTTTCTTCCAATATATATTATCCATATGAAAAAGTTCTATTTGCAAAATTTCTGACAACTGTTTTGCAAAATAAGTTTTCCCGCTTCCCGGACATCCGATTATAATTATTTGTTTCAATTTTTTTACTCCGTGTTATGTATAATTATTTAACAAGCATATCGCTAATAAATTTTATTTTACTGTCTTTATTTTCAAAAGTACTAAAATGGTGCTTACCATCAAATTCCAACATATCACAAACTCTTTTCTTTATATCAGGAACAGTAATTTTTTCTTTTGCAATGTTTGGAGTAAACCATCCTACTTCAATACTTTCATCTGATACATTTTCATTTCCATCTATATATTTACAAATAAATGTCAAATTCACAACAGGAGGTAAAATCATTCCTTCAAGGGGACCATATCCATCTTTAGTATTCAATCTCTGATATAGACCAACAAACTTTTCCGGCTCGACAACAATGCCACTTTCCTCAAATATTTCTCTTTTTAAGCCACTTATTATATCCTCTCCCTGTTCTACCACTCCGCCAGGGATTTCCCATCCTCTACGTTTTGATTTAATCAATAAAACTTCATCGCCTTTATATACTAATCCTGCAACAGATATAAAATGTAAAGGTAAGTTTCTTGTTTTTAACCATTCGTCCATCGCTTCTCTCCTTTTCGCCTCCTAATACTAAATTTCTCTACAATTCCTTTTTCATATATCCACATGTAAATGGAAAAAAATCATATTTCTTTGTTCCAATATGTATTGCTCCATTCAACTCATACCATTTACGAAGAACTCTGTTTTCTTCTACAATAGCTATATTAATAATTCTACAGCCTAATTCTTTTGCTATATTAAAGGAATGAGCTAATAATTGTCTTCCAATGCCCTTATGTCTATACTCTGGCAATACTGCAAGAGTATTAAGTTCACATTCTCCATTTCCTTGTAACAAAAGTGAATAATATCCACACAAAACACCATCTTCTTCAAATACATACATTGGCCTATGCTCTCCATCCATATGCCAATACAGTCTATCTTGCGTAGTCGCAAAAGCTGTAAACCTAGGAGCATTTTCCTCCGTAAAACCATATTCATCTGCAACTGTCAAAAAACTTTTTTTAATAATTTCCACACATACTGGTATTTCTTCACCTCTTACTTTTCTTATCATTGCCACACCTCATAAATTCTGAATTTGTTATCATAACCTTATTGTTGTTTTCTGTAGACAATATACCCTTGTTCTAACAAATCTGATACTAAAAACTCTCTTTGAGATACCTTTCCAGTACTTCTTGTTGAATCAATAATTCTTACACGGCTTTTTTCTTCATCAATAAATTCTTTAAAAATCATTACATGTGAACGAATTGCCAAAACATCACCTTGTCTAATCTCACTAACATCAATAACTTTTGCGATATTAGGAATATCTCTTGCTGCAATCTTCTTGGGTAATCCCCAACATACAATCAGTAGCCCAGAGCAATCCACACCAACTGTATTCCAACTTCCATATCTTGAGGTATCTTCTGGAACATTACCCGCATATTTTCCATCTGCAATTCCTTGGTCAAACTCCTCAATAGAAGAAGCATTTCCCCATCCATATGCAACTCCCTTATTTTTTTCATTTGGCTTCCACCAACCACAATTTAATAATTCACCTTTCCAAGTAATATCAGGAGTATCAACATATCTACCATTTTCATCTACGCCATGCATTACATTTTTATCAGTCGGATAAAATTCATGTTCTGCATATAAAAGTGCTTTTTCAACAACTGCTTTTCCCCAAGTATTATTTTCCATTTATCAAATTTACCTTTCCTTTCAAAAAAATATGCCGTTCTCGCTTCACCGTATAATTAGTTTCCCAAAAACTTAAAATTTATAAAATAAAATGTTTCTTCATTCGTGCATACAAGGTTTGCTTATCATCATCAAGTAACAGAACCTCCTTTTTCAGAGCATAGTGGTGAGCAAATTCGGTATCTATGTATGAGTGATTGTTAATTAGTATTGCATTTTTATATCGTGGTCTCACATGTAAATGCAAATGAGGATTTGGTGTTGCTTCTTTGTAAAAATTATTCAATAAACAACTCCAATTACTTAATTCAGCTCCTAATATGTCCTTATATATATATTCTAATTTATCTATAATCGTTTTCAACTCAATCCATTCAGAAATATCCAGTTCTGAGAGACTTCCACAATGTCGGTTCAGCACCAAAATACATCTACCTACATAATCCTGTACATCTGCTAAGTAAACAGACCAATAAAGTGATTTATGCAGTAGCCATTCGTATTCTTTATAATCACACCATTCGCACATACGTATCTTTCACACCTCCAAACTTCGATTTGTTAAATTCTTTCTATATTCCATCTTCTTGCCCTTCGGACAAGAAGCATTCCTCGCTCAAAGAGCTCGGTCAATTCTTATTTATAAATATCCTCTGTTTTTTGCTTCTTTAATTAATTGAGGTTGAATTAAAGGATAAGTCAAATTTTCAACTAAGTTATCCGTAATTAAAATTTTCTCTATTTCACTATGTATTTCTTGAAAAGAAAATACCTCTGCAAAGAAAAGCATGCCAAATGTTTCATCGTTTATATTTTCCATCATATTTGTTTGTCCTTTAACCGAATACACACAGATTGGTTTGATGGTAAAATCTGTCGCACCCGTTTCCTCCATCAATTCCCGCTTAGCAGTAGCTAAAATATCTTCGCCACTTTCCCTATGCCCGCCTGGTACTTCATAAGTATCTCTTTCTTTATGTTTACAAAATATCCATTTACCATTTGTTTTAGAAATGATAACTGCAAATTTCAGAAATTTATCATCTATACTATCATAAAATTTTACTTCTACCATTTATAAACTCCTCTAACTTCAATTCTCCTACCGTAGCAATTTGCTATACTCTCCTTTCTTTTAAACCGAATCATCCAACACTAAATTGAGCTTAATTATGTTTCTTCCTTACATACAACCGTCTTTGATTTTTAATTACAATTATAAGCTTGAAGCACAATTATGTTTGCCTCTACTTTAACCTGATGCCTTCTAACACATCATTCGTTTTAAATCTCTCTCCACTATACTTCAATTGCTCTAATATAAATGTAATCTCTGCTCTGTCAGTCAATTTAATTATCTGATAATTTTTCCTCAGCCTATCCCTACTTTCTATAACGGATTTTCGGATACTCGGTTTGTCAATCTGTTCCGCATTAGCCAAAACATTCTCCAGACTTTCAAATTGCTTTAACAATTTCGTTGCTGTTATCATCCCCACCTTATCTGCCCCTTTGATATTATCTGCCATAATCGCTTTGATATTCTTCACAGGAAACTTTCTTTTTATTTATATGAGTGTAAAAACCAGTCTATTGCCTTCGTATCCCATTCAAACGCAATCGGATAATTATTTCCGACAAATATATCGCAATAAGCATGTTCCGTCTGTACTATCATTAATGAAATATAAGCCACATATGCTCCTTCTGTTAACATCCCTTCGCTGTCAAATACTATCAGATTATTTTCCTTTTCAAACATTTGTCGATACTCACTATCTGTTTCAAACATCACAGCAATATCATTGCACAATACTTTTTTCACTTTTTTGTCCATGAATATAATTGCGAAGTCAATAACCACCCTTATTATATTGGGCAAATAAAAACTATTTTCAATTTGCTCATTATTATGTACATCCATACCAAGATTTTCTTTCACGATAACTAAAGCTGGTACGAGCAACTGAAACATTTCAGAATATGTAACTTCAAGATTTAGTACTTTTCCCCAAATTTCTGCTAAGATTTCAAAATCATTAACAATCTGAGTCATTGCATACATATCCGCTTCAAATTCCATCTTTTTTCTCTCTTCCAGTTCAATCCTTTCTTTATCATTTGAAACTTCTTTGCAAAAAAGACTGTATTTATCATTAAGTCTCTTTACATGCCCTTCCTCGTGGTGTCCTATTTCATGATACAACATAAATCTGACCGCAAGATTTGCAATCATATACCCTACTGCTTCTCTTGTAGAATCTCCCGAAATATACAAAAGCACATTGTCCCCATCCTCTGTAATAAGATATTCTTCCGCAATAATATTTTCACGGCACGCTGACATATCCCCTATTCCCAGAAGAATTTTATCGCTTAACATCATGAGATTTGCACTGTACATTATCTTTTTAATTGACCCTGCATTTATTGCGACCACTGAAATATCATTCTTTTTCATAGCAAATGCATTCACTTGTTCATCATTAATTATTATAAAGCAGCCATTCGGCATTCTTTCAGATACTAATGTTTCAAATTCTAACAGCGTTTCCAAATCCATAATTCCATTCTTTTGAATTACCATAAACTCTTCAGGAGCTACAACCATAGGTTTATGGTAGTTATTTCCAAAAAAATCAGACAAAAGTTTTTCTTTATCAATCACTTGTATTACCTTTCTTCTTACGAATAAAATTTTTCCTAAAAACAATATACCAATATATCGCCCACCTGTTTGATTATGTTTTGCTCTTTCAGTTTGCTTACAATTTTGTTAAGCTCCTCTCCTGATATATTACATCGGTTATAATCTCTATCATCGCATTCAGACACATAGTTCATACATTTCAACGGTTTTTTCGCCATATATTGTTCATTTGATTCAACAATAACTGCCTTTGATTTTATTAGTAACAATACACATTTTTCCTTATCACTTAATTTCCTAATCTTATCCGCTGTTATTCCCAAAACACCCAGTCCGGCACTTAAGAATCCTTTTGTAAACCTGACATCCAATAAAACTCCAATAAGAACTATTGTATTCCTTTTTAAATTGATATAATAATTTGTTTTAGGTATCATCAGACCTAACTTACTTGTGTCTTCTTCCACAGATTCACAAATTTCCTTGTATACCTCACCCTCCTCAAAAATCCCCTTAAATCGCGAGAGATTATTAAACACCACTTTTGCACTTCCCTCACTCATATACTCCGACAATGCAGACACAACACGACCTTCATTTCCTTTAACTTCAAAATATTCTTCCTGCATCTTCCACTCTCCTATAATTCAGACTTAGTTTATATTTAACACATTATAGTTCTTTCTCAAAAATGTATCTCTGCTCTGTCATGCCTAATGACTTATAAAAACCTATGGCTGATTGATTAAAATCCCAGACCATTAAATCTAATCTTTTTGCCCCAAGGGCTACTGCTTTTTTCTCAGCATCTTTGAATAATTTCGTTGCAATTCCCTGTCGTCTTACTTCCTCGCATACAAATAAATCATCCATATATGCAGTTCGTTGATTTACCATCATGCTGCGTTCTCTCATTGCAACAAAACAAATTCCAAGGATTCTCCCATTTTCTTCTGCAAGAAGTAAAATATGTTCCGCACTTTCTACTTTCTGTCGAAAATTTTCCAGCGAATATGGATGCTGTAAATCAACATATAAATCCGGTCTTCCTTTTACATGAAGCTTATGCAACTGCTGCATTAATTGGTCTACTTCCAGATAATCCTGTACAGTCATGTTTCTGATATTCATTCATTTACCTCCATAACTATCATCCATTATTTAACATAAAAACAATAATCTAATATAACATTTCCATTTTCATCCGGTGTTGTGAATCTAGGACAAAGTCCATTTTCAAACTGTGCAACATATCCTCTTTCATCTAACTTAAATTCCATTCCGTCTTTTAGAATATATTTCCAGTTATTACCAACATCATGTACTTCATCCTCCCCACCATAGTTCCAGCAGACACCTATATTTCCCGCTTCGAACTGAACACATTCAAATCCTTCTGGAACAACCGTATCAGTCGTTGCAAACATTCCTATCCAATACTCTAAAAGTTCCCCCTCTTTGCGAAATTCTAATCCAACGTATCCTCCACCATCTTTCCAAATGTTAAGGATATTATCTACACCACCCATGGCATCTTCGACTTTATCAAACCATCCATTTGCAAACCATTCTCCCCAATGGCTATATACATCATCTCCTACATACTTCTTTCCCACAAACTTCATTGCAGGAACTTGCTGCTTGTAAACTTTGATAACTTGATTCATAACAATACCTCCATTACTTATTAAAATTTTCAACAATATCTAACAACTTAACAGCCCAGAAAGTTAATTCACACCAGATAGCTATATCATTTCTATATTCCTGTTCTAGTGCTATTTCTGCATATGATCCCGGATATTTTAGTCCTTCCTTAAATCGTCTCTTTTGATAAGAACTTTCAAAATTTGCACGCACGATTCCATCCTCTCCTAGTGCTTCATAAACAGATTACACGCTTTTTTCACTACCTCAATCTTATCTCCACCCACCATTGCAAGATGCGTGATTGCTTTTAACTGTGCCACACTGGTAAGACTATTTGGCTCATATTCTTTAAATGGTGCAGTGTAAGACCATAAGGTTCCAACATATTTACTTCCAATCTTTACAGTAATCTGATTTCCTTCCTCCATAATTTGATTATGATAATTGATGACTTCTACTAATGTATCGATACTTTCCTCATTTCTCCATAAGGTGGTATTTGCCAATGTTTCCAAATGATACTGACATGGAAAATAGGTATTCTCTTCAATATATGGATAATTATATTTTTTCTTTAGTTTGGCATTAAACTTTGTAATATCATCTAGCGAACTGATATGTAACAAACTTTCAAACGCTCGATACGATATTTCTACAAACGGTCTTACTTCCTCATCATCCCCATATTCTAAAAGAGCCTGGCATGTATAGATTAACACCATAAGCCCCGTACCATTCCGAAGCCCATAATGTCGATTTTGAAATCGGGCAATTTTTGGATGATAATATGAAAACTCTTCCTCTAAAATTTTATCATCACGCAATGCCTTAATAAAGTTTCTAATAATCGGCTCATTTTTTGGAATACCATAATTTGATAAAAGACGTGCCGCCGCCTCCCCATCCTGCAATGTGGTATCTTTAAACTTGTCCCAAGAGTGCATACCAATTCCAATATATCCATTGTTTTTACATAACTCTCTAACAGTCTATATTTTGGTGTCTGCATCACTTTCTCTAATAGGTTTTCCTCTTCATTTTTTGAAATATCCTTTATGATTTCTTTATGCAGGCGATATTTCATTACATCACCACCATTTTCTAATAAAAAATCAATTGATTTTGATAAATCCACATATACCTCCTCCCTAAAATCTATTTTTTCTTGTTCCGTTCTAAATACGCTGTTATTATTTTACCATAGGAGTTACTGTAATAAAATAGCAAAAGCCGATTTTACATTTTCGTAAAACCGACTTTTAAACTACACTACATATTTTATTGACAGATTATTTAACTCATTGATTACCAACGGTACCATTCGCATTTTATCACGTCATACTCACACTATTATATCCCATTCAAAACCATTTTCTATATTCTACCATATCTATAACTAAATTGATATTTCATTATTTTATCAATTACAAAATTTCAGTTCAAATTATTTAGAATATTAGTGTCCAATTGGCATCTCCTCGAAGCAAATTCACCCACCAATCCAATATTTGAAATATAGAGGTTTTAGGATTCTTCCTAACAAGAATGTATTTGTATATACAAATGCGTATCTTGCAATAGACCCGCCTCCATTTTCTTAATCTACTTTTGACAACCTGGATTTAATAATTTTTCTTATTTTTTCCTATAACAGATACGAGATACGCTATGCATATCTCGTATCTGATTAGCGGTCGGCAAATGTTCATTCATGCAAGCCTGATGACCACTTGCCTCGTCGCTATAACAAAAAAGGGAACCATACTTTAAAAGTATGATTCCCTGATTATTTTTATCAAACCGTAATCGTTACGTTGATGTCTTCCCATTTACCCGCTTTTTTCATGTTTTTATCGAACTTTTTGTACTCTTTCAAGTAGTCCTTAGAAACTGTGAAATTGCCTATGTTTAGGGGCTTTTGACACCATAAACGATTATTTCCCACTTTCTGCAATAGCTGCCTGTGCTGCTGCAAGTCTGGCAATAGGTACACGGAATGGTGAACATGATACATAGTCAAGACCAATCTTATGGCAGAACTCTACAGATGAAGGGTCTCCACCGTGTTCTCCACAGATACCAACATGAAGGTTAGGGTTAACCGGCTTACCAAGCTTAATAGCTGTTTCCATTAACTTACCAACACCTGTCTGGTCTAACTTAGCAAATGGGTCATTCTCAAAAATCTTAGCATCATAGTAAGCATCTAAGAACTTACCGGCATCATCTCTTGAGAATCCATATGTCATCTGTGTTAAATCGTTTGTACCGAAGCAGAAGAAGTCTGCCTGTTTTGCAATCTCATCAGCTGTAAGAGCAGCTCTTGGGATTTCAATCATAGTACCAACTTCGTATGCAAGTTCTACACCTGCTGCTGCAATTTCAGCATCAGCTGTTTCAACAACCATATCCTTAACATATTTTAATTCCTTAGAATCACATGATAATGGAATCATAATTTCCGGTTTTACTGCCCAGTCAGCATGTGCCTTCTGAACATTGATAGCTGCACGGATAACAGCCTTTGTCTGCATCTTAGCAATTTCCGGATAAGTTACAGCAAGACGAAGTCCTCTGTGACCCATCATAGGGTTAAATTCATGAAGTGATGTGATGATATTCTTGATATCTTCAACACTCTTGCCCTGTGCATCAGCTAATTTCTTAATGTCATCTTCCTCTGTAGGAACAAATTCATGAAGAGGTGGGTCCAGGAATCTGATTGTAACCGGATTACCTTCAAGAGCTTCATAAAGTGCTTCAAAGTCTCCCTGCTGATATGGAAGAATCTTTTCAAGAGCAGCTTCTCTTTCTTCTACTGTATCAGAACAAATCATTTCTCTGAACGCTGCAATTCTGTCTTCCTCGAAGAACATATGCTCTGTACGGCAAAGACCAATACCTTCTGCACCAAGTTCTCTAGCTTTTTTAGCATCAGCCGGTGTATCAGCATTTGTTCTAACCTTAAGTGTTCTATATTTGTCAGCCCATCCCATGATACGTCCAAATGTACCAGCAATCTGAGCGTCAACTGTCTCGATAATACCATCATAGATGTTACCTGTAGAACCATCGATTGAGATATAATCTCCTTCGTGGAATTCTTTTCCACCCAATGTGAACTTCTTGTTTTCCTCATCCATAGCGATATCACCACAACCGGATACACAGCATGTACCCATACCACGGGCAACTACGGCTGCATGGCTTGTCATACCACCACGAACTGTTAAGATACCCTGAGATGCTTTCATACCTGTAATGTCTTCCGGAGATGTCTCAAGACGTACAAGTACAACCTTTTCTCCTCTTGCATTCCAAGCTTCTGCATCATCAGCTGTAAATACTACCTTACCGCAAGCAGCTCCCGGTGAAGCGCCAAGACCTTTACCCATCGGTGTAGCAGCTTTTAATGCAGCTGCATCAAACTGTGGATGAAGTAATGTATCTAAGTTTCTTGGGTCAATCATAGCTACTGCTTCTTCTTCTGTTCTCATGCCTTCATCAACAAGGTCACAAGCAATCTGCAAAGCTGCCTGAGCTGTTCTCTTACCATTTCTTGTCTGTAACATATAAAGTTTTCTGTTTTCAACAGTAAACTCCATATCCTGCATATCTCTATAATGATTTTCAAGTGTTTCGCAAACCTTTACAAATTCAGCAAATGCTTCTGGGAATTCCTGTTCCATCTGAGCAATTGGCATTGGTGTTCTAACACCTGCAACTACGTCCTCACCCTGAGCGTTCTTTAAAAATTCACCCATAAGATGCTTTTCACCGGTAGCAGGGTCTCTTGTAAATGCAACACCTGTACCACAGTCATCACCCATGTTACCAAATGCCATTGACTGTACGTTTACAGCTGTACCCCATGAATAAGGGATATCGTTGTCACGACGGTAAACATTAGCACGAGGGTTGTCCCATGAACGGAATACGGCCTTAACAGCTCCCATTAACTGCTCCTTAGGATCATCCGGGAAGTCTTCACCGATTTTTTCTTTATATTCTGCCTTAAACTGACCAGCTAATTCCTTTAAATCTTCAGCTGTAAGCTCAACATCCTGTGAAACTCCTCTGTCAGCTTTCATCTTATCGATAAGTTCTTCAAAATATTTCTTACCAACTTCCATAACTACATCAGAGTACATCTGGATAAATCTTCTGTAGCAGTCCCAAGCCCAACGGGCATTTCCTGATTTTTCAGCAATTGTATTAACAACTGTCTCATTAAGACCAAGGTTAAGAATTGTATCCATCATACCCGGCATGGAAGCTCTAGCTCCTGAACGAACAGATACAAGTAATGGATTTTCCTTATCACCAAATTTCTTTCCTGTGATTTCTTCCATTTTTACGATATACTCGTTAATCTGTCCCTGAATTTCATCATTGATTTCTCTGCCGTCCTCATAATACTGAGTACAAGCTTCTGTTGTAATAGTGAATCCCTGAGGTACCGGAAGTCCTAAGCTTGTCATTTCTGCAAGGTTAGCACCTTTACCACCGAGGAGCTCACGCATGTTAGCATTACCTTCACTAAAAAGGTATACCCATTTGTTTGCCATCTGTTCTTCCTCCTGAAAAAAAGTATTTTTATTTTATGTCATGAGCTGTAGAACGGCACTCTACATTCGCTCATACACTCACATATTTGGCTGTCCCGCTTCCTTTACTCTAATCGTACAAATCAAGGTTTTCTTCCCCAATAAGCACGCAGAAAAAGGGTGCGGACGCACCTATGCATTGATTATAACATACAGCTCTTTTTAGTCAAGAGCGAACAGGATATTAATGGAAAATATTCAAAAAAAGCAGGAAAACTGCCACATATCAGTGACAGCCTTCCCGCTTTTCTTTCTATTTTTTTATCTTTAGCGTTTTTACGTTACTCCACTTACCATATTTTTTAGCCTTACCGTCTAATACATATGCTCTTGCCCTAAAATAATACGTCTTTTTCTTTTTTAATTTCTTAACTGTATATGTTAACTTTTTAGAATATACAGATTTTGCTTTCTTCATTTTCTTATTTCTCGAATACTGAATCTGATATCCCTTTGCTCTTGCAACTTTTTTTAGAGAAATTTTTGCCTTTTTTCCCTTAATGTTCTGTGCTTTTTTAATTGTTGCTCTCCCTGGAGCTTTTACAGCAGCTTTCGTTGCTTTCGGAGCTGTTGTCTTCTCCTCCGGTTTCACACTGGTTGTCTCATCTTTCCGGACAGCTGTCGTCTCATCTGTTGGTATCTCCGGTTCATCTGCAATTTTTGCTAATTCAAAATAATCCAGATTAATCCATTCCCAGCCCATTCCTTCATACCAGATATTACATGCTCCTGTCACATCGATTGTGTTTTCTCCAGCCTGCAATTCAATCTTAAGCGTTGCTGTTCCTACTGTATCCCAACCCGCTGTCGGCAGTGCAAGAACTGACTTCCATTCTCCGTTATTAATTCTCACATCAATATTACATGGATGGTTCTCTTCTCCTCCCGCATATCCGATTGTCATTAAATATGTTCCGGCAACATCTGCATTGACCTTTGTCACACAATAAGCCCTTCCATTGTCCGGCCATGTATCCATCTTGCCAATTGCTTTTCCACCCGAATAGTTTTCATTTTCCTCTAATTTATAATCATTATCAGCTGAGCCTTTTACAAATTCAATTGCATCCTCTGCCTCATAACGCACACCTTTTTCAATATTTTCTCCGATATATTCTAATTCAAAATAGTCCAGGTTAATCCATTCCCAGCCCATTCCTTCATACCAGATATTGCATGCTCCTGTCACATCTATTACATTTTCTCCTGCCTGCAATTCAATATTCAGTGTTGTTGTTCCCACTGTATCCCAGCCTGCTGTAGGATAAGCCAATGCAGACTGCCATTCTCCTTCGTTCACTCTCACATCGATATTACATGGATGATTCTCTTCTCCTCCCGCATATCCGATTGTCATAGAATATGTACCTGCCGCTTTTACATAAACCTTTGTTTCGCAGTAAGACCTTCCATCGTCCGGCCATGTATTCATATTTCCCACTGCCTTTCCACCGGAATAATTTTCACTTTCATCAATCTTGTAATCATCCGTAGCCGAACCTTTCACGAATATTTCCGCATTTTCTGCCTCATATCTTACTATATTGTTTTCTTTTGCTTCTGTCGTACCATGAACAAAAGTCACACCCGATGCCACCATAACCATACTCATTATGACTGCTGCTCCTCTACCTAATCTCCTCATAAACTTCCTCCTTTAAAAATAAATCATCTATTAACTCTGGTATTTTTCATATATAAAATTCCAGCACTAAACAATGAAATAACTAAAGCTACACCAAAAAGTAATATTGTGATACCTGTTTTAGGTGATATCATTGATGTATTTCCTTCATTATCCCCATTATCCAAGTCCCCACCATTATCAGATACTGTCGTGTCCTCTTCTTTATCAACAATCTTTGAATTTTGCGAAGATACATTATCATCTAACAGTAATACAGTCTTCTTTGTATCAATCTTTGCGCTCTCATCAAATTTTACATCAATATAATCGTAATTTACCCAATCCTTTTCTTTTGCCGGACCAGTAACCCAGATATAATTATTTCCTTTCTTCAAATAAATATATGTAGAAGCCTCGCCCACATTACTCCAGCTGCCTGTAGACGACAGAGTGACCTTAGACCATTCATATCCTGACGTTGCATATACTATCATATTGTCTCTTTCTGTAGCATATCCCAAAACAACCTTGTAGTATCCTGCTTTGTCTGCCTTTACTTTATATTGAATATAACCTATGTTAGAGCAATACTCATCAATATCTGAAGGCTTAGAGATTTTTGCCTCTGTAAATTCTCCTACATAAGAACCTTTCGACCAGCTTTCATCATCATTTTCTGATACTTTAATCCTTGCTCCGGCAATGCTATATGCTCCCTCTGCTTCATATCTGCTTGATTTTACTTCTGCTACAGTAGTTTCTTCAATTTTATCTTCTCTCAATTCAATATCGTAAAGACCTACATTTCCACCTGTGGCACTCGCCTGACGAAACTTAATTTTGTTTGTCTCTCCACTCTTAAAACCTGCATCTTCCAATATTTTCTTTGATATCGAATATGTCAATTCCGTATTTGTCTTCGTCCCACTCAAATCCAGTTTTACTTCTTTTCCGGCGTTTACAGACATTGCCAGCTGTGCCTTTCCATTATTATAAGAAGATACATAATAATGCAGGTCTATGGAATTAATACTCTTGGGAATAACTCCCTCAAATGTAACCGCTCCCTGCCACTCTTCGTCACCTGAATTATATTCTATAGGTGCTGTATAAAGTGTTATTTCATTATTATGAAATCCACTTGTCGGAGCCAATTGAATCTCGTTAAGTGCCGCCTCATAAGCATGCCATTTTGTTTCCGTACTCTCTTTTACCTGTTTCAACTCTGATGGGTAATTTATATAATCAAAATATCCCCAGTTTACCCATGCAAGTACCACAGTATTCTTGCCCTTCTTCATTGTTACTTCTTTTTCTACTGTAGTATAAGACTTCCCTGAAACCTTCACATCATATGATGTTCCGTTTACAAACAGTTTTAAAGTAATCGACCCGCTCCCCGAGTCATTTTTACAATGAATTTGTAAATTATATTCTCCTGCCTCCTCAGCCTGTAAAACAGTTCTTGCAAATGTAATATCCGTCAACTTATCAAAACTATCCAGTTTATCCTGCTGCCAGTAGACTTCCACATGCTTTCCTGCGGAATCTTCAGCGCCTGTTTTGATTCTGGCTTTATTTAACTGCATATCTTCGATTTCTAATTTCTCATAAGCAGCTTCAGCTTTTGCTTCTTTTGTACTTATCATAGAAATAGATGTAAAAAAAAGTATCGCAGAAAGTGTAATCGTTAATATCCTTTTTATTTGTGTGATATTTTTCATATAATAATACCTAGCCTTTCAATGATGAAATGATAAATGTTGTTATGGAATGTGCCGGCAGCTCAGTATTTACTCCCCTGCCATCTACAACCAAAGCTATCCTTTTCTTTTTACCTGTCTCATTTTGACTTACGACAACAATTTCACCTTCCGGATTTTTATATGCCACTGCATAAATTCCTTTCAATGAATCTGTTTCACACAACAGCCTCTTTGCTCCCGGTTTTATATATCTTGAGAAATGTCCTATATAATAATACGACCAGTTGTACACAATGGTCTCTGTATTTCTGTCTATCAATATAGGTGCCTCACAATAATTCCCTACATAGTTTGGTCCCCCCTCCTCATTCAGGACTAAGTTCCAGTCAATCCATGCTTCATTAAAGTGATTAAAATCGTTTATAATATTTCTACCATATGTCTCACCATGCTTCCATGCCCCCATTCCGGCTTTAGAACTCGTCCCCCCGGATATATTAATAAGTTCCACACATCCTTCCGTAAAGAGCAGATGCTTATTTGGAAATGCATTATGTACCATAGACAAATTTTCCGACTTATCCGTCACATACCAATGATAAGCAATTCCCCATACGACATCTTTTGCGTTTTTATAAGACAATACTTCTTTTACTCTTCTGTAAATTCGGTCTTTATTATGGTCCCATATAACAATCTTAACATCCTCCGCCAGTCCTGCTTCCTGCAACTCATCATATAAATAATCGACTGCAAACTCTGCCTCCTGTGCAGCGTCATATCTACAGGATGCCCACTCCTGTGTCGCTTCAGGTTCGTTTTGAATACTAACCATTGAGAAAACAATTCCCCTTTTTTTCATTTCCAAAATATATTTTGTCATATATTTTGCCCACGTCCTGTAATACTTTTTCAGAAGCTTTCCACCATGATTTACATCATTATTATTTTTCATAAAAGCCGGAGGACTCCAAGGTGAACATAATAAACTCAAATGTCCACCATATTCCTTCTCTGCTTCTTTTATAAAAGGAACAACCCACTTATCATCCCGCTCTATCCGGAAAGTCTGCAAAGAGTCATCTCCCTCTTTCACATACATATAAGGTTCTAATGCAAAATCACATCCACCGATTGTAGTTCTTCCGAGATTATATGCAAGTCCCTCATCCTTATTAAAGTACGCTTTTACAATTTCTTTTCTGTTCTTTTCATTCGTATTCGCCACAGTGTATGCCGATGCTTCTGTAAAAGCCCCTCCAAATCCCATATGCGTTTGGAAAGTCTTACTACTGTTAACATTTACCGTATCTACTCTAAAATTGTATATTTCTTCAAATTTTAACTGCTCTTTTTCACACCAAGGGATTCCCTCATCCTTTGCTGTCTGTATAACTTTAATCATATGAAACCTCTTTTACTCAAACTCTACCTTAAGCTGCGAATTCCATTCCTTAAACTGATATAAATATCCATTATATTTAAAGTTCGATGTCATATCTGCCTGAGAAGACGAAAGATTAATTTCCATGTTTTTACTGTCAACCCTCCAGTAAACATCGTACCAGGTTCCTTTCACTTTTAGTTTTGTCAAGTCCACAATTCCTGTAAATGCTTTTTCACTTGAGGATTGATTTGACACCTGAATCACCGCATCTGCGCTTCTCACATTCAGCGTTACATCTGTTTTCTTCAATGCCCCGATATTTGCGCTTACTTTTAACATCGGTTTCCCGTTTGAAGATATAATCGCAGCCTGAACATTAGAGAAGTTTGCCGCAACCTTCGCCTGTTCTGCCTCTTCTTCTGCTGTATTTGTATAATAAACTTTCAAATCACCATCCCAGTCGGCAAATCTGTAAATATTATCTTTGTATGCAATTGAAACATCCATACTATAAACAGCTTTTGTAGAGACATCCACATATGCTCCTGATACTTTTTCTATTAGAACCACATCATACCAGGTTCCTGACTTTCCTAATTTTAATAAATCATAATCAAATAAAAATCTTCCGGATGTTGAAGTAAGATTTGCAATTTTTGTAACCTTATCTTCCGTTCTGATTCCCAACTGTAAATTCTTATTTTGGATTCCTTTTGTAGTACCCTGAACTCTCAATACCGGTTTTCCCATCTTCAATAGCAATACCGCTTTTACATCACTGATAGACTGTCCCTTTGCAAGACCTGCTGCCGTATCAGACTCAAAATAGACTTTTAACTGCCTGTTCCACTCTGCAAATTTATATGTCTTCTTTTTGTAAGTTACACTATCACTCATCTTCGCAGATGAAACTGTAACATCCCTGTATGTTGTAAATGTCTTATCACCAATTATGACATCGTACCAGGTTCCCGAACTTTTGAGTTTCGTTAAATCAAAGGTGAAATTCAGCTTATCTCCCTTGCCTTTATTTTCTGTCCTTATCACCTTTCCATCTGTACGAATACCAAGATACATAGAAGATGCATTTTCCATAGTTCCTGTTATCGTCATAACCGGTTTTCCATTTTTCTTCGTAATAGCTGCCTTAACATTCTTAAGGTCTTTTGCCACTTTCACAAACGTAATCTTTAATGCGCCCTCCCAATTCTGGAATGAATAAACTTTCTTATTCATCGTCAACGTTTGTTCCATATCCGCCGCAGCAACGGTGAGGTCTCTATATTCGTTCGAACCGTTTGTACCGATTATTACATCATACCAAGTTTCTGCGCTGGATAACCTTGTCAAATCAAATTTAAAATAAAGTTCATTTCCTTTCGCAGAATTTTGAACTTTTATTGTTTTATCCTCCGTTCTGATTCCAAGGAATTTCTGTGAAGCATTCTTCATCTTGCCCTTCACAATCAGCATCGGTTTCTTTCCGGATTTTTGAATTTTTGCTGTAACCCCTTTAATATCCGTCAACGCCTTATCGTAATATACTTTGAGCTGATCTTCCCACTCTGCAAATTTGTATACATGTTTGCCTGCTGTCACCTTTGTTTTCATATTCGCTGCAGATGTGGATAAATCCGCACTGTCACGGAACCCTTCATGTCCCACAATAATGTCATACCATGTCCCGGATTTTGGAAGCACGGAAAGATTCACTTTGAACAGAATATTTTTTCCTGCTGCCTGATTAGACACTGTAGTTACAATATTGTCTTCATTGCGCAATGCCAGTTTATAAGAGGAGGCATTTTCTGCCGCTATCCCCGTAACCGTAAGAACCGCACTGTTTCCTATTTTTTTAATAACAGCCTTCTGATTCTGAACTTGTACCGGTGCATCGGAATAATTTACTTTCAGTTGTCCTTCCCACTCTTTAAATGAATACTCACTTTTTCCAACCGTAAGTTTCTGACTCATATCCGCATTGGTTGTAGTTAAATCATAATATGTATCATCATCTGCATAATAAATTAAGACATCATACCATGCATCTTTTTCTTTCATTTGTGTTAAATCAATTGCCGATGAAAAATTCCCATCTTTTTTCTCGGTATTCGCCTGCCTGATTACTGTATTTCCGGTTCTGATTGCAAGGCTCAGATTATCTGCCTTGGTCTTTGCAATCGTTCCCGATACAGAAAGCAACGGTCTTCCTCCGCTTGTCACAAGACTTGCCTTCAAACCTGAAAAGTCCTTCACATGTGTATAATTTATTTTTAATAATCCACCATACTCCTTAAACTCATATTTATTCTCTCCGACAATTACCGCCTCACTCATGTCTGCAACTGATGACGGTATATCATAATAAGCTATTTCATTGACACACTTTACCTGAATGTCATACCAGATTCCTGTTGAATAAAGTTGTTTCAGTGGAAACGCAAAGGAGAATTTCTTCCCTTCCTTCACTTTATTTTCCGCCACATACTGTTGTCCATCCGTAGCTGTAATTACCAGCTGATAATCATCACCGCCGACACCATATTTTAATGTCCCATTAACCTTTAATATCGCCTTTCCTTCACTTGTCCCCAGGCTTGCATGAATCTCATCATAGGCATTCACCATTCTGGTTATCTTTAATGCATTCTCGTCTGTCAGTCCATACTTTGCATTGCCACATGAAAGAGAATAACTTTCTAACTTTAAATTAGACGCATTGATGGACCACTCGCACATCGTGCCATTCTCTGTAAGGAAAATACAGAGATTATTGGAAGCAGCTTTCAGCTTATCCATAGGGACAATAAACTTAAAGGCCGTCTTGTCTCCACCTTTATAACTATTGTCCACCATAAATGTAGATGTAGGGTCGTCACCGTTAAAGTTGCCAACTCTCAGTTTCATAACTCTCTCCGCATCCTCTGACACAGCATAAAGCGTACCCTCTAATTCCAGATAAGGCTTTCCATTCTTTTCATACATTTTTGCCTGAATCTTTCCCTGGCTCGCCTTATAAAATAACGGGGCAGAAACATATTGAAACCTTCCGTTCTTTCCATGAAATACAATATAGTAATACGGTTCTTCTGCTTTTGGTTTTTTATCCGCAAAAGAAGAGGTAAGAATATCGATATTTTCTTCTAAAGCTGTTGCACTATCATCCAATTCTTTCTTTGCACTTCTGTAAACATTCTTTCCTTCCGGGTCAATAAATGAACTCCACGAGGTGTTGCCATCTACCTCAAATTCAATATTTACAATTTCACCATTCATCCATGTTTTCGGACTCATTTTAGGAATTGTAATCGGATATGTTCCCGTCTCTCCACCTGAAATTACATATAGGAAATAATCTCCCGGCTCATATGTGACACCATCTATTTCAAATGTTCCATCTTCTAATTTTGTATAATTTAATTCATCGCTCTTTTCTTTATCAAACGTATCATTTTTAGAGAAATAAATCTTAATATCTTTACTGTCGGCAAACTTTTCTTCCAATTTAACATTGAAATCATATGTATGTATTCCCTTTTGTGTCATAGACACAAAATCTATTCCCACAATTTCGTATTTTTCTGTAGAAAGACTTCCTAATTTCCTATCTCCCAATACACCTGTAAGAAACAGTATTCCAACTACTGCCGCTGCAATCACTGCAGCTGCAATCGCTGAAATGATACCAATTTTAACTTTTTTGTTTTGTTTTTTCATTGCTGCCTCCTACCAAACAAATGTCACAACACTCTGTGGCTGTACTTCATATGTAAATTTCTTTTCATCATATGTTATATCTACACTTTCAGCATATTTATCTGAAAGATTTGTCACAACTGTAACGACATGTCCATCTGCCCTTAAAAATGCTGATGCGAGAATGCCCGGATTGTCACTTTCACATGCGATTACTTTTGCCTTTCCTTCTTCAGTATGAATATATTTTGAGACATGAGCCATGGCATAATAAGCAGAATTTTTAGAAATACTTCCATCCTCTTTCGCAACATTCACGACACCAAGACAGTCATTTGTAGTTTTTGCCGGTGTACCATCGTTATATAAAGCAAGATTCCAATATACTGTTGAAGTGGAGCCAAAATTTAACGGCGTTAAAATCATCTTCTCCAAACTATAGCTAATATTAGAAGCAAAATCCATACTCCATGTTCCCTCTGCGATTTCGGTTAAAAAAGTTTTGGTATTGTACTTTTCATTGTATGTTTTAAACCCTTCTCCAAACTCATCTGCTCCGTCAAAGGTACCATATCCATGAAGAGCCATTCCCTCCACATACTTTGCCACATCCTTATTTCCGAGAATATTTTCCGCATAATCATCCACTGTGGTACTAATTCCCGGGTCATAATTATGGTCATAAGCTAAAAGTTTTGTATCCAAATCTGCCTTTTTCAATTTTTCACCTGTCAGCTGTATTACTCTTGCCATCTGATACTCATCCATCGGCATACATGGATATCTCATATTATCCACCAACGGCTCATTTTCCACAGACATATATTTAATATGAATGCCTTCCTTTTGATAAGCTTCCACATACTTTGTAAGATACTGTGCGTACGTCTCTTCATAACTCTCCGACAACGAACCTCTGTTTAACACTTTCGACTCTTTCATCCATGCTGGAGCTGACCAGGGCGCCGCAATAATTGTTACATCCGGATTAATTTTTACAATCTCCTGTAATATCGGAATTAATTCCAGTTTGTCATAATCAATATTAAACTTTTCTAATTTTTCGTCTGTCTCTCCCTCAGCCAAATCATCCAGGGTAAAATATTTCATTTCTCCATCAATATATGTAGTATAGTCTGAGGAACCGACCGGAACTCTTACAACACTAAAAGCTGCACCATCTTTTCCATATAGAGTTTCTAAAATTTCTTTTCTATCTTTATCTTTCATCTGTGACAAAACATAGGCTGCCGAATGCGTTAACGCACCTCCGAAACCTTCAACCTCCTGTTTCACTTGTTTTTCATCCACAGTGATTTTGGCATTGACAGAAGTATCATCTATATCTGAAAAAGTAAGGTCAGTCTCTCTGGACATTAACTTTGATTTCGTTCCTGTTGTCTCATAAACTTGTACATAGCCCTCTGTAGATGCTGTTTTCTGACCACAGCCGGAAAAAATTGTAACTCCCACAGCTATCACTAAGGTCTGTGCTATCACCTTTTTTATTTTTATCATATATTACTCCAAAAATTATTACTCTTTTACTGCCCCTGCACTGATTCCTCCTATAATGTGTTTCTGACATAAGAAGAATAAGATAATCATAGGCAGCGATAAAACTACTGAACCCGCCAACATAACCGGATAAATCTCCGGATTTGTCGACCCTGCCGAAATAAGCGAACCAAGTCCTAATGCTAATGTTCTGTTTTCCTCAGAAGACGTTGCAACCAGTGGCCATAAGAAATTGTTGTAATTCCACATAAATGTCGTTACACCAATCACAATTAACATAGGCGATGCCATAGGAAGTGCAATTCTAAAAAATGTCTGTAACCTGCCTGCACCATCTATCATCGCTGCTTCTTCTAATTCTCTACTAAACGAGAAAAAATGTTGTCTCATAAGAAAGACATTGTAAATGGACATTGCAAACGGAAGCATAAGCGCCCATAATGAATCATAAATTCCCATTTCTCTGCATATGATAAGATTTGGTATCATCATTACCGTTCCCGGTATCATCATTGCGAGAATTATAATCCGAAACAATACATTTTTTCCTTTAAAATTAATTCTTGCAAAAGCATATCCCGCCATACTGTTAAATACCGTATTAATAACTGTATTGGCAATTGCAACAATCAAAGTATTTTTCAGTAATATTCCCGCATTTAAATACTCTAAAGCGTTAATATAATTATCCATCTTAAAACTAATTTGTCCACTGGCATCTCTTGGAATTAATGTAAATTTTACATAACTTAACATTCCTTGTGCATTTCCCGTCTCCTTAAAGGAAGAGGCAATGAGCCACAGAAACGGAAGTATAAACGAAACTGCCAAAATAATTAATATTACATAAAGAGAGATTCTTCCTGCTGCCTTTTTAGGCTTTATTCTTTTTCTTTGCACGTTTCTTCCTGCCTCCTTCCCCATTATCAATATTCTGCGGCTGAACTTTAAATTGAATAAAAGTAATTATCATAATGATAAGGAACAAAATGTAGGACATGGCACATGCTATACCCATATGATTATATTCAAATGCCTGATTATAAAGCCCAAGCATATAAGTCATTGTTGATTTTTCCGGTCCACCTCCGGTTGTGAGATACATTTGGTCAAATGCCTGAAATGCCCCGATTACACTGGTAATAGATATGAAAAATATAATTGGCGTGACAGATGGAAGTGTTACATGAAAAAACTTGCTGATGGCTCCTGCACCATCAATTTCTGCCGCCTCATATAATGATTCGTTAATACCTTTCATAGCCGAGAGCATAATCAGAGTATTGTATCCGAGTCCTCCCCAGACAGCCATGACCGCTAATGTATATAATGCTGTACTTTTTGTCGCTAAAAATGATATATGTGTTCCTAAAAGCTGGTTTATCATACCATGCTGCGGGTCTAGCATAAACATCCATATGGCTGCAATCGCAACTCCTGATGTAACAGAAGGAATATAGAATATCGTCTTAAAAATTCTTTCCCCCCGCACTTTGGAGTTTAAAAGAGCGGCTACAACAAGTACCAGCGCCACGCTGGCTGGTACCGTTAACAGTATGTATTTTAAAGTAACTACCAGAGAAGGCCAGAAATCATCATACAGTCCCTGATAGTTCGTCAATAAATGCACATAATTCTGAAAGCCCACATTTTTCATTGGACTTCTCATATTCCAATCCGTAAGAGATATTACAAACGCAATTATCATTGGCGCCAGCTGAAACACAAGGAAATATATAATCAACGGCAAAACAAATAACCATCCGGTTATATTTTCTCTTGCTCTTTTTGTGGAAAACAATCTGATTTTTTTATTTTTACCGGCAAATTTAGCTTTTGCTGTCATATGCTTCTCCTAATTCTGAAAGACGCAGGAACAGTTTTTATTTATACTGCTCCCACTTCCTTCCCAATATTATGTATTACCTACTGTAATCCTAATGCTGCATTTGCCGTTTTCACTGCATCATCAAGATTTTTCTGAATATCTCCACCATTTAAAATTTTCTCAAGTGCAGATGCCAAATAGTTATCATTTACTTCCAGCCATCCGTTGAGCTGTGGCCTTGCTACTGCTGTATTGAGCTGTTCCAAAACCACCTGTTTTAATTGATTATCCGTTTTTGCCAAAGACTTCATTGCGGAAAAGTTTCCTGTATATTTTGCAATTTTTTCACTGTTTTCTGTCTTAGACAAATATTCTATAAACTGAAATGCTTCATTTTGTTTCTTTGAAGCGCTATACATTACAAGATTCTCACCACCAATATTCGAATAAGATGTATCTCCCTCGTTTTTTGGCGGAATCAACATTGCGCCAAAATCTAAATCAGTAAAATTCGCCTGGAGTGAATCGATATCTGAACCGCCGCCTAAAGTAAACGCCACATTACCATTACCAAATGCGGAAGATGAATTTCTAATTTCCTCCGGAGAATAGCCATACAAATCAACAAGGAACTGACATGCCTCCACACCATGTTTATCATTGAATGTCAGTTTTGTGAAATCGTCATTTGTATAGTTTCCACCGGCACTACATATAAAAGCCTGATAGTACCATGATGCATAACCACCTGAGCCAATTCCATCAAATGCAGCCTTTGTAGGATTTGCTGCCACCTCTTTGGCAATCTTCAACATGTCATCCCAATCTTTAGGTAAATTATTTTCATTGACAAGCTTCTTATTATAAAGCAATACAGATGTAGTAATCGTAAGTGGAACACCATAAGTTTTACCATCTAAAATACATGTATCAAACGCACTTGGAAAGAAAGCATCCTCATTTACAACTTTTGATGTTTTTGTTTTTTCTGTCAAATCAACAAGTGTACCGTCACTTCCAAACTCAGCCATTCTCGGCTGGTCAAGATAGGAAACATCCGGTCCTTTTCCATTGGCTAATGCACTGTTTAGCTTAGTATTAAAACTGTCTTTTGGGATAAAAGAAACTTTAACCTTAATTTTTGTCTCAGCCGTAAAATCAGCTACAAGACTCTCAAAATTCTTTTTATCTTCTAATGATTGTGGTTCATATGCCCAAAAAGCAAGTTCATTAGAACTGCTGTCAGAGGATTTGGATTCTCCTCCACATCCACTCAAGCCAACCATTGTTGTCACAAGCATAGCTCCTATCATTGCCATACTTATAACTTTCTTTAAAACTCCCTTTTTCATTTATATTCCTCCTTTATATTAAGGCTTTACTATTTTGTAGAGCCGTTAACTTGCAAAATCGGTTCTATAAACATTTCTGTTCCTGCATAATTCCCTGACTTTAAAACTTTAATCATTCTCTCTGCTATCACTTTTCCCGCTTCATAAACCGGCTGTTGTATCGTCGTTAAATTCGGTGTGACGAGCTTTTCGTATCCTAAACCGTCAAAACCAATCACTCCCAAGTCATCCGGAACTACTATATTATTTTCATTGGCATATCTCATAACTCCAAGCGCTAATGCGTCACTGCTGCAAACTAAACCATCGATATCTGCCTCTTTCAGAAGTTGTGCTGCCGCTCTATAACCATCATCCTCATGATTATAAACTTTTATCGTTCCATTCTCTGGCACTTCAAAACCGTGTTCTTTCATACAATCCAAATATGCCTGAAATCTGTCTTCTGAATAGCTTTGGTCATTTTCGATTCCAATAATACCAATTTTTTTATATCCCCTCTGAATCATATATTCTGTTGCCATATAACTTCCCTGATAATTATTAATATCAACCCAGTTATTCTTGCGGCTATTATTTCCAAATATAATGATTGCTTTCTTTTCAGATAATTCCAGCAGCTCTTTCTCTTGCTCTGCATTTAATCCCATAGCAATAATTCCGTCACAATTTTGTTTCTCATATTCATCTCGCGTAAGAAGCATAGAATATCCATTTTCACCTAACTTTTCTCCAATTCCTGCAATTGTCTGCAAAGTAAATGGATGTAATGCTCCAATGTCACTTGTGATATATACACATATAATATTTGTTCGTTTTGTCGCTAACAATCTTGCAACCATATTCGGTTGGTATCCCATTTCCTCCACTGCCGCTTTGATTCTCTCATATGTTTCCGGTTTCAACTTGTCAGGTTCATTAAAATACCGAGACACGGTCATTGCCGAAACTCCGGTTGCATAAGCAATATCTTTTATTGTAGCCATAACTCTTTCAATTCCTTTCTTGCAGGTCACTTCTACTTAGCAGCTACTTTAAATACTTTTGAATACGCTCCATATATTTTTTTACTACCAGAACCAGAATATGCTCTTACTCTTATGTAGAATTTCCCACCCTTTTTTATAACATAATCATATCCTGTTTTGTTATTTGAAGCAATCTTTTTATATTTTCCTTTCTTTTTCAAAGCTACATAAATTTCATATCCTTTAGCTCCTCTAACCTTTTTCCATGATAATTTTTTTATTTTTCCTTTTGTCTTAACTTTCAAATTTACTGCAGAAACCTTAGTCATCGCAGACAAAGTGCTGACTTTCCCCTCGTAAATTTTCCCATCGATTCGTTTATAGGAACATATTTTAAATTTATATGCTGTTCCCGGTCTTAATTTGGGAACTTGAAAAGATGTATGATAAGGTTTTAATGTTTTAATTATCACATATTTACCATTTTTATATTGATACAGGTGATATCCATCTGCATTATTACTCTTTTTCCATCGAATCGAAATTGATTTGGTTGTCTGCGACTGCACTTTGAATCCTTTCAGTGCCTCAGGAACAATCTTAAAACAAACCTTTTGGATTCCATCATAACGACCTGCACCCACCACTGTGACAACTGCTGTTCCGCATTCTATATTGTCGCTATATTTTAATGTATAATCTCTATTTTTAACTAATGTGATATTTCCCATTTTCACAGTTACATCTGGCGTAATTGTTCTCCCTGAGTAGATCGCATTGGCAATGCTACTAACTGTAGCATCACCAATTTTGATCAATGTTGGGGGGGAACTCCGGGTTCCAATCCGTTGAATATGGGATTTGATTATAATATCGCAGGTACGGAGATCGGCCATCCGGCGG
>NZ_CALGRE010000029.1 GCF_937958975.1 uncultured Eubacterium sp. | reverse complement strand
TTCTGCCAGTCGGAGTATTAAAGTAGCCTTTCAGGGCGTTACCCCATCATTCGACTATTCGTGTGTTCAGTTCTCCAGCACAAATTTAGTTGATTGTGCTGTGTCTACTCTTTTCAAGTAGAAACGTTTCGCACCGTTCTTCGGGTCTAAGACGTAGAGAACAGCATTTGTGCGGAGCAGGGCTTCTATGAGCGTCAGAATGAAATACGTCTTACCGCCACCCGTTCCTCCGGCAATCAGCATATGGGGCAGCTTGTCATACTCCCACCAGATATTTTTCATCAGCCGGAGCTTGCCATCCTTTGCCTGCACATCCTCTATGGAAATGCGGTTTGCGATAGAGTCATAGAGCAAGGTATATTCCACGTAAGAATCCTTTAATTCCTTGTCGGTCAGCTCACAGTACAAACCGCTTTCCAGTTTCTTTTCCAAGTGCAAAAGCTGGTCTTGATATTTTCCCAGCGTTATTTCCACCCGAATGTGAATCAGCCCGTTTTTTAGCTGGTAGTAGATTTTGGGGAAATAGCTGATTTTCTCCTTTGAACGGCTGGAGGACAGGTCTTTGAAGAAACCGTCTGACTGCACCTGTTCCGCTTCATACCATTTATTTTCCAGAACCATCTTCGCCAGCTTTTGGCGGTGGTAGAGCTGTTTCACATAGTCACGGCAGTAATGCCGGAAGACCAGAGCCGCCGCCAGACAGATAAATCCTGCCACGCCCATGCTGATAAGCAGATAGGGAATGCGGATGGATTCTTTAAGCTGCGTTAAAGTAACATCCTGCCAGTCTGTCTGCATGATTGATCTGCCATGAAACAGCAGGACAATCAGCAGAAAGACTGGAAGCAGGGCGGCGGTGGCAGTATGGAAAACTAAGTCTGTGTCCGTGGCACGAATCCGCTTGCCACGTGGGAGATACTGTTTCATGCTTGATTCACTCCTTTTCTCTGAATTTAATAAAAGCCCGTGTAGAGCAGCGAATAGGTTTTTTCGCTGTCTTCTGTACGGGCTGTAAACAGGAATGTATAGCCGGAAATATCATTGCATAGGCAATCCGGCATAAATACATTCAGATTTTCCGTTGGACTGTAATCTTCTAAGGCTTCGTTCAATAGCTGTTCCGCCATCCAGCGGTATTCCGGCAGGGCAAGAAGCCGGAAGTCGTTTTCGTACTCGTCATATCCTGCGATACCATCCATAGGCTTCCTATTTTGCAGGCGGATTGTCTTTCTTTGGTGGCTGCGGATTTCCGGCAGGGGCAGCACCTTTCTTCAAGACAATATCATCCGCCTTGATATACCAGTCCACATCCGCCCCTTGAAATGTTGCGGTTGCGACGGTATCAGCAACGGGATTGATGATTTCTACTTCTGCGTTGTAGTCAAACTCTTTCAGCGGTACGCTGGCAGGGATGGACACTTGAATCATGCGCCCCTGTCCTCTGGACTTCAAATCGTAAGTGCGCTCCTTGATTTCATCCGATACCGTACCGTCCTCGTTCTGAATCCGTACCTCACGGCGGAGGGCGGAGAATTTCAACGCCCCGAATGTTGCCTCCTTGTCAATGACGATTCCATTTGCTAATCTCATAAATAATACCTCTCTTTCCTTATGCTTTTACCATGTCATCCGCATGGAGGATGTAGTTTGTGAAGCCACGAGTACCGATTTTATAGCCCTCTGCGGTAATACTAGGATTTACCAGCTTTACCCGTTCTTCAAAATCAAAATGTTTTTCGCCTGCTTCGGCTGGCAGAATCACGACAATATCATCCGCCCGCTGTACGTCAGAGTAAAGATTGAAGCTGCGTGTGAGTACGGTCATGCGCCCATTGATTCTGCGCTGTTCTGTCTTGTCTTCTCCGGCAAACTCCAAGTTGCCGAATGTCTTTTCCATGTTGGGGATAACAAATTTAAGTTCCATATGTTTTTACCTTTCCTTTCTGATGATTGATGGTTGATGGATTTGGATAGTTCCTTATTCAGCTTCGTGGAGAATACCTGTCTGCCTGTGATTTATCAAGGGCTGGCGTTGTGCTTCACACCCTTGACAAATCCCATTCTGACAGGTAAAGGGTAGCCAAGCCGAATAAAGGGGATTTCTGCCAGCTCGTGACTGGCGGAATCTCATAATGTTATGCGGAGGGGAACGCTCCTGCGGTTCTTGTCGGGGCATGGGTATCACATCCTTTCTGAATTTTGGACAAGAAAAAAGGAGTACCATTTTTACGATACTCCTTCACATACATTTTCTATTATTTTATATCTCTATTACTGCGCCTTATAGAATTAGGTAACATAATATCTATTTCATTTTCTGAAAAAGTTTGTTCTTCATCATTCTTCAAAGCCTTTTGAGCTTCTGCATAACTTTTTCCATCTGTTCTAGGAGAGTTACTGTATACTTCAGCAGTTCTTTCTTGCAATTCATCTCTTTTTTTCATTATAGCTTCTGGCTCTAAGATTTCAAAATCAGTTAATAATGATACATATTCTTCTCGGATTTTCCACAAAGCGTCTGACGCTACCTTATGTTCTTGCGCCTTTTCTACTAAGTTGAAGTTTTTTGTATAAGAATTTAAAATCAGTAATACAAGGGATATAATTGCTCCTAATACGCTTGCTATTTTATCTTCCGAAAGAATCGCAACAATAAAACCACTCGTAGTAATCGCTGACAAAACAATTTGCCAAATTTTTATTCTGTCATTAGTTTTTAATAATCGACTAATGATTTTATCATGACAGGTTTGGGTATATGTAACCCTGCCATATGCTTCTCTAATTTGTGATTCCAACTTATAGCCTTGGCTAATCTGGGAATTTCGTTCCATAAATTTCTCTCCATTTTTGCTTTGCAGAATATGATTTATTATCGTTCTCATACGATATGGCGGCTACTGCATTATCATATGCTGTTTTTGCCTTTGATTGAAAACTACCCGATTTCCAAACATAGCGGTTACTTCCCGGTGCTAGCCAATAACTTTGAGATGTGTCAATGTTTTTTAGATATTCAAAAAAATCTCTACTCATAAAATCATAATACAGATACGATTTATCTTTATATTCCCAATCTCCAATAAATTTATAGGCTAATGTATCTATCAATATTCCACTCATTGAAACATTACATTTTTCTTTCCATGCTCTAGCCATTCTACACAGTCGTTTTAAATTCTTATTAGTGTTACTATTTCTTGTATTCATAGCAGCAATTTCTTTTCTTGGGTCTGTAGTTTTCCAACTTCCTCCATCATTGGAATCTGGATAAGTATAACTGTCATCTTTGTTAATAAAAGCTGGAACAATTTCAAAATTTATACCGTCCGTAAAATTTATACCAATTACTTGTCCATCACCCTTAACAAAAGATGTACTATATGTTTTCTGTAAAACGCCTTTTACCTCTTGCAAAAGGGCTGACTGACCATTACTGCTATATGCGTTAAATTTAGCATAAGTTTCATATGGTAATTGTACAATCATGTCTATATCACTCGTCCATATTTCTGTACCTCTACCGTAAGAACCGACATATAAACTATACGCCGTTTCTGATGAACTATTTCTATAATCAAGATTAATTCGTTTGGTAATTTGATGATACCGATATTGAATCGTCGATACCGTATCGGAACTCATTCTTAAATTAGAACAAAATGTTGAAAAATAATCACTAACTGACATAAATATTTGCCCTCCCTCAATCACTAAAATTCATATATCTATTTTATCCCACAATATCTAGTATGTCAATTTATGTTTTAACTCAATCTTTTGTGTGAAACTTTTTAATATCAATTAGCAATCTTGACAAAAGTGTTACACTGTGATACACTATATATAAGGAGGTGGATAGTTTGGCTGTTTCTGAAAATAACGTAAGAGTACCTATAACAATTTCAAAGGAATTAAAGCAGCAGTTAGATAATCTGGCAAAAGAGGACAAGCGTACCTTTTCCAACTTATGCGCTAAGATTTTATTTGACTATGTGCAGCAGAAAAAGGATGGTGAGTAACCTTTGAGAATCTATATATACAGCCGTAAATCGGTATATACGGGCAAAGGGGAAAGCGTTGAAAACCAGATTGAAATGTGCAGGGAGTATATTTTAACCAAAATCCCCGAATCGAATAATGCGGAAATCGTCGTCTATGAAGACGAGGGCTTTTCTGCAAAGAACACGGACAGACCGCAATTCCAGCAAATGCTCCGTGATATAAAACTGAATAAACCGGAATACGTTGTCTGCTATCGTCTTGACCGTATCAGCCGTAATGTCAGTGACTTTTCTTCTCTGATTGAAGACTTGAACAGCTACAATATTTCATTTATCTGTATCAAAGAAGAATTTGACACCTCAAAGCCTATGGGAAAAGCCATGATGTACATAGCTTCGGTTTTCGCCCAACTGGAAAGAGAAACGATTGCAGAGCGTGTCCGTGACAATATGCTAATGCTGGCTAGGACTGGACGCTGGCTGGGCGGCACTACCCCAACAGGATTTACTTCTGAAAAGATACAGGAAATCATCATTGACGGCAAAATCAAGACTTCCTGCAAGCTAAAGGACAATCCAGAGGAATTGAAAACCATTGACTGTATTCTGGAAAAGTTCTTAGAGCTTCGGAGCATATCCGGCGTAAGCAAATACTTAATCAAGCAGGGGATTAAATCACGTACAGGAAAGATTTTCTCTCTATTAGGCATTAAAGAGATATTACAGAATCCGGTTTACTGTATCGCTGACGAAGACGCATGGGAATACTTCACGGAACATCATTCAGATGTTTGTTTTGAGAAAACCGATTGTTCCAATAAATACGGTCTGCTGGCATACAATAAGCGTGATTACCGAAAGAAAAGTGCCCCAAGACAGGATATGGATAAATGGATTGTCGCAATCGGTAAGCACAAGGGGCGTATTTCCGGTAAAAAGTGGGTAGCAATTCAAAATATCTTAAAAGACAATATCCCCACAGGGAAGAAACCTGCTATCATGCATAATGACTATTCCTTGCTGTCCGGCTTAATCTTCTGTGATAAATGCCAGAGCCGGATGTTCGCAAAGCAGCGGAGCGGCAAAGGCGGCAACCGTGAACTTTACGACTATATTTGTAACAATAAACTGCGTGGCGGCTTAAATTTATGTGACTGTCAAAATCTCAATGGACAGCAGGCGGACGATATTGTTTGTGAATATCTCATGCAGTACACAGACGAGAACTCCGGTATCTACAAACTGCTGGAAAAGCTGAAACGTGATTTACAAGGACAGACACAAAAAAGCCCCGTAGCGGTCATTGATGATAAAATCAAGAAATGTAACAGCGAGATTGACAATCTAATCAACACACTGTCACACGGAAACTTAGGAGCGGCGTTCATTGAACGTGTAAACGCCAGAATCACGGAGCTGGACAAAGAGCTTACTTCCATGAAAGAAGAAAAAGCCCGTCTGCAAAAGGATGTAAACATCATCGCGGACAGGGAAATCCAAGTGGATATGCTGTCCACGGCGTTATCCAGCTTCAAAGACAATTTCCATACGCTGACGATTGAAGAAAAGCGTACCTTAATCAAGCTGATAGTTAAGAAAATTGTCTGGGATGGCAAAGACCTCCATATTTTTATCGACGGCGAGTAGGGAACTGTCAGCCATCTACTCGTCGTATGGAGCAAAGTTGCCGTTTGGATGGTGGCGCATTTCCCACCATGCTGTCCATCATCACGCTTTTCCTCATCGGCGGGGCGGGCGGGCTGACCGGCTCTCTGCTTGGCGC
>NZ_CALGRE010000028.1 GCF_937958975.1 uncultured Eubacterium sp. | reverse complement strand
TTTTCAAGCAGAAGACGGCATACGAGATCTGCGTATGTGACTGGAGTTCTGACGTGTGCTCTTCCGATCTGTTGGCGTACTGATTGATAATTTTAATAGTATGGCAGATAAATTAGAAGAAAATATTATAGAATTAGAAGATATTGCCAGAAGACAGGAGGATTTTACTGCCAGTTTCGCTCACGAGTTGAAAACTCCTCTTACAGCAATTGTAGGATATTCTGATATGTTAAGGTCTATGGACCTGGAGGAGAAAGAAATAAAAGAATATTCTAATTATATCTTTTTTCAGGGAAAGCGATTGGAAAAACTATCTTTTTCCCTGATGGATTTAATTTCTTTAGATAAACAAAATATAATTTTCAATAAAATAAATATGAAAAAGCTTTTAAAATCGGTAAGTGAATTGGAGAAACTGGCATTGAAAAAGAAAAATATCAATTTTAGAGTTCAGGCCTGCGATGGTTATGTTATGGGGAATGAGGAATTGTTAATTTCTTTGATTAATAATTTAGTCGATAATGCAAGAAAAGCGGTCAGCGAAGGTGGTATGATTGTCCTGACCGGTACAATGGAAAAAGACAAGTATACGATAACCGTTCAGGATAACGGATGTGGAATGGAAAAAGAAGAACTGAGAAAAATAACGGAGGCTTTTTATATGGTTGATAAATCCCGTGCCAGAAAAGAAGGCGGAGCAGGAATAGGTATGGCGTTATGTAAGAAAATAGTGTCTATTCATAAAGCAAAGTGGAAAATTGGAAGTAAGCCGGGAGTGGGAACTACAGTGTATGTCACTATACCATGTGAGCCGGTTCGCATAAAAAATATGAAACAACGCTGAAACTTGAGTGAAAGGAGAGGAGAATATGAAGATATATAAAACAATATTAGCAGTCATCGGAATTATGTTTTTGGTTGTACTTGCGTTGTTTCTTCCAACGTTTATTAATGATTTGACAGATAAAAAAGATGTAAGTAAGATAAAGTTCCCCGAAAGTGATAGTGTATATGAAGTGAATACAAATGTAAATAAATCTACAGTCGAGAAACTGAAAACATTGAGAGATATTTTGGCAAAGAAAAGAGAGGCACAGGTCGTACAGGTGCCTTTTATAGTCAGTGAGAATAAACAACAGGAGATAGAGCAGAATATCCAAAAGGAATTTGTAAAATGGTTTGGAAAACTTCAAAAAATAATACAATTCGAGGGGATAGATTTAAGTGCCAATGGATATTTTGTGTATAAAAATATAGAGTTATATACGATTTATGATACGAATATTTCATATTATGTGTGCGATTTGATTCTAGGAGTAAAAAAGACAGGGCAAAAATATAATATTAAATTATATGTGGATGGCGATGATTATAAAATATATCTGGCAGAATGGAACAGTGAGCGAATAGTAAGCTGGTTAGATGATTATTGGAACAGTCAATATGATAAGAGCAGTGATTTTGAATGGGTTTATGTTGCACAAGATAAGCTAAAACAGTATTTAGCAAAATATTATGGCATTGATAATGTAGAGCAATTAAAAGAAAATCAATATGGAGAGTATGGAGTTAATTTGAATGACTTAGTACAGTGGAACATTTTAAGAGATGTATATTATTATAGTGGAATGCCCCTGATACAATTAGGGATAGATGTATTTGACGCATTTACATATGGTGGAGATTCTTTTGTAAATGTTGGGTTTGTTGATAATCATTAAAAAAGCAGATATACTATTAATGTAAAAATAGGAGGATGCTATGGAGCTGATGGAGATTAGAGATTTATATAAAGATACAGAAAAATATATAGACAGAGAGGTACAGGTGGGAGGCTGGATTAGAAGTATTAGGGATTCTAAGACTTTCGGATTTATTATGCTGAATGATGGAACATATTTTTTACCGGTGCAGGTTGTCTACAATGATATGATGGATAATTTTTCGGAAATTTCCAAAATGAATATTGGGACTGCTTTGATTGTAAGAGGAAAATTAATTGCCACTCCAAATGCAAAGCAAAGTTTTGAAATTCAGGCAGAGGAGATTTTTATAGAAGGAGAGAGTACTCCGGATTATCCGTTGCAGAAAAAGCGTCACTCTTTTGAATATTTGAGAACGATTTCGCACTTAAGGCCTCGAACAAATACGTTTCAGGCAGTTTTCAGGGTACGTTCCCTGTGTGCATATGCAATTCATAAATTTTTTCAGGAGCAGGGATTTGTGTATGTACATACACCGCTGATAACAGGGAGTGATTGCGAAGGTGCAGGGGAGATGTTTCGGGTAACAACGATGGATTTAAACAATGTGCCAAAGACAGAGGATGAAATGGTGGATTATTCTAAAGATTTTTTTGGTAAGCCGGCAAATCTTACTGTTTCAGGACAGCTCAACGGAGAGACTTATGCTATGGCGTTCAAAAAAATATACACGTTCGGACCGACGTTTCGGGCAGAAAATTCAAATACGACAAGACATGCGGCAGAGTTTTGGATGATTGAGCCGGAAATTGCTTTTGCAGACCTGGAGGATGATATGGAGCTTGCGGAAGCAATGATTAAATATATTATTCAATATGTGTTGGAAAATGCTCCGGAAGAAATGAATTTCTTTAACGGTTTTGTGGATAAGGGGTTGTTGGATAGATTAAATCATGTGGTAAATTCAGAATTTGGGCGTGTAACATATACGGAAGCGATAGAACTTTTAGAAAAACATAATGATAATTTTGAATATAAAGTAAGCTGGGGGTCAGACCTTCAGACGGAACATGAAAGATATTTGACAGAAGAAATTTTTAAGAGACCCGTTTTTGTGACAGATTACCCAAAAGAAATTAAGGCATTTTATATGAAATTGAACGAAGATAAAAAGACGGTTGCAGCCATGGACTGTCTCGTTCCGGGCATTGGTGAGATTATTGGAGGAAGTCAGAGGGAAGAAAATCTTGAGGTGTTGAAAGAACGTATGAGGGAATTGAGACTTAATGAGTCTGACTATAATTTTTATTTGGAACTTAGAAAATACGGCACAGCGAGACATGCAGGATTTGGACTTGGATTTGAGAGGATGATTATGTATCTTACAGGGATGGCAAATATCAGGGATGTAATTCCATTTCCGAGGACTGTTAATAATTGTGAGCTTTAGGATTGATTTGTTTTTTGTGCCTATTAAGAATTTCTTAAGAATTGTTTTTAACCTATATTAATAATTCTATTATATCCTATATTCAAGTAATCAAAAGATTACAAAAAAAATGGAGGAAGATATGTACAATATACTGGTTTGTGACGACGATAAGGAAATTGTCGAGGCAATTGAAATTTATCTGACAAAAGAGGGATATAATGTTATAAAAGCAT
Organism: uncultured Eubacterium sp.; assembly: GCF_937958975.1. GTDB lineage: Bacteria > Bacillota > Clostridia > Lachnospirales > Lachnospiraceae > Eubacterium_G. The sequence goes on along the minus strand of NZ_CALGRE010000028.1, from coordinate 2,959 downwards.
ATGATGGGCTGGAGGCGCTTGAAAAGCTCGAGACTGAGGAAGTGCATCTTTTATTGCTCGATATTATGATGCCGAGGCTGGATGGTATCAGGGCAACAATACAAATACGGCAAAAGAGCGGTATTCCTATTATCATTTTGTCGGCAAAGTCAGAAGATTCAGACAAAGTGATAGGACTTGATATCGGTGCAGACGACTATGTGACGAAACCATTTAATCCTCTGGAATTGATTGCGAGAGTGAAATCCCAAATCAGGCGTTATACAAAATTAGGGGCAATTGCAGAGACTCGAAATAATGTGTATGTTGTCGGTGGTTTACAGGTGAATGATGAGAATAAGGAAGTAACTGTGGACGGTGAGCCGGTAAAACTAACACCGTATGAATACAATATCCTTTTATTATTGATAAAATCTCCCGGCAGAGTATTTACAATTGAGCAGATTTATGAGAGTGTCTGGAATGAGGAAGCGATTGCTGCTGATAATACAGTAGCTGTACATATCCGCCATATCCGCGAAAAAATCGAAATTAACCCGAAGGAACCAAGATATTTAAAAGTTGTGTGGGGACTGGGGTATAAAATCGAGAAAAATGAACGGGTTTCTATATAGGAGGAGAGGGATATGACAAGAAAAAGAGTCGTGTTACATTGTATTATTTTGGTTTTAACATTTTCAAGTGTGCTGAGTCTTACTGTTGCTCACAATATTTGGTCGGGAATATATACGGGAATGACTGTATCGGATGCTCAAAAGGAATATGAAAATACATATATCAATAATTTAAAAACAGTTATTTTTGAAGTATACGCACAAATGAATTATAGAAATGTTTTTGGTGAAGGTAAAAACCACAAATTTAAAGACGTAGTTTTACCTGAAAAAGAATGGCTGGACGAGGGGTTCTGTTGGAGTGTGACAGATGGAAAAATCACCAGAAAGAATGAGGGGGGAGAGGAAAATAAGTTCTATGAAAATAGGGCGGCCTTTGATAAGAATGGTTTCTATTTTAAAGAAGAAATAAACGAAAAACTGCTTAATATGGATAGATTTGATTCTGAATTTGAATGGGGCGGGGAATTTGTTTATGTAGACGATAGAGGTTCTACATGGGGATTTGACCTGGAAGATATGAAAAAGTTTTTTGAAAAAAATAATATTCAGATTGAGGTAAAGGTAAGGAAGAATTTATCGGATGATACACATCTCGGACGAATGAAATATTATGTTGAGGAGAAGGGGGTTACGTCTGAGGAGGTACAAAAGGATGCTAACCTGGCATTGAAGTGGGCAATTCTTACCTTAATCCTAGTTGTTGTTTCATTGATTTTGTTTGTTTGGCTTTTGATTATTGCAGGTCATAAGGAAAAAGGGGATAAAGCGCATACTTTTCCGATAGATAAACTTTGGATTGACCTGGCGTTGGCTATTTTTTGCATTGCAGCAATTTTCGCTATTAAGGTTTTGGAGGATTTATATTCTGAAGAGGTTGTCCTTGTCATAGGAGTGATATTTGCTTTAATATTCGTGGAAAGTCTGACACAGCTTTGTGAAAGTGCTGCAAGAAGAATCAAATGCAAATGCTTGTGTAGGACAACTTTAATGGCGGCGATATTTAGGGGGATAAAACATATTGCTGTGAATATATATGGAAATTTAAAAATTACAGGAAAAACGATTCTCTGGGGATGTATTGCTGCGGTAATATTTTTTACGGATGTGGCTTTTGTAAGTGTATTGAACGGTGAAATAATAGTATTGTTCGTTTTTGTTTCACCAATTGTTGCAGGATGTGTATTATTATGGGTTTATTTTAAAGAAAAAGAGATTTTAATTGAGGGGGCTGAGAAAATTGCAGGAGGACAGGTTTCTTATAAAATAAATGAGAAATTAAAGTTTGTTTCCAATAAGAAGATGGCACAAGATATTAATCATATTGGAGACGGATTGGAGGTGGCAGTTGCCTCAAGTCTTAAGAATGAAAGAATGAAAACGGAACTGATAACAAATGTTTCACATGACTTGAAGACACCTCTTACTTCAATTATTAATTATATTGATTTGCTGAAAACTGATGGACTGGATAGCCCGAAGGCGAAGACATATCTGGATATATTGGATAGAAAATCACAAAGGCTGAAGACGTTGACAGAAGATTTGGTGGAGGCATCGAAATTAAATTCCGGTGTAATTGAACTGCAATGTGAAAAAATAGATATTGTACAGCTGGTGAATCAGAGTCTCGCTGAATATGAGGAGCGGTTTGCCGATAAGAGTTTAGAAATCGTGAAAAATTTTGAAAAAGAAGCTATATATGTTAATGCAGACGGTCGAAAGACATGGAGAGCTCTTGATAATCTGTACAGTAATATTTGCAAATATGCATTATCAAACACAAGAGTTTATATTGATATAGAAATAAAAGGAAGCATGGCTGTTGTGTCTTTGAAGAATATTTCAGAAGGTAAGCTAAATTTTAGTGGCGATGAATTGATGGAGCGTTTTGTGAGAGGTGAAGTTTCAAGAACTACGGAGGGAAGTGGTCTTGGATTGTCAATTGCAAAAAGCATTATGGAGCGCCAGGAGGGAAGTCTTCAGATTATTTTAGATGGAGATTTATTTAAAGTACAGTTACGATTGAAAAGGGTTGACTTTTAAAATTTAACAGAATATAATAGTAGGGCATGCTTAAAGGGAGTAGTGTGCCCTTTTGCATGTATGTGTAACAAATTAACACATAATTCTAATAACAGGAGGTGAAACAGGGATGCCTACATTTAACCAGTTAGTAAGAAAAGGACGTCAGACAGCAGTTAAGAAGTCTACTGCTCCTGCTTTGTTAAAGAGTTATAACTCTTTGAACAAGAAAATGAACGATACAGCTTCTCCACAGAAGCGTGGTGTTTCATAAATATACAGCAGAGTTGGTAAATGTGGGAATGGATGACGAGAAAGAC
>NZ_CALGRE010000027.1 GCF_937958975.1 uncultured Eubacterium sp. | reverse complement strand
TATAATCATGAATGCTGAACCAATCTGATATATAATATGTTCCGTATATCTATATTGTTTTGGTATCAGATATGCCATAAAACCGCACGTTGTCAAAGTAGAAAAAATAGAAATTACAACATTTCTTTTTACTCTGTTCACATCATTTATCAATAATGTTAATCTATCACTCCATTCTTTTATATCCTCAAGTAATATATGAATATAGCTTTCATATTGCCCTCCATGTAATTCTATTTTAATCAAAAACTCATGAAGAGATTTCAACCTTTTACAATCATATTCTTTTCGTATAATATCCAGAGATTCCTCGTATATTTTATCTGACATTTTCGAGTCAATATTCACAATAACTTCTTCTATAATTTCTTTCATTCTACTGGAACAAACTTTCTGTGCATCATTTAATGCAATTCTTATTTTAGGCTGTTTTTTAAATGAATAAATTATCTGTTCCATATAAAGAATTACTTCCCTATATTTTTCTAAATACCTTTTTCTTTTTCTCTCTTCTCTATTAAAATAAACTTGAAAAATCATAGCCGAAAATAAACAAGTAGCAGTTGGTATTACACTGAGTCTATAAATCAGACATATTCCCAATATCATCAACAACACTTTTAAAGAATATTTTAGTATTTTTACAATCTTATCTCTCACCTCTAATCTCCCTTACAAAAGGATTTTTTATTCCTGCAAACTCAAATTTTCTCATGATATCTTTTGGAATATCTTCAGTTAATATTTTTCCATCTTCATACAGCATTACTTTTTCATTTTTCTCATGATGCCGCGAAAAACACATAACCTGTGAGATACACCTTTTAATTTTTTCACCTGTTTTTACCACAGACCGTAACTGTACTCCTAAATCAATAAAGGAATACACGTCATTTTCATTAATCTTCTCTCCCATATTTCTAAAGCGGTCGGGAATTTTACCGGCATCGTCTAAATGAACTGTGGTCAGGCAATGTACTCCTGCCGAAATATTCTCCAACAGATATTTAATCTCTTTTCCTCTAGCCTCTGCCAGTAAAACCCATGTTGGAAGCTGCCTCTTACTTGCCTTTAATGCCTCGGCATACCCAAATGTTTCACTCACCTTTATTTCTACACAATCTTTTCCGGGATTTATCGCAGAATATCTTAATTCCAAGTTATCCTCTATTGTATAAACCCGCTCATAAGGAGGTATGTAGTTTGTCAAATATTTTATATATTCGGTTTTTCCTACTCCAGGTAATCCTCCAACAACTACAGTACAATGTGCCCGTATTGCATTTTCCATAAAAATATCAATTAATTCCGTGCAATAGCCATTATGAATCATACTGTCCCTATAAATCCTGCGTACTGCCGGAGTCTTTCTAATACTTATACTGATTCCTGTATTCGTCACCGAATCATGTAGTATAGATATTCTTAAAGTATCTGTCTCTGCCTCTAGCAGAGGATTATTTTGATTAAACTGAATATTCATCAGATTACTGATTCGGGTATAAAATTGTTGAACAAAAATATCATCTAAACAAAAACCATCTATTTTATAACGTCCTTTATTTAGGTCGTTTACCCATAATCCCTGACTCCAGTTTATATCTGTAATATTATCATCTAAAATATATTTTAAGAGCTGCCCAAATGCTCTATAAGGTAATGACAGCTTTCTCATACCAACATCTCCCTATCACTTTCAATATGACTTGAAACAAAAAAATAAATTATAACAAAATATGTATTAACACGAATTATAAAATTTAATTTTTTATTTTTAAATTTTATAGCACCAAACCGTCAGATTCTTTATTTTCCCGACGGTATCTTACCGGCAACAGCATTAAATGTTACTGAACCCGAATAACTGTTTACGAAACTTTTTATCGATTCGCTAACAATCGGACCAATAACATAAGCCACCCCAACAAGCAGTAAAATGCATACTGCTATAAAGATGGTCTTACCATGCTCTTGCAAAAATACATCCATAATCTCACCCCCTATCGTAAAATTTCCTTCACAGATACATCAAACACGGAAACAAATGGGAAATAGTGATAATTTACAAATGTTCATTCATAATCTTTCACAGCATCTTAAATATCACTCGTTCTGAATAATGCGTTGCATACTGTTTATATATCTGTATTAGGTAATGAAATAGTATCATTTTGTATGTGTGTTGTCAATGCTTTTTTATATGACTTTTGATTTTATTTTTAATTATTTTTTTAATTTAACTAAAGCTTAAAATTGTGTGATTTTTATTTGGAAGAGATATCTGTATTGCACGCACCACACCATATTGTGAGTGCTTCTACCTCAATGACATATATAAAAAGAATAAAAAAATCCAGCAACGCTTTGATGCTATTGCCGGATTTACTCTGTATACAAACCCTTATTACTACTACAGGATTCTAAAATTCTTTTAAACACTTAAAGTTTTCAAAAAAAATATCTATTTAATTGGTATTTTTATTCTTATCGTATCATCATCCAATGGGTGCTCTTTTGTATATGCTGATACAGTAATATTTTTTAAATCGTTTTTATTCCAAAATATTTGTCTTTCTCCATCTCCTCCCAAATTTTGAATGCTATCATTATTGTCATCTTTAACATCAAAAAATACATACGAGTCAACATCATCTTCATTTTCGACATTTAAGGTCATAAAATATTTATCAAATGTTATACTTTTTAAATTTACAATATTATCATCAACAACAAATGGTGTATTAATTTCTTGATTTTTTTCACTCATAAAATCATTAATCTTATATGAAATTTTACATGTTACTTCCTGACTTTTCTTATCATTAACATGAAGTTTTGCGCTAACGCTAACTTCTTTCCCTATAAATTTCTTTAGACTAGCAATGATTTCCTTTTCTCTTTTTTCCGGAAAATTAGATTGCAAATAATATTTCTCAATAAATACATTTTCGTCATCAGTTTTTATTGATGAACAATCATTTAGAATAATTTTATCAACACCATTCGCTATAATTAGTTCTTCTATCCAGGAACTCTCTCCATCAATGTCATTACCAACTTCATATTTGACATAAATATTCTCAGTCCCAATATCTAATTTTTTGATTTCAAAAGAATAATCTTTTTCTTTAAATACTATCAAAAATGAAAGTATGCCAACAAAAATAAGAATAGTGCTAATACATATCAACAATTTTTTTCTATTCATTTTAATGCTCCTATTAATATTTTCTACTTAATTTTAATATGATATTTTTTTAATGCTTTTTCCTATAATTTGTCATATATTTTTACTAATTGCTTTATTTCTGTAATAATTTACTTATGTGCTTTCCATCTACATTCTGTAATTTCCATATTTGTAAATACAGCTTTAAAAGAAGACTGTTCCGGGCTGCAGGCATATATCCCAAATTTTATTTCTTCTTTACCTTTCCACATATGAAAAATTCTCATCTGTTTAAACTTTTGTCCATCCGGACTACACTCAATGCAAAAATCACTTTCCCTTCTGCTAAAACGATACCACATTTCTTTTATGCCTGCTGGAATATCTGTAGTAGCCCAATCGGAATAGCCTTGATTCGTCACTACACTTCCAAGTCTCTGATATTCCTTATTTTCATATTCAATAGACGCTTTAAACCAGTTCTCGCTATCAATATACATTACCACACCGCACTGGTCAAATCTATATTCACTTTCAAACATTGTTTTAACTACAAATGAAAAATACTTTTCAGTAGTTTCTACTTGCAGAACAGGGGCATTATCATTTTGAAAGCCATAATATGTACGTTGCCACAAATCTGTTCTCGGTTCCGTGACAATTTCGACTCTATCTGATGCAATAATTTCCTGCTTTGGTTTTCTAATCCATACGGGTTCCATATCTAAAAATTTTGACATAACACTCTTCTCCATATCTATTTTTTCTATTATATAACATTCTCATTTTTTTTAATAGTTTACAATAAAAAATTATATTGGTTTCAGTTAAAACCTTTATATGATATAATATTTTATAATTACTTTAAGATTATGAGAGGAAAACCAAATGAGAAAAAAAGAACTTGCCGCCGAAATTATTAAAAGATTAGCGATAGAATATCCTGATGCAGGATGTACACTAGACTATAACGACGCTTGGAAGTTACTCATAAGTGTTCGTCTCGCCGCTCAGTGTACGGATGCGAGAGTAAATATTATCGTACCTAAACTTTATGAAAAATTTCCTGATATTGAGGCATTAGCAAATGCTCCCGTAGAAGAAATTGAAGAAATTGTCAGACCATGCGGACTTGGCAAGAGTAAAGCCAGAGATATTAGCCTCTGTATGAAAATGCTCAGAGATGAATTTGACTGTAAAGTACCTGATAACATGGAAGAATTATTAAAACTCCCGGGTGTTGGAAGAAAAAGCGCTAACCTTATTATGGGAGACGTCTTTGGCAAACCCGCTATCGTCACCGATACCCACTGTATTCGTCTCGTCAACAGAATGGGATTGGTCAATGGAATTAAAGAACCAAAAAAAGTAGAAATGGAATTATGGAAAATTATTCCTCCCGAAGAAGGCAGCGATTTCTGCCACAGGCTTGTTTATCATGGAAGGGATATCTGTACTGCACGCACCACACCACATTGTGAACGCTGCTGCCTCAATGACATATGTAAAAAGAATATAAAATAAAAATCTCAGGGTATCTGGAATTAATTTATTTCCAGATACCCTGAGAATACATTTATTTCTTAACTTTTATTTTCTTCGCCTTAGACCATTTTCCCAAACAGCTTTTTTTATTTACAACCTTTATAACTTTTGCCCGAACATACAGTTTCTCTCTATTCTTTAATTTCTTACTCTTTATTTTAAAAGAAACTTTTTTTACCGTTTTTCTGACTAAGATTTTCTTAAATTTCTTAGATGTGCTAACCTGAACCTTATATTTTTTCACACCTTTAATTTTCTTCAACGAAATTTTAATTGTCTTAGAACCTTTCTTTTTCAATGCTGATTTTACTTTTGCACGAGGCACTTTTATTTTGGAAGACGTTGTCCTTTCCTCGTAATTCCATGTCGGAGGAGTTGTCGGTTTCACATCTTCATGAGTTGTTGTCTCATCACCTGATTTTACTGTCGTAGATTCCTCTGTTTCTTTCCCCTTAACCTCTACTTGAAAACTTCCGAGTTCTTCTTCATCGGAAAATGCGACTGCAACAATATAAGTAACCCCCCCTTCAAACGTATGAGTGATACTAAAATCACTGCCTGTTGCTGTATCATCATTACTTGCCACAACATTTCCCGCCTCGTCATAGACAATTCCATATGTATCACTTCCACTGTTTGCCACAATATTATATTCACCTGTTTTCTCAGGAGTAAAATTCATATAATAAATCTGACCTTTTTCGATAATGTCCACATTAATTTTTTGACCCGGCACGATGTGCTCTTTTTCTATACTGTCTACAATCTCTACCTTATATGTCGTCCAAAACTCCCCAAATCGAACAGTTATAATACATTCACCTGTTTTCTCTGAGTTAAATCCCTCTAGTTCCAAATCCTTATTTCTCAAACCAAAAGTTCCATCCGTATAATCAACTTTTATGATAAGACCCACGCTATTAAAAGTGTCACCCACGGCAAATTTTATTTTTTTAGGAAGTTGTTGAATTTCAATAGACTTTATCTCTTTTGTTTCTAAAACATCTGCAGCCAATCCATTTCCAATCGCATACTCATACGCTGCAGAACCCTGGTAAGCACAAATACCTATAGATGTATCAAATGCATCTGCGCCAATAGAAATTACACTATCCAATACTGTTATCTTTTTCAGATTATTACAATTTTGAAATGCTCTGCTCTCAATAGAAGTGACATGATTCGGTATTGCAAACTCCCCATCTGCTTTTCCCATAGCATACTTAATCAGCTTTGTACCATCTTTGCTATAAATATTTCCATCGATAGAACTATATTTCCGGTTTTCTTTATCTACACAAATCTCTGTAAGAGAAATTGCTCCCGTAAAAGGTTTTGTTCCTCCCAGTGTCTCAACACTTGCCGGAATCGTCAACATCTTTAAATTTTGGTTATAGTCAAATGCATACAATCCTACAGACTTGACACTGCCCGGAATCTCGTAACTATCCCCATCCTTTGCCGCAGGATATAAAAGTATTTCTCTCATATCCTTACTATAAAGAACTCCATCAACAGAAGTAAACATCTTATTTTGACTATTAACACTTACCCATTTCAGCGATGTACACTTTTCAAATGCAACCTCTCCAATACTTTTTAAAGAAGATGGTAAAGATATTTCATGAATCCCATCACATCCCCAAAATGCCCAGCTTCCAATTTTCTCTAACGTTTCAGGCAGTACAAGCTCTGTGATGGATGACATATATATAAAGGCATCCATTCCAATACTTGTAATTCCCTCTTCAATCACAACTTTTTTTATATTCAACTGGTGAAAACCCGGATTATCATACATTTCGCCACTGCCGATAACAGTCAAAACTCCTGTTTCCATATTAAAATACCAATCTGCATTATCTCCACAAATACCCGTTTTAATCGTTTCTTTTGCCATTACCGAAACATAATTTATATGTGATACCCCACACTCTAAAACAAGGGAAAATACCAATATCACAGCTGCGAGTATACGAAATCCTCTCAAACTTTTTTTCATGTCTTATACCAAACCTTTCAACTTCTATCCTACTGTTCATTTAAAATCTGCATATCTATAATCCTACTGCTATCCTTACTAAAATGATTTGCAATAGATTCAACACTTTTCTTTGCTCCAACATTTTCAAATGGAACTCTATATGTGATTCCTCCCATATATACTCCGCCTGACCTCGCATACTTATAATATACATATACTGTATCATATTTTTCTTCTGTCTTATTTACAAGCGTCAACTTACCATTATCTTTTATAATTTCAAATTTATCTTCCGGTATTGTTGGCTTGTCCAAATATGCTGTTGCAACATTTCCAAAAGAGTAATCGTCCTTTTCTCTGTATTTTCTTCTATTTAATTCTAATACTAAAACAGAGGTATGAGGCATCAAATTCGTAATTCTAAACTTTGCCTGTTCCTTTTTGTTTACCTGAAATGTAATATCACCAACCTGCAGCATTTTTTCAGAGTTATTTGTGACAACCATAGCTGTAATTCCTTTTACTGCCTCGTCACTTCCATCTTCAATAAAATTTCCGGTGTAAGCGCCTACCGACGCAACCTGTAACCGTTCGTCCGAAAGTTTATAGACTCTATTCTCCTCTTTCGCGTCATCTCTTTTCGTATCATCTTTTGCATTTACTCTCTTTGTCTCCTCGTCAGATTTTTTATTTACCTGTTTATTATAACTTTTATTCGGTGAAAAACCCTGAATCTTATTGATATCAATGCTATCTTCCTCCGGTTCAATGAAAGTTTCATTGTTCTTTACTGTTCCTGTGACATCTCCTAAATTAGATATTGGTTTTGTAACATTCTCACTATTTTCTTCCCCGTCTTTTCCGGCAAATAAAATAATACAGATAATAATTGCTAATCCAAAAATTATGCCCAATAAGATAAATGCATTTTTTTTATTTTTCATCATAAATGTCCTTTCCCAGTATCTCTTCACAAAGTTTCTGATACTGTTGTGTCATTTCACACAGATACTCCGGCTTACCGCTTCCACTCTGCTCTGCTTTTACTACCGCCATACAGACTGCACATGATTTACGATTTTTACATTTTACACAAGCCTTTGGCATATGCATTTCTTCAGTCTTTCTGCATATCTGATTCCAACTCTCTAAAAAATTATCCCTAAACGGATACGAAACAGGTTCATTCATCATTCCACAAGGCAGCATTCTTCCATCCCATGTAATCCAAAAAAAGCATTGTCCTGCGTAACATCCTATTTCATTCTCACACTTTCCATTACATTCTTCTTTATCAGCCAAATTAAATACTCCCTGGTTTTGCATTTTTAAAAAAATATGAAAATTTTCTTTTCCCATTTGCTGCTCTCTTGTCTGAAACAATACTGTTCCCGCCTCTTTTGATGAAAAACGAATATCATCTATTCTATTTTCGCATTTACTATCAACCGACTTTCTTAAAGGCGGAAACATGTAAATAGTTGGTTTCACTTGAATATTTCTATCCTTTGCAAATGCATAAATTCCTTCCATGTCACACACATTCTTCGGTGTAAAACTGACATTAATTCTAACCTGAATTCCGGCATTTATCAGCATATCGATTGCCCTCGTAACCTTATCGTAACCCAAAGGATTCCCACAAATTTCAGCATATGTTTGATTACTGCTTCCATACATTGTAATGTTTATTCGCATTGGCGGATTTTTTTTCAACCACGCAACAGTATCTTCATCAATCAGCGTCCCATTGGTATTAATTGCTATCATAATTCCCATCTGACTGAGCGCTGTATATATTTCTCTAAAATCTTCTCTTAAAAACGGTTCTCCCCCTGTAATCAACAAAAACAACATACCGGCATCCACACACTGTCTGCCCAAATCAATCCATTCTTCTGCTGTGCGAAATCTTGCTGTCTTTTCCATTTCTTCTTTTGACATACGGATAAAACACATTTCGCAATCCATATTACAAAGAGGCGTCAATTCAAAAATACCATTCAGGGGAATTTTCTGTATTGCCGCTTTGTCATTCAATTTTTTTCTTATCTGAGCATTATTATTTAAACTACTCATTCCGTCTCATCTCACTTTATATTTCTATTTTATCGTCTGAAAACACCATCTGATATGCTAATCCTACCGCTTCTTTATCCGGCCTGCATCCCAAATGATATACAGGTATTCTACTAATTATTTCCGCCACCGTAGACATAAACTCCTCTGCCACAACATCATCCCATCTCACCATAGAAAATCTCGGAAACAATACTTTGTATGCCTCCGCCGGACTCAATTTTCTAATACGATTTTCCGGTTCCTGACTCAAAAATATAATTGCTCTTACTTTGCAGAACTCATTTCTATATATGCCGGAACTGCCCGCATAAGGAGAACCATATGCGACAACTCCATCTTTTTCCACATCTAATATTGCCCTGTCACCATTTATAATATCTGCTCCCATATATTCCTGCCATAGATTTGACTGTGTAGATTTTCCGATACCGGAAGGACCTGTGAACAAAAGCGCTTCGCAATTATAATTTACAATTGATGCATGCATTATAATTCGATGATGCCATCCTATTACGCAATCAAACATCAGAAGATTATTGAGATAATGTTCGACAAACTCTGCTGATAATAAACGAAATGGAACATATATCTTTATTTCTCTTTTTCCCCATTCAAATTTTGTATAATAATGTTCCTCTTTTCCGTCCTCTTTTCTCAACCACGACTCTTTGATATACGCGTTACCGTCTTTATATATTTCATGTCTACATGTTTTTAATATGGATTTCATATGCCCTTGATTCAACATATCTATATCCAAAAATTTATAGTTAATATCCTCTTTTTCATTATTATTCTCTACCACAAATGGTAGAAATTGCGACGGTATTTTTTTTATCTTAATGTTTTTTAATAATATTTTTAATCCTGCAATACTTAAACTTATATCCATAATTTTCTAAAAAAGGCTGAGGTACTAAGAACATTATTATATATAATCTATTTCTTAGTACCGCAACCTCTGCTAATTAACCAAATTTATGACAAACCACCTGTTGAATGGTAGCAAAGTCCACTTGTTACATTATCATACTGACCCAGATAGCGGTCCCGATAATCTGCCCATGCAATCTCAAGTTCCGCCGCATTCAGACCACGACCAAACATATTTTCAAACTGTTTTTTCACTACATCAAGCTCTGCCGCAGTAAGACTCGCTAAAATGTCAATATCCATTTCAAAATTTTCTATATTTATTACTGGTTTACTGTATTGTTTTTTCATTCCATTTACCTCCTACTCATTTACCGGTTTCGCCTGAACTGTAACCGTAGAATAATTGTCAATAGAATTGTATGTAGTAACATTAAACTCGCTTACACTGCTTGCTGGCTTAAATTTAATTGTCCATGTTCTTACACCATCTTTATCACTGTGAAGCGCTCTCACACCTCTTACTTCTTTTCCGGCAATTTCAACTTTTACACGCTCGACATCTGTTGATGTTGTAAATGTGTAAGCTGCCACTGTACCGGCAGCAATACTGCTGCTTTGTGCATCCACACCATATAAATTCTTGAAGTTTACCGGAATAAGGGCACTATCTTCGCTTGTCTTAATAAAGACATCTTCAGACAGTGGTGCAATTGTGTAATTGTTCACCTTTAAATTCGTAAGTGAAATAAAGTCACCCTCAATACTTCCCTCCTGTGGCATTTCTCTTATCATAACTGTATAAGTTTTCTTTCCATTTACAGTTTCCACAGGCATGTTATCAACAGGTATCTTATAGTAATTTTCCGTTGCCGAGAAAATAGTATTGTTTCCATAATCATATGTCAATCTTACCCAGCTCTTATCCTTTGTCCAATACTGAAGGTCATGATGCTTACCCGTAACCCTCTTAATACCAATCTGCAATGTTGTATTTGTATTCATATTATCATTTAATGTTGCCTTAAATCCAAATCCATTGTATTTTCCTAAATACAACTCATTATTTGGTCCCTGGACTGCATATGCCATCATATCCTTTGTAATCTCTGCAACACTTCCCGGCTCTGTTGTATTTCCGTTTTCGTCCACAGATTCAACAACCGTGCTTCCTGATAAAAATACCCCCTTATTTCCACTTGCATTGTCCACAATATCCGGGTCAAATCTGATAAGTGAAGCTTCCGGTTCTCCATCAAATTTGGAATCTAAAGGATTGTCATAATTAAACTCAAATCCTTTGCCGAAAATCAATTCTCTAATTTCTCTTATCTGAGCTTTATCTTCTCCAATTGCTGCATACTGGTCTGTTACAGTACCATTATCATCGCCTACACCCGTATTTGTGCTGCTTCCTGCTGTGATTGGATTATAAATACGAATACCGTCAATATAAACTTTCTTATCTGCATTTCCTCTCGCCCAGGAAGTAATTGTCACAATATACTCCTTAGCCTCATTGTCATCACTCTTCCAAGAAATTACTGGTATCTGATATAAGTCACCGTCTACATAATATGTGTCAACCATCATTGCCTTCACAAGGTTCTTATATCCATTTTCAACATATAATCCCAAATTATCTTTTTTGATTACAGCTGTGACACCATCCTTTGTCTTTTCCATAACATTGACCATCAGAACACCTGTCAAATCACTTGTCCTGCTGACAATATCAAATCCTGTTCCCTTAAACTCAAATGCTGCGACATCCATATCTCCCAATGTTGTAGCACCATTTCCGCTAAAGTTTGATAAGCTGTTTGTATAAGCCTGGTCATGACCATATTGAAGTGTAATACTATTACTCTGCTTTGCATCAAATTCTTTATCATTTGATACTACATTATTTCCATCATAGATAATTCCGCTTGTCGGGTCTGTGTTATCCTTTCCACTGTTTGAGAAATTATCCTCATAATAAACAATATTCGCAGGCATCACATCAACTCTTCCCTCCATAACAGGAGTTGCATTTGTTGAATCAAATTCTGATGTCACACCCTCTCTTGATACCTGTACTCCATAATAGAATGTATCCACGCTATCCATAAATTTCTTTGGTGTATAAACTACACTGAGGGTATCGTTATCTGCCTTATTATATGTGTATGTTACCTCGCCATTATCTTTTGATAATTTTTCACCTGTAGCGATTCCATAAGGTGTTGCATAATCTTCTGCATCTGCAATACCATTTATGTTACGCTTTTTGTCTGCGATACCTGAAAAAGCATAACCTGTGCTTATTCCTTCTATATTTAAGTCTAAAACAGCATCTTTTAATAAGAAATTATCGTTATTAGAGCTATCTTCATCCTTAGCTAAATCTACCGGAAGACCATAATCTAATACATAAATATGATTTGCCGTTCTATAACTGTAAACCGTTACGGAAACATTTTTTTCTGCTCCACCTTTGTTAATTTTTACATAAAACTCATCTGTTCCGGTCTTTGTGCTCGTATATACGATTTCGCCGGAGTTCTTTCCAACAATTCCATTCTCATCGATAGCTGCTCCTGCATCCGTTGACTGTGGAATTACTTTAAATGTATCCGGTGTTGCCTCACCCGGAATTTCATGAACCTCATCATATGATACTGTCAAAGTGAAAGTTTTATTTTCATTATAAATCTGCTCTAAGTTAATTTGTAAAGATGTATTTTCACCCGCCGGAACATTATTTAATGTTATCGATGAATCTTCATTCAAAAATCCACTTATTTTACCATTTAAGTTTTCACCATCATAAGCGCCATTTTCCGGTTGATTATTTTTACAATGATAGTTCAATCTGCCATTCTGTGTATATCCGTTATCTGCACCCTGATGGTCTCTATCTGTATAGAATGTTTTATTATTGAGAGTAACATCTGTCATAACAAAACCACCGTTCGTTGGTCCCTTTAACGTTACAGTGGCGCCTTCCGGGATACTTACATTCTGTATACTTCCACTACTTGCCGAACCATTGCTTGTAAATGGCACAGTTACCGTATAATCCTTTGACGTCTTTGTTGTCTCTGTTGTTGTTCCTGACGTTGTGCCAAGCACCATCGGCAAAGATGTTTTTTGTCCGACTTCTGCAAAATATACAAACTTTTCCGGAGTTTCTTTCTGTACTGTCGTCGTAACAGTATTAGAATTTGTATTTACCTTCTCTCCATTCACACTTGTAATCTTTGCAGTATTACGGATTAAACCATTATTTTCACTATTTACTTTTGCAGCAAATTCTACTGTAGTCTCAGCGCCAGCCTCAAGGCTTGATATGGTCCATGAAACTGTGTTATCACTTGCAGTATAAGTACCGCCGCTTACATATGTCACACCGGCCGGAACCGTATCTCTTACTTCAATATTCTCAGCTGCATATGCACCATTGTTTTTAATTGTCATCTGATATGTAAGAGTATCTTCTTCATTGGCTGATGTATAGTCTGCCGTAAATGTACCATCATTTACTTTTACTTTCTTACTAATCTGTACATCAGGATTTAAAAGATAAATCTCTGTTACATACATATATCTTGAAACCGCATCAATATCTTCTACATCGCTAAAATCAAATGAAACAGAATCAAATGAAATATCTTCTCCGTTGCCATTCAGATGATAATAAACTGTCTGATATTCTGACCGAATCGTATCAGCTGTTATAACTTCTGCATTATTCTTTGTAGAATCCACAAAGCAATCTGAATCCGTTCCACCGGCACTTACGATAGGTATCGTTTTCACTACCTCACCTTTATTTTTAAGAACTAATTTGATATTCGGGTCAAAATCAGCTGCTCTAAGCGTCATCACGAGCCACTCACCTGTTTTGGCAACCTGCCCGTCGAGATTAGTATAGGTTGTATGATTACCTCTGGACTGTGCATTCACTGTGCCACCATTACTGTACTTAATCTGAAGTGCATCTCTCACGGAATCGTTATTGACATTTCCTTTAACAATATTTGCATCCGATGTAGACATTGTCCATAAATGCCACTTTTGTTCTAATGAAACATTATAACCTGCAACAGTACCGGTATTACCACCTTCCCTGTCATATCTTCCATCCAATCCCAAATCACTCCAAGGTGTTCCGGCATATTGCGCCAAACGCAAAAATGGGAGTGGATTATCTATTGCCTGGTCATCCATAAAACCATTAAATTTTTCGTTGATGTCATATGTAAAAGGACTAAAATCATCTTCTGAAACCTCACCTTCAAAGGATGAATTTACCGTAACATCTTTTACTAATAATGTTCCCCTATGTTTCTCAGCTGTACCATTAAAATATAACTTAATACCCTGTGTATACTGCTGAGGGCTGATTCCATCATGGTCCTCATCTATGCGTATCTGATATAATGAATATCCTTGTGCATCTGTTGATACATAAGCTGCTGACAGCTGGCTTGGTGAAATTACCTGTAAACAATTTCCATCCTTGTCATACAGACATATATTCATATAATTTGCAATGTCTGCCGTATTCACATCAGCCCTGCCACTCTTCATCTTTATATTCAACTGATACTTATATCTGCTGTTACTCAGCGACCCCCCCCATCCTACAATAGTGTAAGTTCCATCGGAATAGTAATGACTTCCAAAATCCTGAATACCGGTTCCATTATGAGCTGCGTACCATGTTTTCTGCTGTCCGGTCTCATAGTCAATTTTTAAAATACCATCTGATGATGCTGCGCCTTCATAGACAGCATCACCGGTCCATGAAACAGTTAAATTAAAATCGACATCTGCATATGCATTCTCCAGCTCAATTGTAACATTACCATTTTGAACAACCGGGGTATCTTTAAGCGTAATTGCTGCTCCGCCTATAAACCCGTTAATTCCTCCTGTATTTGTCGGAGATGCCCAAGGCTCAGCTGTTCCCTGATAATTTACTGTACCATCCACATCAAAATCAATTCCCTTGCTTGTCGCTGACAAATTATATGTTTTTGTACCTATAGAAAGAGTTCCAAAAACAAAATTACCTTCCGGTCCTGTCAACGTAACTTTTGCTCCCTTAGGAATATTCACTCCTCCTATGGATTTGCCACTTGCATATCCATTGTTTGAAGGAACACTTACTGTATATGTTTGTGTATGGTTTCCACTGTCTGCCACTTCTCCATCACCGGCACCTGTGCCTTCCGAATTACCGGAAATAATACCACCATCTGTGGATGATGTGAGAACCAACTTATTTGCAATGTTTGTAGCATTACCATTCAATACCTGATTGTAAACATCCCAGTAATGCTCTATATTGAATGACTGATTTTCGCCATTCGCATCAAAAAATATCTGTGCATTCCCCGGAATATTTCCCGGCGCCTTTGCAGTTTCAGCCTTAACATTTGCAGGGTTTACAAATGACGGAAAACTGACACTTGTCACTACAAAGGTCAATGCCATTGTCAGAGACATTGCTTTTCTAAGGATTTTCCTTAACTTCATTGTTCTTCTCCTCCCATAATATTGGATTAAATTTTTATTATAAGTAAATAATAAATATACCCTGTGTCACATCTAAAGCCCTTTCAATTTTTGCCACACACTTAATGCTATCTATTATTTATTTTATATCTAGTTAATTTTTAATTAAATTTTAATTGATTATTGTAATCAAATCCGAAGAATTTGTCCTTATTCGACGTTCCGTCTGTATAGGAATACATATATTGATTTATGTCGCTTACAGAACGGATGTTATGTTCTCCAACTTTGAGACCATTAATTTTTATATTTGTAATCGTTCCACCGCGCTCACTGTTTCTAATTCTTATTCCAGGAGCTTTCCCATTTGGAGATTTGCCACTCCAGTCATTTTCCCACTGTAATAATTTGATATTTTCGAGTGTTACATTATCAATTATGCCTCTGCCTCCGACGGTAGTCCAACCACCTGCTGTTCCATCCACTTCACCGCCATATATATTGGTAATATCAATTAGTATCGGCCAACCGTCACCATATCCATGATTGTTACCCATCTGAGCATCTTCCACCGTAACATTCTTCCAAATGACATCTGATACTGTGGCATTATCACAGTTATGTATACTGATTGCCGGTTTATGGAACGCATGTATTACGTCTATATCCGTAAAATGTGCTGTATATATGGTTGGTCCTCCACCGGAGCCTTTATTTGTCTCAGCTCCAATTTCCATAGACTGTGCCAAATCTGTCCAAAATACACAATTGTTTACTGATACGTTATTTGTATAATTACCTGCGGAATAATTTTTCAAAACCACACCGTCATCCCACGTTCTATAATATCCATTATTTATCGTAACATGGTTAGAGGACTGTATAGATATTCCGTCACTGTTTGGGGTGGCAGATAAAATATGAAAATAATTAAATGTAATATAACTGCTGTCCCTGCACTCTACAATCCAGCTCGGTGGATTCACTACTGTAATTCCCTCCACAGAAGAATTATTTACCCCTGTAATGTTAAGAGAAATGTTTCCCCAGGCTCCACCCGGTTCTAAAATACCACTTCCTACGACTTTTGCATTGCTTCCCAATGTAATTCTGCCATATACAGCAGCTCCACCTTCTATATAAAGAGTCTGTCCACTGCCTACATATGTTTCACCTCTGGAAGTTCCGGAAGAAACCCTGATAACATTTCCGGTAGGCTCCTGCGTTATCGGATTTGCAATCAATTGTAATGCGCCTTCTGTTTCACCATTAAATTCTACTGTGTATGTACCATTTTTTGATAACTTAAATTCCACATAATTAATACCATTTTCTGTCACAATCTTAGGTGTAACCCCTGCAGATAACGGTCTCACTACTGTACTGCTATTTAATGTTTTATTTACAACAATTCTAACCGTCACTGTTCCACTAAATTCAAATATGGAAACCGGTGTATCCTGATAACGGTATTGGTCCCAAATCCTACTGTTATTTACCGTCGTGTTAAACACGCCAACTTCCTGATTTTCGACCTTTACTGCAATTCCGGAAGCAGCGCCTTTTCCTGCCGGAGTACCGAATGCTTTTACTGTTCCTCCGCTCTTATCTCCATCCGGCACTTCTACCGGAATGGCATTTGCTACATACAATGATTTATCATACTTATCATTATCATAAGAGCTTTGATTAACTCTTTTTTGGTCATCAACCCATGCTGTCACAGTGTGACTTCCTGTGCCTGTTGCTGTCCAATAGGCTGTTCCGTTCGGACCATTATTCGCAGTAAGATAAACGGATTGCCCCGGACCTATCTCATGTACAAACGTGTCAGACCATGCCACACTGGTTCCATCCACCTGAAAAAGCACACCTATTCTCGCATCACTTGCACTCTTAAACACAGTCGTTGCAGTTCCCTGATTTTTTACGACCGCTGTAAATGTAGTCTGTGTTCCCTCACGAACAGTTGTCGGATTCCATATAATATCGGTGACAACCAAATCAGCGCTTCCATGTTCACCGGATACATGAATCGTATCCACATGTACTGACTTTTCATCGGTTTGTTCACTTCCCTGAGCCGTCGATGTCTGTGTCACCACCTTAATATCATGATTTCCGTAAGTTACTGTCCACTCTAACTCTACTTCCTGCTCAGCTCCGGCTGCAAGCTGTGATACCGCTATTTCCCCTACATACTGATTATCCACATAGAATTGAACTTTTCCAGACGCTGAACCACTTGTACTGTTTTTTATTTTTGCCTTTAATTTACACTTTGCGCCTACAGTAAGTTCAGAAATATCCGGCTTTACAACACTTGAAATGCTTAACTTTCCTGTATCTCCCACCGGAATTGTTGTCTCTGTCTCAGGTTCCTTCACTGTTGTAGGTTCTTCTCTTTTTGTCGTTGTCTCCTCACCCCTGCCGGCAGAAACAACTGCCGTTCTATTATTATTTGAATGATTACCGTCACCTTTTACTGTAATATTAACAGTGTAATTGTGTTTTTTAGACAAGTCTAAATCCACATTTGCCGAAACGGTCTTCTTTGCACGCTTTTCTACCGTAACACCAACTTTATCATTGCTTACTCTTTTCCCATCAATATAATAAGAAATCTCTGTCACTTGTGCATCATCAGCATAGCTATAATTAAACAAGGTCGCTGTAATTGCTCCATTTGCAGCATTAACGCTTATAACTCCCACATCAACTCCGGCTGCTGCATACACATTAGATATATCTCCCATTCCCGGAAATGCTGTAATTAAAGCTAATGCCAAAATAATGCTGACTACTCTTTTTAATCGTCCTTTCTGCATAATTCCTCCTCTTTTTTTAAATAACTCCGTACTGTCTCATGAGCGCTATTCTCTTTTTACCTATCGCTATACTGTTTATTTCCATCGAATATCTGGACTGTACTTTTCGCTCCTTGAGATAAGTTCTTATCCTCTGAAAATAAGCAATTGGCAATAAATAACCTTTTTTCTTTAAGTATGAATAATTTCGCTCCATATATAACTTTGGTGGAAATAATGAGCTTGCGATAGATAATCTTACTGTTTTGGGTCTGTCATTTTCCACAAAACTCCTATCCGCTGCACTCATTGTTATATTTGCACTGTGTATTCTTCCGATACTGCTCTTGCCGAATACCCCTGCCTCTAACATATCCTCTAACAAATTTCCACTATCGGGTTCCACATAGAATCTGAGATTGAAAGGTATGCTGCAACTGTCAAAACCGAGGTACTTTTCACCGATATCTAATAAATTAATAAAAAATTTATAAATACGGTTTTCTCTTGCAACCCTTTCAATATATTTCCATTCAATTGTATTTCTACATTTTTCTGCCATCATTAACAAATCACATAATTGTCGTATTCCAAACCCACAATAGATAAAATGTTTATAACTATGACTCAACAAAAAAAGAAAATGGTCTGTGTCGCTGAGTGTCCACACACTTCCTACTCCTACATCAATCATCTTTGCACGGTTAAATACATTTTTAAAATTTCGGTTTAACTCTTTAAACGCATTACTGTTATCCGGCAGTAATTTTGTATGTATTTCTATTCTCACTTTTGTTTTTCTATTAAAATAAGCTATTTCATATGGAAGTTCTCTGGATTTTAAATCACTTTCTTCTACTTCTCTCTCAAAACCCTGTTCTATTAAAATACTATCACACTTAAAAAAGTCTTTTTTATCAACCAATATGTCCTCATCATTGGAGCATCTAAAATCAGGTTTATCATACATGCTGCGCAACACGACGCCCTTTACAACAATCGGCTTAATTCCTCTCTCCAACATGATGTTATATGTCTCAAAAAACATTTTTGTTCTCTGTATCTGGGAAATCATTTCAAGAATTGCTCTTTTTTTATACATATTCTTGATATTTACACAATCTCCTCCACAATCATATTGGGCAACCACATCATACACCATGGGAAGCACATGTTGTTTTTGTGCCATTTCCATTAAAGAATAAAGTTGCTCGGGTGTATCCATATTCAATTTTGCTTTTATTTCCGGCTTTATAAACTGCCTGATAGCGTTTAAGAAATTCTTCTGTACCGAATCCAACTCTCATCTCTCCCTTTTATTTTGTCCACTGATACCTCATAAGATAAAACAATACGCCAAAAGGATATGCAATCAATGCTATCAATTTGTCGTCTGCCCTTTTGATGACATTTTTTTCTTTTATAATTTTTGCCACAGAAATATAACGAATATAATTGAAAAACCGTATTTTCGAATCCGTATCATCATTCAATCTCTGCTTTATATATGTCAGATAACCTTTGGGGTTTTCTTTAATTAATTTAGACATATTAAATGTATATCCCTCAAGCTGATATCTGTGTAAACATAATATCCGGTCTAGCACTGCAAAATTTCCATTTTTTTCAATTAAATCATATAAATATGCCTCTGGCACAAACTTTTCACCTTTAATATCAGGAAATTTATACCTAGAAAGAACCGACGTCCTAAGTATCAGCATTGCCTCACCTTTCAATCCATATTTTCTATATGCCTCTTTTAAAGTAGCCCTAACATACTCTTTTGTGATTTTCTCTTTTTCTATATAATAGTTATCCCCAAATGATTTCTCATAAGGTTTCTTGTCATGTCTTATTTTTATGTATCGGGGAAGTAGTTTGACGTTTAACCTTTTCTTGATATCCTTAAACTGAGCCTTTTTAGGGGATATAATTCCTATAATTTTAGTGTCATTTTTCATTCTCTCCCAACAAGTCAAAATAGTTTCTATTGTGTTTTTTGCAATATAGTCATTAGAGTCCAGACATACAAACAACTCCGTATCTGTCATTCGTACTGCTCTATTATGAGACATGGACTTTCCCACATTTTTCTGTTTTACATATTTAATTTCAATCTTTTTTTCTGCTATCCACTGCCTAACTACGGTTTCAGTATTATCTGTAGAACCATCATCAATAACAAGCCATATAAATTGTTTATTTGTCTGTTTTTTTAAAGAAGTATATAATCTCTCTAAAACTTTTTCCCTGTTATATGTAGGAGTGAATATTGTAATACTGTTCATAATCTCCTCCAGTGCTATTTTTGCTGAAGCAGACCCCCTTGTTTTAATTTATCGAGAAACTCTTTCATATCCTCAGACGCAGTCTGCTCATCAATGTCATATTCCTGAATGATTCTCTGTAACAATTCGTCCTGAGCCAAATCATCATATAGCTGTTCCCATATAAACTTACCGACTTCATTGACTGTAACCATTCCATTGAAATTAATAACTGCTTCACCAATAGGCACAATAATGTATTCATCTGCAATCTGCCTGACGACAAAATTCTTATTCACTTTCATTGCACCGCATCCTTTCTAATTTTCATTTTCCATATTGAGGCAAATTTAACTAAAAAGTCATCATAAAAGCCTTAGTTTAACGTTAAACCTACTAATTTATTCCAATATTACCACTCACCAAAATAAAAGTAAAGATTTTTAGCAAAAATAGTAAAATTGTAACATTTTTATTTTTTAATTTGTCTTAAAAAAGTTTTATCTATCTTATAAACGCTCTCACATATTTCTAATACGCTCGGTCTGTGTGTTGTAACAATACAGATTTTCTTATTGTCTTTTTTTATTATATTTCTTAAAACCCGCTCCTCAGTCTCTACATCTAATGCCGATGTAGCCTCGTCCAATAATATAATTGGAGCATTTTTTAATACCGCTCTGGCTATTGATATCCTCTGTGCCTGTCCTTCTGATAATCCCTGTCCATTTTCACCAATTATAGTATAAATCCCATCCGGAAGATTTTTGACAAATTCATATGCACATGCCGTTTCTAATGCATAAATGATTTCTTCATCTGTGGCATCATTTTTTACCATCCTCAAATTTGCCGCAATAGAATCTGCAAAAATGGTATTGCCCTGTGGAACATAAGAAAACAAATCTCTTGTAGCAGCAGATAACACACATTCATTACCAAACGAATCTCTCACCGTTGCTGCTCCCTTTTCAACATTTATCAATCCCAGTAAAATTCTCATTAATGTAGTCTTTCCCTCACCGGACGGACCCACAAAGGCTACAATACTCCCCGGATTCACACACAAATCAATATCCGATAATACTTTTTCCCCATCTTTATATGAAAAATTGACTTTTTTCATATTTACCTGCAAACCTTCACTGCTATTATATTTTATCTGCTCCGCTACTTCGGCGCTCTCTATACGCTCCGGTTTTATCTCTGATACGGACATAATTCTCCCTGCACTTGTTGTGGCAGAGATAGCCTGAGGAACAAGAGAAATCAGTGCAGAAAACGAAGTTGCCAGACTGCTTGATAACTGAATAAATAATGTAAGTGTTCCAAATATAATAGCACCTTTCCACAGTCTATATACCCCCCAGCCAAGACATGCATAAGATACTAACATCCCGGTAAAAGATAATATACTTGTGGCAGTAATTGAAACTTTATTATAATTCATTGTAAGATTTTTATATTTATTTTGTACTGTCCTCATTCCCTCTTCAAAAAAACTGACAATACCAAAAGACTTAATTGTCTGGATATTTTGGAACGATGTTTCCTGATATGTAACAACCTCACTGCTTATCTTCCGCAAATCCACACTATACTTTCTCATTCGTGATAAAAGAAATTCAGACATAACGATAGAAACCGGTGCGCTGAGTAATGCAATGACTGCCATTGTCGGGTCATAATAAAGTATAATTATCAATGCCCCTAAGAATTGTACTCCTTTTGTAAGAATATCCGGAAACCATCCTATCACACTGTCCGCAACAGCTTTTACATCCCCGGTCAATCTGTTTAATAAATCCCCACTCCTATACTCATATAGTGACTCCCAGTCAGCTTCCATAACCCGGTCATAGATTTCTGCCTGTATCTCATTATAAACTTTTGTGCTGATAAGCACAGTCGCTCTGTTAGCTGCTGCATTCATAAGAATATTCCCAGCTCCCATAGATAACATAAGTGTTACAACCCAGCCAATTGCTTTCGTATCATATCCGGTAACTGTATCTATCAGATATTTGCTCATAATACTTCCTGCCAGTCCCATTAAAGTTCCAACGATTCCTATAACACAATATAAAACTATGGCTCCCCAATACCGCTTGGCATATTTCATCATCCACGCTGCTTCTTTTCTTATCTCTTTCCAATTTAATTTTTTCACGCTTACCGGTTACTCCTATCTCCCAAAATTCTTATTTTTATGTCACTATTCTATATAACATAATATATTTTGATGTCACCAAAAGTCAACTGAAAACTAAATTACATATATTCTACAAAAAGCGGCTGAGTTTTCATACTCTGCCGCTTTATCAAACAAACGAATAACAATATCTAAAAATTTCTATGCACAACAACATTGATTTTGTTGCACAATCTCTCCTTTTGCTTCCTCAATATCCATAATAATTTTACCTACAGATGGCACATAAATATGCCCGGCCAATGGATTTTTAATACTTACAATAGGAACAGTCAAAGTCGCTTCTACCTCAGAACGTTCGAAACTCAAATCAGTATCTATCATTTCGCAATTAATTAAACGAAGTTTTTTGCAATAACAAAGGGGCTGTGTACCGATAATCTTGCAGTTTTCAAACGTAATATTTTCACTGTACCATGCCAGATATTCACCTTTTATGACACTATTTCTGACAATAATGTTTTTTGCGTGCCAGAAAGCATCTTTAGTGTCGAAAACACAATGCTCAAATACAGAATCTGTAATATATTGAAAAGAATACTTACCTTTCATTTGTACATTTTGAAAAGTCAAATGGTCGGAACGCATCATAAAATATTCGCTTTCTGCAGTGCAGTCGTTCATTTCGATATACTGTACTGACCAACCAAACTCCGGAGATATAATATCACAATCACTCATTTTAACATTTCTGCACTCACGCAATGCCTTAATTCCATGTAGTCTTGTATTAATAATTTCTATATCATGCGAATACCATAACGCTGCCCGACAGGCTTCTGTCATTTTGGATGAAGTTATTTTTAATCCATAATTATGCCAAAAAGGATAGCGGAGATTAAAAAAGCAATTTTCAATTGTAATCTCTTTTCCTTCCTTAAATGCACTCTCTCCATCAGATGGACCATCAAAATTACACTCTTTTACTATAAGCTCCTGTGCTCCATATAAAGCTCTTTCCTCATCAAATGATTTATTTGTAATTATTTTCATATGAACACCTCCTTCGAAGCATTTTATATTTGATTATATTTTATCAATCTTTGAAACGAATAACAAATGCTTATATCAAATACCCTGTCATGCTTTACAGTAATATTACTTATCAACAAAAATTCTTCCCTCTCTTAAAATTTTTTACATAACAAAAAAAGGGATTCTCGTATTAACACTAAAACGTCATACTCCAAGCCCCTTCTTTTATTGACTTTCTAGCTAAACTTTTCAATCCATTTTGTAATATGTTCAAATGAAATCTCTAATTCGCCATTAAAAATTCCCACAGGAATCAGTTTATCTAATCCACAAATCATCGGACAGTCCTCATTCTCAAAACAGAATATTAACAATTGCTTCTGATACGGATTTAAAATCCAATATTCCCGTACACCTGCATTCATATACTTATGCATTTTAATCGTATAATCTTTCTTCTTGGTGGAAGGAGATATTACCTCTAAAATAAAATCTGGTGCTCCATAAATTCTCCCATTTTTAATTTTGTCTTCATCACATAAAATAATAACATCCGGCTGAACCATCGTCTTTTCATCACAATCAAGCTGCACATCCAACGGAGCCATAAATGGAATACAATTACCATTATGCTCCAAAATAAAATTTGCAATTTGTCTATAGACCTCACCACCAATCATTTGATGTAAACCTGTAGGAGATGCCATATCATAAAAATAACCATCAATTAACTCAACACGTCGCTCATCCGGTAGCGCAAAATAGTCATCTACCGTATAAGTTCCCTGCGTATGTGTCATATATGTTGCTCCTTCTCGAACACACAGACTTTCTTCAACTTGAAATAATCTCTCCAACGCTTGCATTGTATCATATCTTGGATTTATTGTTTCTCCAGAAAATATCTTTTGAATCGTTCCCACCGGTATTCCCGACAAAATGGACATCTGTGAATAAGTATATCCTTTTTCCATTTTATGTCTTTTCAATTCTTCAACCGTCATATGCCACCTCCTGTTAAAATACACTGCATCGCCCAGTCATGAACAATACTAATCTGTAATAGTAATTCAATACTTCATATACTCATTATATACCCGTTTTTGGATATATTCAATATGTGTGTAACCGTTTTTTATTAATTTTACTGCTATCTAACCTTTTTTTAATATTTTCATCTTTTATTATAGTATCCGTACTTTAAACAAAGAAAAAGACCGAATATAATCCGGTCCTCTTCTTAATATTTTTTATTTTACAATTGATTGCTTCCAATCAAACTCTTTCATTTCAAAATCAGGATTAACAACTGTCAATATTTTATCATACAGATATGTGTGTCCGTCATATGTTGGCATTTTTCCACTATTATAAACATATTCCGCCACTTTATAAATGGAGCAGCACTTAACATCACTATAAGCATATGTACCGTCACTTAATTTTGCATATGCGCGCACCATCCATTCTGCGTTAAACTCTAATTTCGTTCCTGCAACAAATTTCATTGTCATTACATAAGTTGAAGCCGTGTCTGATTCTGAAACCTTTTCATTAAACTTTCCAATTTCAGCACGAAATGCTTTTACAAAAGCTGAATCTGATAAAATACTCATATCGTCTTTATCCGCATATTCTGACAGACCATATAATAGTCCCACTTCTGTGACTTCCTTATCATTTATGGTCGGCTCTATGGAATACACGGTTCTGAGTCCACCACATGTTGCACTTACCTGAAATCCGTTTATTTCAATATCCGGCGTTGTTTTTATAGTCGTTTCTTCTTCCGTGGTTTCCTCCTGTGTCTCTTTTTCTGTTGTTTCTTCCGGTGTCTCTTTTTCTGTTGTCTCCTCCGGTGTTTCTTTTTCTGTTGTCTCTTCCGGTGTTTCTTCTTCTGTTGTCTCTTCCGGTGTTTCTTCTTCTGTTGTCTCAATTTCTCCACCGGTAACTACGACATCCGCACTCACACCTTTTGACTCAATACCATTCAACACTGCAGTTATTCTAACATTATGTGTCCCTGCACTGGCCGGAATATTGCGTCCAATGCATCCAACAGATTCCAATCTCTTACCATGAGTATCAACTGCAATTTCACCATCAATATATATATTATATCTCTGACCTAAATTAATCTGTTCATTACTCTGTCCCCATACAACCCAGATAAGTCCCGGTTCTTTAGATGTAATTACCTGACCAAATACTTCCAAAGGAATATCTTCTGCGTTTGTTTGCTCCTCCGTAGATATTTCCGGTGTCTGCGATTCATCTGATGTATTCTTTTCGTCCGTTGGATTCTCCGCTGTTGTTATCGGTTCTGTACTTGTCGGCTCGTCACCGGCATAACCTGCACCAATTTTTCCATATCCGTAACTTGTTTTATATCCACCTTTACTATCATATCTGATAAAGTAAAATACAATATATTTCCCACTATTTGACTTAAATTTCTCTGTCCTTGTCCAACCGCTGGAATTTCTGTCAAGTCCCCATGAAACAAATCCATTTTCTGCTTTTTTCTCTGCCAGTTCTGCTGCTTCACTTTCTGTCTGTACTATTTTATAAAGAACATTCACAGCACTATATCCCGAATCTCCAATAATAGTAAATGTTCCTTTGGTGTCAGCATCAAATGTAAGATATACATCTTCGTTAATAAGAATTGTTCCCTTTGGAATCCACTTTGCATACAATGTCAGATTTCCATTTGTTTTTTCAGTAATCGATGGAATTTTTGTATCATAAACCTCATCAGCATACCAACCATAAAAATCGTATCCATTGCGGGTAGGCGAATCTAATGTATAAGTCTCACCGTAGATATAAGATTCCGGATATAGTGTAGCATTCGTTTTTTGTCCGCCATTTAATTCATAAGAAATATTATATGTATTTCTAGTATAATAAACTTTTAATACCAGAGAATTATCACTATTTACATTTCCTGACAATTGATTATTCACATTTGCTGTGTCAAAAGAATATCCTACAAACTCTTTTTTCTTTGCTGTCAACAAAGCTCCGGCATCAGCATATTGAATCGCCGAATCTATCATATGATAATCGTCTGAATTTAAATCTTTTACATAATACTCTATGGTATAAGAAGGTTTTCCAATATTCTTAGAGTTGAATAATGTCATTCCATTTGGTGTTGCTTTAACCTGAATAGCTTTTCCTGTACTGTCTCTAAACGTTACATTTTTTGTTGTATTATCCGGATTATATACTGCATAAGTATACTCACCATTCTTTTTAAATACACTTGAAAACGTACTATCACTCGTAAAGGATATATCCGGTGTTCCATAATCTATAAGAGATTGAATATAATGATATGTATGCGCTTTGGATTCGCCATCATTTACAACCTTTTTCGTCCAGACATCATTCATCGCTGCTTCCGGGTCTGCAAGCGCATAATAAGACGCCCACATATCATTCCACCCTCCGGTACTTCCTATTTCACCACTCTGTGGATTCTTTGCCAGTTCTGATGTCTTGTCATAATTATAAAATTTCTTAACATAATCTGCTCCACCATCTAATAAGTAGAACGACCACGACTGCATCGGACAAATCTGTATTCCCTGAGTACAATTTTGTCCAAACCATGTAGAATAATCAACCTTTCCACCCCACACCATAGATGCCATAAGTGGCTGATATTTTGACTGTTCTATTTTATATATATCCTGGTCAATGTCAAACCAGTAATTGTCTGCTGCTGCCACTTCTGTGGTATACAGATAAATTCCCATGTCTCTGATTCTGGTATCCCCAGTCAATTCACCATAAAGAATTATTCCTGCCCATGCATTAATTGCTTCAGAAGTAGATTCCTGATTATTTCCTGTACGCTCATCCTCATAACCGGAAGCCCATGAATGTCCCTCGTAAGGTGAAAAACTTCTAAGATACGGATATGCATTTCCACAATCTGCAACACTATCTGCATTATCTCTGTATGGACATGCAATATCATATATCAACTGCTTTACTACATCTTTATATTGATTCAGCCATTCCTTATCCCATAGACCAACACAAGCGGCTGACTGAATGAAATATCCATAATGGAAATGATGGTCGTTAAACTGATCTACCGCATTAAATGATGTAGGAAATCCGAGAAGGACACCAACACCCTCTCCAAGATAAGTAAAATAGTTTCCATCCTTTGGTCCTGAATAAGTAAACCATTCTTCCAGATTCGCCTTAAGCCCGTCTAATACCTTATCAGCACTTTTTTCATCTCCCAGCGTCTTCGCTGCCGCAACGACCTGCGCTGCCCTATTAAGTTTCTTTCCATGATAATATGTCTCATTTCCCTGGTCATTTGCAAGCGTCCAATCACCGGAACCAGACATATGTTGATTCATAAACTCATCCACATAACTCTGAAGCTGTTTTCTTCCTGCTGAGTTATCTTCTAACAAAGATGGCATATATGGAAGAATACCTTTGTATTTCATTTTTGTTGTATAAGAGGAACCCTTCATAAATTTCATTCTTCCCCTTACAGTAACTGCGTCATTTGTCATATAGGAATAACCGCTCATATTTTTATACTGATGTGGCAAAATCCCCATAATGGTTCCATCTGCTGTACTCTCCGCCTTTCTCTCAACAGTATACTTATATGTTGTAGAAATTTCTCCCTGCTTTTCATTATATGAATAATCAGCCCTCGTATCTGTTATAAAATTAAACGCATACGGTCTGTATTCCTTTGCAAGATTCACTGCCGCATCATCATTATGGGATGCGCTTTCATCAATCCAGGCAAATGAAAGATATGTTTTATCGGATGGGAGTGTAATCTTGAGTTTTCCAATCCTGTCATTATGTGTTTTATCCTCTGTTCCTAAATGTTCTATATTAGCTCCTTCCGGTAAAAATAACGCATAATATTGATATGTAAGCCCCGGATAACCATTTACTGAACTGGTAATGTCATTTGTTCTAAAAACTACCATCTTGCTTCCATTGTAAACACCTTCAAAAATAGTATCACTTGGAAACGTTACTCTGAGTTTTTCTATATACATAATATTTGTGTTTTTAAGCTCTAAATATGTAAAAGGACTTCCCTGAGTCATTATTGTCTTCATCTGCTGTGAACTATTTGATGGATTTTTTGTAATTGCCTCATAGGACCAGTCTGTAATTTCATCAATATTTGTCTCATTACTTTTCCAATCCGGAGCAAATTTAAAATCACACAATGTATCATTATCCTTGATATTATATGCACTAATGTTCGTTGCACTGGAAGTCATTGATGGTTTTGTTATTCTAAGCCCATCTTTTTTCATAAGATAAGACAGAGGAAATGCGTAAGCCGTACCTGTCAATGCCTCTGTCGCATCTGTAGCCTTATCCCCTTCAAGGTCCCACAACCAGTTACTTGCCCAGTCATTCGTGTCTAATGCCTGATGTTTTTTGTTATAATCTTCTGTAGTAAATCGGTATGTTCCCTGAGTGTTTGCCCTTGGAAGCTTTGCCGCTTCAGAAGATGTCGTTCCTGTTCCAATACTACCTGCTCCAAGCTTTGTAATCGGCAAATTGTCTGCATTTACCGTTTTCATAAACATATTACTGTTTATGTTTGGTAAAGTTAAAGTGGCTAGCATTGCCACACTTAATGTAACCGATGCAATTTTTGCAAAAATACTCTTTTTTATCATTTGTTCCTCCTTTTAGAAATACTTTTTTCACATCTCTTTTCTTCTATTCTCTTTTACATTTTTCACAAAAAAACCGCACGAAAACTTTGTTTTCTTGGTTATATTACAACAAAAACATTTTTATTTCAATACACTTTTTGTATGTTTTTTATAAATCAACTTAACCTTATTAAGTTTAACTTACACATTTTACACTAATAAACATAAATTTTATTTAAAAAAACAAGGAGCTGCACACTATATTATTTAGTGATACAACTCCTTTTATAACCCTAATTTCTAACTTTCACGAGATTTTACAACTACACGAATAAAACCTGTATCGACCTCCTCACTGGTATGCGGGTCTACAATTGTTGCCTGAACATAATATGTTCCTTCCTGCTGAAATTGATAATTGACCTCGGTTCCCATAAAATAACTTCCATGATATATCATTCCATTCAATCCATAAACATGTAATTTTATCATCGCACTGCTTACATTAGAAACATCTGCACTAAATTCCACCATACCTCCTTTAAAAATTTCATCTGTAGATGCATCAAAACTACCCAATTGAATACGCTTTTCCGGCTCAGCGACATTCACTGTAATTGTTTTTTTATTATTCTTTGCCTTATTACCACATATCTCATCCGGAAAAGCATTATCATCATTGACACTTACCGTAAATGTATAGGTTCCACTCTCCGTTAAAGTAATAATGCCATCATCATTTACTCCGCCTTTATTAGAATTAAGCCGAGTGCTTTGCCCTGCTGCCAGACCTGTACGGTTTTTAAACTGGTCATTATAGAGTATTACCGGATTTTTGCCTGCAATCTGATACGTTATTTTCATCAATGTATTATCCCTTGCTTTTGCATTTCCCACATTTTTAATCATTGCCTGTAATCTGATACGGTCTCCCGGTTTCAAATTTCCTCCATTGTATGCTGTATCCACATTAACATATCTAATATCGGTCACTGCTAAATCATATCCATCTGTCTGTGTAACAATAATCCTAATTTTTTCTGTCCTCTTAATCTCACCGGTCGTTAAATCTTCTATCACTGCCTGCACATCATATGTGCCAGGGTCTTCAAATATAAGTTTTCTTGACAAACTATAATCAATTCCCTTTTTTTCATACAAAGTTCCATCTTCATTGTAGATTTCGTATCTGTTATGAGACATATGTAAAAGCTCGCAATCAATTGTAAATGTTACACTATCACCCTGACTGATTTCCTTCCCGTTTGCAGTAAATTTATTAATTGTAATGCTACTTGGTTCTACAACCTTAATTGTCATACTATTTTTATTATTTTTTGCTGTATTGCCGCAAATTTCGTCAGGAAACCTATTGTCATCATTTACGCTGACCGTCAAAGTATAGGTTCCCGCCTTGCTAAATATGTAACTTCCGTCGTTATTTTCTCCACCTTTATTACTCTGAAAAGCGCCAACATATCCAGCCTGTAGATATGTCATCAAAGTATTATTGTCATAGCTCAATGTAACATCCGTATCTTTTCCCTGAATACGGAAGTTTACAATTAAACCTCCATTTTCATTTACTGTCTGCGTTCCCACATTCTTTATCACAGAATAGAATTTAAACGGTTCTCCGACAACGACTTGTCCATTAATCTCATTTGTGTCTTGATTCTGATAACCAATTGTTCCCACTGCCAAATCATATCCATTTGCTGCGTCTACTGTCACTGCAATTCTTGAAGTGATACCTTTTTCTCCATCAAATGTCTCAACAATTGTTGCCTGCACATAAAAAGTCCCAACCTCTTCAAAACAATAATCTCTATCCATTCCATACTGGTACCCAATACTATCATACAAATCACCACTTTCCGTATAAATATCTAATTTCGTTCTTAATGCAGAAATTACAGGATATGAAATTATAGCAAAATTTACTATCTCTCCCTGCAATACACTTGTTTTATCCGCTTCAAACTCTTCCACCGTATTCATACTCTCCTTAGGGTAAACCTGGAAAGTTATCGTCTGTTTATTATTATTCGCTGTATAACCACCCAGCTCTCCTGATATCTCATTCGTATCATTTACCCACGCAGTAAGTGTATAAGTTCCCGGTTCTGTAAATGTATAACTTCCATCTCCATTCTGTCCTCCGGCTTTTGCACTTAAAATTTTACTTTCACCAGCCTTAATACCTATTTTTCCTGAATACTCATCATTCCACATTTTATTTATTATGTCGTTTTCAATCTGAAAACTAATTCTCAATTTTTCATTATCCGGTGCATTTATCTCTCCTACATTTTTTACCCTTGCTCTTGGATAAATAGAATCTCCCACATAAACTTTTCCTTTAGTACCCGAATCACTCAAATTATAAGATAAAGAGTTTACCTCAAAGTCATAGCCCGTCTCTTTATCCTTAACATAAATCCGAACATATTGAGTTGTTTTCACTTCTTCTCCGGTATTCACATCTTTTATTGTGGCAAAAACATAATAAAGACCTGTTGTATTAAACTGGTAAGACATCTGTGTGCCATCCATATAATCACTGCGATACAAATACATTCCTTTTGAATTGCTAATATCAAATTTAGTCTGTACAGTATTACCATATTTCAGAGTTATATTAAATGTTACGGTATCACCGTATTGTATTTCTTCATCGGATGCCGTAAATGATGTCACCTTAATTCCACCTTCTTGTGGCAATACCTGTATTGTAATTGTTTTCTTATTGTTCTCTGCCGCATTTCCTCCATATTCTTCCGTCAATATATTATTATAATTTGCCCACGCTGTAACACTGTAGGTTCCTGTCTCAGAAAACGTAATAACTCCTGCTTCTTCTCCGCTCACTGCCGGAACCGATAACCAGTCAGCCACACCAAGCTCCGATTGAATAAATTTACCACTATTCCAAACTGTCTTTTCGTCACTGGTAAATAAAACACTAAATTTTTGATTTTCTTTTATTTTCGTATCGCCAACATTTTTGATTTTAGATTCAAACCGAATCCTATCCCCTGGCTCAATCCTGCCATTTTCCTCTCCTGTTTCGAGATTAACATAAGAGATATCTGTCACCTGTAAATCATACCCCTGCGCATTTGAATTACACTCAAGTTCTATCTTATTCCCATTAATGGTCTGAGGATATGATGCATCAAATTGATACTCTTTTTCTATATTGTAATCTACAATTTTTACATCTTTCACTACTGTTCTATAGGAATTATCCGTTGTTTCTGAAAATTCGACATTCCATACATAATTACCAAATGTGTCTGAAGTCAGTCCCGGAACTACCGTATCCAAATCCATTGTCATTGTTCCGTCTGCCATACCTTCTGTCCCATCAAAAGATAAATTTCTCGAATCAGAATTACCATCTTCAATATAATATGGAGTTGCTTCATTGGTATATATCTGACCCGACTCAATATCTGTTGCCATAACACTTATTTTTAATTCCTTTCTGGAATTTGTATTTAATGTATATTCCAGTTTGATATCTGAGTCACTATTATAATCTGTAACGGTAATGACTGAAAAATCATATAATCCGCAGCTATATGTCCATGTCGGAGAAGCCATATGGGTTTCCCCTGTAACCTGAGACTTAATATTGATTGCGTCGTATGCAAACCAACAAAATCCATCGTTCCCCCAATTATCTCCCCATGAATTTGCAATTTTAAATGCTCCTTTTTCTGCCTCCTGTACCTGACCGTCACCATTAATATCAACCCAAATATTGTCATCATATCCCACAATTGTCATTCTATGACATCCTTGTTGCCCTAAGATATCTGTTATAATCATTTCTCCGGCATGTGGGCTGTTTTGTCCAAGAGTTTCTTCCTTTCTACTACTTATATATGTAGTTATACAAACCACTTGCCCCATGTTTAGCATACTTTTTATAATATTTAATTTAGAATCTTTTGGTGAACTTATCTCGTTACCGCTATTTCCAAGATTTTTACCAAAAAAATAATACTTTTTTAACCGATAATTATCTGCCTTATTCCAGTTTTCTTTTGTAGGAAACCATGTCTTTGGATTTCTACTATACTCTGTGCCCGACCATGGAATTGTTCCCTTATGCTGTAATAACGAATAAAGCCTCGCCGGATTAGCACCACTATTTCCATTATTATTTGCAATAAGGTTATATGGATATATCGGTGATAATGTACTTTCCGTTGTCGCTGCACGATTCATTTTCCGATTCATTTCATATGTAAACTGATAATAGGTCTGTGCAAAAGACGTACATGCACCCAATCCCCCTTGGTTGGTTATCTCCGGAAAATATTCACTGGTACTCAAATCAATAGAACCATACAGTTCTTCCTCTAATCCTGCTCCCGGAACCGGAGGCTCGTCCAATTCTCCCTCTTTCTCCAGAATATCATAATACTCTTCCAGCGAATTGATTTTCATATCGTCACTAATCTTTGACAGGTCTTCCGGAATTGCTCCTGTTGCATACACTTCTTCCGGGGGAGCATCTCCCGAATCCTCATTTGCTCTTACAGGCTGATATGTTATCGTCCCTAAAACCATTGTAATTGACAACATCATTGCCATCCATCTCTTTGTTGATTTTCTCATCATACTACCTCCTTCATAAAAATTTTTCCCTCCAAAAAGATATAAAAATTATACCATTTTTTGGAAGGAAATTATCTAACCTGCGACAAACAACCAAATTTTACGACAAACAACATATTCTTATAAAATTTTGGTATTTTTTATGGAAACATGATTCAATTCATTTACCGGTGGAAGACAGGAATGTCCCCTGCATATATAAAATGTGGTCTTATCATTCTTTAATGGATATTCCTTTGTTGGACTTTGAAAAACATATACAATAGAATTTAGAGAAACCCTGCAAGGTAATTTTTCTAACTCTTTATTCTCCTTTGCCACTACAATTATTTTTTCCGGAGGGTTAACATAATCTGACAATGCCATAAGAAACATGGGATATCCCATTGGATAATGCTGAGCTTCTCCACTCATAAATTTTAATTGATTTTTTGCAAACTTTTCAAACACTTTATCCCCTGTAAGGAAGTATAATTGTACAAGATTATATGCCATAACTGAATTTCCACTAAAAATGGCACCGTCATAAGTCTCCTTTGGATGTAAAATCAACTGTTCATTATTCTTTCCATATAGAAAAAATCCTCCCTGCTCCCTATCCCAAAATTCCTGAATCACTTTATCACAAAATTTTCGGGCCTGCTCCAGATAATTTATCCGGAAAGTAGCCTGATACAAAGCAAGTAATGCAAATATTTCATTTGCATAATCATCCAACAATCCCTTTCCATTTGACTGATTATTTCGATAACTTATCTTTAATATATCTTTTTCACAAAGTTTACTTTGAATAAATTCCTGCGCTTTTACTGCTGCGTTCAGATAAGTTTTATTTTCTGTAACACGATAAAGATGACACATTGCTGTAATCATAAGTGCATTCCACGACGTTAATATTTTATCATCTAAATGTAATGAATATCGTTTTTTGCGATAAGCATATACTTCCGGCAGATAAACATTAAAACTTTCACTTACTGCCTTGCTTTTTAAAAGATTTGGTATATTCTTTCCCTCAAAATTTCCTTCTCTTGTAATATCAAAAAATTTATTAAATTCCTTGCCCGCCGCCTGTCCAAGAATGCTAATAATTTCGTCCGGCTCTAACAAATAGTATTTTCCCTCTACTCCTTCACTGTCCGCATCCTGCGCACTATAGAATCCGTTTTCCTGAGAAGTCATCTCCCGCAGAACATACATAGCGGTTTTTTCCGCAATTTCACAATAGATTTTCTTTTTTGTTATTTCATATGCCTTACAATAGGCAAGAATCAACAGAGCATTATCATACAGCATCTTTTCAAAATGTGGCACCAGGAAATATTTATCTGTAGAATATCTGCTAAATCCTCCTCCAATATGGTCAAACATTCCACCATAATACATTTGGAGCAATGATTTTTCTACCATTCTCATAGCTTTCTCATCTCCGCTCTTTTCAAAATACTGCATTAAAAATAACAAATTATGAGGAGCCGGAAACTTTGGCGCCTTTCCAAAGCCACCGTACATCTCATCAAATGTATGCTTATAAAGCTCAAAGGCAGCATCTATTAAATTTTTCTCCAGATTCCCCTGGACTCTATTTTTTTGACTTAAAAAAGTTATAATTTCATCCGCCGCTTCCAACAGGTTCTCTCTATCGGTCGTCCATCTGTCATGTACAGCTAAAAGTAATTCTTTTAATCCTATCTGACCATATCTTGCAGTTTTCGGAAAATAAGTCCCAGCCAGAAAAGGTTTCTGCTCCGGAGTTAAAAAAATAGTAGTAGGCCATCCCCCACTTCCTGTTAATGCCTGACATACCGACATATAAATACTGTCAATATCCGGTCGCTCTTCTTTATCCACTTTGATTGCTATAAAATACTGATTCATAATTTCAGCAATATGGGCATCCTCAAAACTCTCATGTGCCATTACATGACACCAGTGGCAGGTACTATACCCAATACTCAAAAATATCGGCTTATCTTCTGCTTTTGCACGTTCAAATGCCTCATCACACCAAGGATACCAGTTTACCGGATTATCTGTATGCTGAAGCAAATAAGGACTTGTCTGATTTTTTAAATGATTATTCATACTTACACCCAACCCCATCTTTTTTATAACTTATTATGTAATCTTTTACTAAAAATATGACAAAACAACTCTCTATTGATTTCTTTCTACATTATGATATAATAAGAAAACGTATTTATTGTTTTGTAGTTAATAATATAATAAATTATGTTCGCCGCCGGGTGAACTTTTAGCGTTGGATTTCGTATCGTTAGGCCTTAGAAGATACGAAGTTCAGCGCTTTTTTTAGGAGGAAAAATGAGAAACAGCACACTTTATACCTTTTTGAAATATGTATCTTTAAATATATTAGGACAGCTTGCATATTCCTGCTATACTTTAGCGGATACTTTCTTTGTATCTGCCAATTTAGGTACCAACGGTCTGGCAGCGCTCAATCTTGCCTTTCCGGTCTTCTGCTTCATCAACGGTACGGGATTAATGCTCGGTATGGGCGGTGGTACAAAGTATTCCATACAAAGAAGTCGTGGGGAACACGAAAAAGCCAACAGGACATTTACCAATTCAGTTTGTCTCACCGGCTGCTTAGGAACAATCTTCGTTTTATTCGGTTTATTTTTATCCGGTCCAATTGTAAAACTGTTGGGAGCAAATGCTGCTATTTTCCCAATGACAAATACTTATTTACAGGTTATGTTATTATTCGCGCCTGCCTTTTTGTCCAATAATCTCTTACAGTGCTTTGTGCGAAATGATGGGAATCCCTCACTTTCTATGGCAGCTATGATTACAGGCTGTTTTTCTAACATTGTTCTTGATTACATTTTTATATTTCCATTAGAAATGGGAATATTTGGAGCGATACTTGCAACAGGTATGTCACCGGTTATCAGCATTATTGTTTTGTCGCCCTATATTATCCGAAAGAAAAATAAATTTCATCTGGCAAAAGATAAACTAAACATGAAAAGAATCTTTGGTATCTTATCGACCGGAGTACCTTCTTTTATAACGGAGGCCTCCTCAGGTATTGTTATGATTATATTTAATTTTATCATTCTTCGATTAGCAGGAAATGTAGGTGTCGCTGCATATGGTGTTGTCGCTGCAATCTCCCTTGTTGTCGTTGCAATATATACAGGTTTATCACAGGGAATCCAGCCAATTATCAGCCTGAACTATGGTATGAGAAAAGTGTCTGATATGAAAGCAATTTTTAGATACTCCCTTGTTACTATATTCATTTTATTTGTCGCAATTTATTTAGTTATCTTCTTTGGTGCTTCCAACATTGCTTCTGTTTTTAATAGCGAACATAATAAAACCTTACAGGAAATAGCAGAAACCGGATTGCGGCTATACTTTATTGCCTGTCCATTCGTAGGTTTCAATATTGTACTTTCCACATATTTTGCTTCGACAGAACGTCCAAAACCGGCTCAGATGATTTCATTGTTGAGAGGCTTTTTTGTTATTATACCAATAGCATTTTTATTCTCTACTCTTTTTCAAATGCTTGGCGTATGGTTTGCCTTTCCTGCTACCGAACTACTTGTGACCGTTTTGGGATTATATGCGATTATCAAAAACGATTACAAGAACTAATTCCCTTCCCATTGCTTACGCGAAAAACAGAGGCAGATAAAGTTCATATGCTTTATCTGCCTCTGTCGAATAATTATAATAATTTATTCATTAATTTTTCGTATCACGCGACAAGGATTTCCGGCAGCCAGGCTATTGGCAGGAATATCTCTGGTCACTACACTACCTGCACCAATTACACAATTGTCACCGACGGTTACCCCCGCACATACAACAACATTACTAGCAAACCAGCAATCATTTCCAATGGTTATGGGTTTCCCATATTCAAAATCATATAATGTACCGTCCTCACGGACTTTAATTCTACGCTCCACAGGATTAAAAGGATGTAGTGGCGTAGCTATTGTACAATTCGGTCCAAAGAAGACATTGTCACCAATTGTCACCGGACAGGTATCAAGAACTATAAAGTTAAAATTTGCATAGAAATTATCACCGATAGATGTAAATACACCATAATCAAACTGAACCGGCCCCTGCAGTGAACAGTTTACTCCCTTATTAGGTAGTAGTTCATCCATAATCTCTTTTCTTTTTGTTTCCTGTGTTTCAAAAGTTTCATTATAAAGCTGAGAAAGCCTATGTGCCTTTTGACGAAGCTCCACTAGCTCCTTATCCCCAGAGTCATAATATTCGCCATTTAGCATTTTTTCACGTTCTGTAGGCATACTGTCAGCATCCTCCTTATTTCTTTATTTTTACTTTCTTAATCTTAGACCATTTTCCATAAACTTTCTTGCCCTTAGTATTTAACACATAAGCACGAGCCTTAATATACAACTTCTTTTTATTTTTAAGTTTCTTTGAT
This sequence comes from uncultured Eubacterium sp., assembly GCF_937958975.1. Lineage (GTDB taxonomy): Bacteria > Bacillota > Clostridia > Lachnospirales > Lachnospiraceae > Eubacterium_G. The sequence continues at coordinate 44,279 of NZ_CALGRE010000027.1, read as the reverse complement.
TTTATCGTCACTTTGCGTTTCTTGACAAATCTCCTGATAAGTGCTTTTTTACTCTTTTTAGCACTTTTCTTTGTTTTGTAAACGGCTATCTGATAACCCTTTGCACGCTTTATTTTTTTGAGAGAAAGTTTAATCTTTTTTGCTGCCTTTTTCTTAGCCTTGACTTTTCTAATCTTTGCCCTCGCAGGTTTTTTAATCTTTGTCGCAGGAGCAACTGTTGTGGAATGCTTTCCAGCTGTTGTAGTCTCGACTATCGGCGGATTCTTTCCATCTGTTGTAGGCTCAACTGTCGGTCGATTGTCTCCATCCGTTGTAGGCTCAACTGTTGGTGGATTTTCTCCACCTGTTGTAGTCTCTTCATATTTTTGTCCTGAAACTTTTATTGTAGCGGTTACACCTTTTGACTCCACATTTGACAGCAAGGCCGTCACTCTAACCGTACATGTACCTGCTGAAACTTCATTGATTACATGAGTTCCCGCATCTATTCCTGCCAATACTTTTTTATTATTTACATACACATTGTAAGTCTGCCCCTTTTCTTTTTGTATCTGGCTTTCTCTAAATGTTACTATGACAGAATTGTTTGCTGTAGTCCCCAATACCAATGAAAGAATATCTGTAGGCAAGTTCGCCGGTTGTGTAGGCACTTCAATTTCAGAATCCTCTATATTTAATTCGCCTGTAGGATTACCATATTTGATAATCATCGTCACAAGCTTTCCATCGTTCCCTTTAATCTTTAATGTATTATAAGAATCCACTACTAAAGTCTTTGTCTGGAACTTATAAACACCTGTGTAGATATTTTGAGGTGTTTCTACATTATTTAAATAACCTGATGTATTTGCATTTGTATAAGTTCCATTATATGAAATATAAAAAGTTTCATTTGCATCTAACAACTCTATATTGATTCCAATATCGTCACGAATCAGATAATAGAAAATATCCACTCCGTTATAACTTCCTATTTTCTTATAGAGTGACGGGTCGGTACCTATCGGAGTCTCTTTTAATTCAGTTATTTTATAATATAATTTTAATACTAAATTTCCATCCTCTGTAACAACTCCGTTTTTATTTGCACCAGCTACAGTCTCGTCAAGAATATATCCTTTATAATCTTTTTCTTTTGCCGTAACCTCACTTCCAACCTTAGCAGTTTTGTTTTCTTTTAAATTTAGAATATATGTTCCATCTTCCTGCTGTATATAATGTTCTACCGTATAAGCAGCTCTTCCCACTACATCCGCACCGGAAATAGTATTCATCTGTCCGGCTTTTGCCTCAATGGTTGTTCCGTCTGAGAATGTAACGGTCTTATCCTCACCGCCCGCATTATAGACAACATATGTTTTATCTCCATCTGCATTTGTAAATACGCTGCTCAATGGAGCATTACTCGTCACTGTTAAATCCGGTGTTCCGGCTTTATCAAACGCCATAATTGTATGGTAAGCATGTGCCTTCGAATCACCCGCTTCCGGCTCACAATCTTCGTTAAAATATTCTATTGCCTTTGCCGGGTCCGCCATAGCCAGATACACGCTCCAAATTTCATTCCACCGGTTTATATCTTTGTCATTTCCGGTATATGCTGCTTCATTTCTCTGTGCCGTCTCAAAGTTGTCCAAAATGTATTGCTTATTTCTTGACGCATAAAAAGATGCAGCTGTCATAGGAAGAATATTAATTCCTTGAATCTGTAATGGTTCTGCTGTCCACCATGTCTCATATCCATATTTTCCACCCCATACCATAGATGCCTGTATATATTTTGGTAACGATGAGGTCTGCTGTTTGAAATTCGAGTCAATCACATCACCATCAATATCAAACCAATAGCAGTTTACTGCGGATACCATTGTAGTATATAAGTAAATACCTGTTTCTGTAAGTTTTTCATTACCGGTTGCCTGACCATATAAAATCAAACCTGCCCATGCATTCAGTTCTTCTGAACTTGATTCCTCATTATTTCCATCCGCAAAATTTGCATGACCTGATGCCCAGGAATGTCCTTCATACTGTGAGAAATATCGAAGCTGCGGATATCTTGAATTTGGATTATTTTCTTCTGTCGTTGCAAAATCCGCAATTAATTCATCAATAATATTTCCATACTGTTGTACAAAAGAAGAATCTCTTAATGCAACCTGTGCAGCTGCATTTATGAAATATCCATAATGGAAATGATGGTCCTGTATACCATCTACCGAATAATATGACTGTGGAAATCCGAACAGACTTCCTACCTCTTCATCATAATAGAAGTATTTGTCGTTTTCTTCCCCTGTGGCAGTGAACCAATCCGCCAGTTCAGCTTTAATTCCATTTAATAGCTTTTCTGCATTCTCTGTGTCGCCACATTCTTCCGCAGCAGCCATTACCTGAACGGCTCTATTTAATTTTTTTCCTGAATCATATGTATTTGCAGAATACTTTTCTTTTGTCACTGCTGTGTCCGTAGGTCCATACTTCTCCATAAAATCATTTACATATCCCTGTAATGTAGCATGTTCTGTTTCATAAATAGGCATCATTGAAGGTAAAATTCCTGTATACTTAAGATTTGTCTCATAGGAACTTCCTGTTAAAAATTTCATGTTACCTCTGATTGTTCTTGCTGTGTTATTGAGATATGTATATCCACTCATATTTTTATATTGATGTGGAAGTATTCCCATAATAGTGCCATCTTCTGCGTCTGCTACTTTTTTATCAATTGTATATTGATACTTTGTTGTTACAGTCGCTGTCTCACTGTCATATGTATATGATGCCTTTGTCCCTGTAATAAAGTTGTATGCATATTTCTCGTATTCTTTTGCAATACTTTCTGCTTCTGCATCTGATGGTCCCTTTGACTCGCATAACCATGCAAACGACATATATGATTTTTCCGCACTTGGGAAATTTGCTGTCAATGTTCCGATTCCATCATCTGCGTAACCCGTTCCCGCTGACTTTGTCCATGTTGTACCTTCCGGAACATAAATTGCATAATAATCATAATTACTATACCCTGTAGAATCATCCTGATTATCAAACACTTTCAATACAAGCATAGTAGAATTTTCCACAGTTGTGCCATTGTAATATGAAATAGAAGAAGGTAATGAGCGCATTCGCATTATCTTCATTTGTTGTGTCCCTGTTGCCTGATAGTAGCTAAACGGACTTCCCTGTACAATCGTTGATTTCACCTGTATTGATGGGTCTTGACTATTTTCAAAAACAACATCATATGTCCAATCTGTAACTTTATCTACTTTTTTACTACCTGCCGTAAATGCGGGTCCAATAACAAAGTCTGTTAAACTTCCATTCTCCGGCTGCTCCATTAAAAGCGCTGTTTCTATTCTCACCGTCGAAGGCTTTACAACATAAAAACCTTGCGCAGTAGCCTTATAAGACATAGGAATCGCATATGTAGAATTTCCCCAGTTATCCTGACATGAATAATTCCACATAAGTGAGGTTCCCCATCCTCCCATGTCAATAGCCCCGGTACTATTGTCATAGTTTTCTGTCGTCCATCTTGTAATACCCTGATTTTTCCTTGTTGGAAGCTTATCCAAAAGCATTGCATTTGTCTGAACAACGTCTTTGTCTCCATCCCAATAGGACCATGTTCCTGTTACTTTGTCTGATAAACTGCCGATCTGTTCTGCCTGGACTTCTTTATTACTAAAAAAATGTCCATCCAAAACAGGGGTTACTGTTAATATGAATGCTAAAGCGGCAGCTACAGTTCTTTTTGTAAATTTTTTCATTCCCTAACTCCTTTCATTTTTATTTTATATTTTCAAGGCACTCTCGCCTTTATTTTTTTAATTTTCATTTTCAACTTTATTGCTTTGATTGGCATACTTTCTTTATAATTTTAACATTATGTAATATATAGGTCAATTTCTTTTATTTCACATTTTTTTCCATCTGACTTACACTGCCATCATACAAAAATAGCAATAAAATATATCTTTTTATTTATCATTTGTGTGTATCAAGGCAAACAACAGTGTGGCATTACGCTAAGCTATGCATCCTTTTCTCTATCCTACTTAACTTTTTATAATATTTATGCTATAATCTTTTTGTGCAGATATGGTTCATCGGTAGAACGCTAGCTTCCCAAGCTGGAAAGGCGGGTTCGATTCCCGTTATCTGCTTTTTTCATAAAAAACAGCAAAGATTTCTCTTCGCTATGTTATTGTAACAATTTGCATTTCTCCGGAATCCGGTAAATATTTTAGTGCAACTATTGTCTTTCTTAAATGCCCATTTATTGTTTGCAATTCAACACACACATCAAAGATTAAATCTCCATACTGGTTTTCTGTTAAATTATATAAATAGTTAGAACAGATTTTTTTATATATTTCTCTAATAAATTTTTCTTTATCCTCTATTTTGTATCCTAACTTTTCAAGAATGATTCCTTTCCCCTTTTCCTTATCAGTGAGATATTTATCCCATTTTTCATCTTTTATACTCAATCTCACCTTTTCAAATGAATTAAATTTAGGAAATAACGCATTAAAAGAAAAACCAATATCCTCGGTATCCGGAACTTCTGTTTCTATCTTGTAGCTTAAAAAGGAGTCAAAACTATTATCATTTATGCTTACAAGAGAAAACTTATTTTCTTCAAATGGATAACCATAGACATTAACATTCTCGTCGTCAGAACAATCCTCCGGATGTGATACAATTATTTTATTTTTACACTTTATGCAAAATTTGCACAGGATATTTGATATATATGTTTTAAATAATGAATTGTGACTTAAATCTGCAAATCCTGTAAACCAGGGATATTCTAACAATTCCTTTACAATCATCCAACGTTGATTTCCTGTTAACCGATTAAAATAAATTAAATAATATTGTCCACTATATTGATATCTCGAACAATTGCAGCGATATATTACTTCATTTAAGGCTTGTCTTAACCGCAATTGAGATTCATATTTACCATGTAAAATATCTATATAGTCGCCACATAAAATACTATATGTACTCTCTTTATCAAGCAAAGGCAAAAGTTTTTCAAAAACATACTGACCATAATTATCATTTTCTATTTGACTTGAATCAATAATCAGGCATGTCTCAAATTTATCTTTATCCTGATTCGGTATCAGTGCACCTTTCAATTTTTCATACTGTATTTTCTTTATGGACAACTGTTTCTGTAGCAATTCAAACGCATCCGAAATCATATGAAATACTTCTTTATCAGACAAATTAAAACCTAATTTCATAACCGAATATCGCACAGAATCACTTGTGTTAAATGTATATATTTTCTTTGAATTATTCAATTTATTATCTCCTAACATTATTCATTATGGAACATGATTGTTAAGGCAACGCAACACTTTTTTATATATTCATTCAAAAATTTTTCCTCTCTGAACCACGATAATTGAAAGGACTTTTTTATTTTACATAATGCTATTGCCCATCAATTTCTATAACAATTCGCTGCATCGGGCTAATAATCATCATAAAATCTTAATAACAATATCCGATTTGTATTTTGTAGCAAAAATAATATTTTTTGTTTTTGCATATACGCTTTTAGATGTTCCTCCTCAACCATTCCAAAATGCATATTTTTCTACTTTTGTCTTCTTTGAAAATTTCTTTTTCTTGACATCTGTATTTGAGAATGCATATTCTTCAATCCTTTTAAGTTTCTTATTCCATTTTACCTTCTTTAAAAATATGCAGCACTCAAAGGCACTTTTCCCAATATATTTTAAATTCTTATTTAATGTTACTTTTTTTATATTTGTACCACAAAATGCTAGCTGACCAATTCGTTTTACATACTTTGGAATTTTTACACTACTTGCTTTTCCGGTATATCTAAGCAACACTCCGTCCTTTGTAATAACCATCTTTCCTTTTTGTTTGATTTTGGCATTCTTTAACTTATAAAATTCTGTCTCATTTTTCGTTATCATCAAAGCACAGAGCGTTTCAATACTTCTTCCACTAAGCTTGTTAGTTTTCAGTTTCCACTTTACCCTTTTACTAAATGTTACACTAAAAGATTTCAAATCATCCTTCACAGTTTTGACCGTTTTGGGAATTGTAATTGATGTAGGGTTTAAATAAGTAAACTCTTCACCATCCCCTGTAAGACGAAAATAACCAATAGAAGATGCCAAAATAGTTGTACAACCCTTTCTTATTACAACGTTCTTTTCCAATGCCGGAACCTGAACCAAAGTTTTTCCATTCTTAGTGTAAACATATCCGTTTATGCTCTTATACTTTTTATCAGTTGGCGATGTATGAATGTTCTTTGCATAAAAAACATTCTTTAACTTTGGATTATACTCAGTATTTAAATATAGTTCTTTTGCACTTTTGTACAATACTGGTGCATCTTCTTCCTCAAAAGACAAGTAATCTACTTCTACTGTGGCAGGCATAGTAACCTTATCATAATCATTATCACCTAAAGCTCTTTCACCAATTTTTTTTACACTTTTGGGAATCGTAACTTCCTTCATATAGTTAGCACATATAGCCCGATTACCAATTTCCGTTACGCTTTCCGGAATTTCAATAGATGAAACGTTATAGCATCCCTGCAAGCATCGGTCTGCTAAGCCTACAATTCCATCCTTAACAACTACCTTTTTAATATCCGTCGCCTGATATTTATTAACAAAAGAGTTATCCAAAACACCTGTTCCTGAAACTGTCAAAATACCGTTTTCAAAGCTATACGCTACCTGATTGTTGTATATTCTATTTTCAAACATTGTCGGATAATATTTAGTTGTTTCTTCCTTACTAAATGTTTGAATCCCATTTATTCTTATTATTTCAGTTCTGTTTGTAAGTCCAATTAATTCAACATTCTTATCACATACAACTTTCTTCATCTCCATAATTCCGGTAAAGTCAAGTAAAGAAATATTATTATTCTGGCAATATAATGCTTCTGACCAATCATCACATATCTTAACAATATCTAAATTAGTTAGTTGATTATGGTCACATTTGAGCCATGTTAAACTATTACGATTTGCTTTCAATTCTTTTATATTATTATAAGAACAATTTAACCAATCTGCATCATAAGTCTCTAATGATTCAAGTTTATTATGGGAGCAATTTAATCTTATAACATTCAGATTTGAAAAATCCAAATACTTCAATTTATTGTGTTCACAATATATGAAAATAGCTCCAAGATTTTTTAAAACCAGCTTTTTCATATTATTATGACTGCAATCCAAATGCTCCAACACCTCTAAGCCATCAATATGTATCGAAGATATCTTATTGTATGAGCAATCTAGTTCAAATAACTCTTGCATACTTTTATCAAATTTCAATTTTTTCAAACGATTATGTGAACAATCTAATTCCTCTAATTTTTTATGCTTTATCACATTCAACTTTTCAAGTTTATTGTTCGAACAATTTAACGCCCACAATGCTTTATTTCGTTTAACATTTATTTTTTTTAACTTATTTTTTGTACATTTTAACACTTCAAGCTTCTTAAGTTTGTCTACATATATTTTTGTTACCTTATTTTTAGAAATATAAATGCTTTTTAATCCATTAAGTTTATTAAAACTAATTTTCCCTTTTAACTTCTTTTTATGCCAGTTTATACCTTGCAGCCTGCCTGTTTTCTTGTTCCATTGATACTGCTTCTTATTATTCAAATTTGTGCTGACTTTTGCACCTCTTTTCTTCTGCACTGATATTATTTTTTCAAGTTCTTTTACATCATTACCATTTTTTGTTTTTGCATATACACTTTTAGACGTTCCTACAAATATGCAAGATAATATTACTAGCAAAAGCGCAATTATTACGCATACATTCTTTTGTCTTCTATTTTTCATAATTCGATTCTCCTTAAAAATTAATATTTTAACTTCTACCTTTTTACCTTTTTATTTCCAAAATACTTTAAATATTTAACAGATGCTTTAACTTCCTTTTTATATTTTGGATTACTCTCCCTGCATCATCCTCTTTTCCTCTATCTTATTTCCTCTATTTCCATTATTATAAACGTATTTGTACTCTGTTTTATTGCATTTGTTCCTACAAACGTAACTTTAATTAATTTATTATTCTCATACTGATATTCATAACTATATGATTTATCACTGTCAGGAGCTGCTGTAATTTTACTAATTAACCGTTTTCATTATATAAATATTTAGCTTCATGTCCCTTTGATGTATTAACACAATTTATCTTTCCATTTTTATCGTTGTTTTGTATGTAAGCAAAAGTACCATTACTTTCTTCCATCAAAACCAAACGTCCACAATCATCAAATCGATAGATGTTTTCCTCTTTATCTGAAACTTTATAATATACATCTATGATAAATTTGTATTTTCACCTTTACATCCATATGTTGCAATTACATTTTTTTCTTTTTCACTTTCATTGTATATGTTTGTTACTGTCTGTGAATCTAATCTTACTTTTCCAGTGCCTTCTGATAGCATGTTATCAACTTCTTCTTTTTCTGAATTACCATTCTTAACACTGCTATCCTCTGGTGCAAAAGATAATACATAATCATCTTTTTCATCCTTATCGACTGTGTCTTATTACGACTTCCTCCTAAAATAGAACCACTGTGCGCTAGTGCATCGAACCCCTCATCAGGCTCATCAGTCATGTTCACCCAACCTTCATACCAAACAAGAAACGAACTGCCTCCAGAGCATTTACAGCAAAGAATGGATAACTCTTATAAAGCAGCACTTTCACTTTTACGTACTGTGCAGCAACAGTGATTGCCTCAACTGGGAACGTAACATGATATCTTGGCGCAGAAGAATGAGTGCCTTTTTCTAACATGTAATGGTGGCTAGGCACCAAACAGTAATTGATATCCGGAAAACGCTCGTCCATCTTTGATTCTGTAATAAACTCTGCTGGATCATCTGTATGGTCGTTGTCGATATCCATGGCTTTGACATTAGATTAGATGAAATGAAATTGTCATTGCTTCTGCGTTTATCCTTATAGTAAGCACAGATATGAGCTTTTTTGACTGCTTCCTGCTTAAATCCCTGTGTTCGTTTCTCTGCGCTCTTTGTCAAAATATCTGATTGTCTTATGGTACTTCTTTGCCTTAGCAATCTCAGCCTTCATTCCCGGCTCTGCTTCATCACCCAATACCCAGAACTAATCCACCTTGCCTAGGAAAACCATATCCATAAACATCGCTAAGCCGCGCTCTGTTTCTTCCTTCATATAAAGCGGAAGCAACAGATGTTGTGCTAGCGGAATGGCACCCTAGTTCACTGCATATCTGCTGTAGTGCTTTACTGCTTCCATATTGGCGACAGTGTCACCTAAATACTTTGAACAGATATAAACCAAAGGACGATACTTCTTTTCTGCCTTAGTTGCTGCAGCGACAGCCTTCGTTGCAGTTGGATCAGGATATCCTTCTTGATTCAAACTGTAAGCGTTCATCCGACCTTCTCCTTTCGTTAAAAGATAGAAGTTTTACCTTCCTCAACTTCCTGAGGGGAATTCCCAAGTTGGATTCAGGAGTATTATAAAAAATTATTTAAAAAAGATATTTACATTCAACGCTCTGTATGTTATCTTATAATCACATTAAGAGCATTGAATGTAATTCAGTGAGATAATAAGGAGGAATGACTAATGCCAACTGTTAGATTTGCTTTAAACGATGAATACTACACTAAACTTGAAAATGCAGCCCAGGATGCTCACATGAACATCCAAGATTACATTCGCAGCAAATTATTTGATGATACCACCATCTTTACTGTTGATGAAGCTGTAAGAAGAATTAAAGAAGGTAACTTCGAAGATACAGAATTTACTCTTCCAGATGTTTATGGCGATGACTGGACCATGAGCAGAGAAGATGGTGCTGGTGCTCTTGGAAAATACTTCTACAATTTTATTACTGAACATCCGGAACTCGGTATTCGTTTTATACCAGATCATACAATTAAACGCCGCGCAGTATATACCTATAAGAGGATTAATCAATGAATTATCAGATCAGACGAGCCATTGAAAACTACATTAAGATGTATGGAAAACAAGATACACGTATAATAATTTCGATATTTGCTAAACGCTTTAATACTACTAAGCAGCGAATTTCTGGAAATATTAGTTGTATGAAACGTTTAGAACAAAGTATCAATATTATCCCAAACAAGCCTCATAGCATCATGTACTTATAAAACTACGGTCAGCAGGATTAACTGCTAATCTTTTTTGTGCCAGACCAAATCGCTTCCTTTTCATATAGTGAAAACGGTCTGGCATTTTTATTTGCAAAAATCTGGAATTACACCTCTGATTTTCCCTTAGGTATTTAAAAAGCACAGAGCCAATCGGAAAGCGAGGTTAGGAAGATCACTAACATAAGAGATTCTGCCAGTCCTATTGATACCGCTGATGAAGAGTTATTTGATACTCTTATAGCAATCAACATCGTAGCAAAAAGACTGGCAGCCAAACTAGCGAAAGTGTAGGCACGGAGTAAGAACGGTGTAGGAAAACGCAAGTTTCGACACATAAAAAACAAAAAAATACAGCGGCAGATTTCTCAAACCGCTGTTTATATTGACATTATTCAGAATTCACTTCAAAACAGTACCCAACTTCACGGACACATTTTATTACGAATGGTGCTTTGGGCATAACTGCATCCAGTTTGTCACGAATATTACGGATATGACATTTTACAGCATTCTTTTCATTGCCGATGGTATCCTCATTCTACACTTTATGATATATCTGGTCATATGCAAGAACCCGTCCTTTGTTTATCACCAGCAGATAAAAAATGTCAAATTCCTTTGTTGTAAGATTAATCTCATTGCTGTTGCGATATACCTTTCGGCGACCAGGGTAAATATCAAGTCCTGGAAGCGACAGCAACGGCATATTTTTAAGCTGAAGTTGTTCAAAATTTGAATGCTGATTTAAAACCTGCATTACTTCATCAAATGCTGAACCATCTCGCTCCGTAAACTCTACAATCAGTGTCCGTCCGATGCTATCACCTCCACTCCTCTCATTATTCTGATATTCTTATCTTACTCCCATTTGAAATAACGAATCGAAATTCCAAAGCATAATATAGTAATAACACACATTATCAAAATAGGCGTTACGGCTTCGGAACTCACCGGTAACCCAAGAAAAGTTGCTTTCATAAGCTGTATACCTTGTGTTAATGGAAAGGCACTTACAATTTTCTGCATAATTTCGGGCATTACCTCAAAAGGAAGTGTAGCTCCTGAAAAAATCAACATTGGAAAATAGAGGATACAAGCAATCATACTTGCTGTTTTTGTGTTTTTGGCTATACCACCCACCATCATACCAATACTTAAAGTTGATATAAGCGTAAGAAACCAGCTACCCAAAAACGCCAACAAATTACCATGTAACCTTACTTTCCAAAACGCCACTGCTGCCAAAAACAAGATAAGCATAGAAGCAATTGAATATAAAACATAAATCGTAAATTCCACTGCTAATAATTTTGTTGGGCTTACAGGCGTAGCACAAAAACGTTTCAGAATTTTCCGTTCACGATATTCGGATACAACAAGCGGAAGCCCCATCAATCCCCCTGCGCAAATTGAAATTGTACAGAGAGCGCCAAAAGATTGCTCAAGAAAAGTGTAATCCATTCCTACCGCAGCTGGTTTGGATCCATAAATGAACCCCAGGACAATCAAAACAATAACGGGAATTATGATTGCAAAAATAACCATATTCATATTTCTAATATTCAGTTTCAGTTCGTTTTTTAAAAGCGTTTTAAAAGAATTCATTCAACCTCTGCCTCCTCACCAGAAAAATAAAGATATGCGTCTTCAAAATTAGTACAACCACTTTGCTCTTTGGCCTGGTCTACTGTTCCATAAAACACAGCCTTACCTTTCTTTAAAATACATATTTCATCGCAAAGAACCTCTACTTCATCCATAAAATGCGATGTTAGAAAAATTGTTAATCCTTCGTCTTTCAATTTGGACAACATTTTCCATACTTCTCTGCGAGCTTTTGTATCAAGTCCTGTTGTTAACTCATCCAAAAATACCAGTTCTGGATTCGGAATGAGTGCAAGAACAATAAATAGTTTCTGACGCTGACCGCCTGAGAGATTCTTTACTTCGGATTTCAGCTTGTCTCCAATTCCAAATTCCCTACATAGCTTTTGCCAATCAGCGGGATTCTTATAGAGGCACGATGTTTCTTCACACAGCTCTCCAACTTTAATTTCCGCTTGATAACTGCTTTCCTGAAATTGTACACCCACTTTCTGAAATAAATGAGTCCTATCTTTTTTAGGATCATGTTCAAGAATAGAAACTGTACCGGTATCTGCTTTCTTTATTCCCAATACACATTCGATAGTTGTACTTTTACCAGCCCCATTTGCCCCAAGCAGACCGTAAACTGTACCGGATTTGACTGATAGATTAAGATTATCTATCACTTTCAAATTTCCATAAGATTTTGATAAATGCTCAACTTTAATCGCTTCCTGCATAGCAATTACCTCCTTTACAAATAAAAGTTTACCACCAATCTTAACATTGGTGGTAAAGTGGAGGGTTTATAAAGACGAACTTTCATAATATGAACACAAATTCATCACAATTCATTTTAAAAAGCAACAATTCAACACTGATTTTTATCAGATCAAACTATTTCTTTGCTCATTTCATATAACATATCCAAAATAGTCTTTGCATTTTTCTTTGCCTTTGAAAGAGAAAGGATAAGTCTATCGCAAGCTGAAATAATATCGTCTGTTTGCTTGGGAATGTTCAATGCATAACGAATATCTGTATTAGGGTTTTGTGATAATTGCCGAAGCATATGCAAAATAGCTTCAAGGGAGTAATTTGCACACCTCAAAGAACGAATAATTTTCAGACGTTTTATATCATCATCTGTGTAAATTCGATAACCATTTTCTTTGCGTTTTACCGTTAATAGACCATTCATTTCCCAATTCCGTAAGGCATCCATCGATATACCCAAGTATTCTGAAACCTCTTTTCGTTTCATAGAAACAGTATTAATAGTTTCTTCACCATGCAAAATGTTCTGCACTATTTTAATTGCATCTTCCGCATTAAAGCACTCTTTATCAATCATATTTATATATTCGTTTGTTAAACGAATTGCCTCTATGTAATCACCGATTGCAACAGTCTTTACCGTTTCGACTATTTTCTTTCTCAATCCATTTTGCAAGAGTTCAATCTGAAAGGCTATACGAGCCAACTGCATTTGACGGATATGAAGATCTGTAAATATACGATAACCATTTTCGAGGCGTTCCGGTTTGGATATTAACCCCCATTCTTCATACAAGCGGACAGTATTTGGGTGTACTCCCATAATACTTGCAACCTCTGAAGTCTTATATATTGTCATCAGCATTCCTCTATTCTTTAATTATTCACGGAACAAACTATATTGTTATAGCAGATAGTTTTATTATGCCGTACTACAAATGCAATATCAACTAAGTTAATTTTATGGAAACTCAGAAATTCTACTTCCCAGATTTATGCGTTTTTTATCGAAACCTCCGTTATTACTTTAGGTTTCACTTATTAAAAAATTTCTGCGATCTATCTGCAAACTGTCCGTATACAACCCATCACAAGCTTATAATTTTCCTATCACTTCTCTGAGATCAGTAATGTACTTAGCCTGTTGCTTTTTCAGATATCCCTTTACAAACAGATTCATAATAGGGTTCTTCACCTGGACTTCTTCTGTAAAAGTAATCTGCGTACCACCATCGCAGCTCTCAAATATGCCGCTCCAATGCCCTCTCATGTTTTGATTTTCCATATCAAAGCGGTATTCTCGGTATGGCTCTTTTGCGGTAATCCGAAAATGTGTTACAAACCCATCCCTTGTATACTCATCAAAGCAACTATTATCAATGATTTCAATTTTGGACAAGTCACTCCGCCATTCAAAATTCTCATTATCTGTAACAATGTCCCAGACCGTTTTACAGTCGCAGGGAAATTGTGCTGTTAATGTTGAGCTTTTCACTTGACGTCCCTCCATTCTTTTATTTTTTCGCCAGAAGATTCCTTTTGCTGCATTCTGGTATTCTAGCAAACTATCAGTAAAAAACAAATAACCTCCAATTCCGATTTTACGCTCTCTACAACTTTCCGATAAATGGAAATTTATCGCTCTGTCTGCTCGGTCATAATTCCCCAACGAATTCCAAATTTATCAACAAAAACAACCCGGCAAGAACTGTAGGGCGTTGCTTCTATTTGATATATTGTCTTACTTCCTTCTTTCATGATTTCATATGCTCTTTGCACTTCTTCTTTTGTATCATACATAATAGTGATAAAATTGGAATAGCACGTTTCAAATTCAATATCCATATGATCACTCATGATGATTCTTTGATTGCCCAATACAAGTTCCGAATGGTATATATATTCTTTTTGATATTCTTGAAGCAAGGGAACATATGTCGGGTCATTCGCTTCTCCGTATGTAATCATACAACTAATCTTTCCATCGAATGCCTTTTCATACATTCGAATTGCTTCCCGACAATTCCCTCCAAAATTTAGCGTAGGTACAATTTTCAAGTCTGTTCTCCTTTCAATAACTCCTGTTTTTGCTGTTCAGTTCCATCGTTTGAACACAATAATTTCCGCATCAGCTCCATAGTCGCTGTACTCAGACACCATGAGATATTTTTCATCAGCAATGATCCCATAACACCTGTCACTGTCCTTTTTATGTAGCTGGTTCCCCAGATAAATCCTGTTGTCATCCCAAAACTTTACAACCTGACCGTTGGGAAAGGCATATTCGATGTTGGCAAAGGAACCTTTCAGCGCATTCAGCTCTGTTACTTCTTCCATATCTGGAATGTGCAACGCATTGAATGCCGCTATCAGCTTCTTTTTCAATGTGTCTAACACCGTCTCTCCTCTTTTACAACATTGTACAACAAGGCATTCCGCTCCAAAGGGCTGACCTCCTGTTGCTGCACACCCGCTGCAAGCGCCGCTTAATTCACAGTTCGTACAATCAATTCCGCAGATAGATTTCATTCTGTTTTCCTCCATAAATTCTCTTTTTTTACAACTTCCTTATCGGGAAAAACATATATCCTTTCCCGGTCTGAGGGCACGTAAAATCATGGACGGCTCCGACTAATGCAATGTCATGCTCCTGCAGATATTGTATTACTTCCGGAAAAACGCCGTCATTTTCACGTTCCACATAGATATACTCATAGCCGGGAATTATCCATTTTGTCCAGCCATCGGGGGCTTCCGCGTTCTCATTGCACTCTACTCCCGCAAGATAAAGCCCATTACGGAAGTCTTCCCAAGGCTGGAAGGAACGGGAAAAATCGGACATAGCACCCCAGATTCCAACGAGGTTTTCGTTTTCATCCTTTTTCGCCAGATTCTGAATTTCTCCGAAATGGGCATTAGCATCATTCCACAGATTTTGAATAAAGCCCTCTCCGTCCGACGTTGAACTTTCTTTTCCAATTACGACAAAGGATTCTTTTTTGCACTTTTCAATTATCATAATCTATACCTCCAAAGTATAATAAAAACCGTGTTTTGTCCCATCAAATCCAATAATGACTTCTTCCGATAACCCGAACCCGTACTTTTTTCAAAGCCGAAATGCGGCTTTCCGCGGCAGGTATCGCTTTTGTGGCAATCCAATCGCACTCGAACAGCTCTTTCTTTTTCGGCACAATAATGTCAAGAATAGCCGCAATATGTTTTTCGGTCTTGTAATCACTCCTCAGATTAAGTCTGAGCAGTCCGCAATTATTAAAATTTTCATCTAAGAATACGACCAGCTTTGTATCGTTTTCATATCATCGATGACCTAGAAGCGAAATTTGCTTTGCAGCTTCTTTAATGTATCTGTGTTTCTGCACCACACGATTATTTTATCTACGTCCGACATTTGCGAATACAACTCCGTATGGTATACCCCGAAGCCCGTTCCCAGAACTGCTACATTTATTTTTTTATCCATCTTGGTTATCATCAATTTCTTCAAATATTTTTGTCCCGGCAATCAAAGCCTGTAATGAGATATTAAAGCTTTCCTCGATTGATACGGGATTTCCAAACGCTTTGTTATTGACCAGCAATGCGAAACCTTCCAAAAAACTTCGGAACGTTCTTATCAGATGGTCGCAGTTTTCCTTTGAGATATTCAACGTCGTGAAGGTTTTGTATATCATCGAAAACATCTTTTCGGTAGCTCCGTGCGTTTCATCGTTTTGGAATTTATTGTACCAAAGCATAGTGTTAAAAACGCCGGGATTTTCGGCAGCGTACTTATAAAATGCGCGGCATATCGCTTCCAACGCTTGATATCCGCTGACACACACCGCTGCCTTAAGCATTTCCGCCTCCACCTGTTTCCAACCAAAAAGCTTGATCTCCCTTTGCAAATCGTCGATACCCTTGATGTGATTGTAAAGCGACGGCGGCTGAACGTTCAGATTTTCCTCAAGCAATTTCAGCGTGATTGTTTCAAAACCTATTTCATTTGCCAATTCTACCGCTTTTCTTATAACAATTGCAACAAACAAAAATAATAAAGGCTTTCGGTCACCCCCAATGTATCAAAAGCCTTTCTTTCTGCATTTTATCCGCTATTCTATTTATATCCCTTGTATCAAATTAGCATTTTTCTTTTCTATTCATCAATCTTGTCAACCACGATAATCCTGTCTACACAACCCACCCCTAAAGTCATTCTGTTAACTCAACTATCCCATTCTATATGTTCCCTAAGCCTTGATTTTACGGCATTTGACAGGATTGAAAACGTCGTAAAATCCCGCTTAAATGCCACAAATTCCTAGAAACCAAAGCCTTTTCACATACTTGACTTTAGACCCGTGACATCAACACGACACACTCAACGTGTAATAATTAGGCTATTCGCAAACATATCAATAAATTATGAAAGTCTTATTTCGTGGGATTTCGACAGCTTTTTTATCTTATCAATTTTCAACTTTTGATTAGGCTATTTTAAAATTCCCAACCTGTATATAATTTTATTTAGTATAGGTTGATACTATATCTATTAGTTCCGAACGTTCTTTTGACAATGCAACAATTTTCAACTTCAATTCCGAACGTTGATTAACTATTTCAAAATTATTTATCATAGCCATCAAACTTATAAATGACATCACATTATCTGAAAAACCAGAGTCGCTAAGATTGTTATTACCTCCTAATAATGGAATACATATTGTTTTGCCATGGTTTTCATTTACAATTCTATTAAAGAAACCTTGAACAGCTTGTATGTAAAAATCCTTAGGTTGATTATTTTTATTTCTGTCAGTAAAAACTAAAAAATATACTATTTTTCCTCTTATTTCTTTTTTGATGTACTCACCATACTGAGCAGGTATTATATTATTTTCTGCATCTCTTCTTAATTGTGCTTTAAGCGATTCTTCCAACTCGGTAATATGGTTACTACAGAATTTTTGTACATACATTCCCAGTAAAGAGTCTTCAGATATATATTGACCTGTGGGATTTATATCATAATATCTATTGGTTGTTATAACTATATAATCTTCATTAAACAAATCACCAAACTCAAAACTTACCTTTGATTTCCCAATTGTCTTAATAGTAAATTTTTGTTTGCGATAAGAAGCAATGAATGGAATAATAAAAGGCAAAGCAAAGCATAATATAACTGCAAATATTGCTATACAGTTGCAAATTGGTACAACCGCAACAATTCCTATTACAGTAGCAAATACACTAAGCCAAAATGAGTATCTTGAAATTGCATATTTTATATGATTCATCATACTAATCCCCTAATTTATCAAATGCTGCTTTAACACTTTGATAATCCCAATAATATTTGCCATCCGTCCCTCGCTTAACCATTCTCGCATGAGCTTTAGCAATATTAACAACTGAATCAATGCATTTACTTTTATCTATCATTGTTGAATTATAAAGAACAATAACCGGTAAACTATTTCTTATTGCATAATCACACTCAAACTCAACATAAGATTTATTTGTTTTATATGTATATTCACACTCATTGTAGTTTTTACAATACATACAGTAACCTGCACGAAGCTCTTTTGTATTTTCTCCAATAATAAGTACAAAATGTTTTGAATGTTCAAGATTCTGAGAGCAATTTTTCTTAATGTTACAATTATTAGTACTATCACTTTTACATTGACTTAGTTCATGTGCATCTCCAAATGAAAGTCCCCAATGTTTGTTGTTATTCCAATATTTTAATTGTTCAACAGCATCTTTATCTGATGTCCAATCAGCAGCAATATATGTTCTTGTTCTATAAACCATAATTATTCTCCTTAATAAATATAATTTTCTATATGACTATTTACAGTCCATTTGAGGGTGTAATTAGTTTTGTGTCTTTGAAATTATATTACCTTTAATTTCCAGCATTGGTTATTGCCAAAATTTCCAGTATTTACAAGGCTTCGTGGGCGCTGCCCACACCCGGCCTAAGGAATAAGGAAAGGAAGGATAGACACAAAATTAAGAACACTACCGTCCATTTTATTGTAAATAACTTTTGATATCTTGATAACAATCCTGCGTGTGACTATTATCTTTCCAAAAAGCCACACGGCACAATTCTTTTACATTGCAATTTCTTAACAAACTTTTATACCAACCTGGTATCCAACTTTCTTGCCTATAAACTGAATTATACACCAAAACTATGCTTTTTCCTGCTAATACTGCAGTTGTTATTTCATACTGTAGATAAGACATTTCCCTGCCTCCTGAAAATGGATTGGCAAAACTTTTATTATAAAAATATTTACAATATGATTTTTGTTGACCACTATAAGCTGGAGAACATGATATACTATCGCAAGCCCCAGCTTTTTTGCTCGCAGTATTATCTCCCACAACAAAAATAACAACACTACTTGATTTAATATACCTTCCACATTCTTCCTTTATATCGCAACGGCGACAGTCTGAATTTTCAGTAACACTTTTATGTACATCATCAGTACAAATCAAATCCACACCATAACGGCTATCATATTTCCATTTTCTTATTCTATCTACCACCTCTTTATCCCAACTATGTGAATCAAATGGCTCTTTCCAATCTGCTGAAACAAATACTCTTTTACTCATTAATATTCTCCTTTTTCAATTTAAGCTTCTTGTTTATATCTTTTACATTAAAATTGCTTTCATCTCTTTAATTTATATTTTACTAACACATCCATTCTTCTATTCTTTACGCTTTGAACTATACTTCTCACTTTTCCGCTTTCTTTCATTCCCATCCTTTATCACATTACTCCTCTGTCCTTTCTCCATCTGCACAGCCTCGAAAACTTCTTTTGATATTATAGCAGGATTATTTCCCGATGCCAAATAATGAACCTCGCTCTTACCAGATTTCAAAAATTTGACATCACCAGTATACTTCTCATTACTCAGCATAACATCAATATTTCTTTTGCACCACTTCGCCTTTCCTGTGGGTGATAAAATTTTCCGTTTTTCAATCTCCTTAATGATACCAACAACACTTTGCCCACGGAGATACAAATCAAATATCAGTTTAACGTTTTTAGCTGTTTCTTCGTCAATAACTAAATGACCATCCTCATCATGTTTGTAACCGTAACATTTTCTATCATAAAGTTTTGAAGTTCCCTGTGCTGCCCGTTGCTTAATACCCCATCTTATATTTTCGCTTCTGGACTCATTTTCAACTTGTGCAATGGACTCAATTACAGCCACCATCAAATCGCTACTTGTATTTGCGGTATCTAAGCTATTTCCCTCAAATATCACACGAACGCCTAACGCTTTTAATTGGTTAAAGGCCTCTAAACCTTCGACGGTATCTCTTCCAAACCTGCTGACATCTTTTGTTATTACTATCTCCAGCTTATGTGATTTGCAATCTTCCAGCATTCGGCTAAACTCTTTTCGTGATGAACCTGTCTTACTTGTCGCAACATCCATATAAACATCTGACAAAAGCCATTGTAATACAGTGGCTATTAATCTTGTCAAATGTGATATCTGGGCAATCAGGCTTTGGAGATATTCCATACTGTTTGTACTCACACGGCAGTAAATCCCGACTCGCTTTTCTCGCTTCAGTGGGGTTGCAGGAATGTAATGAACCTTTGGATTATTTGCCATATTTTCTCACCTATCCGTTCTCGACTAATTATCATTAATTAGTTTTCCCCAGATGGTGATTAGTCTATGCATCAATCCTGTCAACTACAACAATGTTGTCTACACAACCCACCCCTAAAGTCATTCTGTCAACTTAATTATGCCATTTGATATGTTCCCAAAGCCTTGATTTTAAGGCATTTGGCAGGATTATTAACATTGAAAAACTGTCCTTCAAATGCCACAAATCCCTTGAAATCAGAGCCCTTCTACACACCTACTTTTCAACACGTGACATCAATACGACACACTCCACATGCACCGTATATAAATATTTTTGATTTTATCATTATTCCACTTTGCTCATTTTTACCCATTATACACTATTTGCAGTGAATTTGAGGAAACTTTTTTCTTACACATATTATTATTTTACATCTTTTTACCGTGTTTTACTTTGTTTTCGTGGACAAATCGTGGACATTGCCCACAATTATGAAAAGGCTCTAGGATATCTCTCCTTGAGCCTTAACATGTAATAAAATTACATTACTAAACTTATTAAAAATTTTTCAACTCTGTCGCTTACTTTATGAGCATTTAAGTATTCTACAATACTACTACAACGTTCATCGAAGGATAGTTCTTCTATAACATCACAAAATTCTATTTTTACACTATTTAAATGAGTAACCATACTCATATACTTATCATCTGTTTCTTTCTTTTCTACTCTTTTGCACTCCACTATTCTTCATCTCCATTTATTTTACTATTAACGCTTATTTTTACGCAAAATAAAAACAATTACTGCATAATCCTAAAACCACGCTAATAATTGTCTAAAAAATATCTATATAAAACATTCACTCTATACATACTTTATCCCCTCCGTTTTTTACTCTGTAATAATTATAAGTACGCTGGATAAAATTGTAAATATTTTGACACAAAATGTCTCCCATATGGGACAAAACCAATTAATTTTTAAATAAATCCTTAACAGAACACTCTAAAGCACTTGCTATTTTCTCTAATGCTAATATGCTTGGTGGAAAATTATTATTTTCTAATATATTAATTGTTGATTTGCTTACTCCACTCAATTCTTCTAATTCTCTTATTGACAAATTTTTACTTCTTCTTAGTTCCCATATTCTTAGTTCCATTTATTTCTCCTCTTAACTAATTTATTATAATTATGTTTAAGTTTTGAAAAAATAATCTGGAACTTCTTAGTATTTTCTTGACGAATATTATCAATTAACTGTATATTATATTTATTCATTTATTTTTATTATTTAATTTACAGGAGGAAAAATTATGAATAAAAAAATAACATTTTTAATTTTATTATCTATATTACTTTCAATAAATGTAACTGTAAATGCAAAAGTTACTACAATTAAAGTTAACCAAAAAGGAAATTATTCTATTACATTATATGAAGGCCAAAAATGTAAACTTCCTAAAAAGGCTTTGAAAATCATAAAAAAATCATTTAAAAGAGATGCTTCAAATAAGACATGGATTAATCATTGTTTGAAACAATATAAAAACCGAGTTTTTAAAGCTAAAAAAATTGCTTACAGTTGTTCGAGTAACCTTACTTATAAAAAAAGGCATGTTAGGGTAACAATAATAACAAAAAAAGATATAAGGTCAGATATAATGCGCCTTCATGAAAGATTAATTAGTATCTATAATAATTTAAAATCATTTTCAATTTTATCCGACATTAACTTTTATAAAGACAAAAGTTATAATAACTATAGCGATTTTTACTCTTTTTTAACAGATTATACTGTAAAGCAAGAATATACTAAAATCCTTTCAAAAATATCGTTAGTATCTAACATAAATTACAATAATTTTTCTGTAAAAAACAAAAAAATTAACAAAATAATAAAACGATATAACAAAGCATCTGCTGAAATAAAAAATATTCAACAGTCTTTATCCAAATGGTGCGATTATAACTGTATTTGGAATAATAAATATGTTCCATTTTCTGAATACTATAAATTACCAAACTTATATAGTAGTATACTTGATTTTGAAAATTTAAAGAATATTATTTAATTATTTGGATTACAGTTGTTAGGCAAACAAAAGAGACCAGTCCAACAACCAGTCTCTTAATCTATTCACCGTTTTACATTACGACCAAACGGTTTTTGAACTCATTTAACCCCATCCAAGACTATAACATTATTAGTAGGATGGGGCAATGATTTTTTATTGACTTATTTCGACATTCAAGTACAATGATAACTGTATAATGAACTTACCAGGGGAACCGAAGGGGCGACATGGCTAACCGTCTACGCTCACAGAGAAAGGCGGTGATAATATGAGTACATATGAGGAATTATCTTTAATTATTTCAGCTGTTGGATTAGTTATTGCTATTCTAATGTACCACGACAATAAAAAATAGTCGTCCTTGTTCTTTGGCATGAGTAGGACGACTATTTTTTAGTTTCCAAAAGACCGAGACGGCTAGCCTTGACCTAGCTTTCGGTTCTCTTGTTAAGTTCATTATATACTATTCGTTCAGAAATTACAACAGAAAAAGAGACTAGCCACTAACGACCAGCCCCAATTGATAAAATTTTTCTGAACAAAAATATTTTATCATCTTTTGGGCATCTGGTCAAATGCTAGGTGTTATTTTTATACAAAAAATTAAGAAAGGATGATGAAATTATGGCACAATTAAGTACAAGAAAAAGGGGAAAAACATGGGAGTGGCGATTTGAAAAAGCGCCAATTAACGGACAGAGACAACAGGCTTCCAAAGGCGGTTACAAAACAAAAGCTGATGCAGTTCGTGAAGGAACCAAAGCACTGAACGAATATAATAACACCGGTCGGGCATTTAACAGTAATGAAATATCTGTTGCTGATTATCTCGACTATTGGCTTGAAAACGCAATCAAAAAAAACATTGGACATGAATATACACACAATACATATTTAGATTATGAATCTAAAATAAGGATTCACTTAAAGCCAGCATTTGGACTCTATAAGTTAAGTGCTTTCCAGTATTCACCTGATATCGTTCAAAAATGGATAGATAAAATGAAATCTAAGGGCTTTTCTAGAAGTATGGTTAAAAATACGCTTGCCTGTCTGTCCGGTGCAATGAATTATGCAATTCTTCCTTTACAGTATATACAATCAAATCCATGCATACCTGTAAAAGTTGGGAAAATGCCTGTAGATCAAAAAGCAAAGGAAAAAACAGAATATATATGTCCTAAAGAGGAATTTAAACACATACTAAAACGTTTTCCGGAAAACTCGAATTTTTACTTATCTCTTGTTGTTCCTTACAACCTAGGTACACGCTTAAGTGAAACTTTTGGCATTGATTTAAACAGCGATATTGACTTTGATAATCATACAATCTCAATACGACAGCAACTGACTAAAGAAAATGGTATATGGTTCTACAGACCACCAAAATATGACAGTTACCGTACTATCAAAATGGGGAAAACTATTGAATCTATTTTAAGAAAATCCATATTAGAAAGAAGAAAAATAATGCTAATGTATGGGAAATATTATACTCGCACATATGTAACAGATGAAAATATGATTGTGCAGATGAACTCAGATATAAAGGTCCCATATCGAGAAATAATGCCTTTATGTGTAAAAGAAAACGGCGAATTATTAACACCTGACAGTTTTAAGTATTGTGCAAGAGTTATCCACTATGAGCTTGGTAATCCCCTATTTCATTCTCATTGTCTTCGACATACTCATGGTACGGTTCTTGCTGAAAATGGCGTTAATCCCAAAACCGTCATGGAGCGACTTGGTCATAAAGATATCAAAACTACATTACAAACATATACATTTAATACTGATTTAATGGCAAGTGCCGCAACTGAAGTATTTGAACGTGCAATTAATGAGTAATTTTGTCCACGAATAAAAAAAGCGTGGACGAGAGGTGGACAAATCAACTATTCCCACCTCTTAACCACCTCATGTTTCCTTTATTTATCGGCTAAGCAAGACAACCGTCTCCACATGCACCGTATTCGCAAACATATCCACCGCACATCCCTTTTCCACTCTATACCCCTGTTCCTGTAACATTTCCAAATCCCTTGCCAGGCTCGTCGGCTTACAACTTATGTAAACTAATCTCTCTACCCCAAAATCAATTATCTTTTGCAATGCCTTTGGATTAATTCCATCTCTTGGCGGATCCAAAATTATCATATCCGGCTTATCCTTTATTTCATCAATTACCTTCAATACATCCCCTGCAATAAAGCTGCAATTTTCAAGACCATTCAAACTTGCATTGGCTTTCGCCGCTTCAACTGCTTCCTCCACAATTTCCACACCAATTACTTTTTTCGCTACCGGTGCGATAATCTGTGCAATCGTTCCTGTTCCACTATACAAATCAAATACCGTCATATCTTTAGTATCCCCTATATACTCTCTTGCTTTTGAATAAAGAATCTCTGCACCTAGTGAATTTGTCTGAAAAAAAGAAAAAACCGAAATTTTAAATTTTAATCCTAATAACTCTTCATATATATATTCCTGCCCAAATAAAACTCTCGTCTCATCGCTCTTGACTACATCTGCCAAACCATCATTAATTATGTGGAGTACACCGCAAAGCTCAGCACTCAACTCCAACTGCTGCAACTTCTCTGACAGCACATTCCATTGTGCCTTTTTTTCACACTCAATATCCGAAGTAGTAACAACCGCAACTAACATCTGCTTTGTTTTTGTCGTTCTTCTGACAAGTAAATGACGCAGGTACCCCTCATGTTTCAATTTTTTATAAAAAGGCAGCTGTCTTTCCTCACAATACTCCAAAACACAATCAATTACTTTACGATAATCCTCATCCACAATCTGACACTTATTAACCGTCACGATATCATGAAAACTATTTCTCTTATGCATACCAAGTGCCAAGGGTCCATCCTTACACTCATCCCCAAAAGAAAACTCCATTTTATTTCTGTATTCCCATTGAAGCGGACTTTTTAATATCCCCTCAAACGTATATTCTCCATGTACAGAGTTGTCTAAAATATCCTTTACCATTTTCTCTTTTAATAATGTCTGATTTTCATAACTCATCGTCTGATAAGAACAACCTCCACAAAATTCAAAGTGGGGGCACTTTGGCTCGACATCTTCCATTTTTGATTTTTCAATAATTTCTTTTAGTCTTCCAACGGACTTTCCCGCTCTTTTTTTCGAGACAACAAACTTTACCCGTTGTCCGGGTATCGTACCCTTTACAGTGGCAATCCCATCATCTCCACAATCTACTTCTCCTTTATTCGGAAAACCAACTCTCGTAACTGTACCAATATATTCAACACCCTTTTTCATAAAAATCTCCATTCGCTTTTGTTTTGCTACCAATAACTAATCTTAAAATATATTATCTTTAATACACAAAAAAAGCAACTGCAAAGAGCCTCATTGTGAAACTCTCTATCGTTGCTTTTCATTATTGCGGTAATTTGTAATCTGCTCCGCAGATACCCCGCAAGCAGGCAATCAAACTATTTCATAATTTGATTACAAAAACTAATCTTCAAAGTCATCGTCATCATCTTCATCAAAAAGGTCATCAAAATCATCTTCAAAATCATCATAATAATCTTTATTGACCCATCTGTAAATACCGTATGCAACACCTGCTACCGCTGCCACTGCTGCAATCACACCAAATACAATCGCAACAACCTTACATGTTTCTTTCTTCTCGTCTTTTCCTAAAAGTTTCCCTATTTTTACACCTTTCATGATTTCGTCCATATCGTCACCTCTTATTTTTTTCATTCATATTGTTATTAGTATATCATTTATACTTTGGTTTTACTACAAAAAATTATATTTTATCGGAAATAACAAATTATAATTTTTTTAATTTTGCAAAAGATGCCATCATTACCTTCTGTCCGGCAGTATCAAAATTAACGGTCACCTGATAGTCTCTTGCACCATCCTCAACACCTAACACAACACCTTCTCCAAACTTTACATGTTTTACTCTGTCACCAACACCATAATCGATATCTGCCTTCGTTACCGTAAACTCCTTCCCGAATGCGGGTTTTGAGGATGCTCCATATGCAGGTTTTGCCGCCATTGCCTTATATGCGTTTTTTCTGGCACTTGCAGCATATGTCCTGGAACCTCCAAATCTCTCACCAGCCCCCATATACTCTGAACTCCTATGATTTAATGAACCCTCATAACCTCCAAATTTATTAAATGGAGATTTTTCTACTTTGTCCACAACATTTTTACTATTCACAATAAGAGGAGGAATTTCCTTTACAAAACGCGATACAACATTATACTGCATTTCTCCTCTCACCATACGTTTCTTCGCATAGCTCACTGTCAATTTTTTCATGGCTCTGGTAATTGCCACATAACAGAGACGTCTCTCCTCCTCAAGTTCTTCCTTATCGTCTGCCATAATACTCATATATCCTGGAAAAAGACCGTCCTCCATACCACACAAAAATACATTTGGAAATTCCAAACCTTTTGCGCTATGAACTGTCATTAGGACAACATAACTACTGTCCTGATTCAAATTGTCGATTTCGGACACCAATGCCACTTCTTCTAAAAACTCTTGAAGTGTGGGATTCTCTGCCTCAGCTTCATATTCGGCAATTTTACTAATCAATTCTTCGATATTTTCTATTCTTCCATTTGCCTCATCAGTATTTTCTGCCTCTAAATCCCTCTTATAACATGTCTTAATAAAGATATACTCTGCCAGCTCCTTTAATGAACTGTGTTCTCTCTTTTCTCTAAAAGCCTCTATCTGATATGTAAAATATTTTATTTTATTAATCGACTTAGATAACTCTGGTATATTTTCTACTTCTAAAAGAGCATCATACAAATCTATTCCCATTCTCTCTGCGAAATCTTTCGCTCTCCCAAGAGTTGTAACACCGATTCCTCTTTTAGGGACATTAATAATTCTCTCTACCGCCAGGTCATCTGTAGTATTGCAGACAATCTTCAAATACGCCAACATATCTTTAATTTCTTTTCTCTGGTAAAAATTTTGTCCACCAATAATTTTATATGGAATATTCTTCATCAAAAGTTTTTCTTCCAACACACGGGATTGTGCATTTGTTCTATATAAAATGGCAAAGTCATTATAATCTGCTCTTCCCTGGTCAACTTCCTCCTTAATGGTGGCAGCAACCATTTTTGCTTCATCATATCCGTCGTCTGCCTGATACAAATCAATTTTTTCCCCCGTGTCATTATCACTCCAAAGCGTTTTATCTTTTCTGCCGGTATTATTATGTATCACAGCATTTGCCGCTTCTAATATATTTTTTGTAGAACGATAATTCTGCTCTAATTTCACAACTCTTGCGTTGGAAAAATATTTCTCAAATTGAAGAATATTAGAAATATCAGCGCCACGAAATTTATAAATCGACTGGTCATCATCTCCCACAACACATATATTCTTGTGCTTATCTGCCAATAGCCTTACAAAAGCAAACTGTGCCGCATTCGTATCCTGATATTCATCTACCATAATATACTGTAATCTCTCCTGATAGCTTTCCAAAACCTCAGGAACCTGCTGAAATAATTGTACTGTGACCATGATTAAATCATCAAAATCAAGAGCATTGTTTTTTCTCATAGTCTCCTGATATTCACTATATATCCTTGATATATTCAATTGTTTAAAATCTTTCTGTGCCATTGCGGCCACATCGCCTGTAGTCACTAATTTATTTTTAAAATCAGAAATCCTGTTTAATACTGCACTTTCTTTATACATTTTCGGGTCAAGATTAAGCCCTTTAATAATATCCTTAAGCAATCTTTTCTGATCCTCTGTATCATATATAGAAAAATCATTACTATATCCTATTCTGTCTATATATCTGCGTAATATTCTAACGCATGCAGAATGAAAAGTACTTACCCACACCTGCTCAGCACCAAAACCTACAATTTTATTGACACGGTTTCTCATCTCTGATGCTGCCTTGTTCGTAAATGTAATTGCCATAATATTATATGGACTCACATTTTTTTCCTCTATAAGATATGCGATTCTATGAGTCAATACTCTGGTTTTACCACTACCCGCACCTGCTAATATAAGTAAGGGGCCGTCCGTATGGTAACAGGCAAGCTGCTGCATATCATTTAGTGTTTCGTATATACTGTTCATTTTAAATACCGTTTCCTTTCCATTGGTTTTTTCTCACTCGTTTTTTACATCCCCAATTTAACTAATGTTACTATTTTAACACAGTTTAAAAAAAATTAAAATTTTTATTTTTTATTATATTATCTATGTATAAACTCATGCATTTTTATCTTGTAGTTTCTATTACTACATATTATAATGAAATAACATGAACATATTATAATGACATTCTATAAGCAGATAGATAAACTATTTCATGACAAGTTATCAATATATAATGTGATTTTAATATCACAAATATCTATTTGGAGGTATGCTATATGAATTCAGAGGAAATTATAAAACAGATTTTAAATGAAATACAGAATTTCAATATAAATGATTTGCCAAACATTGACCTTTATATGGACCAGGTTACCACTTACTTAAATAATAAATTTAGTGCTACAAAAAGATATGAGGAAGATAAATTATTAACGAAAACTATGATTAATAACTATGCCAAAAGCCGACTTCTTCCACCACCCGAAAAGAAAAAATATTCCAAAGACCACATCATAGTTCTTATCATGATATATTTTTTCAAAAATGTCATTTCTATCAATGACGTTACCAAAATACTCACTCCAATGCTGGACAATTATTTTCACAATGAAAATATGCCTCTAGAAAATATCATCAATAAATTTTTAGAATATATTCATGGGCAAAATCTTTCTGAACCTATATTAAATGAAATTCTAAATTCCGACCAAATCTTTGATAACATAAAAGTAAATGACGAAGATAAAGATTACCTTCAAACACTCGGTATCATAACACTTCTTAGTTATGATATGTTTTTACGAAAAATAATGATAGAAAAATTAATCGATTCCTTGCCGGATAAGGAGGAAGACAAAAAGTAGATAAAAAATGTCATATCTAATATGGATTGCCATATAATAAAGTGCCAAAGCAAAAACTTCTTTTGGCACTTTATTTATTTTATATTTTATTTTTCTCTGACTCTCTCAAGTACCATATCATATCCGTCATTTCCATAATTGAGAGAACGGTTTACTCTGCTAATCGTAGCTGTAGAGGCGCCCGTTGCATTAGAAATTTCAAGATATGTCTTTCCCTCTCTCAACATCTTTGCAACCTCGTAGCGTTGCGAAATAGACAACAATTCATTTACTGTACATACGTCCTCAAAAAATGTATAACATTCCTCTTTATTTTTCAAACTCAAAATAGCATCAAATAAATGGTCTACCTCTGTTGTTCTTATTTTTTTACTCATATCTGTACCTCCAGACAAAACTTAAATGTACCCTATATTTTCACATTTTAACACTCTAAAGTCTGAAAGTCCAGTAATTTATTGATTATATTTCTTTCGTTTAATCATATAAATCATAATACAACCCAGAATTAAAAATCCTATCCCGGTAAACACCTGCATTAAAAATTCATGCCCGATATAATAAGTATAAAATCGTCTCATAAAAACATCTGAAATATTAAACCTATATATAAACCCATCAGAAATAAAAGCAGCAAATACTGTTAATAGCGTTATACCTGCACCTAGAACAGCGTAAGTAATATATCTCATTCCACGATATACCTGACTTCTGGTCGAAATCAGGTAAAACATGCATAAAATTGCAAGCAGCACGCATATAGGAACCACAATGAGTAACAGTTTTGTCGCTATATTAATCATTTTAGCAATGTTCTCCAAACCGGGAATAACCATTTTTTTCTGATACATTTTTTCGACTTCAACAATATATTTATTCAGTGACTCTTCCTGTTTCTGAGTCAATTTTCCTATCTGCCTAGTCACATTTGATTTAATATCACTTCTTAAAAAATCAGTCTTTATAACCGTCGTTTCCCCTTCAAGTTCAGCCGACAAAGTATCCATTAAATCCCTCATAATATATTTTCTCTGAAAAACATCCTTCAGACATTTCTTTTCGACACCGTATGGTATCCCAAGCTGATATGCTTCAATTTGTAATTCAGAACTAAGACCATCAAAAAATCCTACTCGCTCATATGCACGGAACACACCGTGCTTGCTAAACATACTATACTTACCTACAACAATCATAGAAGAACACATTATGCATAACATTAATACAAACGTCACAATATAACTTATAATTTTTCTCTTTGTTCTTTTTTTACTCATAACGCACCTCCTAATATCGTATATCCGGTCCACTTATTTTGTCCAGATATACAAACATTCTCTGTGTCTTAGCGCCATTTAATTTACCAAAAGGATAACATGTATATAAAATGAGTTTTTCCTTTTTCGCACCTAAGTCATATGCCTTATGATAATCTTCCTCATCATATATCTTAATATCTGATACTTTATAGTCATAAATTCCATATTCTGTATAAAACTCGAATTTATGTCCCTTTTTCACCTTTTCCAAATTTTTAAAATACGTCGTATCATGTGCACCAATGAGAATTGTACCGCCTTCTCCCGGCAGAAAACTTCCATTGTACTGGCCTGCACCCTTTTGCAAAATATTTCCTCTGTCACCAAAGAATATTGGGGCAGAAATTTTTAATTCTTTACATGACAATCCGCCATACTGTTCTCCATATTTCGGTGTTACGATATCAGAAAGGGAAATTTTCTTTTTCTGTTTTTCTTTTTTTATGTCAGGCACATGAAATTCCTTAATATTTTCTACAAATATCGATTGTGTATTAATAAAATTACTCTTTACACTTGTCGTAATGTCACTAAAATATTTCATAGGTATCATTCCTATACAAAGAACTATCAGCCCCATTACAATCGGTACAAAACAATATCTTAAAATCTGCTTAACATTTTTATAGGAAAATGTCTGCCATCTTGCCTTCCTTGTTCGTCTGTTGGCAACTTCTAACTCATCCTCGTCTTCGTCCTCATCTTCATACCGCTCTTTATTCTTTTGTTTTAATTTTTTACTCCAACGTCCTAAATTTAATACCAGCCCCAAAATACATAAAGCTACAACAAATGTAAAAACAGCCTCTGTCGGGATACTGAATTTGCCTCTCTCACTGTCATCTCCCTTATCTGTTTTCTTAATTATATCTTGAAAATCAAAAACGATATAACCTGATTCATCAATAAAATAAAAATCATTTGTAGCACTATCATATGACAATAACAGCCCCAAAACAGAACCTGCCTTCTCAAAACCAATATATGTTTCAGATTTTCCTTTTAAAGTATTACTTTTCTCTAAATCCTTTTTAGACTGCAATGCCGCTTTAAAATATTTAAGGAAATCCTCAGCCTCAGCCTTACTGAGACGCACCTCATCCTGACAAAAATAATTTTTAAACTGATTTATATATCGTTGTTCAATTTTTACCGGAAACTTTTCACTGGAGATACTCTCCAAAATAAATTTTTCATTTTTGTCAAACTCACCCGCATTTACACTGATACATGTAAACTGAAAAGCCAATACACAGCATATTATAAATGATAATATTGATATCTTCTTTTTCAAAACGTTCCTCCAAAATATTATTTTTCCGTGTTACCTATATTGTTTTCGTAAAGTCTTCAATTCTTCTACGCTAAATTTATAAGCAGTATTACAAAAATCACACTTAACTTCTATTTCTTTTCCATCATTAATTATCTCATCTAAATCCTTTTTACTAATTCCTGATAACACTTTTACAATTTTTTCCCGATTACAATTACACTGAAATCCGGTCTCAATTTTATCTGTAAATTCCACTTCCATATCGCCCATTACTTCTTTCAAAATATCCTCAGGCGTCATTCCTTTTTCTAGCATGTCTGTAACACTTGTAATATTGCTAATTCTTTTCTCCAGCTTGTCCACAACGTCATCCTCAGCGAAAGGCATCAACTGTACAATAAAACCTCCTGCCTGTCTGACAGTATTGTCTTTTGACATCAGCACTCCCAGTCCTACCGCGGAGGGAACCTGTTCAGATGTTGCAAAATAATAAGTTAAATCTTCGGCAACCTCACTTGTTCCTAATGGAACCTGACTTGAGTAAGGCTCTTTCAAACCCATATCCTTAATTACCGTAAGAGTCCCATATCCAATCGCAGCTCCAACATCCAATTTTCCGGCATAATTTGCCGGAATCAGAACATTTGGATTTCCAACATATCCCTTAACATTTCCTTTAGAATCAGCAGTAACTGTGACACCCTGAATCGGGCCGTCCCCTTTCATCATCAGTGTCAGCATATCATTCTCGCCTTTCATCATTACCCCCATCATAGCTCCGCCTGTCAAAAGCCTTCCAAGCGCCGCTGTTGCAACCGGACTTGTGTTATGGTGTTTTCTTGCCGTTTCTACCATATTTCTTGATGTGATGGCAAACGCTCTAATCTGACGATTTGCTGCTGTTGCTCTAACTATATAATCCATCTTTCTTTTACTTTTTCTCCTATTCATTATTTTTAAGTATAATATAAATTCTATCACTTTCCTCGGATATGCTCTCCTTTGTAAATGCATCATATATCGCTTCTATTACCAACTCCGATTCCCGTGCTGCTTCTTTTATTTCCTTCAATAAGTATGCTCTCTGATAATGTTCTTCAACGAACTTACGATATTTTCCATCTTCCTCTTGAACAAACAATGATAATCTATATTCATTTACATTACTGCCGGCATCAAAAAAATTATCCCAGATAAAACTACACTGTTCCCTATCCTCTGCAATAACACTTTCCCCAATATCACTAAAATATTTTCTTGTTTTTAAATCAAAGATAAATACTCCACCCGGATTCAGATATTTTTTTACATTTTTTAAGACGCGAAGAAAATCATTATAATCAACAATATAATTCATAGAATCACATATACTCACCATTCCATTGACCTTATATGGCAATTGCAGATTACAAATATCCTGGCACACATATATTACACTTCCCTGCTGTTTAGAAGATGCTGACTCCCCTGGACTATCTCTATATAATTTATCCGTTGCAACTCCAAGCATCTCCCGAGATAAATCAATCCCAATTACATCATATCCGTTCTGAGCTAAAATTTGTGTGGCATTTCCTGTTCCACAGCCTAACTCAGCAATGATT
Source organism: uncultured Eubacterium sp. (assembly GCF_937958975.1). Taxonomy (GTDB): domain Bacteria; phylum Bacillota; class Clostridia; order Lachnospirales; family Lachnospiraceae; genus Eubacterium_G. The sequence continues at coordinate 10,690 of NZ_CALGRE010000027.1, read as the reverse complement.
CCATCCTTTATATTATATTCATATAATAACCGTATTAAATAGTCACACCATGCCTCGTAATCGATATCATCCATAAACTCATCATATACTGAGGCAAATCCCGTATATGCTTCCAAAACCTTCTCCTTTTCAACAGACTCCAACACTGATTTTACCAATAATCAACCATAAACGCAACCTTGATTAAAGACATATAGTCATTTATACTGTATTACAAGAAAATAAGAACAGGTGATGACTATGATTGACATTATTTATAACATAAAAAACATATGTAAAAGAAAACTATTTCCCCCTTTGATAATCTCGGTATTCATGATTACAATATTGATTTTATGCCCCTTTTATCAGATTCTCCACCCTAAGAGTGTGAATAACATAAGCGATATTTCACCCAAAGAAACGTATGTAAATGTTCACGCAAAAACACTCTACTATACCGGATACAATCTGATGAAAACCTTTGGCAGGGAATATGGATATTATTACTATTTAGAAAGTGATAAATGCGTTTTTGCATTAATTCCGATAGAAGGAAGTCCTTCCAAAGAAATCCATAATTATGATTTTAAAGCAAAAGTAATAAGGAACAATAACTCCTCCAATAAAATGCTAACGGCTTTCTCCAGTGATTTAAATTGGAATCCAAAAGATTTATCGGATTTTTCGGCGAATTTTATTGTAAGCAGCGCAGATTATCATCCCATAAGATACATGATTTTTCTGTGGATGACCTTATTCATTTTACTTGTATCATTAAAAAAACTTCTATCAGCCATAATAGGAATTGCTAACCCATATCTTTATCCGGTCTGTACTTTTCTTGGCAAAAAAGAACAAAAATATCTTATCGACAATGCTCAGAATGAATTACAGACAGACAACTATTTGCAAATCAATTCCATGTATATCACAGAAAATTATTTTATTGATTTGGGGAATACATATGTTTCCATTATCCCTTTGAAGGAAATTATCTGGTGCTACAGAGTAGGCTCACTCAGTTTTTTCCCATATCATTCTTCACCGGACTATTCTCTCTGTTTCACAATACAGAGTGGAGCTGTCATTACTGCTAAGCACAAGACAAGTGATGAGGCATTAGAACTGCTAAATGCCATTCGTGCTACAGAATACGATATCATTATCGGTCACTCAGAATCAAAACAAAGAGAATCCAAAGAACGACTGAAACAAAAGCTATGACATAACTGTCACAGCTTTTCTTATCTCGCTACTTATTTCCTCTTCCTTCTAACATCCTGTAGATAAGTAACATTCCATAAATAAATACAGGAACAACTACCATACACCATGCACTTGCCTGCCATGCCTTTGTAAAATCACCCGCACCAAAATTTGTCAGCAATGCAAATATTAATGTTAAAATCGCACACACTGCCATTATAACTACTGCAGCCATAGCAAGGATTTTTTTAATTTTATCCATTATGTTCTCCTTTTTCTTTCTTACTTTCCTTATTATATCCAAAACATTAATCTATTGCAATTATTGAATACAATTTGTATAATATTATAGTTATTGTACCATATATCTTTTTTATATTTATGCAATAACAAAATCTTCACTAAATTACATTTTGGAGGATAACGATGGAGAAGAAATATCTATTAGAAACATGGAGAGAAATCGCCTACAATCAGGAACAGACACAGCAGCAATATGACCAGTTCTGGGGAGCATATTTTGCACAGGAAAAAGAAGTATATAAGGACATTTTGAAAAATCATGGGACAGTTGTTTCCGGTACAGTAGAAGAACTTGCACAAAAATACAACATGGAAGTTCTCACGATGGTTGGTTTCCTTGACGGAATAAACGACAGCTTAAAAACCGAAAACCCTATCAATGAACTAACTGAGACTACAAAGGTAAGTTTAGATTATGACGATGAACTTCTCTACAAAAACATGGTAGAGGCAAAAGCTGACTGGCTTTATGGTTTAGAAGAATGGAACAACATTCTTGATGAAGATAAGAGAAAGAAATTATACAAAGAACAAAAATTATCCGGAACCATCTTTAAAGAAAAAAAAGTTGGAAGAAACGACCCATGTCCTTGCGGAAGTGGAAAAAAATATAAACACTGCTGCGGAAGAAACTAACCTGTAAAAAATAACAGCATGTGAAAATAAGTTTAAAACCCATATATCTATTATGTAAAAACATACAATCTTTCAATAATTCTTAAAATCGAACTTCCTTAAATGATTGAGTTTTTATAATTGATATATGGGTTTTAATTATGTTCTTTCTTACGAACAAATATTCTTTACTATCTGTTAATAATCTCGTGTCTTCCAGGTCCGTTACTTACCATTGTAATTGGAACACCAAGCTCTTTTTCAATAAATTCAATATATTTGCGGCAATTTTCGGGAAGTTTATCGTATTCTGTAATTCCACGAATCTCCTCTTTCCATCCCGGAAGAACTTCATAAACCGGCTTTGCCTTCTTTAATTTCGCCGTTACCGGGAAGTCTTTTGTCACTTCTCCATCTATCTCATATCCAACACATACCGGAATTTCATCCAAATAGCCCAAAACATCAAGAACTGTCAGTGCAACTTCTGTTGCCCCCTGCATTCTTACACCATAGCGTGAAGCAACACAGTCAAACCAGCCCATTCTACGAGGACGGCCTGTTGTAGCGCCAAACTCTCCTCCATCACCACCACGGCGTCTTAACTCGTCAGCCTCATCTCCAAAGATTTCGCTGACAAACTCTCCGGCACCGACAGCACTGGAATAAGCCTTTACAACTGTAATAATATCTTTGATTTCATATGGTGGAATACCTGCGCCAATTGCTCCATATGCAGCTAGTGTTGATGATGATGTGACCATCGGATAAATACCAAAATCAGGGTCTTTCAATGTACCAAGCTGTCCCTCTAAGAGAACTGTCTTACCTTCTTTTAAAGCATTATCTAAATATAAAGAAACATCGCACACATATGGCTCAACCATATCTCTATAACTATGTAATGTTTCAAGCAACTCCTCCTGCTGAATCAAAGGCTTATGATACATATGCTCTAACATAATATTTTTCTGTTCCGTAACCCTTGCCACTTTTTCTTTCAATGTTTCCTCGTCAAATAACTCAGAAACCTGAAAACCAATCTTAGCATATTTATCTGAATAAAAAGGAGCAATACCTGACTTAGTTGAGCCAAATGCCTTTCCGCCAAGTCTTTCTTCTTCGTATGCATCAAAATCTATATGATAAGGCATAAGAATCTGTGCTCTATCTGAAACAAGAATATTTGGTTTTGGCACTCCCTTCGAAACGATATCGTCTATTTCTTTTTGAAGGTAAGGGATATTCAGTGCAACACCATTACCAATAATACATGTCGTATGCTGATAAAATACTCCTGATGGAAGTAAATGTAATGCAAACTTACCATAATCATTGATAATCGTATGACCTGCATTACTTCCTCCCTGGAATCTTACAATAATATCCGACTTCTCGCCAAGCATATCTGTAATTTTCCCTTTTCCTTCATCACCCCAGTTAGCACCAACTATTGCTCTAACCATTTGGTTTCCTCCTAACATTTATAAAATTTGTTGTTTTTGCCGACTTCCTTAAAATGGCATAACAAACCACTAAGCATTATACTATTTTATGAAAGAAAATTCCAGTATAAAATAATTTATATACATAATATCCTATGTGAATATAATTGAACAAATACTTAATGTCTGTTACAATATTCTTATGAAGAGGAGGTCATTATGAAGTTGTTCAAGAAAAATACTATCTTAATAAATTTTATATTGACTATCTCTATCTTTTTTTCTGTACTGTTTATCGGTATCGTAAATGGTAACTCTATATTATCTCCAACCGATACAGACAATACATACTTCAATACCTGTTTTTCAGATATCGTTACCTCTTCTACATTAAATACAAGAAGAATGACTCAAGGTTCCTCTTTATTACCCAAATATAAAACCAACAATTACGCTTTTAATGGTTTTGGAGGGTTAATTGCCCTTATCACCTCTTTTTACAATCACAGATTCTACTCTGTATTTTCCGCAGTAGCATCTGCGAATATCTTTGGTGTGCTTCACAGCCACACGATAATTCTTGATTATATTCACCACCAGGACGGGAAAAAATAATATAGTGTATTCATCATTTTTTTCACACCTATAATTCATAGGTTTATTTCGTATATAAAAATATTAGGAGGTACATTATATTATGGAACAAACAATTACAGTTATTGTGATTGCTATTATTTTCATTGCTGCGGGAATATGGGCTTGGAGCCTGTCAAGAGGTGATGACAATGATACATCTGAAAATGACAAAAAATAGTAAACAATAAATTACATATTGCTTAATCAGACTCATAGGCTGGTTAGAAATTCTCAATATTCTAATTAGCTTATGAGTCTTTTTATAATATAAAAAATTACGCTTCCATGCCTTTTTATATTCCTCTGGCATATGCGGAGAATAGGGTGTATTAGATGCCTATAAAATCTTCCGTAATTTTTTTCCGTAAAGAGACTTTACCTCAAGCACTTTGTAAATAAAAACAGAGCCAATGAACTGCAATAATCTTACTTTACAAATTCATCGACTCTGTGTCTGGCTCTTTGATAACTGTTATCTGTAAATTTGTTGCTTCAATCAATGTTTCGTGCTTGCACTTTGGACAGAATAGTGGAAAATTCTTTAATTTTATATCTTCCCTGATTCTGGTTCAGCTTTTATTTACACAAATAGGGCAGTATATCCATTCTGTTTTAGTATCCATAACTATTTTTTTACCACTGGTATCCATACTTCATATTGTGCATTTTGTGGGTCTGGATTTAGATAAACTTCGACATCGGGAGCATTGCCATATTCGTATCCCGAAGTCGGCAGCCATTCTGTTACGATGCGTCGTTCCAATTCCTGGATAGACTGATTAGTACCCTCTCCAGAAAATATTGCCCATGTAGCCGCTGGCACGATATATTCTTCAAGGTCATTCTTTGCCTGTGAAGTAGATACCGCAATATAATACCTCCATGGTTCCGTATCATTACAAGTGCTGACACCAAGCACTCCCATAGGCGGCGTGTCCATCATACTGATTAATCTCTGCAAGGTTCCATTCATGGATATTTCCTGCCACTTTGGGGGAATGACTGTAAAATTCTTTTCAATATCCTTGTGCAGCGGTACAGATACACCTACAATACGGAATGCGTCTTTTGTTTCAATTCGATAATTCATTTCTTCCACTCCTTTGACTGTAATTTTAAATAAGATAGGTGGGAAGGATTTTACGGATACCCCCTCATTTTTTACAGCAGATGGGGCGATTCCATGAACAGACTGAAACGCTCTGTTAAATGCGGTGGGGGAATTATATCCATATTTTCCTGCCACATCAATGATTTTCATGTTTTTGCCCTGTAAATCTACCGCAGCAAGCGACATTTTTCTCCTACGGATATATTCAGATAAAGGAATCCCCGCCATATAGGTGAACATTCTCTGGAAATGATAAGAAGAACAACAGGCAATCAGCCCAAGCTGTTCATAATCAATTTCATCTGTCAAATGTTCCTCAATATAACCGATTGCATCATTTAATCTTTGAATCCATTCCATAACAAAAATCCTCCTAACAGCTTTTAGTATATATTACGACTCTGTTTTTTTCCTCTCAATCTCTGCACGAAAAAGAGAGATTACATTTTCTAGGCTCCCCATGGTCTGATTTTCCCAAGCCATCCCCGCTCAGCCCAATACTTTCGGGATTCATCTTTTTAGTAAGTTCGGAACGCTTCTTTTGGGCAAGTTTTTCCCAGATAATATCTCCCATAAGTTTCCCTGTAAACACCGTGATTTTGGAAATTGTTCGCCCTTTTCATTGATGAGGTCTATCGTGGCTTGAATGATTATTTCTTTATTGTCCATAATGCCCCTTGAACAATGTTCAATCCATATTATACTGAACATCGTTCAAAAAGTTAATAGGTTCATACAAATGTTTACAAAAGGGGATAGTTTTTTTCAAACATTCCCAAATGGGTTCAATATATTTCTTGTCTGAAATATCATGGGACGTAAAAAAAGTCTTTGGAACTTAACTTCTTTATGAAATGTCATCCTTATGTCACCCTTTTTATTATCCTCGTATAATTTTAAAATATTTTTCCATAATAAAGTTAAAACAATCCTAGCTATAAATAATAAATATATTGTTGGAGGTACCCTCAATGAAATATGTATGTGATGTCTGCGGATGGATATATGACGAAGAAGAAGGATATCCGGAAGGAGGAATTGCTCCCGGAACAAAGTGGGAAGATGTCCCTGATGACTTTGTCTGTCCTCTCTGCTATGTGGGAAAAGATTTATTTTCAGAAGTATAACAAAACTACCCCTGATAAATCAGATTTTATTTCTGACTTATCGGGGGTAGTCTAATTTAATTTATTTTATTAAAAATATCTTACTTCACTACTATGCTGCTCCAATTATAATCTACTACCTTATAATTACTGTCTACTACCTTTAAAATATTATTATATAAATATTCATGTCCGGCATTTGTATTCATTTTGCAGTCATTATAGAGTACAGCAGCCACATTATATATTGAATATCTGCATACTTTACTATACACATAACTTCCATCAGCCAACTTCGCATATGCGCGAATCATATATTTCTGTGTGAGCGCCTCACTCGTCGTTCCGTTATCGGTCATTGTCATTACATAATTTGTAGCTGTCTCTGAATCAGAGAATTTTTCATCAATAATTCCCTTCTCCGTAGCTTTGATTGATGCAACATATTTATTTGTACTGTCAACAACCATGTCACTCTTTGTAATTCCATCCACTGCTACCGCATATACATTACCAAATTCAACCACTTTCTGACCATTAATTTCAGCTTCCACTTCTGAAACTGTTCTCAGACCGCCTAACACATTGCTAATCTGGAAACCTAATATATTTAAGTCCTCACAATCTGTCTCAGATAATGGTTCTACATCAAATGCTACCCAGTCTACATTGGCGACATAAGTATGTGACTTATCATTCTTAAATACAAGATATACATTATGAAGTCCTGTCACCTTTTCGTCTAAAGCTGTCTTAACAGATACATAATTACTCCAGTTTTCGCCTGTTGTAGGTAAATCTACTGTCGCAACCGGTGTTCCAACTCTGCTGTCAAGATATACTTCAACGTATCCACCTGCATCCTTTTTCTGTCCTGCATAATTAATTTCAATATTCTTAGCTGTTCCATTAAAGAGTACATTTTCATATTTTACCCATGTATTTCTCTTTACACCGCCGATATTATTGCCATCATTTACAATAGCAGCTGCCTTGTCATCATACTTTTCTGCCTCAATTTTTGAAGGGTCAGTCAACTTAATCTGATTATTCTTTATATCCACAACTTCTGTAAGTTTCTGATATGCTGACTTAACTTCATCATCCGAAGACATATTGTTGTTGTAAACGCTCTGTGCATTTTCAATTGCCAAATTCATTTTTGTAGTTACAGCCTTGTATGTGCTTGTACTTACAAGATTTCTTGCTGTATTCAAAGCATTATTTAAATCGCTCTTTAACACACCTCCATTACTGTAGCCCAAAAGCTCTACTTCTGCCAAGCTTGCATTCGTTCCTGTGAGAACAACCTTATAACGTGTATATTTTCCTATTTTAGAAGCATCAATTGCAAATGGACGTGTATATTTCCCCCACACCTTAAAGTGCAATTGAGCGCCATCATTATATTCTCCTAAAAGTTGCCAATTATTATCACCATTATCTGCATATATCTGCGCCTTATCCGGAGTTCTTCCCGATGCAGAAGATGTAAGTGTTATCATTCTTACAGCTTTCTTATCCGTAAAAGTATACATCAATGTTGTTGTATTTTCCAAAGATGTCTCTGTATCCGAACTATTATCATGTAGATTTGCAATTGTTGCAACTCCGCTTGTACCGGATAAATCTGCATCAGATGTAAAATCTTTATAAACCTGTGGTGCATTATCACCATCTGTTGTAGTTTTACCAAAGGTACCGTTCTCTAAACCTCTTGTCTTATTCGGTGTAGATGACATGTTAAATTCTATTGTACCGCCATTAATTAAATCTTTATATTTGATAGATGTCTTATCGTATTTTTCACCATTTAAGTACATACTATCAACATAAACATTTTCTTTACTGTTATTATTTGCCTTAACAACGAGCTTTTTATTATTTTCTAAGTTAACAGTCACCTCTTTGAAAAGCGGAGAGCCAATAGCAAATTCATCGCTTCCCATGACTAATGGATAAATTCCAAGAGAAGATAAAACATACCATGCCGACATTTCTCCATTGTCTTCGTCTCCAATATATCCCTGACCAAAAGATGCACCTACATAACATCTGTCTAAAACATCTCTTACATATTTTTGTGTCATCCACGGTCTTGAAGAATACAAATACATATATGGAATATGATGTGATGGCTGATTGCTATGACCATACTGTCCCAATTTTACTTCCCGGGCTTCTTTCTGCTCATGAATACCACCGACACCATTTACTGCATTGTAACCATTATAAATTCCCTCCGTGGTAAATATTGTGTCAAGCTTATCAGCTAACATTTCTCTGCCACCATAGAGATTGGCAACTCCGATACCATCCTGCGGCACGGATACAGCCATATTATATGCATTGGTCTCTGTATAATCGCTGCCCCAGAAGAATGGGTCAAAAGCACCATTTGTATAGTTTCCTGTTGTAAAGTTCCCGTTACTCTCTCTACCTTTCAACCACTTTGTATCTGCATCCATTCCTGAATTATCAAACATCAGTGAATAATTCTTTGACCGGTTCAGGAAATAATTATACTCAGAAAGATAGTTTGCTTTCTTTGTGGCATCCGATGTCTTTTCTGCAAGTATCTTTGCCATCTGAGCAATACCAAAGTCATTAATATATCCCTCCATAGACCATGAGAAACTCTCGCCGCCTCCCGGAGAATAACCAATAAAGTTTGATACAGAAAGATTCTTCCTTCCTCCATTTGTCAAATTACTGGAAACAGTTGCAGCATTTCTGAGCGCTGAATTATAAGCATCTTCGTAATCAAAATTAATTCCCTTTGCCAGCGCGTCTGCAAAGATAACATCACTGCTGGTACCAACCATACTATTTGTTCCGCCCGGAGCAATCCATCTTGGTACCCATCCCTGGTCTTTATAATGCTGTACCAAACCATTCAATAGTTCTGTCTCCTTAGATGGTGTGAACAAACCATATGCTGACCATGCAGTACGATATGTATCCCAGAATCCATTGTTAATATAAATTTTTCCTTCAACAGCCTCTGCATTGCTATCCTTATATGGACTCTTATATTTCCATACCGGATTACTATTTGTACCTGTATTTTCAGACATTAAATTTGGATATGCATACATACGATAAATACATGAATACAGCGTGACAAGCTGTTCGTATGTCGCACCTTTTACATCTGTGATAATACCAAGCTGATTATCCCATGCGGTCTGTGCCTGATTGTAAATCGTATCAAAACTACTACTTCCAATCTCTAATTCCATATTTTTCTTTGCCTGCTCATAACTAATGTATGATGTAGCTAATTTCATTGTAACTGTATTGGAATTAAATGTAGCAATACCATTTTTTCCATTATTCTTTGCGTTTACCGGATTCTCACTAAATTCTCCATAAATATACATACGTTTTGAACCATTACTTGTATGGTCACTATATGCTTTAAATGTTTTACCACTGTATTCCAGTCCTCCGTCTGCATGGACACAGTCAAAAATAACACTCTTATTCGCTGCATTATTATATGTAAACCTTACAACTGCTCCATGTTGCGTTGGTGTCAATTCCATCTGTGAATTTGCAGCATCTCCACCATCTGAGCCAAATGCTACCTTGTAATAATGTGCCTTTGCCACTTCATTCTCATGTGAAAATGTACCTTGCAGATTTCCTGTTCCGAAATTCGTGGAATTTCCTGCATTCTGACTTGTATTAACCATAAACTGCCATGTTCCTCTGTCACCAACCCAATATGATGGTTCATGGCTGATTGTCATGTATTTAAATCTTGTACTCTGATACTTATATAATTCACTGGAACGATATTCTGTACAAGGTGCAAAGAAATTAAATCCCTGCGGAGTGAGAACAACCGGTGCTGTAAGTCCTCTTGAAAATCCCGGAGAATTATTCGTACCTCTTAATATGCTCACATAATCTGATAAATGAGAATATGTCGGTGTATCCTGATTATAGATTTCAATATCATCAAAATATGTCTGGAAGTTTGCCATATCTTCATTTTCATGACTCTCCATATCATATACAACTAAAACCTTATCAATAACCTTTCCGTTGGCAACATCACCAATTTTACTATATATTTCATTCCACTGGTTTGTGGTCAATGTCCTACTTTGACCCTGCTCGCTGGCTTTCATACCATTTCCATTCTGGTCCACAGCGCCCAAATCACTTAAGTATGTACCATCCTTAAACTTTAAATCAACAGCCCCATTCGTATTATTATAATTTTCTGTTGTAAATCTAATGGTTCCACTGTTATCTTTTGTCGGAAGATTTTGGGC
>NZ_CALGRE010000026.1 GCF_937958975.1 uncultured Eubacterium sp. | reverse complement strand
GTGCTCTTCCGATCTATACAAACGCCAACCTTACCCGTTGAGCGTGCATAACCATCCGCTGCATGTACTGCTCCCTGTTCATGTGAAACAAGAATATGTGTAATATCATCTGAATTTTTATAAAGTTCATCGTAAATATTTAAAATCGTTCCTCCCGGATATCCGAACACTGTGTCAACACCCTGCTCTTTTAAACATTCAATTACAATCTGTGAGCCGTTTAAAATCATAATGTATCCCTCTCTTCCATTATATTATTTTTTTATCTCTAATGTAGCACCCTTATTACCTGATGTAACCATAGATGCGTATCTTGCTAAGTAACCAGTAGTAACCTTTGGTTCCCTAGGCTGCCAAGCCTCTTTTCTCTTTGCCATTTCCTCATCTGAAACGTCTACATTCAATGACATTTCCGGAATATTTATCTGAATCAAATCTCCTTCTTCTATCAACGCAATCGGTCCACCGACAGCAGCTTCCGGTGACACATGTCCGATAGAAGCGCCTCTGGATGCACCTGAAAAACGTCCATCTGTGATAAGTGCAACTGTCTCTCCGAGTCCCATGCCGGCAATCGCTGACGTAGGATTTAACATTTCTCTCATACCAGGACCACCCTTTGGTCCTTCATAACGGATAACAACAACATCACCATCCACTATTTTTCCACCTTTAATTGCTGCAATCGCATCTTCCTCACAGTCAAAAACTCTGGCCGGTCCTTCATGGACCATCATGGAATCTGCCACCGCTGAACGCTTCACGACAGAGCCATCCGGTGCAAGATTTCCCTTAAGGACTGCAAGTCCTCCTGTTTTACTATATGGATTATCAAGAGGTCTGATTACCTCTTCATTTTTGTTCACACATCCTTTGATATTTTCTCCGATTGTCTGACCTGTTACTGTCATACATTCTTCATTTAATAATCCTAATTCGCTTAGCTCATTCATTACTGCATAAACACCACCGGCTTCATTGAGGTCTTCCATATATGTAGGACCTGCCGGTGCTAAATGACAAAGATTTGGTGTCTTTGCACTGATTTCATTTGCAAAGGCAATATCGAAATCAAATCCGATTTCATGAGCAATTGCAGGTAAATGAAGCATACTGTTTGTTGAACATCCAAGTGCCATATCGACTGTCAATGCATTTAGAATTGCCTCTTTTGTCATAATGTCTCTTGGACGAATATTTTTTCTGACCAACTCCATAACAGCCATACCTGCATGCTTTGCAAGTTTTAATCTTTCTGAATAAACTGCCGGAATTGTTCCATTTCCTTTTAAGCCCATTCCAAGAGCTTCCGTTAAACAATTCATAGAGTTTGCTGTATACATTCCTGAACAGGAACCGCAAGTAGGACAAACCTTTTCTTCAAATTCTCTGACATCATCCAATGACATCTTTCCTGCCGCATTTGCTCCAACTGCTTCAAACATAGATGAAAGACTTCTCTTCTGTCCCTTCACATGTCCTGCCATCATCGGTCCGCCTGAGACAAATACTGTAGGAACATTAATTCTGGCTGCCGCCATTAAAAGTCCCGGCACATTTTTGTCACAATTCGGAATCATAACCAACGCATCAAACTGATGCGCTTTTGCCATACACTCTGTGGAATCTGCAATCAAATCTCTTGTGACAAGAGAATACTTCATACCTTCATGTCCCATTGCAATACCATCACACACTGCGATAGCCGGGAACATAATAGGTGTACCACCAGCCATAGCTACACCCATCTTTACTGCCTGCGCAATTTTATCCAGATTCATATGACCCGGAACAATTTCATTATAGGAACAAACAATACCAACTAACGGTTTTGCAAGTTCTTCTTCAGTCATCCCAAGAGCATTAAATAATGACCTGTGAGGTGCCTGCTGTATACCTGTCTTTACTGAATCACTTTTCATGATTACTCCTCCTTTTCAAAAAACAGAAATAAAAAATTTTACACTTTCTTTATTCTTCTATTTTTTCTTTTTATAACTCAAAAATGACTAGATTCGTTTTATTATCTCGTCACCCATTTCTTTACAGCCCACTAATGTCATGCCATCAGACATAATGTCTACAGTGCGGATATCATCTTCCAAAACCTTCTGCACTGCCTTTTCCACAGCATCCGCTTCTTTATCCAAATCAAAAGAATATCTCAGCATCATTGCTGCCGAAAGAATGGTCGCTATCGGATTCGCCTTATTCTGTCCTGCAATATCCGGCGCTGCTCCGTGACTCGGTTCATATAAACCAAACTTGTCTTCTCTCAGGCTTGCTGATGACAACATTCCAATAGACCCTGTGACCATGCTGGCTTCATCTGACAATATATCACCAAACATATTCTCTGTGACGACCACATCAAACTGTGCCGGATTCTTTACTAACTGCATAGCACAATTATCAACCAGCATATGCGTAAGCTTTACTTCCGGATAGTCTTTTGCCACTTCGTTTACTACTTTATCCCAAAGTCTTGAACTGTCTAAGACATTAGATTTATCTACACTAATAACTTCTTTTCTTCTCTTCATTGCAATATCAAAAGCTTTTATCGCAATTCTTCTGATTTCATTTTCATTATATGTCAATGTATCTGTTGCTGTAAGAACACCGTCGACTTCCTCAGTCTTTCTCTCTCCAAAATAAAGACCACAG
>NZ_CALGRE010000025.1 GCF_937958975.1 uncultured Eubacterium sp. | reverse complement strand
CGTGTGCTCTTCCGATCTCCCTACGGGCATTTTGCGGCTCTTGCTCCGGTGTTAATCGTTCCGGCATACCGGAAAGAATGCGCTGTTCCGGAGTTTGCTCAGGTTGACATGAGCATCGCCCAGGAAAATATGTGGCTGGAGACAGACTCTCTGGGACTGGGCGGCGTGTGGCTTGGAACCGCGCCTTTGGAAGAGCGGATGAAAATGGTGGAAGGGACACTGCAGCTGCCTGATACGGTGAGGGCGTTTGCCGTGTTCGCGCTTGGATATCCGGCGGAGACCCGCCCGCAGCAGGACAGGTTCGATGAAAGCCGGATACATTATGTGAAATGAGGCAGAGAAATTACCCTCTCTTAACAGGGGCACAAACGGTCGATAAAGAGAGGGCAGTGAGAAGAGTGTAAAAATAATATAGGAATAATATAGGAAAGCCCAGGCTCCGTGTTTACAGGAGGACCTGGGCTTTATTGTGCACGAAACTTCGCCTTTGATACAATACAATCCTGCGGAAGGATGCGCATTTTGTTCAACTTATCTGTTGTGCAAGATAGACAATTTAGGCACAGCAGACCCGCACTCGTAGAAAAGGCGCTGTAAAGCGTGTAAATACCATGTCTTAAGGTACATATGACCGGGCAGGCAACAGGTAAAAATGTACGATAAAAAATACATGAAAATTGTTGAATTCCATACAAATCTACCATATAATGAGAAGTGATTGATAATTTTTTAACTATATCATACAAAGATTAAGGAGGAGTTCAATGTTAGACCAGACCTACTATGACAAAGCGGATGAAATCATAGCGGAACATGGGGCGGAGCAGGCATCTTTGATTCCCATTATCCAGGACATCCAGACAGAATACCGTTATCTTCCGCCGGAGCTTTTGGATTATGTGGCGGGGAAATTGGGTATCAACGAAGCGAAAGCATACAGCGTCGCTACGTTTTATGAAAACTTTTCTTTTGAGCCGAAGGGTAAATATATTATCAAAGTCTGTGATGGGACAGCCTGTCATGTGCGAAAATCCATCCCGATACTGGAGAGGCTCTACAGTGAGCTCGGACTTTCCAGTGAGAAGGCGACTACAGATGATATGATGTTCACGCTGGAGACGGTTTCCTGTCTGGGCGCCTGCGGGCTTGCCCCGGTACTGACAGTCAATGACAAGGTGTACCCGGCGATGACCCCGGATGCAGCAGCGGAGTTGATTCACGAATTGAGAGGAGCTTAGAGGATGATGGAGAGGATTGAAAGCAGAGAAGCGTTAGAGCAGGTCCGCGCAGCCTCGAAAGAGAAGATTGACAACAGCAGATGCCGGATACTGATTTGTGCCGGTACAGGTTGTCTGGCGGGAGGCTCCGGCAAGATTTACGACAGAATGTGTGAGCTGGTGAAGAATAATCCGGATGTGGAAGTTCACTTCGGACCGGAGATTGCACACGGCGATGAGCACAGAGACGGGGAAATTGGCGTGAAAAAGAGCGGCTGCCACGGATTCTGTGAAATGGGTCCGCTGATGCGCATCGAACCCCAGGGTATTTTGTATACAAAGGTGCAGTTGGAAGACTGTGATGAGATTTTCCATAGGACGATTGAAAAGGGTGAGCCGATTCGTCACCTCCTCTTCAAACAGGACGGCATCGAGTACAAGAGCCAGGAAGAGATTCCATTTTATAAGAAACAGAC
>NZ_CALGRE010000024.1 GCF_937958975.1 uncultured Eubacterium sp. | reverse complement strand
AGAAGGCTAAATTTACAATTAAGAGCAAGAAGATTAAGAATAAGAAAAAGTTATATGTGAGAGTTAAGGCTGTTAAGGTTGTAGGAGGAAAGTCATACAAAGGAAAATGGTCTAGGGCTAAAAAGATTAAAATTAAGAAATAATTTTCGTTTAACGTCAGGAGGAAAAATGAAGATATATAAAAAGATAGCAATGTATGCCGTGCTGGCAGCATTGACATTGGGAACCGTAGGAATGATTTCTTTTAGCACAGATACGACGGGAAAGGAAATCGATGGCGACATTATAACAAATCCTTGGGCAGATTTATTTACTACGCCTGATGGAAGTCATGATTTACCGATACATAAGGATGAGACAACTAAGAAACCGCAGACACCTTCAAAACAGACATCTGTGAAGGTTGGAAAAACAAAAGTAAAGTCGGCAAAGAAGTCAAAATCCTCCAATAAGGTAAAAGTTTCCCTGAAGAAAATTAAGGGAGCAAAGAAATATCAGGTACAGATTTCCAAATCAAAGAACTTTAAAAAGGTACTGGTAAAGAAGACTGTAAAGAAAGTAAAATTTACAATTAAGAGTAAAAAGCTTAAAGGAAAAAAGAAGTTATATGTAAGAGCCAAAGCGGTAAAGTATGTTGGTAAAAAAGCATATAAAGGAAAATGGTCAAAAGCTAAAAAAATAAACATAAAAAAATAGAGTATCGAAAAAAAGAGAAAAAAATCGCACTATGGCAGGTGCGATTTTTTTAGTATAGGGTTCGGAATTTTCAACTTTCATTGTGAAATAAATGTAGGTATGGTAATCTATTATAGACAAGGTTTGAATAAAAATTTATAAGGAGACGGGTTATGTTTAAGAAAGTAATATCGATGATTACAGCTATTGCCATAGTAGTTGCCGGACTACAATTTTCACCGGCGCAGAACGTGAATGCGGCTGTAACGTCAGGACAAGGAAGCGGTTCATGGAAATTGGTTTGGAGCGAAGACTTCAATCAGAGTGTAGGAAGTGGTGTAGACACTTCTATATGGAACTATGATACCGGTAATGGCGGATGGGGAAATAATGAAATACAGAACTATACAACAAGTAGAAATAATGTTTATATTGCAGATATGTCATGGGATTCACAGTCCAGTGATGGAAGATGTCTTGCAATTAAAGCACAGAGAGAGAATGGACAGATTACATCCGGAAGACTTACCACAAAAGGAAAACAGTTTGCTAAGTACGGAAAAATCGAATGTAAAATGAAAGTTGAGAATGGAAGTCAGTCAGGTGTATGGCCGGCATTCTGGATGATGGGTGAACAGGGCAACTGGCCGAACTGCGGTGAGATTGACATCATGGAACATAGAAACACAGAAGGTGTGGTTATCGGTACACTCCACTGGAATCCTGGTACAGGATTATGGGATGGTTATAATCATGTTTGGGCTGGAAGTGAGACAAACGGACAGTTCGGAAATATCGGAAGTATTGACCAGTGGCACAGATATTCAGTGGAATGGTATGAGGACATGATGAAATGGTATGTTGATGATACATGTTATGAAACAATGTATATTAACAGCGCAGCAATGGAAGAATTTCAGAGAGAACATTATATTCTTTTAAATCTTGCAATTGGTGGACCAAATACCCCATTTACACAGTATCAGACTGTAAGCAATAGTTTTTCTAATGCGACAATGTATGTAGATTATGTTCGAATCTATCAGGGAACAGATTCTAATTTTAGAATTAATAAAAAATCGGAAAATATCACGCAGCCTACGCAGGTTCAGGACGGATATACAGCATGTGGAACGGATTCTAACATTAATGTGGGACAGTGGAATTATTATGTTGGTGCTTCCTGGGCAGGAGCAGCGGCAAGATATAAAGGCGGTTCCAGTCTGAATGATTTTTCATTGAAAGTTACGGCAAGTAATCAGCAGGACTGGGGGCTTAATGCACATACGCAGCCAATAAATGTTACACCGGGTCATACATATAAGTATAATGTAACAGTAAACTCCAGTCAGGCAGGAGCAGCGGTGCTTATGAAAGATGAAGTGGGAGACCATACTTTTGAAACAAAGACTCTTGCAGCAGGAGATAATGTTTATTCAGGAACATATACACCGGGAAATAGTACAGTGCAGTTTATGTTTGATTTAGGCAAGGTCACAGCGGGTACTACATTGAACTTTAAGAATGTAACATTGACAGACATTACTCAGAGTGTCGACGAGACAACATCAAAGAAAACAGAACAGACAACCCCGGCTCAGAGTACAGGCGACAATAACTGGGTTGTAGTAGACAATTCAAATAATACATATTCATACGCAAATGCAAACAATATGAGTATTGTAAATGTACAACATCCGGGATTTGCAAATGCAGATGGAATATATATGACAACAAACACGGCAATTGGATATGTAACAATTAACGGAAGCCGTGTTGGAACAGAAGCAGTAGCTATAAGCGGAGCGGGAGCAGTCGTTTATTTGTCAGCTCTTTCCGGAACATCGACAGTGAGATATTATACACAGGATGGAACATTGCTTGGAAGTGTTGATGTTAAAAAGAATGGTTCAGGGGATGTGGAAAATCCAACAGAACCTCCAACAACAGAGGCACCAACAGAAAAAGAGACTCATGACATGAGTAAAGACCCATCTGATATTACAAGAATCTATGTAGTAACAGATGAGGACAACCCTACAATAACAAAACCGGTTAAGACACCGGCAACAATTACAATTATTAGTGGAGAAGATGCCATTAATTCAGTAAGTGATGCAGGAACAATAAAATTAAGAGGAAATTCAACATCTCTCGCAGATAAGCCTGCATACAATATCTCATTTAACTCTAAGAAAGAAGTATTTGCCGGAGCGGCAAAAGGAAAAAAATGGTGTCTTTTAGCAAACGCATTTGATAAGACTTTGATGAGAAACAAATTGGCAATGGACCTTGGAAAGGAACTTGGTGGTGTTGCTACTCCGGAGGAACACTATGCAGATTTGTATTTGAATGGAAAATTAATGGGTACATTCCTTATCAGTGAGCCGGCGGAGAATGGCAGGTCAGGAGTTGACTATAATGAAGAAGATGACCAGGAAATGCTGTTTGAATGGGAAGCTGACAGAGTTGAAGACGAGGTAGTGTATCATACCACAGAATTGGGTGCAAGATTTGCGACAGAAGATTTTGACGCTTCTAATACTACAAAATACAATAATTGGGTAAATACACTTTCTACATTTGAAAATGCTTTAAAACAGACGACATCAGACAAGGTGTTTGATTATATTGATGTAGATTCATTTGTAGATATGTATATTGTAAATGAATTATTTAGAACAGTAGACTTTGGTTATAGTTCCGTAAAATTCTATATCAAGAAAGATGCAAATGGAACCCCTATTATACATGCAGGACCATTGTGGGATTTTGACCTTTCATCCGGAAATTCGTCTGTAGAAGATTGTAGAAGAACAGACACATTTAGAGGTCAGGAAGTGAATACTTGGTTTGGTCATTTGATGCGAAACAATACCTTTAAGAATAAAGTAATTGCTAAGTATAAGGCTATGCAGCCAAAGATTCAGAATATTTACAAGGAAAATGATTTGGGTATCAGCCAGATTGATAAGAACCTGGCGTATATGGGCAAATCAAAGGACAGAAACTATTCACCGATAAGCGAAGGTGGAGCAGGATGGAGCGAATCTCAGCCTGATTCAGCAGAATATAATTATTATCCATATGGTTATAATACATTATCACCATATATCAATTACACATATGAACAGCATATTGATTATTTAGAAAATTGGTTGAAAGAGAGAAACCAGTGGTTATGTTCACAGTGGGGAATTGATTACGATGAAGCCGGAAAAGTTCAGCCAACAAGCAGTGACGTTGCGTTAACAGGTTATCAGATGACATCTACATTAAATGGAATTGATGGAAACATGGGAATGCGAGTTGTTTATCAGGTAGAGCCGACTGTTAACGGACAGGAAGTGACAGAGAAGGGACTTGTATATGGACTTGCATATGGAAATAATCCTATCACGGAATCTGATATTGTATATGATTCATCAAGTCAATATGTTAAGAATTTTGCGGCAACAGATGCGGGTAAAATTTCAGATGTTTTAGGAGATTCAAAAACAGCATCTTATTATGTAATGACAATGAGTTGCGATGCAGGGGATGGTTCAGACAATGTTTCGGCAGCTGCATTTACAGCAAAATATTATGTGAGAGCATATGCGAAACTGGCAGATGGAAGTATTGTATATAGTGATGTAGATTCATATACGATATATGATGTAGCAGATTATATCTATCAGAATCAGCGTGTGACAAATAAGAGTACATATGATTACTTATATAATAAAATATTGAAATATGTTAATAGCAGTTATAAAGAGGGCGATTATAATTGGAGTAGTATAATCGTGAAATAATGATACAGCACACTAATTGTACCAATGAGGAGCTGAGTCCCCAAAGGGATTTGGCTCCTTTAAAAATAATATAATAAAAGGAGGAGATAGGATGAAAAAGTGGAAAAAACTATTTTCATTACTTTTGGTGTTAACGCTCACAATAACATTACTTCCTATAGGAGGAATGGGAAATAATGTAGATGTTAAAGCGGCGGCATCAGGAATTGAAAACGGTGGTACATATACCATTGTTTCCGCATATAATGGGAAAGCTATCACGCAGACAGACCTTTCAACATTTTATGCGAACTGTGTCGTATGGAACACAGATGCAATGAGTAATCTTGCAAGATGGACGTTAAAGGAGACAGGGAACTATTATAATATAACGAATATTGTCTCCGGCAAAAGCATTAAGATTACTGGAAAAAATAATGGAGATAATATGGATTTGAATGGCAATGACAATTCTGATAATTACAGATGGAAATTAGTGCCAATCACATCAGGAACTTATGCCGGATGTTACTATATTGTCTCGGCGGTTAAAAATGATAATGGTGAGGAGGAGTATGCTGAGGTTATCAGTGATTCGGATAAGAGAGATAAAGATGGCGCTCAGGTAAGGCTCTGGACAAAGGCAAAAGCGGTAGAATATGAACCACGCCAGATTTGGAGAATACAGAAAAGTAATGCGGATGATGCTACATTTACAGAATCCATGGCAAATCAGGCATTGGAAGCTTTTAAGAATAAATATTTTGTGAAAAACAGTACAACGGGATACAATAGTCTCGGTGGTGGCTTCTGGGGAATTGCAGAAGTTATGGAGGCAATGCTTGACGGATATGAGAATACGGGAAAAGGTATTTATAAAGAATTGTTTGAAGGAACTTACAATGATTTTATTGCCAGAAATGGTGATTACTGGACAAACAATGATTTTAATGACGATATCGCGTGGGCAGTTCTCGATTCGGTAAGAGCATATCTTTTATTTGGGGAACAGAGATATTTAGATATTGCTAAGAAAAACTGGGATTTTATGTATGCAAGAGGTACAGCAGGAAGAACAGATGGACTTATCAGATGGTCTCATGAAAATGGTAGAGGAGAAGGAACAAACTCCTGTATTAACGGACCGGCTACAGTTGGGGCATGCTATCTTGCGATTGCGACTGGTGACGAGAGTTATTATCAGAAAGCCAAAGGCGTTTTCGACTCATGGCGCAATAGCAAAATGTATATATCTGAGGGAGATGACGCCGGACATGTTTGGGATACAGCATCAAACTCCTGGTGTTCTACATATAATCAAGGTACTTTTATAGGTGCAGCGACAATGCTCTATGAAAAATATGGAACACAGCAATATTATGATGATGCATGCAATGCGGTTAAGGCCGTTTACAGATATCTGTGTAATGGAAATATCTTAAAAGAGGAAAATACAAACTCAGGAGACCTTTCGGGTATGAGAGGTATTCTGATGAGATATATGAGAAAGTTTATTGTTGATTTCAATAAGGGTGAATACTTGTCATTCTTTAAGGACAATACAAAAGTTGCATGGATGAACAGAAACAGTCAGGGAATTATGCAGTGTTCCTGGCAAAAGAAAGCGGCAGAGAATGCTGACTGGGATTCTTTTGCAGCGTATAATGCAATTTCACTTATGGCGAATGTTCCGACATATGCCGATAAGTTAGAAAGAGATGCTTATTCTAATATTGAAGCAGAAGATTTGAATTATTGTAAGGGACTTATCTCAGAAAATTCCAGTGGAACAAGCGGTGGAAGAAGTCTCGGCGGTGTGAAAAATGGTAATTATGCAGCATACTATAATATTGATTTTGGAAGTACAGGCGCATCAAAATTAACATTTAAGTATTCAAGGCCAACAGAAAAAGAAGGTGTAAATGGTACCGTTGAATTTAGGCTTGGAAGTACAAGCGGACCTATGATTGCAAAAGCCTCTATCGAAAATACAGGTACATGGCAGAATTGGAAGGAAGTTACAATTGATACTGCAAGAATTACAGGTGTACAGAATGTTTACGTTGTGTTTAAGGCAGACACATCATATGTATGTAACTTTGATTACTTTAAGTTTACGAAAGCAACAAATGATAATCAGGGATATTTGTTCTTAAAGTCTGATTCCTCAAACCAGTATGCGCAGTGTAAAGATGGCAGTAATGATACTACAATCGTAGCATCCAGCAGCAATAGAGATGAGTGGGAACAGTTCATGGTTATTAAGAATAATGATGGAACAGTTTCCTTCAAGTCATATATTTCGGGAAAATATATCTGCATGGTAAGTGAGGGTGCGTATCTTACTGCGAATACAAATGCCATAAACAATGGTGAGAAATTTATTATTGAAAGATTTGCCAGAGATGATTCTGACAGCAAACAGGTAGCAATCAAATCTGTAGCAAACGGAAAGTATTTAGCGGTTGACCCGAATGGAGATAAGAAAGTGCTTTCAGTCTCAGATAGTATAGGTGGAGCATGGGAGACATTCCATTTTGAGACAATGAATGGAGAATGGCTCGTACCGGACGGAGCAGTTCTGACTGAGAGTGCATTTAGAGATGCTTTCTCAAATATTGAGGGAGAAACTCCTGATGCATATGAGGGTACTATCAATTATGATACATATCTTGGAAATACCAATAATGGGGAATGGGCAAGATATGATTATGTCAAATTTAATAAAATGGCGAGAAGTATTAAATTAAAATATGCTGTTAATGGCAGCAATGCTACCGGAAAGGTTTCGCTATATTTAGATAATATGGATGGAAGTCCGGTCGGAGAATTTTATTTGACAGCTACAGCTGCTAATGACTGGAATACATATGTTGAAAAACAGTTTTCATTGAATACAAACATATCAGAAGGAACACATAGTATATACTTAAAGTTTACACCGGATGCAGGAAAAACGTTTGTTGGAAATATTGATTACTTTGTATTTAGTAACGAGGAATATGTAGAACCAACAACAGAAGACCCGGATGCTATTAAAGTAAGTGACCGCATCAAGATAGAAGGTTACCAGATTAGTACGACATTAAAGGGAAGCAGAGTTGTCGGCTCTGTAGAGTCAACAATTAATGGAAAAGAAGTAAAAGGATGGGGACTTGTCTATGGTGTGAACAAGGTGAATGAACAAAGCTTCAATATATCGGATGATGACATGAAGGTAAATTCAGAGAGCAATTATGTTATGTCACTGGATTCTACATCGAATGGAACATGTGACTACGTGCTTGGAACCTCCGAAACAGCAACTTATTTTGTGAGAACTACATTGTTTGGTTCATTTACTGCGGCAGAATATTCGGCAGAGTATAAAGTAAGAGCTTATGCAATATTAGATGATGGAAGTTATGTTTACAGTAATGTGAAAGAATATTCTGTATTTAGTGTTGCAAGCACTCTTTATAAAGAAAAGAAAATGAATACTTATGATGATCATCAGTATTTATACAATAATATTCTTAAGGTTGTAGATAGTAGTTTCAAAGAAGTAGATTACAATTGGGGAAGTTCTATTGCAAAACCAGATATGATGGAATAGCAAATGAATTGCGAGAAGAGGAAATTGTTTTAAATTTTGTGTTTAGCATCAACCAGAAGTGTTTTCACTTCTGATTGATGCTAAAGGTTGAAAGAAATAATAAAGAAAGGGAAAAGATAGCAAATCACTCTTTCAACCTTTGATTTGCGCCTTTCAAATATAAGCAAGCTTGTGCTTGAAAGGCTTGGTGCAAATTATGAGAAAAATAGTAAGAAAATTTTTGGCGACAGCATTGTCGGTGTGTATGATCGCATCAACAGTATTCGTGTCACCGTTGGGAATGAAACATGTAAAAGCAGACGATTTTACAAGTGAGACAATCGTGAAAAATGGGTTTAGCCTCACAATCATACAATCTACGGACAGCAATAACAGAATCGGAAGCGGGACTTTGGAGAAGATAAAAGAGGTATATTTCACCCAGTATCCTAAAATGAGGGCAAGATACAACCCGACAAGACCGAGGGCGGTGACAATGAAGTTTGATCCTGCCTATGATGGAGCTGCCTATACCGGAGGAGATATGGGCTGGGCAGGAATTAATTTTTCCGTAAATTGGCTGAAATCTAATCCGAACGATATAGATTGTGCCACCCATGAACTGTTCCATGTGGTTCAGGGAGGATACATGAACTACAATTCTGAGAGTTTTGAGGGAGCTATCTGTGAGGGAATCGCGGACTATGCACGTTCGGTTTATGGACTATACAACAATCTGCAGGGCTGGGGTCTTGGAGAATATAATTCAAGCCAGACGATTTTAACAAGATATGCATCCAATGCGAGATTTCTGACATGGATTAGCTATAATAAAAATTCCGAAGCGATATATATGTTAAATAAAACAATGCATGATGGGAGCTATACGCCAGATATGTGGGTGCAGCTGACAGGAATGACATCGGATCAGTTATGGAATGCATATGCTTCAGATCCGAACATCGATAAGATAACGCTTTCGACACAGAAGGGTGAGACTTTTGGAATCACAGCCGGAGAGAAATACAAGATTATATCTGCAGAAAGCGGAATGGCTCTCAGTGTAAAGGACGGGTCAACGCAAGATGGTGCCAATGTACAGCAGGAAAATTACACTGGTGCAGAATCACAGCAGTGGGAGTTTAAGTATCTTGGAGATGGTAAGTACAATATCATTAACGTAAAATCAGGAAAAGGTTTAGATGTGGCAGATGGAGGCACATCTAATGGTACAAATATTCAGCAGTATTCTGTAGATAATGGTGGAAATAATAATCAGAAATGGGTCGTTTTTGAAAGAGGAAATGAGTATGATTTATTCCCGGTATGTGGAAATGGAAACATGGTGGCAGACCTGGCATCGTCTTCTCACAATGCGGGAGCAAACATCCAGCTTTATAAATGGAATAAATCAAATGCACAGAGGTTTATCATTGAACCAGTGAACGCTTCTTCTGACATGAACTTAAAGGCATTTGAGAGGATCGAGGCAGAGGATTATATCGAATGCTGTACAGACATAAAGGTAAGCGTCGATGAAGAAGATGCTAGAAGTGGTGGTGCAAACATTGGTGGATTGATTGCAGGAGCATGGACGAAGTATAGTGGCGTAGTATTTGATGGAGACGCATCAGGAATTCAGATAAATTACTGTAAT
Organism: uncultured Eubacterium sp.; assembly: GCF_937958975.1. GTDB lineage: Bacteria > Bacillota > Clostridia > Lachnospirales > Lachnospiraceae > Eubacterium_G. The sequence goes on along the minus strand of NZ_CALGRE010000024.1, from coordinate 37,711 downwards.
CCATCCCTTGACAGTTATGTAAATGTATATGTGGACAATATGAATGGAACACCGGTCGGACAGATTAGTACGCCTCATAACTCATCAGACTGGTCGACTTATTCTACAGTAACAGGGGATTTGACAACAAAGATAAAATCAGGAACACATGATATTTATCTGGAATTTAAAAACAGCTCCATGTCAGGATATGCACAGAATTGTGATTATTTTACATTTATTAAGGCACAGGAAGAAGTGACAACAGAGAAAAAGACTTATAACGGATTGTCCAGAATTGAAGCGGAAGATTTTTCAGATAAAGATGGCATTGTTATTGATAAAGACAGCAATGGGAACCCAAAGAACATTGGTGCTACTTTAAATGGCAAATGGGTTAAATATGACAATGTGGTATTTGAAAAGCCTGCGAAATCGATAGAAGTTAATTATTCCTGTGAACAGACGCGCGGTGGAAACATTCAGATATATGTAGATAGTATGGATGGCACACCGGTAGGTACCATGCAGACAAGTGAAACAGGTACAGATTGGAGTACATATATTACAGAGACAGCAAATCTTGACAATGAGATTAGTGCAGGAACACATACAATATACCTTAAGTTTGAAACAACAAAAGGATATGTGGCAAACATTGATTATTTCGCATTTAGCGATGAAGAATATGTTGAGCCAAATGTAATCAAAGTTAGTGATAGCATAAAAGTTGAAGGATATCAGATGAGTGCGACACGAAAAGGGAGCAGAGTTATTGGTTCCGTTGAGCCTACTATTGATGGTAAAGCAGTAAAGGGCTGGGGACTTATTTATGGAGTGAATAAAGCGGATGGACAGAATTTTAATATATCGGATGATGATATGAAAGTAAATTCAGAAAGTAATTATGTAATCGCTTTAGATTCAACACCAATTGGAACCTGTGATTATGTACTCGGAAATTCAAAAACAGCAACATATTTTGTAAGAACGACTTTATTTGGTTCGTTTACATCTGCAGAATATTCGGCAGAATATAAAGTAAGAGCGTATGCAATTCTGGCAGATGGAAGTTATGTATATAGTAAGATAAAAGAGTATTCAGTTTATAATGTGGCAGATTATCTGTATAAAAATAAAAAAATGAATACTTATAGTGCGCATCAGTATTTATATAATGACATACTTACAGTGGTAGACAGTAATTATAAGACAGTCGATTATGAATGGGGAGATGCAATTGTAAAACCTGAATAATATATAGTAAGAACATTGTGTTTATCTGGAAGTGGTGAAGCTAGATGAACACAATGTTTTTTTATTATATAGGAAATTCTTTCGGATTTCCTATATAATAAAAATGCTCTGCAGGAAGAGGAAAGTCTCCCACGCTTCGCTACGGCAAAAAGGAGCCGATGCCGCTTATGAAATTGTAAAAATATAGCATAATGTTAACGATAACAAATATAAAAATGTTTTTAGTATAAAAAAAAGACACCTTAATATAAAATGAAAACCTGACAAAAGATTTATGAAAGCGTTTGAAAGTAGTATAATATAAAAGAATGCGTAACTGGCGAATTGACCTATATGGGGGGAAGGAATGCCAGAAAATGAAACTAATACGCAAAAAAAGGAGGAATAAGAATGAAAGGAATAGGAAGGATAAAAACATTTTTAGTTTATGTCCTTTGCTGCTGTATGGTTATAACATCGTTATATCCGACAGATTTGACGAAAGTAATGGCAGCAGACGATACGACTACAGTCTATTTTCTGAATACAGAAGGTTGGACTGACCTCAGAGCGTATGCTTACGATTCTTCAAACAATGCCTTAATCGGTGCGTGGGGAGATTCAAAGGCGACGAATGTAGAGGGAAACTGGTGGAAGGTTGATGTTCCTAGGGACGTGAGCAAAAAAGATTCACAGTTTAATATTATATTCTTTAATCATGGGGATAATAATGAGACAGAAAGAAGCAATGCTTATATATGTAATACACAGCATCTTTATATGACGAAAAATGACGGTATAGCTTATGCGACCGCTCTGGAAGCAGAAGAAGCTGTTGGTGTAAGTACACTTAGAGAAGTCTATAGCGGAGTTAAAGCAAAAGGCAATAGAATTGAAGCAGAAGTTTCCGATAGCAAAAATGGAACATCTGTGGATAAGGATGATAAAAGAAGTGGCGGAGCAAATGTCGGTGGAAGTCTGAATGGTACATGGTTAGAATACAATTTGGACTTTGCAAGAAATGCTTCCAAAATGAATATTACATATTCATGCCAAAACGGAGCAGGTGGAACATTGGAAGTATATGTAGATGAAATATCCGGAACTCCGGTAGGAAAGTTGGATACCGATGGCACGGGTACATGGCAGGATTATGTTGATGCTACAATTGATGTTAATATTCCAAAAGGAAAACATAAAGTATATCTTAAGAATGTGACGTCAAAAAGCTACACATGTAACCTTGATTATTTTTCGTTTGAATCATCGTACGAAAATGTATCTGCAAGACATGAAGCAGAAAATGCTCATTCTTTTACATTAGGTGGACTTTTGGGTACATATAGCGTTGAGAACAGCGATACATTTTCTAATGGAAAGGCAATTGGAAATATTAATACATGGCCAAATGATGGACGTGCATATTTTACTACATATGTAAGAGTAAATCGTGCCGGTGAGTATAAATTAAAAATTGCTTATGCAAATGCGACTGATAAAAATGAAACAGCATATATCAATTATAGAATTAATAATTCATCCAATGAGGGTTGGAAAGAAATCACGGCTCCGCATACTGGAGGCTGGAACAGTGTGGGAAGTATTGAAACAACTGTTACGCTGAAAGCAGGTATCAATACGATAGATATTACTGGCGCTGCAAACAAGTGGTTTTATGACGGTCAGCCTTGGCAATGGATTAATGTGGATTATTTTGAGTTGACAGCAACTGATGTGGCAAATTATTCAAAAGAAGCTTTTAATACAAGAGATACAGCATTAACAGGAAAATTAATCGAGGCAGAAGATTATACAGTTTGTGATGGCAAAGGTGGCAGCGATAGTGGAGGAGTTGTCCGTTATAATCAGCAGGCAGATTGCAGCAATGAGGCATATCTTGGACATACGTTAAAGGACAGCTGGGCTGAATATGATATTTATTTTGACAGAAAAACTTCAGGAATGAATTTCAGATACTGGGGAAATAAAACAGCAGCAGGAAAGGTTAATGTATATTTAGATGAAATGTCAGGAAGTCCTGTGGCAGTGTTGGAAACAGAGAGTACAGCTGATGGATGGGTTTATAGTTCCTACAAAGATGTTACGATTGATGCAGAGATTCCGGCTGGAAATCATAAAGTATATTTACAGTTTGTTCCGAATGAAGGAATGAAATTTGTGTCAAATATTGACTATTTCTCATTCAATTATACACCGGAAGAAGCGAGTGGCAAGCATGAGGCAGAAAATGTACATGCATATTCGAGTGATTATTCAATAGAAAATTCTAAGAATTTTTCAGGCAATGAAGCTGTTGGCAGATTGAATGCATTGCCGAAGGACGGTTTAAAGTATCTGACATCATATGTAGATGTTCCGTCAGATGGAGTTTACAGTCTGGTTATTGGTTATTCTACAAGTGGAGAGAATACAAATATTGGTTATAGAATCAATAGTGATGTAAACGGTGAGTGGAAACAGATAGCGGCAGCGAGTACAACATGGTGGGACAATGTAAAAGAAGTGAAAGCCTTTGTTACTCTGAAAAAAGGAATTAATATCATAGATATTACCGGTGCCTGTCAGGTAGAGAATGGCAATGTAGGAGAACAGTGGGTTAATTTGGATTATTTCAGATTGGACAATGACAATCTTGCAAAAGGGAAACCTGTGTATGTTGATAGTACACAGAACGATGAATTAGTTGCAAATAACGCAGTAGATGGCGATGAGACAACCAGATGGGCAAGTAATGCTACAGGCAAAAATGGTTGGATTTATGTTGACCTTCAAAGTTTATATGAGATAGAGAGAGTTGACGTACTGTTTGAGGCGGCATATGCTAAAGATTTTGAAATTCAGTTTTCCAGAGATGGCAAGACATGGGTTACTACAAGAACAGTAACAAATTTCTTAAATGGCGAAAAACATGATAATGAGGGGCCTTTGACATATACATCTGATGATATATGTCTTGGCAAGGCAAGATTTGTAAAGATTAAAGTAAATGCATTACAGACATATCATAATAAGTTATCTATTTATGATTTAAAAGTATATGGAACAAAAGTTCCGGGATATTTGTCAGATGTGGCAGTCAATAAAGAAGTAACAGCAAATGGTGAGAAAACAGATTATCCTGCATCAGATGCAATTGACGGAAAAGATACTACAAGATGGACGATTGGTGAGACGGTAGCCTATCCTGAATATACCGTAAATCTTGGAAAGGTTTATGAATTACATAGCATAGATTTGAAATTTGCAAAGGCTTACGCAGAAGGATTTACTATTTCAACATCGAAGGATGGAAAGACATGGAAAGAAGTTAAGAAAGCGACAGGATGGACAGAACCGGGTTCGACCACTAGTCTGGTAGATACTGATATTTTAGGTTACAGTTTCCATTTTAGCCCGGTGGACGCACAATATGTTAAGCTTTATATTGATAAAAGTGCAAATACAAAATGGGGTCTTTCTATCTATGAATTTGAAGTTTGGGCGAAGGACAATAGCAAATTAGATTACTGGACCAGTTTTGACCCGAATGCAATGGGTGTATATCCTGTAACAAAACTTCAGGATACAATTTATCCTGGTTCTGTTGATGATAAAGACTATAAAAAAGGTAAAATTGATTCGACATTGGTATCAGGTGATATCTTAGTGTCAGGTGATACATACGAGGTAGTATATGATTCTGATGACAGAGATTTATACTTCTATGTAAATCCTTGGAGAATCAATGTAGATTATGATACACAGTCTGTATTCTGGTCAAATGGTAACAGCGGTTACTCACTGTGGGGCGCTGATAATCATGATGAGAATATTGCAAGATATGTAACAAAACAGCAGGCTACAGTATATTATCAGCTTGCGGAAAATCTTGATTTTGGTGGAAAAGATTTTATAACTACACAGATTGGTTGTAGAATTTATAATAATTCTGACCTTGATAACGGAGTACCGAAGAGTGGTGTATCACCGGTATTTTCTACGAAGTTCAATTTAAAGATATATGATGCACATAATATTTATGTTGAAGATAATCTTGCTAAAAATGGTACTCTTCAGGTAAAAGATTATAGTTCAGCAAAGAAATATACTTGGCAAAAGAGTAAAGACGGAAAAACTTGGGAAACAGTTGCAGAAAAGAAATACGACCTGACGGTTATCAGTAATAACGGTGCGACAGTGAATGTTGCATATGACCAGGGCGGTGGTTATTACTATCGGGTTAAAGAAGATGGTGGCGTGTGGTCACAGCCATATCATGTACAGTATTATAATAATGTACAGAACGGTGACTTTGAATACCCGGCAATGTTTTCTTATGATGAAGAGACAGGCGAGAGCATGGGCAAGAGATTCCCATTGAATGCAAATGGTGACGAACAGCAGTATCCGAATGGTTGGGATGGACTGTTTTGGAAGACTACAGGACCAGGATGGTATAATGAGCACAATGGTAAGAAGACAGCCAATGATATCGAAATTGTAAATGGTGCAAACCTGAAAACAGACAGGGAAGCAAATCAGCAGGGTGGTTTCTCCGTTTCACAGCTGGATATGTATGGAGACAATTCTCACGGAAATCAGTTTGCAGAGTTGAACTGTGAGGAGCAGGGTGCCTTGTATCAGGATATTTTAACAACGCCTGGTGCAGAGTGTTACTGGGATTTAGACCATGCAGCAAGACGAGTAAGTGGTGGAGCAACAAACTCCATGTTAGTTGTTGCCATGTCTACAAAGAACGCATTAAACTATACACAGGATACACAGCTAGATAAAATTGTTGCTGAAGCGAATGCAAAAGGTGTTGCTTCTATTTCAAATGAATATGAGAATGGTGTAGAAATTACATTAGAGGATGGAAGCAAAGCGACAGTTTGGAAAGTTACAAGTACAACAACAGCCGGACAGTGGAAGCACAACAGTGGTAAGTATACGGTTCCTGTATCAGATGAAAACTATCTGACAAGATTCTTCTTTATATCTATTGATGGTACAGATGTTGGAGGAGGAATGGACCGAACCATCGGTAACTTACTTGACAATGTTACATTCGAGCAGAGAAAAGCATATACAATCGAATATTATGTTAATGGTGAATTAAAGCATACGACTACAGGCGTTGTTGACCCATATGACAGGGTAGATATTCCTACTACAATTCCTGAAGTTGATTTGAGCGAGTATACATTGAGAGAAACTAATATCATGAAATACAAGAGAGATAGTGAGGGCAATATTGTTTATGATAACAACGGTAATCCGATTACGGAACCGCAGGCTTATTATGTAGACAATAATGACAGATTCCTGACAGTCGCTTATGACCATGATACATTAAAGCTTTACTATGAGAGTGGTATTATTACACTCACAAAGAGAGTGGAGGGAATCACAAACCTTCCTGATAATTATGTAGTTAAGATGTCAGTCAAAGACGGAAATACAGAAAAGTATACGCATACATTTAATAAGAGTGATTTTACACCAATTGATGAGGCAGACGGTTCAACGCCAGACAGATTTTTCGCAACAGTGTCCTTTAAGGCATCTGACTTAGGTTTTAATTCGGGTTCTTCATACACTGTTACAGAAGAAAATGTTGCAACAATGATTGGAACAAGTGCTTATCTTACAAAGGTAATGGCAGGTTCTACTGAAAATAATGTATCTGTATCTGATTTGTCAAAGGGTACAGCATCATACAGTGATACAAACTTTATATATCGTGCAAATGCCGATAACTCAGAATTGTTTGTAAATACATATGCACCTACTCATAAAGTAACACTTACAAAGAAGGTTACAGGTAATATGGGTGAGAAAGAGAAGAAAACAAAAGACTTTAGATTTACTGTCGGCATTGCAACAGGTACAACAAGTGTAAATGCTATTTTGTGTGATAATGCGTCAGTAACAAATAGTCAGACAGGTAAATATGAATTTACATTAAAAGACAGCGAGAGTATTTCATTTATTGTGTATGACGGATGTACTGTAACGGTTACCGAACAGAAAGAAAAATGGTACTCAACTACATATACAGTAGATGGTGTTGACACAACTGTAAATAATGGAGCAGATGTAGATGACACTGCAAATCCGGTAGTAACTACAAATGCTATTAAAGCGGATGTTGATATTACATGTGTAAACAACAGTGAAGATTTAGGTGACGTTGAGGTTCAGGGTTACCAGATGAATACAAATACAGCAGCAGGCGCGCCGGCTGAATTTAGTCCTTCTTTTAGAGTTGTATGTCGTGTAAGTAAGAATACAATTAAGAGAAGAAAGGTAGTTAAAGCAGGTGTAATCTTCGGTACAACAGCAGCAGTTGGAACAGGTTCACAAGCTGTATCAAAGCTTGTTATCAAAAATACGGTTACCGGCAATGAGTCAGTAGACCTTGGAAATGGCGGAACAGCTTCCGCTGACAAGGATGGAGTCGACGGTAAGATAGCAGATAATATTTACTATCATGAAGAGACAACCGGTGGATATTATGGCGAGTGGACAACAAAAGAAGATGATGAACATCCATATACACATTGGAATTATTATGCATTAACATTCTATGGTACATCATATATGTATGGCATGTTGACACAGGATTTGACATACCGTGCGTATGCTATCGTTGAGGGAACAGCTACAGATTATGATTACATAGAAGATGGTAAATATTATAAGTATGAATACGGAAATGATATTTATACAATTAACATGTTTGAAATAGCACAGAACCTGTACGAAAATCAGAAGATGAGTACAAAGGCACAGCACAATTTCTTATATAACAATATTTTAAATGTCGTTACAATGGATAAAAACAGATTGCAGATTGCTCAGGCAATGATGCTGAAGTTAAATATTACGAAAAAAGACCATAATTACAATCTGGTAAATGCTTGTTACAAGAATATGTATGACTATATTCATTGCTTAAGTGGATATGATTATAGTGACAGAGGAACAGCAGTTCCGAATAAGGATTTTGTCTTAAAGAATTATATCGTAGATAAAGATTCTACTTCAGAAGCATATTATACAGAATTACTTGAGAAGTTAAACGCATCTACAAAGACAAATTATGAGACAATATCTGAATGGATATATACAGAAGTAGATAGAACGCATGTGAAAAATTCAACAGAAGCATATTATAGTGGTTTCTATAGAATGGCTCCATACGATTGGAACAGCGGCATAGTAACAGATTTTGATGAAGACGAGTAATCAGGAGATAGGAGGTAATGAATAAAATGAGTAAAACATATGAGACACCTGAAATCATGGTTACTAGATTTGACGTAAATAGAAGTGTAATGACAACAGTAGAAATGGAATCAGAAAATCAGAAACCGGGAGATGGATGGAATTCCGGGATAGGTCGTGAAAGCGAGACTTATGACAATCCGGATTTAGATTTGGAGTTTTAATAGAAACTTTAGAATTACATAAATATATGTATATAGGAAAGTGAGAATGCTATGGAAAGGATAATTAAAAAAATAGTCGCTATTGTGTTAACAATAGCGTTGGTTGTATCGACTTTGTCGATACAACCAAATACAGCGAAAGCGGCAACGGATATATCTGTAGACTGGACGCATGTGGGAAAATGGCATTTGTATGCCGGAACAACATGGGGACACACAGCTCAATATACAGGTTCCGGTGCAAGCTTTAGCGATATGGCAATAACCATAACCACAACTGCTAATGGAGAATGGGGACTTCAGTTCGGATATGATATTACTGATGTTGCACTCACAGCTGGAACACAATATGACTATACGATGGTGATAAATTCTACGAAAGCCGGAACATTGTTCACACAGACTCCGGGTATTGTTACAACAAAAGGTATAGCTATAAGTGAGGGTGATAATACAATATCAGGAACTTTTACAGCAGGGACAAATCCTGCCAATGGAAATATTATGATATTTCCTGACGGAATGCCGGTCGGAACTACTTTAGACATGAAAAGTCTGACTGTTAAAGCCCATACAGGTGGTGGTACAGTGGATGAAAAATGGGTGAAGATAGATAAGGGAGAATATAATGGCACAAATACATATTCTTATGATGATGCAAATAAGACAGTAAGCAGCGTAGGTAACATTCAGAAACCGGGCTGGGCAGCATCAATGGGTATTCATATTGTACTTCCTGCCGCACCTATTACTGCTGTTACAGTAAATGGTCAGGCAACAAATAATTATGCTGCGGATGGTGCGGGCTTAATATTATATCTTTCTGCTCTGTCAGAAGGTGAAAATACAGTAGCCATTACACATGTAAACGGAACTTCTACTATTACGATTAAGCAGGAGGGTTCCGGAACGGTTGAGACACCGGTTGTAACAACTTCTTCATCATCAGATGACGATGGATATTATACAATACCGGCAGCAAATGAAACGTTCTATGTTGGAGATGGAACATGGAGACTGTATTCTTCAAATAGTGTAGACCAACAGGTTTGGGGCAGTGGTATCATGAAATACAAAGGTGGTACATCTGACAGTGACCTTTCTCTTAAAATTGTTAACACCGGTGGTGGACTGGATAGTTGGAGTTTACAGGCACACTATATTATTAAGGGATTGACGGCAGGACAAAAGTATACATATACGGTTAATTATACGACTACAAATGCCGGAACAATGAGATATAAAATAGATGGAACAGGGGCTGCTGACCAGGAAGATGTGGCAGAAAAGGCAGGAACTGTCAGTCATACTCATACTTTTACAGCAACAAAGGAATCGGATGAAATCGTATTTGAATTATCAGCTATGCCAAATGGTACGATAATTAATTTTAATAGTATTAAAGTAACAGCGGAAAGTTCTGGTGAGACAACATCTTCATCTTCTGAAGTAGAGAGACCGGAAGATGTTACAGCATGGAAATCTGTAACCAATTCATCACAGGTATTCTATTATGTTACAAATGGTGCGGATGGCAGAGTCGATACACCGCTTATGGAAACAAGTGAATTGTATGTCCCAATGAAACTGTCCGCAGTATTTCAGTCAGTTACATTGGATGGTGTAGCTATGACACCTAGTGACGGTGCATATGTAAGAATTCCTAAAAATAATTTAACAGTGGGATATCATACCCTGACAGTTGTTAATAATAATAATACAGAGACATTAACTATGTATTTTAAGGTGGATGCCCAAGCGGAGACAACTACTCCTGAACCTATTACAATTCCTGAAATCATAGATGGAACAGAGTTATTAAAGGATACAGCATTTGAAGAGGGAAATGTGTCACATTGGGATGAGTTTGGACCTACATCATACAAAAATAATGGTGACGGAACATTAGACGTTCAGGTTCCGGCATATACAGCAGGTGATAACTGGGCAACACAGTTAGTACAGAAAAATATTCAGTTGTATGAAGGAAAGTGGTATGTTGCGAGATTTACAGTTACCTCTGACGTAGATAAGTCATTCCAATTATTGATTCAGAGTGATGGTAATGCCGGTGGTGACTGGACAGTATTTGCTGAGGAATTAGTAGAAGTTTCAGCGGGCGGTGAGCAGGTAGTAGAGATACAGTTCCAGGCGACATCAACGACAGCAAATGTATTGTATGGAATTATGATGGGATATGTAAATGGAACTGCAAGTGATGCGGCAAATGTCAAATTTAAAGATGTAAGTCTTAAGGTTTACAATGACGAGCAGCAGATTTCCGGTACACATTCTAATTTACTTACAAGTAATGATGTATCTGTACAAGGCTTCCAGATGAAAACAAACTGGGATGAGGCATATACAGGCGATACACAGTTTGGTTTCAGAACAGTATGTCAGGCACCGAATATTGGTGGAACAGTTAGAGTAAATAATGTTTCATATACAGTAGCACAGATTGGTACGATATATACAATAGAAGGAGATAAAAATCTTCCTGCCGGTGTGACATTTGATTCTACATGCACATTATTGCGTTATGATGAAGAGACAGGAAAATATGTACCGAGTGTTGATACATTTGGATATATGTTTACAGCTACTGACAAAGGTATTGTAGCAAAAGACAATGTTAATTCGACATATGTGCAGACGATAGAGGGACTTATGAAACAGTTCCCTATGGCAAATAAAATACATGTCAGAGCGTTTGTAGTAACAACAGGTGGTACGATTATTTACGGACGGAAGTCAGTAAATACATCTGTAGCAAGAGTAGCTGCCTATATGTATAATAAGAGCATGGCAACAAATATCAGAGGACATGAGTATTTATTTGATAACTTTGTTAATGTTGATAATTTTGCAATGGCAGATAATCCTTATTTTACTTCGAAGGCAAATCCGTATTACTCAAATAAAACAGTAGCGTATGGATGGAATGATAATCTTTATACACCGGGCGGTGAAAAATATATGAACCTCAAACCGGATATTTACTTAGAAGATAATTATTTGAAGGCAACTACAGGATGGCATGAAGACCCGGCAAGTGTTAATACCAACACAAGAGGAGACAGAATAAGCGTTGCGGGATTGAAATTTGATTATGGTATTTCTACCAATGCAGTAGGATATTTTGAATATGAAGTGCCTTACAATGCAGCATACTTTGTAGGTATTGTAGGTATCGATGACAGTGTTGCCACAAATTCGGATTATAAGAATGGCGCAACTATTCGATGTGAAGTATCATTCGACGGAGCTGAGGCATACACAACAAAGGTATTATCATATGGTCAGTTAGAGTACATAAAAGTTCCTGTACCTACAGGTGCTTCTACAGTTAAGATTACATTCGGCGATGCCGGAGATGGTCAGACATGTGATAGAGCTTCTATGGGTAATGCAGGATGGATGATTGATGAAAGTATCGAAGACAAGTATGATACGAGTAAGGACCCGAAAGACATTACGAGAATTTATGTGTACACAGATGATGACAATCCAAAGATTACAAAGGAGAATAAACTTCCTGCAAATATTACAATTATCAGCGGAGAGTCGGGTGTAAATTCTGTAACTGACGCAGGTACAATTAAGTTAAGAGGTAACTCAACAGCATTGGCTGATAAACCGGCATATAATATTTCCTTCAAAAATAAGCATAAATTATTTGCGGATGCGAGTGAAGGAAAGAAATGGTGTCTGTTGGCAAATGCTTTTGATAAGACATTACTTAGAAATAAATTGGCAATGGACCTTGGAAAATATTTAGGTGGTGTGGCTGCACCGGAGGAGCGTTTTGCAGATTTATATATTAATGGAAAGCTAAAAGGTTCCTATTTAATCAGTGAGCCGGCAGAGAATGGCAGAAGTGGAATACAGTATGACGAAACAAATGATACAGATATGTTGTTTGAATTAGAGGTGGAAAAAGTTGAGGCAGATGTTTTGTATAATATTACGGACTTGGGAGTAAGATTCGCAGTTGAGGATATTGCAGAAGATTCTGCTACATATACAAACTATAAGACAACTCTTAAAACATTTGAAACAGCATTACAAAATACAAGTTCCGATGAAGTATTTAACTTGATTGACGTTGATTCATTTGTAAGTATGTATATTGTAAATGAATTGTTTAAGACAGTAGACTTTGGATATAGTTCAGTTAAGTTCTATATACAGAAAAATGCTGATGGCAAACCGATTATTCATGCGGGTTCGTTATGGGATTTTGACCTTTCAACAGGAAATTCTTCTGTGGAAGAGTGTAGAACAACAACTGATTTCAGAGGACAGACTATAAATACATGGTTTGGCTGGCTGATGAGAAATAATACATTTAAGAATAAGGTGATTGCTAAGTTTACAGCAGCACAGGAAACGATTCAGAATATTTATCAGGCAAATGGTTTAGGAGACAGCTGGATAAATAAGAATTTAGCTTATATGGGCAAGTCTAAGGATAGAAATTATTCCGATACAAGCTTAGGTGGTGCTGGTTGGAACATCAATACACCGGATTCAGCTGAATATAAGTATTATCCATATGGATATAATACACTTTCACCGTATATTAATTATACATACGAACAACATATCAATTATCTAGTAAACTGGTTGTCAGAAAGAAATCAGTGGATGTGCAAACAGTGGGGTATTAATTAGGTAAGAGTTATAAATAGAAGCGAAGGATATCAGCTGAAAATATTATAAAAGAAATGAACTGTCACTCAGATGATTTGAAATTATCAGGGTGGCAGTTTTTCATTTTTAATATTTTGGTTCATATAAAGTTTTTTACTAGTAAACTAAAAAAAGTAAACTAATCCCAAAAAATGGACACCCATTTAAGTGTACAAAATAGTATATTTGTGATATATAATATTATAGATTGTGAGCATTTGGAGATGCTTTTATTTTTGACAAAATTTGTTAACGCTCACATTACATTTAATATAATTTAATTTAATAAGGAGGAAACTATGAAGGGAAAAATGAAGACATTGTTGTCAGAATTGTTAGCGATATCAATGATTTTGACAAGTATTTCATTCACACCTACAGTAGCGAAAGCTGATACATCAGCTACAGCTACAAAGAGTGCTTCTGTCACGATACAGAACGATACAAAGACAGCATTCGGTGATAAAGATGGTGACATGTATAATTATGTGAAATACGGAGCAGATGCCACAGCAGACGGCGCTAATAGTAATAAGCCTGCTTCAGGTATTATAGACGGAAGCGTTTCTGGGGATGCGAATCGATGGGCAAATGAGAGTAATCAAAATGGTCATTGGGTGCAGGTGGATTTGCGACACTCATATTCTATATCTCAGATTCATATTAGCTGGGAAGTTGCAAGCTCATTAAACTATAAATTAGAAATATCTAATGATGGAAAAAAATATGAGGAAGTTACAAGTGTTACAATAAATGGTTATGATACTGCCAATCCAAAGAACAGAGTCGACAAGATTGCTTTAAGCAATTCTGTTATGGCGAGATATATTAAAATAACTGATGTGGGAAATGTCTTTATACCGAAAAGTGACAATGCATCGGAGCGTAGATATGGTGTTTCTATCTGGGAAGTAGGTATCTTTGGAAGTGACGTAAAAGCTTCTCAGGAAAGAGCTTTTGAAAACACAGGAAGTTTCACGAAACAGGAAAATAATAGTGGAGTTTCTTTTGATGATATTTTGGATAATGAATCTTATAATTATGTAAGATTTAACGGAGTATCAGCGTCTGCCAGTGGAGCTGACAATAATACTCCTATCAATCATGCCATTGATAATAATTCATCTACAAGATGGTCACATGGCGGAGGAGATGCTACATATTTTACGGTAGATTTAGGTTCAGTATATCGTGTTGAAAAAGTGTATTTAAGCTGGGAGCAGGCAAATGCAACGATATATAATATTTATAAGTCAGAAGATGGAAATAGTTATAGTCTGATTACAACAGTAAATGGGATGTCTTTATATAATACAGGAGCTTCCAATGGAGCAAGAGTAGATAAGATTGATTTCAATTCTGTAAATGCGAGATATATCAGGGTTCAGGCAGTGCAGCGCTGTTATAAAGGCAGTGATTATAGCGGCGGGCAGTTTAGTGGTATGTCATTGTTTGAAGTAGGCATCTATGGAAAAGAACAGGAAAAGGCATATAGTAAAAAAGCATTTCCGGAATATAAAGCAGGAAATAAGGATACGATTGGAAATAAAATAGAAGCAGAAGACACGGATAGCAGAGAAAGTGGAATAAGTGTTGAGACCAATGGTCCTGTTAGTGGTAAAAATCTTGGAGGTCTCTCCAATGGAAAATGGACACAATATAATATAAATTTTGATAGAAAGACTTCTAAAGTTTACTTTAGATATGCCGGAAGTGGTTCAGCCGGAAATATACAGATATATATAGATGACAGTTCCATGTCAGGGACACCGGTCGCTGCTGTTCATGTCGGGGACACTGGTTCTTGGACAGAGTATAGAGATATTTCGGCAGATGTTGAAATTCCTTCCGGAAATCATAAAGTTTATCTTAAATTTGTCACAGATGAAGGAAAAGGACATGTTTGTAATTTAGACTATTTTCAGTTTGAATACAGACCGGAAACAGCGTCTGTAAGACATGAGGCAGAAAATGCCCATGCGTATGTGAGAGGTACGGCGGGTAGTGCACCAAACAAAAATCAACAGAGTGATAAATTTTCTCAGGGAAAAGCTGTAGGTGCCATGAATACATGGATAGAACATGACCGTTCCTATCTTACAACTTATGTTAAGGCAGATTATGCAGGATATTATAATCTTACAATACAATATTCAGGAACAATGACTACATTATTACAGTATAAAATCAATAATGCGGCAAATTGGAGTACACAAAATATTAATGATGTAGATTCTAGTAATTGGGATGGAGTAAAAAGTACGACTGTTCAGGTACAACTGAAACAGGGAATTAATAAAATAGATATTTCCGGAGCAGTATGGAAGTGGGCTGACGGTACCGGTACAGGAAGAACAGATGGTAAGAATGTATGGGATGAATGGCTTAATATAGACTGCTTTACATTAGAGTATAAGGATAATGTTAAAAATGCATACACTGAAGAACTCAACACAACTCTTACCGGAAATAGGATTGAGGCGGAAGCTTTTGATGGAAGAGATGCAAAAGGGGAAGACGGAGTTAAGGCATATGATAATACATACTTAGGGCATACTACAAAAGATAGTTTTGCATTATATAATGTGTATTTTGACAGGAATACGACAAAACTTAATTTCCATGCAAGCGCAAAGAGTGATAGTTGTGACGGATATGTGGAAGTATGGGTAGATGATAATAACAGAAGTGGAAATCCGGTGGCAAAGGTATCTTTTCAGGATATTGCAGCAAGTGATTGGGGTTCTTACAAGGATGTAAAGGTAACATTAGATACGCCGATTGCATATGGAAACCATGAAATTATGTTATATTTTGTGCCAAAAGACAAATCTTATGTAGGAAATATTGATTATTTTACGTTTGAGTATACACCGGAAGAGGTGAAAGATAAAGGAGACAGGCACGAGGCAGAAAATGCACATGCTTATACACAGGGAGATGCCGGCAGTGAATATACGATTCAGTCGGATGGAAATTTCTCAAACGGAAAGGCTGTCGGTGGTATGAATGCATGGCCTGATAATGGACGTGCATATCTTACATCCTATGTGAATGTAAAACATCCAGGAAGGTACAAACTCGTGGTGGCATATGCCTCAGGAAGCGCCAAGGATACGAATATTGATTTTAGAATTAATAGTCGTAATGATACCGACTGGAAGAGTATTGCAGCGCCGACAACAAACGGATGGACCACAGTAAAAACAATCTCCAAAGAGATTGAGTTAAATCGTGGCGTCAATGTAATTGATATAACAGGTGCGGCAAATATTCCTTACGCAGAAAGCGATGCATGGCAGCAGGTAAATGTTGATTACTTTGCATTAGAAAGAATTACTGACGCTGATAATCTTGCTTTTGGTAAACCGGTAGAGGCTTCGGGTGCACAGAATGGATTTGATGCAGTGAATGCAGTGGACGAAGATGAAGACACAAGATGGGCAAGTAGTGAAAATGGAGACAAAGCATATTTTATTGTAGATTTAGAAGACCAGTATGAAATAGAAAAGGTAAATTTAGTATTTGAGAATGCTTATCCCGATGATTTCCAGATATTGGTTTCGAGAGACAAGAAAAATTGGACGGTTGCGAGAACTGTAAGAGGATTCAAGGATAAAGAAGAATCTCATGTTTCATATGTGTCTGATGGAGTATGTTTAGGAAAAGCCAGATATGTAAAAATCCGTTGTATTAAAATGGCATATCATAATGCTATGTCTATCAGAGAACTTAAGGTATATGGAAAGAAATTAAAGGGTGAGTTGTCAGACTTATCGTTGAGTAAAGAAGTTAAAGTGAGTGGAACAGAAGCAACAGGAAGTACATCTGACCCGAATAATGCAATCGATGGAAAAGACGATACAAGATGGGCAGTACCAAAAACTGACAGTCATCCATGGTATGAGGTAAACCTTGGAAAACAGTGCTCAATTGATAGCATTGATTTAAAATTTGAGCGTGCATATCCGAAGTCGTTTAGAATACAGATATCGGATAATGGACAGGATTGGAAAGATTATAAAACGATTCAAGAGTGGACGGAGCCGGGGGATGCTGCAGAGATTCAGAATGCTAATTACTATGCCAATCTTGAATTGGGTTACAGTATTCACATGGATAATGTTAAAACGCAGTATGTAAGATTATATACAGATGCTAAAATCAGGGATGATAATTGGGGATTATCGATTTATGAGTTTGAAATTTGGGGAAAAGAACTGGACAAAACAGATTACTGGAAAGCACAGAGTGCAGAGAGATACGGAATCTATCCTGTTTCCGGATTGCAGGACACAGAAAAGAATGGAATGATTGACAGTAGTCTTGTTCAGGATGATGTGATTGGTCATGGTGATACTTTTGAAGTAGTATATGAACCGGACAAAGAGCTGTTTTTCTATATCAACCCATGGGAGTTTAAAATAGATTATTCGAAACACCAGATATGTTGGTCCTCACAAAATCAGGGAGAATCTTTATGGGGGGCAACAGAACATGACGAGAATGTCACGAAATATGGTACTCAGCAGCAGGCAACAGTAAAGTATGTTCTTCCTAAAAACATTGATTTTGAAGATAAGGATTATGTTATTTCAGAAATAGGATGTCAGATATACGAAAAATCAGATTTAGGAACAGAAGGTGCAAAGCCGAAGCGGACAATCGTATTTAAAGTTAAGGTTCTAAAATCTAATATTATCATAGAAGACACAATTGGTGATAATGGTAGTCTAAATGTTAAAAATCCGGAAGATGGATGCACCTATGAATGGCAGAGAAGCAGTGACGGAAAGAATTGGACGAATGTTTCCACAAAGAGATATGATTTGGAAATATTGAGCAGTAGTAAAAACGGAGTTGTGAATGACATTGTCCATGTTGCAGAGGATTTAGGTGGTGGTCAGTATTATAGAGTGAGAAAAGCAGGAGATGAAAACTGGTCACAACCACACAAAGTAAAATATTATAATGATGTTCAAAATGGAGATTTTGAATATCCGGCGATGTTTTCTACAGATGAGGATGGAAAATTATTTCCATTTAATGCTAACGGAGATGAGCAGCAATATCCAAATGGATACGAAGGATTGATGTGGAAAACCACAGCGCCTGGATGGACCAATGGAGTGAATGCAAATAGAATAGGGCATGATATAGAGATTGTTAATGGAAGAAAGCTTAAGACCAATGAGAAAGACGGTCAGGTTTCACAGTTTTCGGTTACACCGGACGAAATGTATAAGAATAATGAGCATGGAGACCAGTTTGCGGAATTGAACTGCGAAAATGTTGGTGCATTATATCAGGATATTCTTACGACACCAAATTCACAGTGTTATTGGGATTTGGATTATGCGGGACGTTGGTGCCAGAATAGCATGTATGTAGTGGCAATGTCCTCAAAAGAAGCGCAAAATTATACAACTGCCGAGCAGATAAAAGAATTAATCAGCAAGCAGGAAGTTCAGAATATTGCAACAAATCAGGAAGGAAGTAAAGGTGTAACAGTAGAGTTATCCGAGGGAGTCTTTGCTACGATATGGAAAGTTACAAGTAAAGAGAATGCCGGTGAATGGAACGAGCATAATGGTATCTACAATGTACCATCCGGAGATAAGAATTATCTGACACGTTTCTTCTTTGTATCAGCGGGTGGTGCGAGAAGAAATGAAGGAGATACACCAAATGAGACTGTAGGTAGTTTACTGGACAATGTTACATTTGCCCAAAGACAGGCATACACAATTGAATATTATATTGATGGTGTAAAGCAGGATAATTTAACAGTGACGAGCCTTGAGAATCCTTATGACAGAGTTGACATTCCTAATCCTGGCGCAGTACAGAATTACACACTCTCTCAAGCGCTCATCAGTGGTGAAAATGATGCAAATAGTAAGAATTTTTATGTAGATGATTCAGATAGAAAAATGACAATTGCATATAACCACAATGTGTTAAAGCTTTATTACAAGAGTGGTGTTGTTGTTGCTACTGTAAAAGTAGTGGGGCTAAGTGAAATACCGGATGATTACAGCGTGTTTGTATATTTAAAAGATGAAACCGGAAAAGTTATTGATACAGCATCGATGCCTCATGATTCATTTACTAAAATTGACAAAGTAAACGTTGAGGATGAGGATAGTTTCTTTAAAACAGTAACTTTTGATGGTAACGGATTGATAAATGGACAGAAATATACGGTGGAAGAGGTCATTGTGAAAAATGATTATTTGCCGTATTATTTGAACAATGTTGATAAGAACGGTGTCAATGAAATTGTTGGAATTGATAAGATTGGAAAAGAAAATCTTTCTTACACAGCAGAGTTTACATATAATTCGTCAGCTGGCAATCATATTGAGTTTGTTAATGTTTATAAACCTGTAAGAAAAATAACGGTACGCAAAAATGTATTGGGTAATATGGCGGAAGCGGATAAAGAATTTGATTTTACTCTGTCTATTGAGAAGGATGGAAGTCCTATGGATGCCGCTGAGATTTCTACAGCAGCGTTAAAGAAAACAGCTACAGGAAAATATGCATTTTCATTAAAAGATAAAGAGAGTGTTGAGCTGTTTGTCTATAACGGGTGCAAGGTTACGGTAACTGAGGCAGATTACAGTAAGAAAACAGGAATAGACACGGATATATATAGTGATGATTACTATGTAACTTCATGGAAGGTAGTTAGCGGAGATGATATCGATGGAAGGACTGTCACTTTAAATGAAGTGGATAGGGATACACAACTTGTATGTAACAATGAATATAATGATTTAGGTGATGTGGAAGTTCAGGGCTTCCAGATGAACGGAAATAAAGAGGCAGGCGGTGTGTCAGAGTTTAGTCCATCCTTCAGAGTAGTGTGCAGAGTGAGTAGAAAAACCATCAAGACAAAGAAAGTAAAGAAGTTTGGTGTCATCTATGCTATCAAGGGCGAGGCAGCAGACAGCAACAGAGATACACTGGAAACGCTTATGACCTTTGATGGAGCGGAAAAAAATGCAAACGTTAAAGTTCATGAAGAGACACCGGATGGAGTATATCAGGAGTGGACGACAAAGGATGGTGCAGAGTTTTCAGCAGAACACTGGAAATACTATGGATTGACCTTTAAATGTTTAAATTATATGTTTGATACATTAGAGGAAAATGTGACAGTCAGAGCTTACGCGGAAATGGCAGATGGCACGATTGAATACGGACAAAAGATATATACCGTAAATATGTATGAAATAGCCGGAAACCTGTACAAAAATCAGAAGATGAGCACATCAAAAGGACATCAGTTCCTGTACGATAATGTTTTGAATCTGGTGACGATGCATTATAACAGACAAAGTATTGCCAAGGCAATGATGAAGGTATTGAATGTAACAAGCACGAGCAGTCAGTATTACGATGTTCTCAACAAGGTTTATAAAGATATGAACGACTTTGTATATTGTCAGAAAGCCTATAAAGGAAAATATCAGGAGCGTGAAGAGTTTGTTCCAATCAGTTTATCAGAACAGGAACAGTCTGATTTAGTGAGTGTATTAAATCAGAAGAGGGGAACAAAATATACAAATCTCAATGACTGGATTTATTATGAGACAGAAAAAGTGGGCGCTTATAAAGGCTATTATCGAAAAGTACAATATGAGTGGAACAATGGAATTTATATTAGGAAGTAATATGTAAAGAGGAGAAGAAATGACTGATAATAGATATGTGTCACCGGAAATTGTAGTTACAAGGTTTGAGGTGAATAGAAATATTATGATGATGACATTGCCTGAAACTACGGCATCACCGGACGGTCCGGGTGATATTGTAGACAGAGAATGGGAATCACCTACAGATGTTCCGGGAGGAGAATTAGGTGATTTGTTTGAATAAGACAGTGTGCATATTTACAGAGGAAACATAATTGTTTCTGATTGAATTATAGGAGAATAATCTATGAGTAAAATAAAGAAGATTGGGGTGTGGCTGCTTGTGGCAGCCCTGTCCCTGACGAGTATTCCATTCGGCAAAACAATGCATGTGAAGGCTGCTTCAACGACAGAGGTCAAATATGTCAATTTCCTTAAAGCGGATGGAAAGCAATTAAAGAATACTAGTGGAGATACTGTTTATTTGCGGGGAGTAAATGCCGGCGGATATATGTTACAGGAGATATGGCTTTGTGCAACGAAAGGGACTACTGACGATAATAAAAGTGGGAATATAAGGTGCCAGCAGGATATCTTAAATACCTTGACAAATAGATTTGGAAAGGAAAAGACACGAACATTAATTGATACTTATGAGAAGAACTACTGGACGTATAAAGATTTTGAAAATTGTGCGAAGCTGGGAATCAATTGTATCCGTCTTCCTATTTGGTATCGAAATCTGGTAGATGAAAATGGTAACTGGTATAACAATGCCTTTGAACGTATGGATTGGTTTATAGAGCAGGCAGGCAGATATGGTATCTATGTCATTATAGATATGCATGGTACATATGGTTCCCAGAACGGAAGCCATAATTCAGGAATGCATGGTGGAGAAACAAATCAGCAGAAAAAGGATAATTCCAAATTATTTTTTGGAAGTGATGCCGGTACAAATCAGGCAAAATATCTGGACATGTGGTCCAAAATAGCAGAGCACTATAAAGGAAATCCGGTAGTGGCAGGATATGATTTGTTGAATGAGCCTATGGCGGATTATATGAACGCTACAGATGTGGATGGAAATAAGCAGGACAGACTGAATAGTTTATGGGATGTTTATGATAAAGCATATAAGAGAATCAGAACTGTTGATAAGGAACATGTTATAATTATGGAAGCTGTATGGGACCCGGATACATTGCCAAATCCCGGTGATAAGAACTGGCAAAATGTCATGTATGAATATCATCAGTATTTGTATGCAGATTATGACAATAAGGAAAAGCAGATAGCGGCAATGCAAAATAAAATAAATGCCATAGATTCTGCAGGGTATAATGTTCCAAGTTACATCGGTGAGTTTAATTATATGAGCAATAGTGATACTTGGGGCGATGGAATTAAATTATTAAATGATAATAATTTAAATTGGACTACATGGAACTATAAGTGTACAGCAGAGTACGGAAACTGGGGGCTTTATAATACGCCGGGGAATGGCTCTGACAATGATACGAACAATTATTGGGCAGATGTGGAAAATGACTCATATGATACGATATTAAACAAGTGGTCAAGAGCTGATGAGAGTACAAAAAATGCAGGAGTAGCAGACAAAATCAAGCAGTATATGCCTGGAACAATTGATGGATTAAAGACGGCAGTGGTTAAGGAAGTATCTGATGTTAAGGCAACCGGCATGTTAAACAGTATTGATGTCACATGGTATCCGAAAGCAAATATGGATAGCAGTACACAGTATCATATTTATGTGGACAATGCTACGGTACCGGCAATGACAGTAGCACAATCTGCAATTCAGACAAATAGTGTAAGCAAAGAGGCATTAAAGTATAGTAATCAGCAGGGAATTGTAAATGACCCGGCTAACATTGGCGGTACTCATAATGGAGACTGGGTAGAGTATAATGATATTTCATTACCGACACCTGCCACATCACTTACAATCAATTATTCATGTGAACAAAATAAAGGTGGATTGATTTATATTTATGATGGAAATATGGACGGTTCTCCGATTGGTGCGATAACAATTCAGCCACCAAAGAGTGGAGCAACGTGGAATGACTATGTGACAAAAACAATTGATTTATTTGAACCTTTAGTTGCCGGAAAGCATACGATTTATTTGAAGTTTTTGAGATATGATAGTGATAGCAGCAATGTAGCAAATGTGAGAGATTTTACATTCCTTTGTCCGACAGCTATGGCTGCATTAACTAATGTATCTGCCGGAAAACATACCGTTACGGTTCAGGCTGTTAGAGGTACGGATGTTTCACCGGAGAAATTATCGAAAGAAGTAGAAGTTGTATCGACAGCTTCTGTGCTCACAAGTGATAGAATTAGTATCAAAGGTTTTCAGATTAAAACAAATGGTACGAGATACTATAATGCGCAGGGAGAAGTCGTTTTTGATGAAGAGGGAAATGAGAAAGTAGCTTTTCGGACGATATGTCAGGCACCAAGTGTAGGTGAGACGCTCACGATAGCTGGTAAAACTTATAAGGTAAAAAATATTGGTACAATATATACGATAGACCCAAATGCTACGGGCATTCCTGAAAAGGATGTATTTGACAGTTCTTATTCTATTTTGAATACAGAGCCTGTTGAAGGAAAAGGATATGAATATTCGGGTGCGAAACAGTATAATGGTTATGATTATACATTGGGATATCTGGCAACAGATGACGGTATTCTCAGCAATAAAGATGGATATACAGAGTATGTCAGAACGATGAGAAACAACTCATATTATGGCAGTGATGGTTCGCTCAAAGTTATGACAAACTCATTTCATGCGAGAGCATTTGTAGTGGCAGAAGATGGCACAATTATTTATGGAACGGACACCGCATCTATGTCTATTCCGGAAGTGGCATCTTATGTATATAAAAATGTCTTGTCGACAAATTATAATGGGCATGCATATTTGTATGACACCATTCTACATAGGGTTGATAGCAGTAATCCATATTATCAGACTTTAAAGGTAGATTATGGATGGAATGAGAACTTATATGACCCTGAGAATAAATAAAATATAAAAAATAAAGGTGGAAGTTTCTGTTTAACAGGAGCTTCCCTTTTTTATTTATTGAGAAATATTTCGAATAAAAATGTTTTATATAGTAAAATAGTAGCTTTTGCCATTACAAGGTGTTTAATAAAAATATAGAAATATAGGCAGTTTACAGGATTTCAGAGGGAAAATGGGGGAGGAAAGCAATGAAAAAATGATAGTATTACAATTAGAAAATATATAAAAAATAAAAATGTTTTTACCCCAAATGTTAACGGTAACCTATCTTGACGTATCTAATAAAAATATACTAATATTAGTGTATGATATTTTGTTTTGGTGTTTTTATTTTAGTTTATAAACAGGAAAGCAAACAATATTTACACTAATATTATAATCAAATGCTTGTTATTGGTTAATAAAAGGAGAATAGGCAAATGAAGCATTTGAATGAAAAGGAGGATGGAATGAAAGGAACTATTAGGAAAATAGTGTCGGTCTTACTGGCGGTGGCAATGGTTTTTACGAGTATAAACTATACGCCGAAAACAGTTAAGGCAGAGGACTATAGTAATCTGGGCTTCACTGAAGTTACAGGTATGAATGGAACGTATGCGTATTCGGTGACAAATAATACGATTGGTTCGAATGTGCCGGAGTTTTATGGTGGAAATTATATGAAACTGGCATATAGTTCGGATAATAATACGGACAATACAACTGTAACGATAGACGGAGTAGCGAAGAGCCTCGCAGATGATGAGGTTTTTGAGTTTACGGGAGGAATGACAACCTTT
Source organism: uncultured Eubacterium sp. (assembly GCF_937958975.1). Lineage (GTDB taxonomy): Bacteria > Bacillota > Clostridia > Lachnospirales > Lachnospiraceae > Eubacterium_G. The sequence goes on along the minus strand of NZ_CALGRE010000024.1, from coordinate 12,855 downwards.
TATGTTACAGCGTTATCAGATAATGCGTATCATGAATTAGTAGTTACAGGAGCAACAGGGTCAGTAACAATAATTCTGAAAAAAGGTAATCCTTCAGGGGAAGAAATTTCATCTGAAGAGAAAACAGACCCGCAAGAGACAGATACAACGGAATTGGTCTGGAAAACAGATGATATCCTCACAGCGAAAATTGGTGAAGGAACAAAATATGCAGTAGAGGGCGATGTGTTGGCAAACGATTTCAACACCCATAATGGTGATATTCAAAAACAGGATGACCAGTTATGGTGTATTTTTGGTGCTGCCGGAAAGAGTATCAAATTAGAGTTGAATGGAACGGTATTGGTGGATAACACAGGAAATTCTGCTATGGGCGCTGCTATCAAATATAGTGATTTGGCAGCAGGTCTTAACACAATTAAAATTACACAGCAGCTAGATGAAAAAGGAACAATATCTACATATATATTATATATTGATGTTCCTTTGAAACCTATTAATGTATATGTAAATAATTATGTATCTGCTACAGGAAAATATATTGTAAAATTTGATAATGTAGACGGTGCCACAACATATAAAGTGTATGTGGATGGTAATGCAACCGACATTACATTAGGTGGCAGTGGAGATTATATTGATTATGATGAACTCTCAGGGATTAGCGAGGGAGAGCATACGTTGGCGATTACCGCTGTACTGGGTGATGGGACAGAAACGTCAAAATCGTCAGCTGTTACAATCAACAAGACGACTGCAAAAGGAAATGCAGATGATATTGCACAGATTTATGTTCAGACAGACGATACAGCAATAAATCCTTTGACAGGCATGACAAAGGATAAGGTGACAGCAGCAATAACAGTGATAGACCAAACAGGGAATACAAGTGATATTTATGATGATGCTGCGAAGACAACGATTAAAGTGCGTGGTAATTCCACAGCGGGAGCAGAGAAGAAAGCATTTAATATATCATTTTCAAAGGCAAAAGATGTATTTGGATTAGGCTCTGCAAAGAAATGGAGTCTCCTTGCAAATGCCTTTGATAAATCATTAATTAGAAATAAAATTGCTATGGATTTCGGAACAGAGACTATGGGAATCCAATATAACAGTAAGAGCAGATTTATTGACTTGTATCTCAATGGAAGATATATGGGAAATTATCTTTTAATGGAATCTGTTGAGACGGGTGCATCAAGAATTGATATTGATGCAGATAACCCGGCGAGCAATGATATTTTATTAGAGTTAGATAATAATGGAAGAGATGTGGCAACAGATGCACATTTGACGGCCAGGACTACTCTTTATAATGAATTTTTTGCTGTAAATGCACCGGAGGGCGATGGAACAAGTAATCCGGAAAAGAATCAGCAATGGTTGGAAACAAATGCTGCCAAGTTGGCAAACACATTGAAAGTATTGAATGATTTTGAAGAAGCGCTTGAAGCAAATGATTTTGATAGAATATCTTCGTTTATCAATGTCGATTCTTTTGTTAATTTTTATATTGTAAGTGAATTCTTTAAAAATCAGGATATTAATTTTAGTTCCACAAGATTTTATATAAAAGATAATGTGTTATACGCAGGACCAATGTGGGATTATGACCTTTCCAGTGGTAATTTGTGGACTCAGGCAAATGGTGGAAATGAATATTCAGAAAAAGACAGAAGTCCACAGGATTATAAGGCAACAGAAATGAAGTGGTTTGAAAAGCTTATGACAAATAAGACATTTAAGTCGAAGGTTGTAAACAGATATAAAGAACTTCTTCCTGAGTTTAAAGCTTTATATGCCGAAGGTGGAAAAATAGATACAGTTATAAATGAAATACAGGGGTCCATTCATAGAAACTATACATCCACAGATGAAGGCGGAGCCGGATGGAGCGCTGTACAGAAAGATTTAGGAGATAGCTATAGCTATGCAGCAGGTCCGGGATGGACTTCTTATGATAATGCAATCAGTTATTTAAAACAATGGATTCGTGATAGAGAGACATTCCTTTCTTCTGAGTGGGTTAGTGAGACAGAAGAAACTACGACAATCGAGAAAACATTTACACATGTAATAGGAACGGCAGACGGAACATTGCCGGACAAATCAGGTGAGTTAAATAACTATGTAAGATATCAGGGCGTATCAGCCAGTGCATCGACAGTTGAAAATGATAATAATGGCGCTGACAAGGCAATTGATAATGACTCAAATACAAAATGGGGGTCGGTACATGGTATAGACCCACAAGATATTATTGTTAATTTGGGAAATGTTTATCATGTAAAAGAATTACAGATTAGTTGGGAAACAGCCAGTGCAAAAGATTTCACGGTAGAAGTTTCTAAAGATGGCGTAAATTATACTACAGTTGCCACAATTAAGGATATAGCAGAGGGAGCCAGACTTGATAAAATTACATTAAAAGATGCTGTCGAGGCTAAATATGTAAAAATTAATGGTACTGCAAGAACGTCAAATTATGGGTATTCTATTTATGAGTTGGGAATTTATGGACCGGACCCGGAAAAAGAAATTATATTTGAACAGCCGACAATAGATGTTGATGCTATTAAAGATTGGGTACATTTTGACCATAGAACAAATAGATTTACATCGGTTTATGGAACAGAGTATTATATTTCTGATGCTGTATTAGGAAGTATTTCGACTAATACAGGACAATCGGGTACATATGCCGGTACATATAATGGTGCAGCGGATGTGGCACCATGGGGTGATTACAGTAATTCTGTTATAGATGGTAAGGCTACGCTTTCATGGGTATGTGATTACGGTGTGACAGGTGTTGTAATTAACGGACAAAAATTTGGAATTGACGATTCTAATGTATTTCGTAAAACAGATTGTATCTTCATCAATCAGGATTTATTCAAATTAGATGAAGGTGTATCGGAAAAGATTTTTACAGTTACATTACTTGGAACAAATACAAATAAACAGAAAGATTTTACCTTTGCAATGAAGGTTGTAAATCCAAATGGAGAGACAACAACAGAGGAACCTTCCGAATCAACGAAAATTAGGCCTGTGACAGAACCGGAAAATGCTGTATGGGTAGAGTTCCCAGGGGCAGAGGGTAAATACTTCTATTATGTTCCTAGTGAATTTGTTAGTTATTTTTCAACTTTTAACACGAGAGCCGAGGATTTATATCTTGGCTGCCAGAATGTTGCTGCACCGTTTCAGTCTGTTAAGGTCTGTGGTGTTAACGTCGAAAAGGCTATAGACAATGGTGCGTGGGTTGGAATTAAGAAAACAGATATTGTGGAATATGGTGTTTATAAAGTAGATTTTGTAGATTTCAATGGTATTGGATTTACAGCATATATAAAGCATCAAAAAGTAAATAACTATAATGTGTCAGGTATTTCAAGCGCAGTAGATAGAGATGGTAATGCCACAATTTCATGGATACCGTCAGAAGATGCCAGTTTGGCAGGTTGTACCTATCAGGTATTGGTAGGAGAAAACGAGGCTATAGTTGCGGGAACAACGAATGCCTCCTATAAATTATCGAACTTTGGTACATATAATGTTAAGATTAATACTTTATTGAATGGGGAAATTGTTGCTACATCCACGGCAACCATTACTTATAAAGACCCGGAAGCTATAGATACTACGGTTACATTTAAGGATAATCAGTGGGAAAAATGGAGAGATGAACAGATTATCTGGACAAAGGTTGACGGAGCAGTAGCTTATGCTATTTATGCAGACGGAAAGATTTATCAGACAATAGAAAATGCAGATGCGACCGGAGCATCTGTTCCGGCATTTGCATTTGCAAATAATACAAACAGCAATGGTCAGGCGACAACAGTAGGAACACATACAACAGCAGTCGTTGCTATTATGCAGGGTGATGAAGTTAAAGACAACCTTGATGAGATGAACAGCAAGAGAATTATGGGAACGAATGAATTTACATTGTATGTGAATTACATCTTTGGTAATGGTACAAAAATTTGGAATAATACAGGTGTAGACAGCGTGTGGAATTTCACATTATGTGAAAGTGCTGATGACCCTAATATCAATAAAGGTTCTAGCGCTGTAATCACATACAATAAGGACGGACAGGCAGATGTTAAGTTTGTGGACATGGGAGAACATGCAAAGGGAGACCAGGCTTGGACCATTAAAGCAGCTATTTATGATGAAGCATCAAAGAATGGAGAGCTGCAAAACTTATCATTTGATATTTATGGACCTTCCGTTCTGATAGGACAGAAGATTGCTATCACCTGTTATCCGGAGGAAGTTCAGGAGGATGGACAGTATTCCGGAGTTACATATGACAAAAATGAATATACATTCGAGGAAGACAAGGATGGTAATGCAGTTCTTCATTACTCGATTGCTTTTACAGCAGAGAATGATACTTATGACTTATTGTTTGGACTTGGATTATTAGATTTTGGTGACTCAGAAGATAAGTCTATTACATTATCGGATGCAGAAATTGTAAAAGTATACGGATTGACATCTCTGAATGCCACCGGTATGAATACAGAAACAGATGAGGGAAATATATATGTTGCATGGACCTCTGATGTTCCACAGAGATTAACAGATGCTTATAAATATAATGTATATGTAGATGACAAACTTGTACAGACAGTAGATGGAAATATAAATAACGTGACATTGGAAGGATATGCTGTAGGTGAACATAAGGTTAAGGTTGAGAGTGTTTATGGTACAACCATTACTTCTACAAAGGAAGCTACAGCTACGATTACAAAGACAACTTCACCGGATTTGGTTATTACCGACATCAGTATTCCAAAAGGTGAATATAGAGTGGGAGATACAGTTCCTGTCACAGTTACTATGAAAAACATCGGTAATACAGATGCTGTTCCGGAAACAGGAAATCTTTGCTTCCACTTATATGTGGATGGAACATATTATGATTACTCAATCTGTACTGACAACAGACTTGCAGCAGGCGCTGAATATACTGCTACGATTGATTATGTTGTAAAGGCACACGAGGATACCAGTGATAATTCATATGAAATAAAAGCGATAGCAGATGCTGATAATGTAATTAAGAATGAAGATGAAACAAATAATGAATATGCAAGAACATGGTTATTCTATTCTGTGTTAAATGAACTTACATTGACAAACAATGGAAAAGATGTCGTTGGTACATGGGAAGCAGAGGAGAATGCCGTACAGTACAGAGTAGAATATATTTCAAATGGTGAGACTAAGACCGTGGATACGGGAGATGCTGTACCGTCACATATCTTTGAGAATCCGATTGATAATAATACAGAAGTTAATGTTTATGCACAAAATTCAGACGGTTCATGGTATAAGATTGCAAAAGCAACAGCGTTGGCGGACCTCGTCTTTGAAGAGCTTTATTTAGAAAGCATTTCGTATGTGGGTGAGAATGCTAATATTGTAGCGGTAGTAAAAAATATTGGTACTGCTCAGGCTACAAGCAAGGATGCGGCACAGCAGATTATTGCAGTAACAGTTCAGGGAGTGGCTTTTGCTACCTTAGATAATCATCCTCTTGTTGTAAATGAAAGCACAACACTTAAGATTGGATATACTGCTACAGAAGCAGGAACCAAAACGTTGATTGCACAGATTGATGATATAGATAGAATTTCTGAAAGTAATGAAGAAAATAATATACAGACGTTGGATGTTACATCTGTTCCAAAGGGAACAATGACACTTGAAAACGTTGAAGATAAGGTTGTATCTGCTTGGGCACCGGGCGAAGGCATGACGGTTCAGTCTTATCAGCTTGAGTATATTTCTAATGGACAGGAATATACGGAAAATCTCGGAACAGACACAACATTTACATTTGCAAGACCAATTGATAATGAAACAAAAGTAATTGTTAAAGCTATGTATGAAGGAAGTACAGAGTATGTTCCTATGGCTGAGACAGTTGCACTTGCAGATTTGATTGTTACAGATGTAAAAGTAAATGGAAATACTTACGTCAATGAGGCATTTTCATTAACATCTACAATTAAGAATGTGGGTACTGCACAAGTTATGGCGGCAGAAGCTGATGACATGGAACATTATGGAGCATGGGTTGTTGTCACATTACAGGGACAGTTAAATGTGCCTGAAAAACAGGGTGACCATACAGCAGCAGGACTTGTAGTAGGGCAGACAAGAGAGATTAATGTAAATGATGTCAGAGCTACGGCAATTGGACAGTATGAACTTGAAGTTAAGGTTGATGACCCGGCTTATGAGCAGGCAAGACCGAACGGACATATTAAAGAGAGCAATGAAGAAAATAATATTGGTAAAGTTACTGTAAATGTAACAGAACCTGCATTCGTTCAGGAGAAGATGGATTGGACATTGTTTACAGCAGAAGGAATCAATCTTGACGAGGAAGGAAATCCATTTGTTATTATTGCAAATGGTAGTGATAGAAAACCATTAGAATATAAGGTACTTGATACATCGATTGCTGATTTGAATTACATTGATATTATGACAAAAGTACAGGGATATGGTGGACAATATATTGCATTCGGTATTAATAATAAATCACCTATGGTTTTATCTACGGATGGAAAAGTAAGTACAAAACTGTATTTTGCACAGGTTTCATCTCATACAGCTGAAAATTATACAGCCGATATGGATGCAGATATCAATTACGGTGAGCCGAGAAGCGAGGTAGACGGTGTACTTCAGAACTATGATGGAAATGGATATATTTTACACACACGTTCCTTTGCAGCAGGTAAGTATTATATTGTTAAGTTAGTCAATGAAGATGGCACTTTCTTAACATTAGGATTAAGAATCCCTGGAGATTTAGGTAACTGGATTAAGGCAAAAGCCAGTGATGATTCAGACCCTGATAAAGTTCCGGTAGTATATCATGATAAATATCATAATATTGACGGAACAATTTACTATGATGGTTCTGACCTTGGATTGTCGAATCTTTCTATTTACAATGGTAATCATCTTGCAATTACAACAGATGGTACTAAGAAATTAAACCTTGAGGGTGGAGCCAACTGGAAGATGGAAATAGCATATGCCAGTGTGGATAAAGACGGAAAGTTTGTTGAGAAGATTGCAGAAGATACTTTGAATCATATTGGAACGAATCCGGGAACTATTGAGTTATCACCGGAAGACGGTCTTTTTGGAACTCAGGGAGCAAACACAATACTTATAAAAATGCCTGAGTTAATGTATGAGCTTCCAATCCATAGTTCGCTTGGTGGAGAAAGAGACAGCGAATACTATATGTTAAAAGTGTATTATGATACAGTAAATCATCCGGAAGATTACATTTCGATACCAATGAATATTGTTGGAAATATTCCTATGATTGAAGATGTAAATGGTATGACTGTTACAAACAGAGGAAGTTCACTCTCTGTATCATGGATAAACACAACAAGCCAGGAAGCAAATGGATATGTATATGATTTATATATTGATGGAGAATTAAAGGCAGAGAATGTTACAGCAGGTGCATATAGCTTCTCGGGATATGGTGAGACAGGAGTCACACACGAAGTGAAGGTAGTAGCAAAATGGTGTGAGCAGACAATTGAGAAAGTCATCAATTATGAAGTAAAAGAGCCGGAAACAGAACCGGAGGAGACAATACCGACAGATATCCCTGATTACCCAAGAGATGATAAATGGGTACTTATCAGTGGACAAAATATTCTTCCGATATCGAAGGAGGGGTCACTGGATACTGTAAATGCCAAAATTTACTATTATACAGATGTAGATATTAATAGTGTAATTGGTTATAACGATTATTATATAGCGTTAAATGGTAGTGATAAGTATTTTACAGGTACAACAACTAAGATTTATGTACAAAATGGAAACAGTACGACATTTAATTCAAAGACTGTTTATGACAGTTATTATAATGGACAGACATTGATGAACGCAGCCAAAATGTTTTCCACTTATGGAGAGTTTATCAGTGGGGAGACATATTACTATACAGTAAGAGTTGCAGGTGACAATGGAAATACATATAAGGATTTCTATTTCAAGGTAGTTCCGACAGAGGAAGAACCTACGATAACAGGTACAGGCGATTGGAGACTGATTAGTGGTGAGTATCAGCTTCCTGTTAAGATGGGAACAGAATCAGAACTCGAGGGTACAGTAAGATTCCTTGATTGTCCATCCACTACAGATAAGTACACAGGAACAAATACATACGACATTATTGGGTACAACGGTTACTATATGTCAATTCTGGGAAGTAATAAGTATTTTACAGGTGAAAATACTAAGATTTCAGTATCGAACGCCAGTGAGAGTGTGCTTTATGCTGAAAATGCTGAGGCGTTAGAATTTACAGAAAAAATGATTTATGACAAAGTATATCCGGGACAGATTATAATTAAATGTGCTGAGACATTTACAGTAGAATATGCAAAGACATATTATCTGCTGAAAGTAGAGAGTGGTGAAGATGTAACATACATTCCTGTGGAGATTACAGTCAACACGGGAGAGGTTGAAGTATTAGGCTTCCAGATGAATACAAATCATGCTCCGGGAGAAGTTTCAGAACATAGTCCATCGTTTAGAGTTGTATCTAAGACAAGTAATGTTATGACAATTCATAATAAACTTTACGAAGTAAAGAAGATGGGAACGATATATGCATTCGCTGACGAGATGGATGAGAATACATTGAAGTCAAATATGACATTAGAGGGTGTAGCGCAAAATGATTTTGTGTCTAATTGTGAAATGACAGAAAGAGGAATTTTAGATGGTTATACGACGACAGAGTCTAATAGCCGGTATAATACATACTTTGCATTAACATTTAAATATTTGCATTATATGTTCAATTCCTTAGAAACAAACTATTCATTTAGAGCATATGCCGTGTTAGATGATGGAACAGTTGTGTATGGACATAATGTCTATACAACGAATATGTATGAGATTGCAGACAACTTATACGAAGAACAGAAAATGGGTACAAAAGACGCACATGACTTCTTGTACAATAATATTTTGAATGTTGTTGATATATCTCATCATTATGAAGAAATCGGTAAATCTATGTTAAGTGCATTGCAGGTTAAGAGTAAGAATGAAGAAAACTATAAGCTTGTAAACAGTACATATAAAGATTTATATTATTATGCAATCTGTGGTAAGAACTATCAGGATGCATATCCTCATGATACATTTAAATGTAGAACAGGTGAGGAAGTCGAAGCGAAGTTACTTGTCGCATTAAATAATGTGAAATCAACAGAATATGGAAGCATCGCAGAGTGGATATATAATGAAACTCCAAAGATTGCTAATTCTAAGACTGGGGTATTTTACAAAGGCTTCCACAAACTCGTTGAGTATGGATGGGATAACACTATTGATAAGGACTTTTATGAGCGTTAAATTGGGTGTTATTGAATGTAGATTAGAGGAGGAATTGTAATAATGAATAGAGTGATAAATTATGAAACACCTGAGTTTGCAGTGGTCAGATTCGATGTGGATAAAAGAATTATGAATGGTGTTGATTTTTCCGGTAATGAGGGTGATGGTGAGACAGTAGAATTTGATACTACAGCGCATGAATCTTTTCCGGATATACCAGACCTCGACTTGGATTATTAGAAAGGAGTTTAGAAACATGAATATAAAATTTAAAAAAGTGATTGCATTTGTATGTGCGGTTGTCATGGTTGTAAGCTCCATGACAATTACAGGTACTAAGGTATCAGCAGTGGATTGGTCCACTGCTGATACATGGACTAAGTTAACTGCTGATGGGAAGGACTATTTTGTAAGCAAAGATGGAAATTGGCTGAATGATAATTATAATGTGTTTACCGTGGAACAGGGATGGATGACACAAACAGCTCTTTGGATTAACTTTGCTTCTGCTGAAGTTACAAAAGTGTCTGTGAACGGAACAGATTATTCAGTGAACGACCATAAAGCAATTGGTGATACAGTAAGATTCGAGGGCGCACAAATGTGGATATGCGTAGGTTTGTGTGCCGGGGAACAGACAACAGTAGAGTTCTATAATAATAGTACATTAAAAGGAACCTGGTACATTTATAATGGCAGTGGAACAGGAGCAGTAGACAAGGTTTCAAATGTAACTGCTAAAGGTGGTACAAACACAATAGAGGTATCGTGGAATGCAGCGGATACAGCAAAAGAAGGTACATTGTATTATATTTATTTGGATGATGATACAAAGGAATTTGCTATTGCTGATGGCACAAGCGCAATGTTGACAAATGTTCCGGCAGGAAATCATATTGTTCGTGTGAAGGCATATTACAATGGGGTATTTTCTGAGGAGGCAAATGCACCGCAGACGAAAGTTTACGGAAAGCCTACTGCAGTTACAGCTCTTGCTGTAGCGAGTCAAAAGGCGAATACGGTTCAGGTACAGTGGGACTATGTTGCAGACACGAATTATACAATTGAATTGGTGAATGTAGAAGGTCAGGTTGTAGAAACGATAACCGAGATAACCGTAGATGGTGAACTGGGAAAATGTGAGTTTACAAATGTAGCCAAAGGAGATTATACCGTTAGAGCTATAGCAAGTGTAGATGGAGAAAATTCTGATGCAGTTATGTCAGATTCAGTGAGAGTGGAAAATATACAGCCCGCAGAGCTTGCAACTTTGGAATATAACGTAGATAACGCAGAGCAGATAGGATTGTCATGGACAGTTAATAACGAGACATCAGGACAGACCTATAAGGTGTATGTTGATGAAAATGAGCCGATAGTATTACCTGCAAATACATATTCGTATGTGATTGAGCAAATTACCCCGGGTTCTCATACAATCAGGGTAAGTGCAGTTTATGGTGAATATGAAACAGAGGGGATTATAAGAAATGTTATTGTAAAAGCGAAGCCGGTTGTCAAGTATGATACAACATTAAGTCAGGTAGATATTAATGGTGTGCAGACATTAGATGACACATGGTCATACGAATTTGCAAATCAGTCTTCTGACAGTATGATTGGTTTAAGTGCCGATAATGCGTGTGTAGTATACCTTCCATCATATGCCAATGCTATGTTAGATAACGTATATCAAAACATAACAGGGTTAGAAGTAGGAAAAACATATACTTACACATATAAGGTTGATACAGATGTGGATGGAAATAATATAGTCGTAAACGCTACGGCTGAGAATGGATATTCAGATAGTTATGAAATTATCGGTGTTTCAAAAGATAGTACAACAACAATAACAAAGAAATTCACAGCGACGGCAACTGAAATGAAGTTATGTTATACATTAGGATTTATTAATAATAGTGCATCAGTAAAAATTTCTAAAGCAGTTGTTGAGATGTTGAAACCGAATGAGATTTCATCACTTACAGCAAAAAGCGGAATTAAGACAATTGATTTATCATGGGCATGTGAAGGCGCTGAGGATGAGCAGACATATAATGTTTATCTGAATGGAAGCGAGACACCGATAGCAACAAAAATAAAAGAAACATCATATTCGTTGGGAAATCTTGAGCCGGGAACATATACTGTAACGGTGAAGGCAGTGTTAAATGGCGAATTTACCACAGGAGAAACGGTAGAAAATATTGTTGTTACAGATGTACCAACAGTGGTCACAAGTAATAGTGTCGGTGTAGAAGGATTTCAGATTAAAACAAATAACCCGGATAATACAGAGGTTGGGTTTAGAACAGTATGTAAAACACTAAATGTAGGAAGTGTGATTACGGGAAGTGATGGAAAAGAATATACTGTTGCGAAAATGGGTACCATTTATACGTTAGACCCTAACCATAATGGGTACAGGAAAAATGATGTGTTGAATCCGTCCTATACGATTTTAAATCCGGACACATTAAGTGAGGCAGGAGTGTATACCGGTGCTAATTACTATGATGGTATCAACAGAACCTATGGATTTATTGCAACAGAAGAAGGTATTGTCAGTGACTGGAATATAGAAGATACGAATAATACTTATTATGTTAGAACAATGACAGGAATGGTAGGAAGTATGGCATTGGCATCTACATTACATGTCAGAGCATTTGTTGTAACAGAAGATGGTGAAATTATTTATGGTGCAAAGACAGCAAGTATTTCAGTAGCACAGATTGCAGATTATTTATATAAAAATAGTAAGGCTACAAATTTCACCGGACATAAGTATTTGTACAATAATGTTCTCAATAAAGTTGAAACAACAAATCCTTATTATAGAGATACCACGTTATCTTATGGATGGGATAGTCAGTTGTACATACCACAAAATCCGACATTTACCTTAACAGAGGGAACGTTGGATGCGTACAATAATATTCCATAATTGAGTTGACAACTTAGAATCTTTATCATAGAATAATAAATGATAATAGATAAAGGCTTTGATAGAGACAGTAGTTTATTAGTAAACGTTACAGAGAGTTTGATGATGGTGGAAGTCAAATACAAGTAGCTGATAAATGAAAATCACTCTGGAGTTGCAGTCCGAAGCAAAAGCGTAGGCACTGACGGATTCCTCCGTTACAGGGAACACATATGATTGGATTTTCCTAAGTATGCTGTCAAAGGTGGTATAACGAAGTATTTACAGGCTTTCGTCCTTTACAGGACGGAAGCCTTTCTTACGTGATGGCAATGAGCCATGCATGAATAAAAATATATACGAACGTAAGCTTGCTTACAGTTCGTAATATATTTTTATTCATATAGGGCGAAGCCCGCGACGAAATAGACCAAAGGTCTATGAGTACGCATGGCGAAAAATATGTGAATAGGGCGAAGCCCGCGACGAAATAGACC
>NZ_CALGRE010000023.1 GCF_937958975.1 uncultured Eubacterium sp. | reverse complement strand
TACGAGATCTGCGTATGTGACTGGAGTTCTGACGTGTGCTCTTCCGATCTCAATAAAGTTCTTTTATTCTTCCAGAATAGTAGTTATTATAGTATAGGCAAGATTTAAAATGCAATACTTTACGATAAAATAATTATTAAAGTGTATTATATTTATTACTTTAATAGGAGGAATAATAAAAATGAGGAGTAGAATATGAAAAAGTTAAAAGTATTGATTGCAGATAATCAGGCGATGGTTCGACAGAGACTGTTAGATGCAATGAAAAGGGACGAACAGATTGAAGTGATAGCAGCAGTAGATAATGGAAAGGATGCCTATGAGTTATTTTTGATGGAAAAACCTAATATAGTTATGTTTGACTTGCTGTTGCCGGTTTATGATGGTTATTCACTGCTGGATAAAATAAATGAATATGGGGCTGACAGGGATATGAAGCTGATAATGATGACGCCTCTTACAAGTGACCTGATTGTTCGTGAAGCGTTTAATAAAGGTGTTGATTATATTATAACAAAACCTTATGATATAGATAGTATTGTAATAAAAATCAAAAATATTTATAATAGCTTTAATGAAATGATTAGTTTAGGCATGTCAGATAAGAGTGCCGGAGTAAGGAGCAGATATTCGATGAAGAGTGAAACAAATTTTGAAAAATTGGATGCAATTATTTCCGACAGATTAGATGAAATAGGTATTCCAGCGAGATTAAAGGGTTACAGATACATGATTACAGCAATAAAAGAGGTAATTCATAATGAGAACGCATTAGAAGGAATAACAAAGATTTTGTATCCTGATGTTGCAAAGAAGCACAATTCTACACCACAGAGAGTAGAGAAAGCAATTAGACATGCAATAGAGGTTGCCTGGTCAGTAGATAGTGAAAGCAGTTTTAAACAACAATTTACATATATGCTGAGTACAAAGAAAATCAGACCGACAAATTCAGAGTTCATTGCAAAATTAAGTCAGGACATAAGACATTCTGCATAAAGCTTGGAAGAATAGACGTTTATTTAAATTTACAAAAAGATATAATCAAATTAATATAATTTCCTTGCTCTTCGCGGCAGCTGCCAAGGTCAAGCAGGCTTGACTTTGGCTCGTTACTCGCGGGACAAAAGGTCTTTTTGATTACGGTTCGTGTATGAAGAAACTTTGTTCTTTGCCCGTTTGATAGAAAATACAAATTCAGTTCCCACACCTTCGGTACTGATTACATCTATGTTTTCGTTGTGAGCTATCATAATTTCTTTTACAATGGCAAGACCAATGCCTGAGCCGGTTTTGTCTCTTCCTCGGGATAAATCCGTTTTATAAAATCTCTGCCATATTTTGTCAATACTTCCCTTGGGAATCCCCATCCCGAAGTCTTTTACAGAACAGTATTGTTTTTCTCCTTTATTGTAAAGCTTTATAATAATTTTTGAAGATGGATTGCTGAATTTAATCGCATTATCTAAAAGATTATAAAGTACCTGTTCAATTTTTCCTTTATCAGCATATACGTTATAATGCCTTGGAGGAAATTGTATGATAAGTTCGATGTGTTTTTTCTCACAGCTTCCCTGAAAGGTTTCTACAGTGGAGGCAATGACATTTTCCATATCAAATTCTTCAAAAAGCAATTCCGGTCCTGTAGCATTCCAGCTGTTTAGTTCCCTGAGGCCTGTTGTCAGCTTCTCTAAACGATTTGCCTCAGTTAGTACGATGGACAGATATCTGTTATGTTCCTCCAGCGGTATTGTTCCATCCATCATGGCTTCAATATATCCTTTTATAGAGGTAAGCGGTGAGCGAAAATCATGAGAAATATTAGAAATAAAATTCTTTTGGTATTCTCTTGAATTATTTAATTGCTTTGACATATATTTGAGCGAACTTGCCACATCACCAATCTCATCATCGTTGTTTACTTTGAGTCCCTCATATTCAAAATTCCCCTGTGCATATTCCATAGCAGTGAGTCGAATCTCTTTAAGCGGTAAATAAATAAACCACATAAAGTTAAAAAAGATGATGAGTGATAGTGCAAGTATAATTGTATAAGTTACATAAAAAATAAAAGTCACATCATAACTGTTTTTTTTGATAATGGATGTGGGCATGTGTGCGACAACATATCCATAGGTGATATTATTTTTTGAAATATCCTGTACAACACTTAGCGTATCAGTTTTATAAATATTATAAAATTTATTTATTTTATATTTTTTCTTTGAGTATTCTTTGGGGTCAAAATCTTTTATGACAATATTATTAGAAGTGTTGTCTAATGTTTTTGTTTTATCTGTTGTGTAAATGAGTTTGTTGTCGGGGTCTAAAATCATAATATTGCAGTTTAAAACTTTATTAAAATCACTAAAAAAATTGTCAGGGTTGTCAATGTCATACATAGAATCATTTATGACATTTTTTATGTTTTGCGCAACAACTGAGGCATAGTTTTTAAGTTCTGCCGTATCATCCTGCAATAAATTGTTGTATATTAAATTTGTTGACCAATATGTAATTAATAAAAAGCCTAATACAGCAAAAGAAAAATATCCAATAAAAAATTTTGTTAATATCGAATTTTTCATAATACACCTCTAAAATTATTTGTGTACTTCAAATCGGTAACCGACGCTCCATACAGTACCGATAGACCACTCGTCAGTGTCGGCAATTTTTTCTCGGATTCTTTTGATATGAACATCCACAGTTCTGGTATCTCCGGCATATTCATAGCCCCAAATATGGTCCAGCAGCTGTTCTCTTGTAAAAACCTGGTTTGGAGATGATGCGAGAAAGTATAACAGTTCAATCTCTCTCGGTGTCATCTCAACTGATTTTCCCTGGTATATCACTTCGTAGTTAGAAAGGTTAATAATTAAATCCTTATAAACTACACGTTTTTCAGAAGAAGATACTACAGGAGTAGGAGCAGGTGTATATCTTCTAAGAACGGCCTTCACTCTTGCGACCAATTCCTTGGAGTCAAACGGTTTTATCATATAATCATCAGCGCCCAGCTCCAGCCCCAGAACTTTGTCAAAAACTTCTGTTTTTGCAGAGAGCATAATAATAGGAGTTTTTGAGTCTTTTCTAATCTCACGGCATACCTCATATCCGTCGATGCCGGGAAGCATTAAATCCAGTAATACCAGGTCCGGATTGTATTCACGAAATGCGGTGAGCGCAGATAAACCATCATGTTCAATGCGAGTCTCGAAACATTCTTTTGTCAGATAAAGAGAAACGAGATTTGCGATATTTTCATCATCATCAACAATTAAAATTTTTTGTTTGCTAGCCATTGTGTTATCCTCCCAAAATTTAATTTGCTTTGTATTGCAAAATTTGTGGACCATGTGCAGGCACATTCGGTCAAAAATATTATAAAGAATTTTTATGAATAAAATTAGAAAAAATTGTAAAATAGTGTCACTTTTATTTATAGTTGAAATAAAGTCAGTTCCATAAATTATTTAAATTCTACTACAGTGGCACCGGCACCGCCTTCTCCATGTTCTCCGTTTCTGTAAGATTTTACATAAGAACATTTTTTTAAATGATTTTGGATAGCGCTTCTTAAAGTACCGGTTCCCTTGCCGTGAATAATATATACTTGTGGTAAATGGGCAAGATAAGCATCGTCTAAATATTTATCTAACTCGAATAATGCTTCGTCAACAGTTTTTCCAATCAGGTTGAGTTCCATTTTTACTGTCAGAGATTTGTTCATTTTGATTTTACCACTGTTTCCCCTGGAAAGTCCTGGAGCTTTAATATCCGGCTCATCAATAATTTCTAAATCTTTTATATTTACTTTAGAATTTAGTATTCCCATTTTTACTGTTAAATTGCCATCTGCATTCGGAAGCGAGGCAACAGTACCGTTTAAATTCATGCTGAGAACTTTTACACCTGTGCCAAGCTTAAAATCAGATGGTTTATGTTTTTTCTTTGGCGCTGCCGTTTTCATAGAAGCAGAGCTTTGATTTTTCTTTATATTTTTACCTACGGCACTTCTGGATTTCTCTAATTCCTTTGTATTTCCGGATTTTCCGTATTTATTAATGTTTTTAATAGCTTCATCAGCAGTTTCCTTAGCTTCTTTTAGTATATCAAGAGCTTCTTCACGAGCCTTAGAGAGAATTTTATCTTTTTTCTCATCAAGGTTTTTATTTTTTAATTCATAATCCCTTTTGAGTGATGAAATTTGTGATTTATATACAGAAATCGTTTCTTTGTCCTTTTCAATCTGACGCTTTTGACGTTCCAGCTCTGCCAGAACATCTTCAAATTGTTCATCATCTGCATCAATTCTAGCTTTAGCATCTTCAATAATATATTCAGGAAGTCCTAACTTTTCGGAGATGGCAAAAGCATTACTCTTTCCGGGAATACCAATAAGTAACCGGTAAGTAGGACGCAGTGTTTCAACATCAAATTCACAGCTGGCATTTTGAACACCCTCGGTGGAGAGTGCGAAGAGCTTTAATTCACTGTAGTGCGTGGTTGCCATAGTCCTCACTCCAAGGTTCTTTAGGAAAGATAAAATAGAGATACCAAGAGCTGCTCCCTCTACAGGGTCAGTTCCGGCACCTAACTCGTCAAAGAGAACAAGGGAGTTTTGGTCTGCCTTTTCCAGTATATTTACTGTATTTACCATATGGGCTGAAAATGTACTCAGACTTTGTTCAATACTCTGTTCATCACCGATATCCGCAAATATTTCATCAAATACAGCAAGTTTGCTGCCTTCTATGGCAGGAATGTGAAGTCCGGCCTGTCCCATCAGCGAAAGGAGTCCAACCGTCTTGAGAGATACCGTTTTACCGCCGGTATTTGGACCGGTTATAATCAACAATGTAAAGTCCTTTCCGAGAGTTACGTCGATAGGGACAACTTTTTGAGGGTCGAGTAATGGGTGACGTCCCTTTTTTATTTTGATGTAGCGCTGATTATTAAATTCGGGTATTGTTGCCTTCATTATTTTTGCCAGATTAGCTTTTGCAAAAACAAAGTCCAGATAAGGTAATATTTCTAAATTATGATGCAGCTGATCCATATATTCTGCACACATAACGCTTAAATTAGCTAAAATAATCTGTATTTCATCGGCTTCTTTCATTGCCAGTTCCCGAAGTCTGTTGTTTAGTTCTACAACTGCCGTAGGTTCTACAAAAAGTGTAGAGCCGGAAGAGGACTGGTCATGGATAATTCCCGATACGTTACTGCGATACTCTTGTTTTACAGGAACACAGTACCTGCCATCTCTCATGGTAATAAGAGAATCCTGTAAATAAGTTCTTCCATTTTGTGAGTTTACCAGGGAATTAAGCTGCGTGTGTATGCGGTCGTTGGTCAGTTTTATCTGTCTTCGAATATTTTTTAAATTATATGACGCATCGTCAGCAATTTCATCTTCCGATATAATGCATTTTTCGATTTCTTTCTTTAAATTTGTGAGGGGTTCAATTGCATCAAATAAGTCATCTAAACTGTCCGTTTCATTATCTTCATTTCTTGAAAATGTTTTCACTCTCAACGCCACTTTTAAAAGCGAACAGATGCGTAAAAGCTCTCCGGTTCCGAGAGTGCTTCCGATTTCTAAGCGTTTGAGGGATTCACCGATATCATGTATGCCCGAAAATGAAATACTTCCTTTTTGCCATATTCGTTTTAAGGCATCACTAGTCTGCTGCTGATTTTTCTTTATCTCCTGTATATTAGAAGAAGGCTGTAGTTTAGCACATAAGTCACGTCCTAAATTGCTTGCGGCTTCTTCTTTTAATAATTCAATTATTTTATTATATTCAAGTGTTTTCAGCACTTTTTCATTCATAACTAAAATCTCCAATTCTTGTATTTAAACATATAATCAATTATAATAAAAATTAGTGTTAAAAGTAAAGTATAGTTTATGATTAAAGGATAGAAAGAGGAGTTTATGAAATTTATTGAGACATTGAGAGAAGGCGAAAGAATACAGGAAACGTATTTATGTAAACAGAAAACAACAGCAATGACAAAAACAGGAAAAGAATATGAAAATGTTATTTTGCAGGATAAAACAGGTCAGTTAGATGCGAAAATATGGGATCCGGGCTCCATGGGAATTGATGATTTTGATGCTTTGGATTATGTGGAAGTTAACGGTGATATCACTGTTTTTAATAATCAGATACAGTTAAGTATTAAAAGGGCAAGAAAAGTGAGTGAAGATAGTGTCGAGCCAGCGAATTATCTTCCATGTACAGATAAAAATATGGATGAGATGATGACAGAATTGCTGAAATTTATTGCCAGTGTGAATAATCCATATTATAAACAGGTTTTAAGTGCATTATTCGTGGAGAATCGTGAGTTTGTTGAAGCATTTAAGAAACATTCTGCTGCGAAGAGTGTACATCACGGGTTTATAGGAGGACTTTTAGAGCATACCCTGTCGGTGACAAGGCTATGTGAATTTTATACGAAACAATATGATTTGTTGAATCGGGACCTATTGATTACGGCCGCCATTTGCCATGATATCGGAAAGGTGTATGAGTTGTCCGATTTTCCTGCAAACGATTATACAGATGCGGGCCAGCTTTTAGGGCATATTGTCATGGGTTCGGAAATGATATCTAAAGTAATTGCAACAATTCCGGGATTTCCGCAGAAGCAGGCAAATGAATTGAAACATTGTATTCTGTCACACCATGGAGAGTTAGAGTATGGTTCACCCAAGAAACCTGCACTTATCGAAGCGGTTGCATTGAATTTTGCAGATAATACGGATGCAAAAATGGAGACAATGAAAGAGCTTTTAAGCAGCAGCAGTGTGGCAGGTACAGAGCAGTGGCTGGGATATAACAAATTGTTAGAGACAAATGTCAGAAGAACAAGCGAATAATCTGAGAACTTGAGAAAGTCGTATTAGGAGATAGAGAGTAGAGTCTGATACGAATAGCAACGAAAGGTTTACATAAAATGTATAAGAAGAATGATGTTTTGACAATTCAAATTACAGACCAGGGAACAACGGGCGAGGGTATAGGCAAAGTAGATGGCTATACCCTTTTTGTGAAGGATACGGTAATAGGTGATATAGTAGAAGTTAAGATTATGAAAGCAAAGAAAAATTTTGCCTTTGCACGTCTGTTAAATATTGTTAAGCCATCTGTTCATCGTGTGGAGCCGATTTGTCCTGTGGCAAGGAGTTGTGGGGGATGCCAGCTACAGACGATGAATTATGAGCAGCAGCTTAGGTTTAAGCAGGAAAAAGTGTTAAATAATATTAAACGAATTGGTGGAATTGATGATTTTGAGATGAAACCAATTATGGGTATGGAAGAGTTGTGTATCAGGGAAAAGGAATGTAATGGCCCCTTTCATTATAGAAATAAGGCACAGTTTCCAGTGGGATTAAATAAAGAAGGCAGAATTGTAAGCGGTTTCTATGCAGGCAGGACACATTCTATTATAGAGGTGGATAGCTGTATGCTGGGGGCAATGATAGAAGCTGATGCTGAAGAATCTTCACAAAATAAGTTGGGGATATCGAATGGAGAATCTGTGTCAGAGATGGTGGACGTAAATAAGGCTGTCATGGACATTGTGAAGATGTATATGTGTCTGGAAGGGATAAAACCTTATGATGAAGCCGGTCACAAAGGTCTTGTCAGACATGTGCTTATCAGGGTTGGTGTACGGACCGGTCAGGTGATGGTGTGTGTAATCATCAATGGTGAAAGGTTACCAAATGCACAGAGACTTGTAGAACAGCTTTTGAAGGTACCCGGTATGACAGATATTTCTATGAATGTGAATCGTGAAAAGAATAATGTGATTTTAGGAGAGAGGGTCGTTCAACTTTATGGTCCGGGTTATATTGAGGATTATATAGGTGATATTAAATTTAGAATTTCTCCATTGTCATTTTTTCAGGTAAATCCCAAACAGACAGAAAAGCTATATGGTAAAGCTCTTGAGTATGCAGGACTTACGGGAAATGAGACGGTGTGGGATTTGTATTGTGGAATAGGAAGTATTTCTTTGTTTTTAGCGAGAAAAGCGAAAAAGGTAATTGGTGTTGAAATTGTTCCGCAGGCGATAGAAGATGCTAAAATTAATGCTGAGATAAATGGGATTGATAATGCGGAGTTTTTAGTGGGAGCCGCAGAGGTAGTTGTCCCTCAATATTTTGAAAAACATAAGGGGGAGCAGGTATGCAGACCGGATGTTATTGTGGTGGACCCGCCGAGAAAGGGCTGCGATGAGGTTTTGCTCAGAACGATGGTGGACATGGCGCCGGAGAAAATTGTTTATGTGAGTTGTGACAGCGCTACGCTGGCAAGAGATTTGAAGTGGCTGGATAAAAATGGATATAAATTGGTGGAGGTGACACCATGTGATATGTTTGGGCAAACGGTGCATGTGGAGACGGTGTGTTTACTTAATCGATAAGCAAAGGTATTATGTGGACTTTTTGGTGGCAAATCAAGTGATTTGTCCACCTTTTGTCCACGCTTTTTTTATTTGTATAGAGCGAGGCTCTGTTTATTATTGCGGAGTTTTTGTGTAGAAAAGACGGAGCTTTAATAAACAAATAAACCACCGGCTTAGCCGGTGGTGTTGACTAACTGCTGATTCAAATACATCAGCTACAGATATTCTTTGTTATCAAAAGACCTACAAGTATTGTAATATTCGTTTAATGCTTTTGCTCTTTCACGGACTGCATTAGCTTTGGTTTTATAACCACCTTTTGAGGTTTGCCTCCTTTCTTAATTTTGGGGATAAAAATAACACTAGCGTTCATAGATAATGTCTGAAAGTGATACGATACTAGTTACTTAGGGTGGTAATGTACCGTGCTTTGGAGTTGTCTGTCATGGGAGGCTTTTTTTTGTGTGTAAAATAAGTAATAACAAGAGCTATCACACTGCACAACATTGTCACGAAACCAAATTAATCACTATATGTAATCATTGGCGTCAACCCCTTTCTTTTGTAAAGTCCGGCAGTTGATTTTATATCATCATTAATAGCAATATTTCCATTGCAATAGTAGCTTTTTTACTATCTCTTTTTATTATCGAATATAGTGTTGTTGGAGCAACTTCGACTTTATTGGATAAGTTTATTAGCATTAATGTTTTTTCATTCATCAGTTGTTAATTTTTGAACCTATTCCCATAATTGTTTACCTTTCTATAAAAAGAAAATGTACTAAATAAATGCAAATATAAATAAAAATATACTCAAATGGGTAAAACGTTAACAAATAACGCAAACAAGTATATGATACAAACATGGGTTATGCAAATGTGTATAAAAAAGGTAAAAGCAAATGCTTGCCAAATTGTAATATGAAAAAACTTTTTAAATTGGAGACCTAAGAGACGCAAAAGGAATGAGGTGGTTAGCAAGTACAGAATAAGAAAATTTCTATATAATGCAGGTAAGGACAGAACCAATAAAAAATCGGCTCTGCCCTTAAGTAACTTAAAATATTATATTATTTTTTTAATTTGTGATAAACTCGAAGTTGTCCTTAAACTTAACAGTTTTTCCACCAAAACTATCTTTTAATGTTATTTTAGAAAAGAGGTTTCTTTTCACTGTATCTGTTATAAATAAATCGTAACAATTTAGACCTCTTCGTATGGCACTTCCTTTAGTCTTATCATTTAATCCCATCCATGTGGAACCGATTATAATTTTAGGTTGAATTAATTTAATAAGATTTCTTTCGTTAAAAAACATCATACTAAAGTTAAAAGACGGAGTACAATCTGCATATAATGCCATAGCATTAAGAAGGTTGTGGTCAGCGATTTCTTCTGAGTTTGTTAGTCTTACTATTGTACCATCAGGTATTTTTTTAAAAAAGTCATGTTGTCTTGCTTTTCCATGATGGGAGACTTTATATATTATATTTTTAAATCCATCTTTTATTAAATATTTAGAATATTCAGCTGTTGAACAAATCTTTGCCATTGCATCACTTTGAATATCACCGGGAAGAATTATTTTAAAATTCTTGCTTTTGGTATTATCATTTTTGGTTACATTATCTTTTATAATAGTAATTAAGCTATTATTATTTTCTGCTGTTGTACTGTTACCATAATCTTTTAATGGAGGCAATATAATAATCTGGCAACCTGTTCCTAGAACTGAAATGGTTTCTATGTTATTTACATAATTTACTGTACTTTTTTTCCAATTTTTAAAAAAATTAGTTGCTGCATTGTTACTTGCATCAGATTTGACTTTGCCTTTGATTCCAAAATAATACGTTTTTTTAATTTTGATTTTTGATATATTAACCTCGCTTAATCTCTTACCAAAAACTTCAGAAGCAGTAAAATCTAAACCGTTTACATAAAGATTATTAATAGTTATCGCCACACCTGATTTAGCTTTTTTAACTAGGCTTGCTAATCCTTGGACATGGTCTATATGTTTATGGGAAATAATTAAGTAGTCAATTGTAATATTTGTGGATTTTCCTATTAAATTAGTAATTGAAGTATTATCTCCCAAGTCTAAGACAGCAATACGAGTTGTTTTTCATGATATTCTCCTTTAC
This sequence comes from uncultured Eubacterium sp., assembly GCF_937958975.1. Classification (GTDB taxonomy): domain Bacteria; phylum Bacillota; class Clostridia; order Lachnospirales; family Lachnospiraceae; genus Eubacterium_G. The sequence continues at coordinate 83,412 of NZ_CALGRE010000023.1, read as the reverse complement.
TAATTTCCTTTATTGCAAAAAACGTTTTTAAAATACTAAAAATATTAAAAAATGTCAAGTTTTTTATTTATTAGACAGATTGTTTAGAATGTGAAGATGAAAAACAGCATGTTGTTTAAGAATTAAAATAATAAAATGTCACATATTCTTATTATTCACAATTTTACTTTAATTAAGTATTGATTTTTGCATAAACTTTCTCCAAAATGTTTGAGGGGGAGAAAGTTTATGAAGAATTGAGGTAGATTATGGAAAATTATATAAGATTAACTGCAAATTTATTAAGACAACTGGGAGTGAATGCATCATATACAGGTTTTAAGTATACAGTGTGTGCTGTCGTAAAAAATATACAGAATCCGGATTTAATTACATATATATGCAAAGGACTTTATGCTAATATTGCAATTGAAAACCATGTAAATATAAGTTGTGTCGAAAGAAATATTAGAACAATCGTTGAAACTATTTGGAAATCAGGTGATAGGGAGTTATTAAATGAAGTCTGCGGCAGGAAAATTATGGAGAAGCCGAAAAATACGTTTTTTATTGATGTTATTTCTCAGTATATTATTGATTTGAGTGATGAATAGGGGACTATATTATTATCGTAAATTAAGTTATAAATTTTTATATAGGGCACTTTAAAATAAATTCTCCCCATAAGCCCTTTATTAAATTTTATTTCAGTAAAAATCTAATAAATTATTAGTATATTTAATCAAATTATCATTAGAGATAATATCTTATCGTATAACAAAAAATCCCACTTACTAAAAAATGAATATATTGAATTGTAATATATGAAATTATATAATAAAAAATAGCAAAGTAGGAGGGAGAGCGTAGCCCTCCTAAAAAATTATAATTAAGGAGAAAGGACGAAGTTATGGGAAGATTATTAACAAAAATCACGGCGATTATTGTGTCGGTGGCTCTTATGCTGGGCATGGTTCAAACAGTTGGTTGGTTTGCAATTGGTGATGTGACAGATGTTTTGGCAGCTACAACAGCAATTACATCTATGGATTATTATAGTTCCAAAGATGGGCCGACAATAACAAAGTCGGGAGTAGGAGAAGTAAGCTACGGTTTTGTTATGCCAAAGTTTAATGGAAAAGGAAGTGACGAACTTTCTATTTCAGGTGTGGAAGACGACTTGCAGGTATATATTAAGCAGGAACAGGGAACAAACGGAGAATGGAAAAAGATTGAAGACGTAAAATATTTTAAGTGGAATGAAACCTGGGCATGGGAATACCAGAGCTGGGGTGGATGGGTTTGTTGGATGAAATTGACAGAAACTACTTATGTACGCTTTCATGGAAAAACAAACAATGTTAATTTAGAGTATACATTGAATTTAAATAAATTGCCTAAGTTGGAGTTGAAAAGCATTTCTACCACACAGGAAAATATTGTTGCAAGTTCTACGGGAGCCTCTGCAACGGAGTGGGGAAAGTGGACTTTTAACGGTGATAAGAATATCAAATATGAACAGGTACAAGATAATATTACAATTTATGTAGATAATAATGATGGAAAAGGATTTGTAAAACTTCTTGGAAATGCAGCATCAGGTTTTCTTTGGGACCAGAATTTTGGTTATTATCCAGATGGGGATGGTGGATATTGGTTTAATAATATCGGGTGGTCATTTACCTTGAGATTCCAGAAATCAACAGATAGCAGTATTTATCAGGATGTAAAGGTTACATATACGCAGCCTGTCAGAACGAATCATAATCTCACGGCATATGATGCCACATCATATGATGCCGGCACTTCAACAAGTGCGTCTGTAGGTATTCCACTTCCGAAAATCGGTGGAACTACAGCAATAAAGAAGGATTTAGACTTATTTAAATATGAAGTAAAAGTCAATGGAAAATGGATTGCATTGGCAGATGTTGCAGCCACCGGCTGGGTATATGAAGGAAATGGGTATAATGCCAATTCTCTGAGTTCTCAGTGGGGGTATTTTGCAGATTATGTATACGGTTTATGGTTTCAGCCTGTGAGAAAAGATACCGAGATTCGTATTAGTTATCCGATAGACGGAAAACAGGGCGGTGATATGAGCAATAACTACGTTATATATACGATTAAAGGAAATACCTCGTATCAGCCTACTTTGCCAACCGATATGACGGATATTCAGGTGGAAGACAGTTCTAATCCATTTACACCATCGGGATGGAAAATGATTTGGAATGATGAGTTTTCAGGAAATACTCTTGATACGACAAAATGGGGATATCAGGAAGGGTTCCTATTGGATGAAAATGATATTAATACCGCAGGATGGGGTAATCAGGAGTTAGAATATTATACCAGAGACAATGTATCTGTAAAGGATGGCAACCTGAACATTGTCATGAAGAAACAGTCTAAAGTATTTACACAGAAAGGTGATAGTACAAAGAAGGCAACGGCTCAGTATTCGTCAGGTAAGATTACAACACAAAATAAATTCTCAGTAAAATATGGACGTGTAGATTTTAGAGCGAAGATGCCTACAGGTACGGGAGTATGGCCGGCTATGTGGATGCTCTCCAATGACGCCAGATATGGCTCATGGCCATTATCCGGCGAGATTGATGTATTTGAAGGACGTGGACGTACACCAAATATGGTATTTGGCACCTTACATTATGGTGCACAGTGGCCGAATAATATAAATACATCAGATGCATTTAATATTACACAGGACGGAAAAAAGAAAACAGAGATATCTGACTGGCATGTATACAGTGTAGTATGGGAAGCAGAAAATATTAAAATTTATTGTGATGGTAAATGCTATTTTAAATGTACATACGGCGAATGGTATTCAGGTTCGGACAGAGGAAATGCCTATGCTCCGTTTGACCAGAGATTTTATTTAATATTAAATCTGGCAGCCGGTGGAACATTTGATAGTGGACATGTTCCGGATAGCAGTTTTACATCGGGAACGATGCAGGTAGATTATGTTCGTGTATATCAGAAAAAGGTAAGCGCTGCGGAAGACGAAAAACCGGACAATAATAAGGGCGTGAAAACAGATGGAGCAGATGACAACTTATATGGAGACTATAAAATAGGTAAAGGGAGTACGCCTGTTAACCCGGGAGAAGAAAAGACAACAGCTTCTTCGGAAATTAATGACCCTGAAACAGCGAAAAATGATAATGAGGAAAGTACAGGAGTTGACAAACCACAGCAAACTACACAACAGTCTGTAAATAAATCAAAGGCATTGAAAAGAACGAAAGTAAAGAAAGCTAGTAAGCGCAAGGTTTGGAAAAAGATTAAGTTAACTTTTAAAAAAGTAAAAGGTGCAAAAAAATATCAGGTACAGATTTCAAAAACGAAAAAGTTTAAAAAGATTCTTGTAAAGAAGACTGTTAAAAAAGTTAAGGTTACAATAAAGAGTAAGAAACTTAAAAACAAGAAAAAACTGTATGTGCGTGTTCGGGCGGTTGGCGCTAAAAAGTGGTCAAAGCCGAAACGGGTAAAAATTAAAAAGTAGGAGGTAGAAAATGATTATGCTTCTTGCTAATTATTAAGAAGCATAATGAAGTATTATAAACTGATATAACATGTATTTATTGAGCCGTAAGAAATGACTTTCTTGCGGCTCATTTGTGTTTGTGTTTAGAGCATTAAAATGTGTATAGAGAATGGAAGATGTTCCATATATTACTTGTAGTTTCGTTCGATATTATATGTTACGCTTGTTTTGTAACAAAAATGTAATATTTATGAGGAAATTATAATTATCGAAAGGAGCTATTATGAGAAAATCATTTTTATTAGCAATTACAGCAGCAGTTACAATGGTGATGGGGGCATCTACGCTTGTGTGGGGAGTTACACACAAATCTGAGAGGTATTCTATACAAAATTATAATATATTGCAGGAGAGGTCAAATTATCACAATGAATTGCGACCATTTATATTGAAAATAAATAAAGAGTTAAGAATTGTTGAAAATTGTAAATGGATGATGATTTTTATTCCAGGGATAGGCTTTCCGGATTTTGAAATACCAGATGTAAATGTACCGGAAACAACTGTGCCTAAACTAGAGATTCCGGAGACGAGTGTATCAGAACAAAACACTCCAGAGACGGAAAAAGCGGAGACAGTAAAGCCGGATATTGAAGTTACAGAGACAGAAAAGCCAACTATTGGGGTACCGGAGACAATAACATTTCCGCAGACAACAAAACCGGTATCAACCACAAGACCGGCACAGACAACAAAACCAGTGGATAATTCCCAGAAGTTGACTTATGTGGAACAGGTTGTACAGCTTGTGAATAAGGAGAGGGTTAAAGCCGGTCTAAAGGAACTTGTGTTAGACAGAGAAATAGGAAAAGCGGCAGCAATAAGAGCAGAGGAGATAGAAAAATCGTTTTCTCATACAAGACCGAATGGAAGTAATTTTAGTACAGTATTAAAGGAATCAGGCATCCGTTATCGCAGTGCAGGTGAAAATATTGCATGGGGACAGCGTTCTCCAGAGGAGGTAATGAACGGATGGATGAATAGCGAGGGACATAGAGCCAATATACTGAATGCCAAGTTTACGAAAATTGGTGTTGGATATTACAAGAGTTCTTCAGGTCGAAATTACTGGACACAGCTATTTACAAATTAATATTGTGGATAATATGAAACAACAATTGTAATCATTGACATTACAATTGAGGGGAGATAAAATGTATCTGAAAGGTGGTATCGAATATGCAGATTTCAAGTCGATTTACGTTAGCAATCCATATTTTCGCCTGTATAGATACTTTTGGAAGTGAGTATAAAATAACAAGTGATTTTCTTGCAGGCAGTACAAATGTGAATCCTGTGATTATCAGAAAAATTTTAGGACAGCTTAAAGGAGCAGGTTTGATTGAGGTGGCACGGGGAACCGGTGGAACGACAGTTGCCAGACCGTTAAACAAGATTACTTTTCTGGATGTGTATCGCGCTGTGGAATGTACAACGAATGGAGAATTGTTTCACTTTCATGAAAATCCAAATACGGATTGCCCGGTTGGAAGAAATATTCATCATATCTTGGATGATAAACTTCTTCGAGTGCAGAGTGCCATGGAAAAAGAGCTTGCCTCGATTACATTGGCGGATTTAAAGAGAGATACGGAAAAATATATAACTATTCAAAATTAGATAAAAAGAAAGTTAAATGATACGATTTCAAGGTATTGGGAGAGAATCCATAATACCTTGAAATTTTTTATAAAGTTTTGATGTAACTATTGACATTACATCTAAGCAATGATATAGTAACGCTACAAGATGTAATAATTATAGTTACAACAATATTTTTTTTTGAGGAGGTAATCATTATGAAGATTGCAGTAGTTTGTGCAAATGGTAAGGCGGGAAAGTTAATTACAAAAGAGGCAGTAGATAGAGGTTTTGATGTTACAGCTATCGTAAGAAGTGAAAATCAGTCTGCGGCAAAAAAAACAATTAAAAAAGACCTTTTTGATTTAAGAACAGAGGATATTGCAGCGTTTGATGTAATTGTAGATGCCTGTGGTGCATGGACACCAGAAACAATTCCGTCCATTCCGAAAGCAGCAGCCCATTTGAGTGAGATTGTAGCAGGTACGGATAAAAGACTTGTTATTGTCGGTGGTGCCGGAAGTCTTTATGTAGACCCGGAACATACACTTACTGTTGCTGATGGTATAGATTTTCCAGAGGCTTTTAAACCATTGGCAGCAGCACATCAGATAGCATTGGATGAACTTCGTCAGAGAAGTGATGTAAAGTGGACTTATATTAGTCCGGCAGGAGATTTTCAGGCAGATGGTGAGCGCAGTGGGAAGTATATTCTTGGCGGCGAAGAATTGACTTTAAATGAAAAGGGAGAAAGCATTATTAGTTATGCAGATTATGCGATTGCTTTGGTTGATGAAATTGAAGAGGGCAATCATATCCAGCAAAGAATTTCGGTTGTCAGATTATAAAAATTTGGGGGTTGATTTAAAATTATTTAAATCAGCCCCTAAATTTAATAAAGTAACAAAATATTATCTTTAGATATTTTTAATGTTTGTTATTTCTCCTCTTTCCCACCATATCTGTAACCGTCATTTTCATGACTGTTGTAACGCTCATGATATCTGTATTAAATTTAAAGTCATCAGCATGATATTGTTTCATTAAAGTTTTTAGTGCCCGGTATTTATCTTTTTCCGGCACGATTTCTATGGTTCCATGTCCAATAACACTTGCATATCCCATTGTACAGCTCATTCGCTCTTCATAAAGAATAAACTGATGTTCACAATCCATTTCGAAAGTTGCACGATTATCTCTTGCAATCAAATCCAATTTTGTTCCTTCCATAGCAGAATGAAAATAAAAGAAAACCTGCTCTCCCTGAATCTCTAATCCAAAATTAAGTGGAACAATATAGGGAAAATCATTATCATTTAATGCAATTCTACATACATCACACTTTTTAATAATATTTACAATTTCATTAAAATCAGTAATTTCTCTGTCTTTTCTTCTCATAGATTCCTCCTTTTAAGATTAAAATTAATTCATTTCATTATAGATGATTATAGCATGAATACATATTGAAAATAAATAGAAATAACGTTAATATATATAGTGTTGATTTTATTAAATACAAATAAAGAGATTAAGTTAAAAGGGAACTTTCAATCTTATGTTTTTGCCGAAGTTGTAGCAGGAGCATTAACGATTGAAGCAAAAGGAGGAAAAATATGGGTGGATTTTTTGGAGTAGCTTCACAGCAGGATTGTGTGTTTGATTTGTTTTTTGGGATTGATTATCATTCTCATTTGGGTACGAGACGTGGAGGAATGGCAGTATTAGGAGAAGATGGATTCAATCGTGCTATTCATAATATAGAAAATTCTCCTTTTAGAACAAAATTTGATAAAGATGTTCAGGAAATGAAAGGAAATTATGGTATAGGGTGTATTTCGGATTATGAATCCCAGCCATTAATTATTCGTTCCATTCATGGTACATATGCGTTGACTACAGTTAGTAAAATAAACAATATGGAAGAATTGACAAATAATTTATATAGGCATGGTCACACTCATTTTCAGGAGATGAGTGGTGGAGATATTAATGCCACGGAATTAGTTGCAACATTGATTGACCAGAAGGACAATCTGATAGACGGAATTAATTATGCCCTAGAGCAGATTGATGGTTCTTTATCACTGCTTTTGATGAATCATGCGGGAATCTATGCAGCCCGTGACAAAATGGGACGTACACCGGTTGTTATCGGGAGAAAAGAAGATGCATTCTGTGCATCCTTTGAGAACTTTGCTTATAAAAATTTAGGGTTTTCGGATTATAAAGAATTAGGTCCGGGCGAAATTGTTGTGATGACACCAAAGAATTGTGTGACTCTCTCAGACCCGAATCGTGATATGAAAATCTGTACATTTCTTTGGGTATATTATGGATATCCGGCAAGCTCATATGAGGGCATTAGTGTGGAACAGATGCGTTATAATTGCGGAGAAAAGATGGCACAGCGGGATAATGTACAGCCGGATATTGTAGCAGGCGTTCCGGATTCCGGAATTGCTCATGCAGTAGGTTATGCCAACGAATCGGGAATACCATTTTCCAGACCTTTTATCAAGTATACACCGACATGGCCTCGTTCTTTTATGCCTACAATACAGAGTAAGAGAGACCTGATTGCAAAGATGAAACTCTTAGCGGTAGAAGATTTAATTAAGGATAAAAGTCTTTTGTTGATTGATGATTCTATTGTCAGAGGTACACAGTTGAGAGAGACGACAGAGTTTTTATACCAGAGTGGAGCAAAAGAGGTACATATAAGACCGGCATGCCCGCCATTGTTGTATGGATGTAAATATTTGAATTTTTCGCGTTCATCATCTGAAATGGATTTGATTACACGCCGTGTTATAGAGAGATTAGAAAATGGAAATGTGACGGATGAAGTATTGCAGGAGTATGCAGATCCGGAATCAGAGAAATACGAGAAGATGGTAGAAGAGATTCGTAAGGAATTAAATTTTACATCACTTCGTTTTAACAGATTAGATGATATGTTGGATTCTGTGGGAATTGATAAGTGTAAACTTTGTACTTACTGTTGGGACGGTAAAGAATAATAAATATACATTTAAGTTAAAAAACGTCGATTATAATTGGAATTAAAATATTTTTATTACAGAAAGCAGGTTTTATCAGATTAGATAAACCTGCTTTTTGTGATTATATGTAACGGAAGTTACTTTAGGTAATTACACGCAAAATTGGTATTATAAATAATTTGAAAAATGGATATATTGCAGATACCAGAATGTGATTATAATAAACCAATGAACAGGAAAAATATGAAAAGGAGAGACAATATGAAACAGGAAAAAACAGCAGAAGTGAATGGTAATTTGGAAAGAACATTAAATAAAGAAACAGTTATTAATATTACAATTTCATCTATTGCAATTGCATTGGTATATGTATTTACAGCGTTTGTCAATATTACGCTTCCATTTGCGCCAAATGGAGGACTCGTTCATCTGGGAAATGTGCCATTGTTTATATTTGCTATATTATTTGGCAAGAAAACAGGTATGGCTGCGGGAGGTATCGGAATGGCGTTATTTGATTTATTATCACCTTGGGCAATTTGGGCGCCATTTACTTTGATTATTGCCGGAACTATGGGGTTTGTGGTAGGAATGATTACAAAAAAGAAAAATGGATTTGGCTGGTGTGTAATTGCGATGTTACTTGCGCTGACCATTAAAATAGTGGGATATTATTTTGCAGAGGTTATTATATATGGAAACTGGATTGTGCCATTTACATCGATTCCTGGAAATATGATTCAGGTTGGAGTTGCAGCTATTATTGTTTTGATTATTATTGAACCTTTAAAGAAGGCAACAAGAATTTTAATGTTAAACTAGAAGCGGAGGATAAATTCATGTATAAAATAATGACACCGGGACCCACTCAGGTAAAAGAAAACGTCCGTATGGCAAGAAGCCTTGAATGTACAAATCCGGATTTGGATGAGAGCTTTGTAGATTTTTATAAGGAAACTTGTGAGCATATTAGTGATTTGCTCGGAACGAAAAATGAGACATTCATTCTTGACGGAGAAGGGATTCTTGGGCTTGAAGCAGCCTGTGCTTCTTTAACAGAACCTGGAGATAAAGTATTGGTTTTAGATAATGGCATTTATGGAAAAGGATTTGCTGACTTTGTTTCAATGTATGGTGGTGAACCGGAATTATATACAGTAGATTACAAAAACTCAATTAATGCGGAGCAGCTCGATGCATATTTATCAAAAAAACATAATTATAAGTATGCAACGGTTGTTCATTGCGACACACCGAGTGGTATGTTAAATGATATATCAAAAATATGTCCAATATTAAAAAAATATGGAATCATGACAATTGTAGACTCTGTGTCGGCAATGTTTGGTGAAGAAGTAAAAGTGGATGAATTTCAGATTGATATATTATGTGGTGGTTCGCAAAAAGCGGTTTCAGCGCCGCCGGGACTCACATTCGTGGTTGTGAGCGAAGATGCAAAGAAAGCAATGAGAGAGAGAAAAACACCAATAGCATCTTTTTATGCGAATTTAAAGATATTTGAAGGTTACTATGAGGCAAAGTGGTTTCCTTACACTATGCCAATTAGCGATATATATGGTTTGAGAGTGGCTTTTGACAATATTGAAAAAGATAATGAAATGATTCATAGACATAGAACAATCGGTGAGGCATGTCGAAAGACGATTGTTGAATGTGGACTGAAGCTGCACCTTGATTCAGGATTTTCTAATACAGTTACTGTATTTGATGTGCCGGTTGGTACGTCTGCAAATGAGATTTTAGATATAATGAAAAATAAACATGGAATTATGTTGGCGGGTTCATTTGGTGAGTTGTCTAACCGGGTAATACGGATTGGTCATATGGGAACGAATGCAAATGTTCAGGATATGAAAGAAACGATGGGAGCATTACATGATACGCTGAAGGAATTAGGGGTATTGTTGAAGGCAGATATGAAAGAAACATTTATTAAATATGTATAATTATAAAAGGCTGTACACGGTTTCGTGAACAGCTTTTTACATAATATAAAGGAAAATTTTTCAATTTATTACAAAAATATGATAGAATTACCTAAGCACAAGATAGTATCAAAATTGACAGTTATTATTATGGAGAAGAATAGTAATAAGATAAGCAATTGACAAATACGAGGGCAAAATGAGAAAAGAATTTACAAAAATAATATCAATATTATTGGTGGCAACTATTATTGTTACTGCAATATTTGGTGGATATGAGAGGAAAGTTTCAGCAGCAGATAATAATTCAGAGGGGGTAATATCTGAGAGAAATATAACTGCGGGAACAATAAGAACGGCAGAGGAAGAAAATACAAAGAAAGCACTTGAGACATCATCTTTTGAGAGCGAAGAGACAACTGGTAATGAACCGGCAACAGAAGAGCCGACTTCAGGGGAACCGATTACGGAGGAGCCAACGACAGAGGAGCCGACAACGCCGGATTATGAAATTATAGATGAAGTATATAAAGTAAAAAATGGTATCCTAATAGAGTATTTAGGAGAAAAAGAAGATAACGAAAACGTAAACCTTATAATTCCGGCAGAGATAAAAAAAATTGATGATTATGTGTTTGATGGATATAAAAATATTAAGAGTGTACGATTTGGAAAAAAAAGTAAGCTGATAGAGATTGGCGATTACGCGTTTAAAGATTGTAGAGAAATGACTGAAATAACATTACCTAAGGGACTAAAGACAATCGGATACAAGGCACTGGCAAGATGTACATCTGTAAAAACACTTACGATTCCGGCAACTGTAACGAAAGGAGATACGATATTAGGAACAGAGGGGAAGACTAAAACGGTAGTGTTTGCCTCAGGATTTACATATATACCGGATGGGATTTTAAAGTCTGCAAATAGTGTTTCAAAAATCACATTATATTCAGGTGTGAAGACAATTGGGAGTCAGGCATTTTATAAGTGTACGGCATTGAAATCTATTTCGCTGCCGGATACTGTTACGAATGTAAAAAAATCGGCTTTTAATTCCTGCACTTCACTGACAAAAGTGACCACATCGAAAAAAATGACAACAATAGGGTCCTATGCTTTTAAAAAGTGTATTAGCCTTGGAAGTTTTGTGCTTCGAAAGACTGTAAAAACAATTGGCACCGGAGCTTTTTCCGGAGACAGCAAATTAATTTTTCAGGTTTATGCAAATTCTACGGGGAAAGCATATGCTAGAAAAAACAAATTCAAGTGGGAGTATACGAGTTCAGAAAAGAAAAGAAGGGAACAAAATCAAATCATATATAAGCGGTTTACGAATCTGATAAAAACAACGGATAAGAATAAGTATAAGTTAAAATATTTAAAGGATTATGTGCCTCAGGGGAATTGTATTATTGGGAAGTATCTTGTAATATCCATGTACCATAAAAACCTGAGCAAAAATTCTATGCTACTGATATATAATAAGTCTACCGGCGCATATGTGAAGAGAGTTGTTCTGCCCTCAAGAGATCATGTTGGTGCAGTGACAAACGTAAAGAAAAGATTGGTTGTGAGTCTGAATAATACTCCGTCTGTAGATTATGCCGCAGTGATTAGTTATTCCAGGTTAAAAAAAATAAAGTCAGGCAAAATGATAAAATATAATTATCAGATAAATTTATCGGGACAGTCAGATTTTGCGGCGTTTGACGGTACATATTTTTGGTCCGGAAGTAGTACGGTCTCTTATAATGGCTCAATGCAGGGGTATAAGGTTACCGTTAAGAAAAAGAAACTTGTATTTACAAAAAAGTATAGTTATTCTATTCCAGAGAATATACAGGGACTTTCAGTACAAAAAGTTACCAGCACGAAACGGAGATTTATTTTCGCAAAGTCTTATGGAAGGTTAAACAATTCTTCGCTTATAACATATTCGGTGAAGATAAAATCCAGTCGAAGTCTGGGGAAACCGGCAGCAACGAAGATGTTGCCATCAATGTTAGAGGGAATTGTTATGAGTAAGGGATATTTATATTTTGTGTTTGAGTCAGGTTCCGGATTATACTGTGGGAATCCGGATAATACAAGCGAGATACAGATAAAAAATGTTTGTCGGATTAAATATTCAAAACTGGGATAAACTATTTTTTAAATAAGAGAAAGTATGTTTTGTTATGAATAGAAAGAAAACTGCACTAGAAATTTTTTGGACTTTTTTTAAGATTGGGTTATTCACTTTTGGCGGAGGGTACGCAATGATACCGTTGATTCAAAAGGAAATGGTGGAAAATCATAAGTGGATAACAGATGAAGAAATTTTAGAGATGGTTGCCATATCAGAGTCTACTCCGGGGCCTATAGCAATTAATATAGCCACATTTGTCGGCTATAGAATTTGTGGAACACTAGGAAGCTTTTGTGCAACTATTGGAGTGGTAATTCCTTCGTTTCTTGTCATTGTTATCATCTCATTTGTTATAAAAGAATTTCAACATTTGAAAGCAGTGCGATATGCGTTTATGGGAATCCGGGCAGGAGTGCTGGCATTGATTGCAAAAGCAATGATAAATATGTATAAACAATGTCCTAAGAGTGGTATTTCATATTTTATTATGTTTTTAGCTTTTGTGGCAGTTGCAGTGTTTGACATTAATGTGTTATTTGTCATAGTAGCATGTGCAATAATAGGACTTGTCTCCTCTAAAGTAATTGGGAGGGAAGATAAATGATTTTGTTAGAACTTTTAATTACTTTTTTTGAAATAGGCTTATTTACATTTGGCGGTGGATATGCAATGCTGCCACTGATTCAGGAGCAGGTGGAAAATCACGGATGGATAACGAATAAAGAGTTGGTTGATTTTATTGCTGTCAGTGAAAGCACACCGGGACCTTTTGCAATAAATATTTCCACATATATAGGAATGGAAACAGGGAATCTGCCGGGAGCATTTTGCGCTACATTCGGGGTAGTTTTGCCATCGTTCATTATTATTTTAATTGTGGCAAGATTTTATTTGAAGTTTAAAAACAGTTCTATTGTAAGCGGTTGCATGTCAGGATTAAAGCCTGCTGTGATTGGACTGATTGGGGCAGCGGTTATTTCTGTAGGGATTACAGTTTTCTTTCCGGATGGAGTCAGTTTTAACAGATTTTATCATATAGAAATTTATCTTTCGTTAATAATTTTTGTACTTATGATAGTTCTGGCATTAAAGAAAAAACATCCAATAATTATTATTTGTATATCCGCAGTGATAGGAATTGCTGTAGGATATGGTTTTCATTTGTAAGGTCTGACAAATTATAATGAAAAAAAGAGTTATTGATTTTATTGTCTGGTTTTTAATGATATTATAATAAGTTGACTGAGGATTTAGAGTAATGATATAATTAAATAAATCAAAAGAAAAGATTGAGGGATGAGATGGAAAACAAAGTAATATCAATAAGGGAAGAGACATTAAAACTATTATTGTCAGAATATAAAGAACAAATAAGGAAGGATTGGCGTTCAGATATTGATAAGATAATAGCGGGAATTGCACTTATTATAACGATAATGTTTTTGGATGACTCTAAATATGGAAAAGTTATGCAAATTACAATGTTAGTTGTCTTATGTTTGACAATAATATATACTTTATATGGTGTATATAATACATATAAGAATATTAAAAATCCATTTGACAAAGACATATTGTTTCAATGTATACAGGAGGAAAATTTAATGAGAGAAAATCCACATTCTATTATTCTGATAAAGAATACTTTTGAAGATAAACCCAATAAGTTTCTTGTATATTATGACTCCAGATGGAAATGTAAACTTTTTTTAAATTATAAGACATACGAAACATACGAAGATAATCTGAAAAATATAGTGAATAATATAGGAATGGATTTAAAAGTTGAAGAAGAAGATATTCATTGTGCGTTTGTATTTGATAGAGTTCATACAAAATACTCCGTAAGTGCAGGAAGAGATAAATGTTATTTACACACTTTTTATAAATGTATCATAGATAAATTTGCACAAAAATTAAAAGAGGATACGTTTGTGATAGATGGGAAAAAATTTTATTGGATGTCTATTAGTGAGATGGAATCTGATAAGAGGATTATGGAAGTAAATAGTGATATTGTAAAGATGGTTAAAGAACATAGTATTTAGAATATATTTTACCCCTTGTGTATTAGGCATTAGCCCTAAATACAAGGGGTGTTATTTTTTTGTTATGTGTGCTATACTCTCACAGGAATGTAAATTTTTTACAGAAGAAAAATATGGAGTATTGAAAGGAGTCAAAAGTGCTATGGAAAAAGTTACAAATACAATCATTAATGTAGGCGTGAATGATTATGATTTAACATTATTTGAGAGTCAGTATATGTTGGAGAAAGGAATGGCATATAATTCTTATGTTATTCTGGATGACAAGGTTGCAGTGATGGATACGGTTGATGGAAGGGCAACAGAAGAATGGCTTAAAAATTTAGATGAGGCGCTTGCAGGCAGAGTCGTGGATTATGTTGTTGTTCAGCATATGGAACCGGACCATTCGGGAAGCCTGGCTGCGCTTATAGAGAAATTTCCGGAAATGAAAATTGTCGGTAACGCAAAAACTTTTCCAATGATGAAGCAGTTTTTTGATATGGATATAGAAGAAAAACAAATTGTTGTATCTGAGGGCGATACCTTGAAACTGGGCTCGCATACGCTTACGTTTATTATGGCACCGATGGTACATTGGCCGGAAGTTATGGTGACATACGAAAGCTCAGAAAAGGTTTTATTCAGTGCGGATGGTTTTGGAAAGTTTGGAACAAGAGATGCAGACGAGGATTGGACCTGTGAGGCAAGAAGATATTATTTTAATATCGTAGGAAAGTATGGCATGCAGGTACAAATGTTGTTAAAAAAGGCGGCTGCGTTTGATATTCAGACAATTTGCCCGCTTCATGGTCCGGTATTAACGGATAATTTGGAATATTATATTGAAAAATACGATATATGGAGTAAGTATGAACCGGAAGATAAAGGTGTGTTTATTGCACATGCCTCTATTCATGGAAATACAGCGCATGCGGCGGAAAAGTTAAAACAAATATTAGAAGAAAAAGGATGCGAAAAAGTGGCAATTGCAGACCTGTGTAGAGAAGATATGCACGAGGCGGTGGAAGATGCGTTCCGGTATGACAGATTAGTTCTCGCAGCATCTTCCTATGATGCAGGGGTGTTCCCGCCAATGGAGAAGTTTTTACATCATTTAAAAATAAAAAATTACCAGAAGAGAACTGTAGCCATAATAGAAAATGGTTCTTGGGCACCAACAGCGGCAAGAACAATAAAGGCAGGGCTGGAAGGAATGAAAGAAATTCAACTTGTAGAGCCGGTTATCACAATCAAGTCTTCCATGAAACCTGAGAATGTGGAACAGATGAATGAGTTAGCGGAAATATTAGTTAATTAAGTTTAATGGCATTAAATCCTTAAAATATTAAAACGGAGCTTGTTTTTATTAGGGAAAAGTGGTAAACTTTGTAAATGAACAAGGACGTTCGAGATACAAAACGTATTTCGGTCGTCCTTTTTTGGTTATGATATTTATAAATCATAATGAGGACTGAGAAAAAGTAAAGTATATGGGATGGAGGTATTTGTTATGAACACAGGAGACACAGGTTTTATGATTATTTGTGCAGCTCTGGTATTTTTTATGACACCGGGACTTGCATTTTTTTATGGAGGACTTGTCAGAAGAAAAAATGTTGTCAGTACAATGATGGCATGCGTAGCGATTATGGGATTGTCTGTAGTTATGTGGGCATTATTTGGTTATTCATTGGCATTTGGAGGAAATCATGCAGGGATTATAGGAGACTTCAGGTGGTTTGGATTAGAAGGTGTAGGAATGGAGGCAGGACCTTATGCGGATACAATTCCTCATTTAGTATTTTGTGCATTTCAGATGATGTTTGCAATGATTACACCGGCGTTGATTACTGGAGCGCTTGTAGGCAGAATGAAATTTAAGGCGTTATTTATATTTATTGCACTCTGGTCAATTGTCGTATACTATCCGTTGGCACATATGGTATGGGGTGAAGGTGGATTTTTGGCAGAGATAGGTTCTGTAGATTTTGCCGGTGGTGATGTTGTACATATCAGCTCTGGTGTAAGTGCATTGGTTCTTGCTATTATTCTTGGAAGAAGACGGGGATATGAGCGCGTAACGTATCGTATTCACAATATACCATTCGTGGTACTGGGAGCCAGTATTCTTTGGTTTGGCTGGTTTGGATTTAACGCAGGAAGTGCTCTTGGAGCAAATGGACTCGCCGCACATGCGTTTATGACTTCAGCAATATCTTCGGCGTCAGCATTATTGTCATGGATGCTTCTTGATGTTATCAATAATAAAAAAACGACTTTGGTGGGTGCGTCTACAGGTCTTGTACTTGGCCTTGTGGCAATCACACCGGGAGCAGGTTTTGTTCCGATGTGGTCATCATTTATTATCGGAGCATTGGTTAGTCCGATATGCTACTATGGTGTGATATTAGTCAAAAAGAAAATTAAAATCGATGACGCATTGGATGCGTTTGGCTGTCATGGCATTGGAGGTATCTGGGGTGGAATTGCTACAGGTATATTTGGAAAAAGTTCCATTAATAGTGTTGCAAAATGGGATGGACTCATATTTGGTGACTGGCGTTTGTTTGCTGCACAGGTAGAAGGAATACTTGTTACAATTGTGATTGCTGTAGCAGGAACGTTAATTTGTGTTGGAATTGTAAGAATATTTACTCCATTGAGAGTAACGCTGAGAGAAGAACAAATCGGTCTTGATATTTCACAGCATGGAGAAAGCGCATATCCAAGTTTTAATGGAATGGACCAGTAGTATGAATAAAATGCGTGTTTTGGAGGTAAATTAATATGATGATTAAAATAGATGCAATCGTAAGAGAAGAAAAGTTTGAGGATGTAAAAGATGCTTTGGCTGAGATAAAAGTAAATGGTCTGACGGTTTCCCAGGTGATGGGGTATGGTATTCAGCGGGGATATAAGGAAGTTGTGCGTGGCATGGAAGTAGATATACAGATGCAGCCTAAGATTAAATTTGAAATTGTTGTATCCTCCGAGGAATGGGCGGATAAAACGATAGAAGCAATAAAAAAAGCCGCCTATACCGGAGAGTATGGTGACGGGAAAATCTTTAGTTATGAAGTGAGAAGCGCAGACAAAATTCGTACCGGTGAGACCGGTTATGATGCAATACAGCAACAGGAATAAAAAATTAAAAGACTGAATGTTTTTATCACATTTCCACTTCTTGCCTATTAATTATATTGATGTTATAATTCAAATGCGTGCGATTTTGACTAAAATGTTTTTTAGAAAGGAGCATAATAATGAGTGAGTATGTGATTAGCTGCTGCTCAACGGCTGATTTATCGGCAGAGCATTTTGAACAAAGAAACATTAAATATGTTTGTTTTCATTATGAATTAGATGGTGTTGTCCATCCGGATGATTTGGGCAAAACAATACCTTTTGATAAATTTTACCAGGCAATGGTAGATGGTGCAGAGACAAAGACTTCACAGGTGAATGCGGAAGAATATGAGGCGCATTTTAGAAAATATATGGAGACGGGAAAAGATATTCTGCATCTTTGCCTGTCTTCCGGGATTTCAGGCTCTATTAACTCAGCAATGATTGCAAAAGCGAATCTCGAGGAAGAATATCCGGATAGAAAGATTTATATTGTGGATTCATTAGCCGCATCTTCCGGTTTTGGACTTCTTATGGATAAATTGGCAGATTTGAGAGATGAGGGAATGTCTTTGGAGGATTTATATCAATGGACTGAGGAAAATAAGAAAAAACTTCATCATTGGTTTTTCTCTACAGATTTAACCTTTTATATTAAAGGTGGAAGAGTTTCAAAGACCGCAGGAATTGTAGGTGGAATACTTGGTATCTGTCCGTTATTAAATGTGGATAATTTGGGAAAGCTAATACCAAGAGCAAAAATAAAAGGTAAGAAAAAGGTTATCAAAGCCATTGTTGCAAGGATGGAAGAATTTGCAGAAGACGGATATGATTATTCCGGAAAATGCTATATTTCACAATCTGCATGCTATGAGGATGCGGAGGCAGTGGCAAAATTGGTAGAAGAAAAGTTTCCTAAGTTAAACGGTAGCGTTGTAATAAATAATATCGGAACAACGATAGGAAGTCATACAGGCCCCGGAACAGTTGCATTATTCTTCTGGGGAAGTGAGAGAGTGGACTGATTTTTGCTTTTTAAAACATAAGAAATATATGAGTTATGCATGACAATACAATTGCTTGCAGACAGGAAAGGATTGAATAGATGAAAACAGCAGTTATGACCGACAGTAATAGTGGTATTAAGCCGGAAGAAGGGAAAAAACTTGGGGTATATTCTCTATCCATGCCGGTTATTATTGACGGAAATGTATTTTTTGAAGGTAAGGATATTGATGAGAAAACATTTTATGCTGATATGATTTCCGGAAAGGACGTGACATCTTCACAGCCTTCGCCCGGAGATGTTATGGATGCATGGGATGAACTTTTTAATCAGGGATATGATGAGGTGGTATATATTCCAATGTCCAGTGGACTTAGTGCATCATGCCATGCGGCAATACAGCTTGCAGAGGAATATGATGGAAAAGTCCAGGTGGTAGACGACCACAGAATATCTGTTACAATGCGTCAGTCAGTGTTAGATGCAAAATGGATGGCAGACAAGGGGGCATCGGCGAAAGAAATTAAAGAAGCCTTAGAAAAAAATGCATATAATTCTGTAATTTATCTAGCAGTAGATGATTTAAAATACTTGAAAAGAGGAGGAAGAATTACTCCTACGGCAGCAGCACTTGGAACAGTTCTAAATATTAAACCGATTCTTACAACGGTAGGAGAGAAGTTTGATGCAATTGAAAAAGTAAGGGGCATGAAAAAAAGTGTTGCCAGACTTTTAGATTATACGGAAACTTATGTTAAAAAAATGTTGGAAACAAATGATATTGCAAAAATCAGAATCGGAGCGGCAGGAACCTTTCAGACACAGGAAGCAGCCGAGGATTGGTACAATCAGGTGAAAGAGCGATTTAGCGATATTTCAGATATTTATTATGACCCATTGTCTTTTAGTATCTGTTGTCATACGGGACCGGATGCAGTAGGAATCGGAGTCAGCGTAATACTCCGTGATAAGTAGATGAGTTACCGTTTTTTTCAAAATAAGGAATGTGAATTTTTTCCCTGCCATAAAGTCATTAAAAAAGAAGAATTTAATTGCCTATTCTGTTATTGTCCACTATATTTTTTAGGTGACAGTTGCGGTGGGAATTATAGCTATCTTGATAATGGAATAAAAGATTGTACAAATTGCACATTTCCCCATATGAAAGGTAATTATGATAAAGTTACGGATAAATTAAAAACAGCTTGTGAGAAAAAATAAGGGAGTATGTCTAATATAGAAGTTTTACAAAGAGAACTTTTTATATATTAGGCATACTCCTTATTTTTATCGCTGTATTTTAACTGATTTTATTTTGCTCCATTTACCATCACCATATTTGTTATATCCCTGAATGCGGATAAAATAGGTGGAATTATTTTTGAGGTTTTTGAGTGTTCTATAATATTTAGAAACACTTTTATAAGTTACTGTTTTAGTCTTCTTTTTATTTTTAAATTTCTTATCTGTCGAGTATTGAACTCTATAACCGGCATTATATTTTGAGGATTGTTTTGTCCATTTGAGCTTTACATTTCCGGTTGGATTCACAATGCATTGACTGATTTTTTGTTTTGCCGGAACGGGAGCAGGTTTTGTTTTTATTTTTATTCTATTACTCCATTTACCGTTTCCAATATTACTTTTATATGCCCTTATTTTTATATAATAGGTTTTGTTAAAACGAAGATTGGAAAGGGTTCTCGCTATTTTTTCCGGTCTTTTTATTGTTACATATTTAACATTTTTTTTAAAATATTTATCGGTGGAGTATTTGATTGTATAACCTGTAGCAAAGCTCTGTTTTGACCATGAGAGGTTAATATTGTTATATTTTGACACGGTCCCGTTTAGTGTTTCTTTTTGTGGTCGTATCATAAAAGTAGTGCTGCAGGTGCTGACATATTTTACTTCATTCGCCTTGAGTTTTACTTTCCCAAAACCTGTATGATTATTGGATGAGTAAGTCACTTTGTACTGGGACGAAGGAACAAGAACTCCGTTGACATATAATGAGACAGTGGGCTTAATAGCCTTTTTACCAGCGTAAAAAACATTATTGCTGAGAGTTATTTTACCTCTTCTAATTGAAAAGTATCCATTATGCTCTTTGTTTTTTGTTGTGATTTTTCCGTCTTTACATGTTATTACCACATCATCATCAGTAGTTCGATACGTTTTTACAAACCTTCGTGCAAGTCTTTTTAATACGGAAGGCTTTGGAAATACGGAGGTAGACTTTCTTGAGCAGGATACAACGGCATAGTCGGCATCTACCGCATCCAAAAAAGAAGCGCAGGAGGACGCAGCGGCGCCGTGATGTCCTACTTTAAGAATATCTGCCTTAAAATTGTAACCCTTGTCCATCAATAAATGTTCCATTGTTGATGGAAGGTCACCTGTCAAAAGAATAGATTTATTGTCACATGTAACTTTTAGAACAATACTACATTCATTATAGGTGGAACCCAGAGAACCGTCATAAATTACGGAAACTGTTGCATCTCCTAATTTCCATGACTCGCCTTCCACAGGATTTTTGAAGGGACACCCTTCTTTTTTTACATATTTTATAAAATCTGTGTAGGTTGCAGAAGCTTTCGTGCATGGTGAATAAATTACTTGACCAATATCATATTTGTCAAAAACTTCCGAAAACCCTCCAACATGGTCTCCGTCAGGATGGGTCGATACAACATAATCAATTTTGTTATCCGGAATATCTAGTTTGGATAAGTAATCCATAAGAAGCGGAACACCTGCATTTGTTCCGGAATCAACTAGCATATAATGTCCATTGCTCTGAATTAAAATAGCATCCCCTCTACCGATGTATATAGAGTGCATTGTCATTTCACCGGCATACGCATCAATTTTAGAAAAAAATGCTATACCAAAAATAAAACAGGAAACAAATAAAATTTTTATTGTAGTTTTTAGTAATTTCTTCATTGTTAACATCTTCTTTCCCAAATTGTTTTATGAGTGTGTTGTTTCAATTGAATTATGATAAGACTTTTCTAAATAAGGCAGGGTCCTTCTCATAATCATCCAAAAGCCAATTATGTCTATAATAAGAACTGTCTCAAAGACTATGCCCAGAGTATATAAAGCATGGAAATCTGAACCTAACCAGAAAATAAAGGTGACTAAGATTTGAAGCGTGAATGAAACAAACCATGTCATTTTTCCCCATTTCCTTTCATCTCTACAGCATACCTGTGGACACATTTTAAATAGACCGTTTGTAAAGAAAAACGAGGTCAAAACATTGCTTGCAAGATATGATAATCCCATTACCATTGCTATATTACATAAAAGTAAGCCGTTTACTATAAAAGGCAGTAATGTTATAAACATGTGCAGGATAATACCACAAAATGCGGACAGGGCGCCAAACTTAAAACAACGATTTGCGGCTCTAAGTTTAATACATGCAATTAAAATAAGAATAAGACCAACAAAATCATTAAAAATATCTATATGGATATTGTCAAAAAAAACTTTGTCAATGACTTTTATTTCTGTAGCAGTCTGGGCATTCGTTGACTGCTCGGCAGTGTTTGTCTGTTCTGAATTGTTACTGCTTGTGGTATCAATTAGTTTATAATTACATGTAGCACCATAAAGTGATGAAATATTGTAATATTGAAATTCTCCTGTAACAGCATTTGTGTTAGCATATTTTTGGGGATATGAAATATTTGTTTTCACATCTACATCGAGGCAGATTAGTATAAAACCGATTGCCAATAAAATAAAATAAAGTTTAAAATTTGATTTTTGCATATATCCTCCGTAATAGTATATTCAACAAAAAAAACAATAAAATAAAAAAAGAATGGTAAATAATTAAAAATAAAAAAATATTTACCATATGAATGATTAACATATAGAACAAGCCTTAATTCTATCAATAGAATTATATATGAATCAGATACAAAAAAGCAACAAAAATGCTATATAATTAATTTGTAAATTGAAAAGATTAATAGTATAATAAAGTTTATCTCAATTTTTGAAAGGAGAATACATAATGAAAATATTCAAAAAAAGCATTTCAATACTTATGATTATTACGATGATTGCCAGTGTGTTAGCAGGGTTTGTACCAGTGAATGAGTCAACGCAAGTTAATGCAAAGGAAAGCACAGAATATACAATAAAAGTAAATCTTGGAACAAATTGTACAACAATTTATAATGGAAAAGGAAAGGCAATTAAAGCCATGATTTGTTCTCCAAGTTCAGAGACACCGACAGGAACATTTTATGTGCCGGTAAAATACAGATGGCATGAAATGATTGGAAACTGCTATGCGCAGTATTGCACAAGAATTACGACAGGAATTTTATTTCATTCCGTGTGGTACTACAAAAATGGAGATAAGTCTACAATGTCTGTAGCTGCTTATAATGTAATGGGACAAAAAGCTTCTCATGGATGTGTAAGACTTTTGTGTAAAGATGCAAAATGGATTTATGACCACTGTGCCGTGGGAACAAAGATAGTTATATTCTGGGGAGACAAGAGTGATGACCCAATAAAGAGGCCTTCATTTACACCAATAAATAATGGAAAATTCACAGATTGGGACCCTACGGATCCTGACCCTAATAATCCATATAGAAAAGCAGAACCAAATATTACAGTAGACAGCACAAAAGTGGAGTATGGTAAAAAGGTAAAACCATTGGATTTGGTTACAATAAAGGATAGCGCTGGAAATGTACTTACAAAAAAGAATGCAAGTATTAAAGTAAAAGGAAAAATCAATGTAAAAAAGCTTGGCAAATATAAAGTTAAGTTTATTGTAAAGGATTCTATTGGAAATAAAAAAACGAAAACGATTATATTTAAAGTGGTCGACAGCAAAAAGCCGGTAATAACAGGAGCAAAATCAAAGAAAAACATTGCAATGGGCAGCACCGTCAATCTAAAGTCAGGAGTGAAAGCCCGCATGGTTTCAGGAAAAAGCCTTACTTCTAAAATAAAGATTTCCGTGAGATATAAAAAGAAGGGCGTAAAGGTTACAAAGGGAAAAGTAACATTTACTAAGATTGGAACATATAAGGTGACATATAAAGTTAAGGGTAAAAATAAACTGGTGCGTACCAAAACTGTCACATATAAGGTCAATGACCAAAGAGTTAAATTTTTGTTGAATAAAACAACAGTGACCATTAAGCAGGGAGAAAGCTTTTATCCGTATAATTATGTAAAGTCTGTAAAGACATATAATGGTACTGCATTAAATATAAAGAAAAATGTAACGTATACTGGAGCAGTGGATACTTCCAAACCGGGAGTTTATACAGTGACATATACTGCAAAATATAAAAAACGGTCTTATACGGCAAGAACTGCGAAGCTAAAAGTGATTGTAGAAAAGGTTGAGGAAACAACCACAGCACCAGAGACACCGGAAGAGACAACAGTGGTATCAGAATAGGCAGGAAAGTTAATATGTACACATTTAATACGAGGGTAAGTTATAGCAGATTAGATAAAAACAACAAAGTGCCATATTATGAGATAATGAATTACTTACAGGACTGTAGTACATTTCAGTCAGAAGAATTAGGGGCTGGCGTTGAATATATGAAGGCAGTAAACAGAGCCTGGGTTGTGCTTGCATATAAAATAAAGTTTCTGGGACAATTAAATTTGAGAGATGAAATTTGTGTCGGTACAGCGCCAAATGATTTTGGTAAAGTATCTGCCAAGAGACAATATTTTATTAAAAATAAAAAAGGTGACTATCTGGTAAAGGCAGAAGCAATGTGGGCGTTGATTGAGTTAGAGAGGAGAACACCTGTAAGAATACAGGAAGAAGACATAAGAATGTATTTGCCGGAAATTATTTTTGATGATGTAAAAGTATCAAGAAAGATAAAATTCAATGGTGATAAGAAAAAAATGCCGGAGTTTAGAGTTCTTCGTTCTCATATTGATGGAAACGGTCATATGAATAATGCAAATTATTTAAGAGCTGCCGAGGAGTATCTTCCCGAAGTAAAGAATTATAGAGAATTAGAAATCGTATATAATAAGGAAGCTTTAGAAGGTGATATGATTATTCCTTATATATATGAGGAGCAGGATGGCTTGGGTATAAGTTTTGAAAGTCAGTCTGGAGAATTGCATACAAAAATTAAACTGATACAGTAAAGTAAAGCGGTTTGTGTATTTTGACTATCAGAAAATGTTCATTGCACAGACTGCTTTTCATATGAAAAGGATTAAGGAAATGGAAAAAAAGAATTATAGAATGGGAAAAAAGAAAATTGAATCAAAAGAGTTGGAATCAGGGGCCATCAGCCTTGGAAAAGTACAGACTTTGGAAGTAGTAAAAGTTACGGAACACGGTGTTTACTTAGGAACGTCAGAGGAAAAAGTTCTTTTGCCGAAAAAAGAAGTGCCGGAGGGAACGGTGGTAGGTGATAAAGTACAGGTTTTTATATGCAGGGATTCAGAGGAACGAATTATTGCTACAACAGAACGTCCGGTTGCGCAGGTGGGGGAAACAGCATATTTGAAGATAACACAGATTACAAAGTTTGGTGCCTTTCTGGAATGGGGATTGGGAAAAGAATTGTTTTTGCCATATAAGGAACAGACGACGGAAATAAAGCAGGGAGATATGGTTCTGGTTGGGATATATGTGGATAGAACTAACAGACTCAGCGCTACGATGAAAGTTTATAATTATCTGGCATGTAATTCAACGCACGAACCGGATGATATTGTTTCAGGAATTGTATACAACTATAATCCTCAATACGGAGCTTTTGTTGCTGTGGATAACAAATATCATGGACTAATTCAGCAGAAGGAATTGACTATGAAAGTTCATGTAGGGATGTCAATAGAAGCCAGAGTGAAAAGTATAAGGCCGGATGGTAAAATGGACTTGTCTCTCAGAAAAAAATCCTACCTGCAGATAGAGGAAGATGCGGAGAAAATAGTTGAGTTTTTAAATAGCCATGGTGGAAGAATTGAATATACAGATAAGGCATCACCGGAAATCATTCAGAGAGATTTTAATATGAGTAAGAGCGAATTTAAACGGGCTATTGGCAGATTGCTCAAAGAAAACCGTATAACCATTGGTGAAAATAGCATATTTTTTAACAATTAGCATATGCCCTATGCAAATTTAACAAAGATTTTTTATTATTTTGTATATTTACAATATAGTAATTTATGTCATTGTGATTTATTATATTTTCATACAAGAGGTAGAGAAAAAACTATTTCTATTAGGAGGAAAGAAGTATATGGCAAGTTTATCATTAAAGAACATCTGCAAGGTATATCCTAACGGATTTAATGCAGTAAAAGATTTTAACCTTGAAATCAAAGACAAGGAATTTATTATTTTCGTAGGACCATCAGGTTGTGGAAAATCTACAACACTTCGTATGATTGCTGGTCTTGAAGAAATTTCATCAGGAGAGTTATACATTGGAGATAAGTTAGTAAACGATGTGGAGCCAAAAGATAGAGATATAGCAATGGTATTCCAGAACTACGCTTTGTATCCACATATGACAGTATATGATAACATGGCATTTGGTCTTAAATTAAGAAAAGTACCAAAGGCTGAACAGGAAAGATTAGTTAAGGATGCAGCTAAGATTCTTGACCTTGAGCAGTTACTTGACAGAAAGCCAAAGGCTTTATCAGGTGGTCAGAGACAGAGAGTTGCCATGGGACGTGCAATTGTTCGTAATCCTAAGGTATTCCTTATGGATGAGCCTCTTTCAAACTTAGATGCTAAGTTGAGAGTACAGATGCGTGTCGAGATTGCTAAGATTCATAAGAGATTAGGCGCTACAATCATCTACGTTACACATGACCAGACAGAGGCTATGACACTTGGTACAAGAATTGTAGTTATGAAAGATGGTATTGTTCAGCAGGTTGATTCACCTAAGAATTTATATGATAAGCCGGTTAACTTATTTGTAGCAGGATTTATGGGTTCACCACAGATGAACTTCATCGATGCTGAGGTTGAAAAAGACGGCAATGAGATTAAGTTACATATTGGTCAGGCTAGAACATATATCACAGTTCCGGCAGAGCAGGCTAAGAAGCTTGAAGAAGGCGGATATATTGGAAAAACAGTTGTTATGGGTATTAGACCGGAAGATATTCATGATGAAGAAAGTTTTATCGAAATGTCACCGGATAGTGCGTTCACAACAACAATCAGAATTTACGAATTACTTGGTGCAGAAGTTTATTTGTACTTTGATGTTGAAGGCTTTGATTGTACAGCAAGAGTAAACTCTCGTACAACAGCCAGACCGGGTGATGAAGTAAGAATGGCAATGGATCTTACAAAATTACACATCTTTGACAAAGACACAGAAGAAGTGATTACAAATTAGTTAGGCGAAAGCCGTGCAAATAAAATCAAAAAGAGGCCGACTTGTGTTTACACAAGAGTCGGTCTCTTTTTGATTTTATTTATAGGGCGCCGCCCTCTAGTGAGATGAAGCGAAGCGGAATCGAACTAGGCACGGCTTTCGTAAAATGGAAAAGAGCCAAGAAAGCCGTTAGTTGAGATGAAGCGAAGCGGAATCGAACTAGGCACGGCTTTCGCAAAATGGAGAAGAGCCAAGAAAGCCGTCAGTTACAGTTTTTTGATACAAAATGTTCACGAAATTTTAAAGTATTATCCCATGGTTACTCTTGTTTTTTGATAAGAACTAGGTTAAAATATAACTTGAATAATTGTTTTGAAAAGGCAATAACACAAGGAGAGTTTTTATGATTTCAAATCAAATTTTACAAAATACAATAGAGGGAATAAAAAGCATATCAAGAGTAGACTTATATGTTGCAGATACAGATGGAAAAGTGATTGCAGGAACATCCCAGGCGGGAGAGCAGTTTGGACATGCAATTATGTCATTTGTTGCTTCACCGGCAGATAGCCAGTCTGTTCAGGAATATCAGTTTTTTAAGGTATATGATGAGAATCAGTTAGAACTGATATTAATTGCACAGGGAACGAGCGATGACGTATTTATGGTTGGCAAGATGGCAGCCTTTCAGATACAAAATTTGTTGGTTGCATATAAAGAGAGATTTGACAAAGACAATTTTGTCAAAAACCTTCTTTTAGATAATCTCCTCCTTGTTGATATTTATAATAGAGCAAAAAAATTGCACATTGATGTCGATGCAAGAAGATGTGTATGTATTATTGAGACAAAGAATGAGAAAGACAGTGTTGCACTTGAAACAGTGAGAACATTGTTTGCAGGTCATAAAAAAGACTTTATAACAGCAGTAGATGAAAAAAGTATTATTCTTGTAAAAGATTTAGATGAGAAACAGGGATATGAGGAGGTGGAACGCATTGCCAATACAATCGTAGACATGTTGAACACTGAGGCTATGGTAAAAGCAAATGTTGCATATGGAACGATTGTGAAGGAAATTAAAGAAGTATCACGTTCTTATAAAGAAGCGAGAATGGCACTTGACGTGGGAAAAATTTTCTTTAGTACAAAAAATGTTGTAGCGTATAACAATCTTGGAATTGGCAGGTTGATATATCAGTTGCCGATTCCACTGTGCAAGATGTTTATTAAAGAAATTTTTGAAGGAAAATCACCGGACGAGTTCGATGAGGAGACGTTGTCTACAATTAATAAGTTCTTTGAAAATAGTCTGAATGTTTCTGAAACATCCAGACAGTTATATATTCATAGAAATACATTAGTTTATAGATTGGACAAGCTTCAAAAGAGTACCGGTTTAGACCTTAGAGTGTTTGAGGATGCCATAACATTTAAGATTGCATTAATGGTTGTTAAATATATGAAGTATATGGGTAATGCAGATTTTTAAAATATTATAGCTCTATTACATAGAGCTATGTTGCCTAATTGGCACATACGGTAAAAGTGAAAAGCAAGGATGAGATTGCTTTTCACTTTTAATACGTTATAAATGAGCAGAGGTAGATAACAGAGATAAACGATAGGGATTAAGGAGAATGCAAATGATTAAAATTGAAGGTGTAAGTAAATCCTATGGCAATGGAGCACCGGCACTTAATAATTTGAACCTTGAAATAGATGAGGGTGAATTTGTTTTTGTTGTGGGAGCAAGCGGCTCGGGCAAATCAACATTTATCAAGTTACTTTTAAAGGAATTAAATCCAACTGACGGAAATATAACAGTGAACGATACCAATCTGTCGAAACTTAAGTCGAGAAGCGTGGCAAAGTATCGTAGAAAAATAGGAGTAGTATTTCAGGATTTTAGACTTTTACAGGATAGAGATGTGTATTCCAATATAGCGTTTGCACAGCGTGTTATCGGTGTAGCACCGAGAGAGATAAAGAAGAATGTGGCGAGGGTTTTGTCTCTGGTTGGATTGTCAGAGAAATACCGTTCCAATCCTAATGAATTATCCGGTGGAGAGCAGCAGAGAGTGGCATTGGCAAGAGCGCTTGTAAATCAGCCGGAAATTCTTTTGGCAGATGAGCCAACCGGAAATTTGGACCCGGAAAATTCTTGGGAAATTATGAAATTATTAGATAAAGTTAACAAGCAGGGAACCACCGTTATCGTAGTTACGCATAATATGGAGATTGTGGATAAGATGCAGAAACGGGTAATTACGATGAAAAAAGGTGTCAAGGTAAGTGATAGCAAGGTGGTGGAATAGATGAATACAAGAACAGCGAGATATTGCCTGAATCAGGGGCTGGTAAATATAAAAAGAAATAAACTGTTTTCTCTGGCATCTATTGGAACGATTGCTGCATGTATTTTTCTGATTGGAATTATATTTACTATTATTATTAATGTTAATTTTATGGAAAAACAGGTAGAGCAAAATCTTGGAGTTACTGTTTTCTTTGATAAAGGGATTCAGCAGCAACAGGTGGATGCCATAGGAGAACAGATAAAGTCAGACAATCGAGTGGAAAAATACGAATATACATCAGCGGAAAAAGCCTGGGAGGGATTTAAAGACAGTTATTTTGAGGACGATCCGGACTTGGCATCTGGTTTTGATAAGGATAATCCATTGGCAAATTCGGCATCTTATACAGTATTTTTGAAAAATATAGATGACCAGGATGCGTTTGTTAAAAAAATGGAAAGTTTAGAGGGTGTCAGAAAAGTAAAACATTCGGAACAGGCAAAGGAAACTCTCACTACTGTGGGTAAGGTTTTAGGTTATGTTTCCGTGGCTCTGATTATTATTTTATTAGGCGTCGGTATTTTCTTAATAAGCAATACGGTTATGATAGGAATTTCTGTAAGACAGCATGAAATAAAAATTATGAAGTTAATTGGTTCAACCAATGCGTTTGTAAGAGCGCCGTTTATTATTGAAGGTATAATTATTGGATTGATTGGTTCTGCATTACCACTTATCCTGATAAGAGTAATATATAATAGACTGATTGGGTTTGTTATATCGAAGTTTGGGGTTATGGCGAGTGCCATATCATTCGCTTCGGCGCGTGACATTTTTGTAATATTGGTTCCAATGGGACTGGGGATTGGAGCAGGTATCGGATTGATTGGTTCGGTGCTATCACTTAGAAAACATTTGAAAGTATAAAAGAGGAAGTATTATGAGAAGATTATCGAGAATATTTAGTCTGGGATTGGCGGTTATGCTTGGCGTCACTATGACATGTGCAACGTCATTTGCAGATGTAAAGAGTGAAAGGGACAAGTTGTCTGATTTGAATGCACAGAAAGATGAAGCAGCAGCAGAGAAAAGAAAGCTTGAAAATTCTAAATCTGATGCTGAGGCATACATAAGCAATGTGGACAAGCAGCTGACAAGACTGGCTACAGATATTTATGAGACAGAGCAGAATCTGGATAAGACAAAAGATAAGATTAGTAAAACAAATAAAAAACTTAAGACGGCGCAGGAAAGTGTTACGGTTCAGTATAGTGATATGAAATTGAGAATACAATATATGTATGAAAACGGTGACACTCAGATGTTGGATTTAATTTTAAATTCGGGTAGTATTACGGAATTTTTAAATAAAGCTGAATATATTACAGAGTTGTCACAATACGATAGGAAGATGCTTCAAAAGCTAAAAGACACGAGACAGGAGATTGCTGATGCGAAAAAAACTTTAGAGACAGAAGAGAAAAATCTTGTGGCAATGCAGAAACAGCAAAAGAGTGATAAGGCAGAGTTGGAGCAATTGTCAGAGTCAAAGAAACAGGAATTGGCTTCTTATAAGTCGCTGTTAGCGGATAACGAGGCAAATGCGGCAGCGCTTGATGATGCAATTAATGCGCAGGAGAGAAGAATTGCATCCGCAGAACAGGAAAGTATTGCGGCGGCAAAAAGGGCAGCGGAACAGAGAGCAGCGGCACAAAAAGCTGCGCAGGCACAGCAGGCAGCAAACAATAAACCAAGCGGAAATCAGGGAAATACCGGAGGCGGTTCCCATTCCGGAAATGGTAGTTTTATATGGCCTTGTCCGGGATATACATCTGTGTCATCAGGTTATGGTTACAGAAGCGATCCGTTTTCAGGCTCCAGTTCATTTCATAATGGAATAGATATACCGGCACCGTCCGGAACGCCGGTCGTGGCAGCAGGTTCCGGAACTGTAGAGTGGTCCGAGCCAAATCCAACAGCCGGTAACTGGATTGGAATTAATCACGGAAATGGAGTATATACTATTTATATGCATATGTCTGCATTATTGGTAGGCGCAGGTACTCAGGTAAGTGCCGGACAGACGATAGGTCTTGTGGGAACAACGGGTTCTTCTACAGGAAATCATCTGCACTTTACGGTCAGAGTAAATGGTGCTTATGACAATCCGTATAATCATTTAAAGTAATAAAGTTATAGTTTAATTATCACTTAGATTACATATATATGAGGATGAATTGAAAAAATAAAGAAAGAAGAAAAGAAAGAGATATGAAGAAAAATAAGACTAGATTTGTACCAGGCTTTCTGCTTGGAATGCTGGCAATGCTTGTTTTGGTTGCAAGTATTGGTATTGGGCTTTATTTTTCAAAAGAGAAAATAAATGTTGGAACGCCGGTTAGTGATAAAGTGTCAAATAAAATTGATTTTTTAGAGAAATTAATTGAGGCAAAGTATTTAGACGAAACTGATAAAGACAAATTGGAGCAGGGAATATATAAAGGGTTACTCTCTGGTTTGGAAGACCCTTATTCGGTATATTATACCAAGGAAGAATATGCAGCTTTGATGGAGGAAACTTCCGGAACTTATTGCGGTATCGGCTGCCTTGTTTCTCAGGATGCTAAAACCGGTGTAATTACAGCAATTAATGTTTTTGATAATTCTCCTGCAATGAAAGCCGGAATGAAGGATGGAGACATTATT
The DNA here is from genome assembly GCF_937958975.1 of uncultured Eubacterium sp. Taxonomy (GTDB): domain Bacteria; phylum Bacillota; class Clostridia; order Lachnospirales; family Lachnospiraceae; genus Eubacterium_G. The sequence goes on along the minus strand of NZ_CALGRE010000023.1, from coordinate 51,647 downwards.
TATAAGGTGGAAGATAAAGAAGTTACCGGAGAGGACCTTAACAATGTTGTAGCGAAAATGAAAGGTGAAAAACATACAAAAGTTAAGATTAACATATACCGTGCTTCAGAAAAGAAGTATATGGATGTGGAAGTTACAAGGGATGAGGTAAATGTCCCAACTGTTGAGTATAAAATGCTGGATAAAAAAGCCGGGATTGGTTACATACAGATAACGCAGTTTGAACAGGTGACCGACAAACAATTTTCTGTGGCATTGGCTGATTTAAAAAAGCAAGGAATGAAATCGGTTATCTTTGACGTAAGGGATAACCCGGGCGGTCTTTATGATGTTGTATGTAATATACTTGACGAGTTACTTCCGGAGGGTACACTTGTTTACACAATGGATAAGGATGGCAAGAAAGTTGAGCAGACTTCGGATGCAAAAAGCGTTAATATACCAATAGTCGTGTTACAAAATGAGAACAGTGCCAGTGCTTCAGAGATTTTTGCCGGAGCAATTCAGGATTTTGGTGCCGGAAAGATTGTCGGAACACAGTCTTTTGGTAAAGGAATTGTTCAAAGTATTCTTCCGCTCAGTGATGGTTCAGCAGTCAAATTGACAGTGGAGAAGTATTATACACCAAAGGGTGTGAACATTCATGGTAAAGGAATTACACCGGATGTGGTTATTGAAGCCGGAGAGGATGAAAAGAAAGATTTACAGTTAGAGAAGGCTGTGGAGACGATTAAAAAGATGAAATAAAGAATCAATAGGGTAATGATTGGAGGTTTGGATGAAGCAGCTGACGATGATTTTAAAAAAGACCGAGTTAATCAGTGAATTGAATGAGGAATTAAAAAATATTGGTATTCATCATGGAACGATTGTTGACGCGAAGAGCATGACCAATGGTCTTAGAGCGTGGTCAGACGATTCGATTATTATAGGTGGGGTTCTCAGAAGAGCGAAAAATTTTGAATATAATGAGAGTTGTAAAATTCTTATGTTTATACTTGAGGATGAACAGTTAGAGAGTGCAAAGAGAGTAATTAATGACGTAGTCGGTGATATCAGCAAGCCCGGTACAGCTATTATGTTTACAACTCCAATTGATTTTGCAGAGGGACTTGGAGAATAAAAATGGAATCCAAATATTTACTACTGATATATTTAACTGTTGGACTTTTTTTGTGTCTGATTGCGGGAAAAATTGTTAAACAGTTTAAATTACCAAATGTTACAGGATATATTATAATGGGACTGATTGTAGGGCTTGTGCTTGGAACACATCAGATGGAAACACTTTTTGGAGAAAATGTGGCAGAGGAAATGGTTTCTAAATTTGATGTAATTAAGGATTTGGCGACAGGCTTTATCGCGTTTTCTATCGGTACTGAGTTTGAATTTAAATATATAAAAAAACTGGGAAGTTCACCTGTCGTAATTGCATGTTGTGAATCTGTAGGAGCAGTTGTATTTGTTGCTCTCGGTATTTATATTGTCACTGGGAATATACAGTTGGCATTGATTATGGGGGCCATTGCGGCGGCAACAGACCCGGCGGCAACGATTTTAGTGGCAAGGCAATATAAGGCTAAGGGAATTGTGACCAGAACATTGATACCGGTTGTTGCGATTGATGATGCTACAGCGTTGATGTCATATGGTATTTGCGTGGCGTTGGCAAGGTCCCTTACAGGGCAAATTTCAGCAGCAACTTTTATTGAACCGATAAAAGAGATTTTTGGTTCGCTGGCATTTGGAATTTTGCTTGGAGTAATATTTACTATATTAATTAAGTTTTATACCGGTCGCGGAAACAGACTGGCAATCACAATAGCAATGGTTTCTTTATGCGTTGCTGTTTCTCATATTGAAGTATTGAGTTTTTCGCCACTTCTTGCCTGTATGGCACTCAGTATTACTGTGGTAAATATTTCTCACAATTGGGAACCGGTATTTGAACAGATGGATAGAATGACCCCTCCTATTTTTATGTTGTTTTTCTTTGTCACAGGGGCAGGAATGGATATCTCTATTTTACCTAAGGTAGGTCTTATCGGTGTTGTTTATATTATTGTTCGTGTAATAGGAAAAATGGCAGGGGCTTATCTTGGCGGCAGGATTTCTCATGCTGATAAAAATGTTCAGAAGTATCTTGGTATCGGTTTGATACCGCAGGCAGGTGTCGCTATTGGACTTGCTATGATGTGTGGAACAGTGGTTCCGGAGTATGCAAGTGAAATTACGGCTGTAGTGGTCTGTGGTACGATTATTTATGAATTGGTAGGTCCAATATTTACAAAGATTATGCTAGTAAAAATCGGTGAGATAAAACAATAAAGGCGGGAAAGTTTATGTTTAAAATGGATAGCGCTTTTTTTAGAGTTGTGAATAAAATTTTTGACGTGGCTGCTGTAAGCATTCTTTGGTTTGTATGCAGCCTTCCGTTATTTACGGCGGGGGCAGCGACAACGGCATTATATGATACAGTTTTAAAAAATATAAGAGGGAATAGAGGGTATTGCTATAAAGGATTTTTTCATTGTTTTAGAGAAAATTTTAGAAATACAGTTGTTCCATCTGTTATATTTGTAATTTTAACACTTATATCTATTGGAGATGTGGTTATATTACATAATAATATAAGAGAAGTACCGGAATTTGCAGGGATGCAATTTATATTTATTGGATTTTGGGGAATGATAATGACATGGGCAATATGGACTTTTGCCTTGACTGCAAGATTTGAGAATACATGGAAAGTTACAATGAAAAATGCGGCCATTATGTTTTTTGCGCATTTGCCGACTACTTTTATTATTATAATTATATTTGGAATATCTGCGATGCTGTTTTGGGATATTCGATTTTCTGTTGCTTTTGTACCTGTTGGAGCAATGTTTTTAAACAGTTTGCTGTTGGAAAAGGTTTTTGTAAAGTATATTGAGAAAGAAAACTAAAATAAAACAAAATGTAGTGTGAAATTATTCAGAAAAAAGGTTTACATAAAAAGTACAGAATTAATTGAACAAATGTTCGAGTAATTCTGTACTTTTTTATGCTTCAGTGGTACAATGAGTGTGGTAATAAGAAAAAAATTATTGGAGAGGATATGGAGATGGATAGATTTGTTTTAAAAGCGCCTTTTAAGCCTACAGGTGACCAGCCACAGGCAATAGAAGCTTTGGTGAAAGGCTTTCAGCAGGGAAATCAATTTGAAACATTGCTAGGTGCTACCGGTTCGGGAAAAACTTTTACAATGGCAAATGTGATACAGGCTTTAAACAAACCTACGTTGATTTTGGCACATAATAAAACATTAGCAGCTCAGTTATATGGTGAGTTTAAGGAAATGTTTCCGGATAATGCCGTAGAGTATTTTGTCTCGTATTATGATTATTATCAGCCGGAGGCATATGTTCCGAGTACGGATACTTATATTGAGAAGGATTCAGCAATTAATGATGAGATAGACAAGCTTCGTCATTCGGCAACTATGGCGTTAATGGAAAGAAAAGATGTTATTATAGTATCATCGGTTTCCTGTATTTATGGATTGGGTGATCCGATTGATTATAAAAATATGGTTGTGTCTCTTCGTCCGGGAACAATTAGGGATAGAGACGAGGTGATTCATAAATTGATTGAAATCCAGTATGACAGAAATGATATGGATTTTAAACGTGGAACTTTTAGGGTAAGAGGTGAAAACTTAGAGGTTTTTCCTGCTTCGTATACGGATAGCGCTGTAAGAGTTGAGTTTTTTGACGATGAGATAGAGCGTATTACAGAGATAGATACATTGACAGGGGAAGTAAAGAGGGCTTTGGAGCATGTGGCTATATTTCCAAATTCCCATTATGTTATCCCACCGGAGAGAATGGAGGGAGCTATCAAAGCAATTGAAGCAGAGTTAGCGGAACAGGTAGCTTTTTTTAAATCAGAGGATAAGCTCATAGAGGCGCAGCGCATAGCGGAACGCACAAATTTTGACATGGAGATGTTACGAGAGACAGGAATATGTTCGGGAATAGAAAACTATTCGAGACATATGGCCGGGTTAGAACCAGGTGCTACACCTCATACGTTAATTGAATATTTTGGAGATGATTTTCTTATTATAATAGATGAAAGTCACATTACACTGCCACAGGTTCGTGGGATGTATAATGGTGACCAGTCCAGAAAGGGTACACTGGTGGATTATGGATTTCGTCTTCCGTCGGCAAAAGATAACAGACCGCTGAAGTTCGAAGAGTTTGAGAGTATGATTGACCAGATGTTGTTTGTATCGGCAACGCCGAATGTATACGAAAAAGAGCATGAATTATTGAGAGCAGAACAGATTATCAGACCTACGGGACTGCTTGACCCAGAAATTAGTGTGCGTCCTGTTGAAGGTCAGATTGACGATTTGATTTCAGAGATTAATAAAGAGGTAGAAAAGAAGAATAAGGTGCTTGTTACTACATTGACAAAACGTATGGCAGAGGATTTGACAGATTATATGCGTGATGTGGGAATACGGGTGAAATATCTTCATTCTGATATCGATACGCTAGAGCGTACGGAGATTATCCGTGATATGCGTTTAGATGTCTTTGATGTATTGGTCGGTATCAATCTTCTTCGTGAGGGGCTTGATATTCCTGAGATTAGTCTGGTGGCTATTTTGGATGCGGATAAAGAGGGATTTCTGCGTTCAGAGACTTCACTGATACAGACGATAGGACGTGCGGCGCGTAACTCGGAGGGACATGTAGTTATGTATGCTGATACGATAACTGAATCTATGGACAAGGCAATTTCTGAGACAAACAGAAGACGTGAGATACAGAAAAAATATAACGAAGAAAATGGAATTACACCGACAACGATTAAGAAAGCGGTTCGTGATCTTATCAGTATTTCTAAGGAAGTCGACAAGAAGATTAATGATATAGAAAAAGATCCGGAGTCTATGGACAAAAAGGAATTGAAAAAGCTGATGGACAAGGTAGAAAAGAAAATGCAGAAAGCAGCGGCAGAGCTGGATTTTGAAACGGCGATTGAGATGCGTGAGCGCCTTGCAGAACTTAAGCTGATGTATCATAGATAAGAAAGGAATAGAGAGATGGCAAATAAGAAAAAGTACATTAAGATTAGAGGGGCATGTGAACACAATCTAAAAAATATAAATATAGATATACCAAGAGATGAATTTACGGTTATTACAGGGTTAAGTGGCTCTGGAAAGTCCTCTTTGGCTTTTGATACCATTTATGCAGAGGGGCAAAGAAGATATATGGAGTCATTGTCTTCTTATGCAAGACAGTTTTTAGGTCAGATGGAGAAACCGCAGGTGGAAAGTATTGAAGGACTGCCGCCGGCTATTTCTATTGACCAGAAATCTACAAATAGGAATCCACGTTCTACGGTGGGGACGGTGACGGAAATATATGATTACAAGAGATTGTTGTTTGCAAGAGCCGGTATACCACACTGTCCAAAATGTGGAAAAGAAATAAAAAAACAGACCATTGATGAAATGGTAGATAAAGTTATGGAATTGCCGGAGCGTACAAAGTTTCAGATACTGGCACCTGTTGTGCGTGGAAAAAAAGGAAGGCATGAAAAGGTATTTGAGAGTGCAAAAAAAAGTGGTTATGTCAGAGTTCGTGTAGATGGAAATATGTATGAACTTACAGAAGAAATAAAATTAGATAAAAATATAAAACATAACATTGAAATTATTATTGATAGATTGAGTATTCGAGAAGGAATTGAGAAGCGTCTTACGGATTCTATTGAAAATGCATTGAAGCTTGGAAATGGATTGATGGTTGTAGATGTAATTGGCGGAGAGGCAATTACTTTCAGTCAGAATTTTGCATGTACTGATTGTGGCATTAGTATTGATGAAATACAGCCGAGAAGTTTTTCTTTTAATAATCCGTTTGGTGCATGTCCGGATTGTTTTGGGTTGGGATATAAGATGGAGTTTGATATTGATTTAATGATTCCGGATAAAAGTCTCAGTATTAATGAGGGAGCTATTGTCGTTCTTGGATGGCAGAGTGCAAACGATGGAAAGAGTTTTACAAACGCAATTTTACAGGCTTTGGCTAAAAAATATGGATTCAGCCTAGATACACCGTTTGAAAAATATCCTAAAAACGTGCAGGATATTTTAATTAATGGAACTAATGGTGAGCGCGTTCCGGTACATTATCAGGGACAACGTGGTGTAGGAACTTATGATATTGCATTTGAAGGATTGGTGAGAAACGTAGAAAGGCGTTATCGTGAGACCGGTGCGGAATCCAGTAAGGCAGAGTATGAGACTTTTATGAGAATTACACCGTGTGCAACCTGTCATGGGCAGCGGCTTAAGGCAGAGTCTCTGGCTGTAACAATTGGAGATAAAAATATATATGAAATGACAGAAATGCCCGTGAGAGATTTGAAACAGTTTCTGGATGAACTTAAACTTACGGATACACAGTTGGCAATTGGAAAAGAAATTTTAAAAGAAATTAAGGGAAGATTACAGTTTTTAATAGATGTGGGGTTGGATTATCTGAGCTTATCCAGAGCTACCGGAACTTTGTCCGGAGGAGAGGCACAGCGTATCAGACTGGCAACACAGATTGGTTCCGGTCTGGTTGGTGTTGCATATATTATGGATGAACCAAGTATTGGTCTGCATCAGAATGATAACGAAAAACTGCTTGCTACATTGAAACATTTGCGGGATTTAGGAAACACTTTGGTGGTAGTAGAACATGATGAAGATACAATGTTGGCGGCTGATTATGTAGTTGATATTGGCCCTAGGGCAGGAGAGCATGGCGGTGAGGTCATTGCAAAGGGAACAGCACAAGAGATTATGAAGAATAAAAAGTCCATAACAGGGCAATATCTTAGCGGAAAAATTTGCGTGCCAGTGCCTGAGAAAAGAAGAAAACCTACTGGATTTATTAAAGTAGTAGGGGCAACAGAAAATAATTTGAAAAATATCAGTGTAAAAATTCCTCTTGGTATATTTACATGTGTTACCGGAGTTTCCGGCTCAGGGAAAAGTTCTCTTGTCAATGAGATTTTATATAAAAGCCTTGCAAGGCAGTTAAATCGTGCGAGAACGATTCCGGGCAGGCATAAAAAAATAGAGGGTGTGGAGCAGCTGGATAAGATTATTAATATAGACCAGTCACCGATTGGAAGAACTCCGCGTTCGAATCCGGCAACCTATACCGGGATGTTTGATATGATTCGAGATTTGTTTGCTACGACGATGGATGCAAAGGAACGTGGCTATAAGAAGGGACGTTTTAGCTTTAATGTGAAGGGAGGGCGCTGTGAGGCATGCTCCGGAGATGGAATCTTGAAGGTTGAAATGCATTTCCTGCCTGATGTGTATGTTCCATGTGAAGTTTGTGGTGGAAAGCGATATAATCGTGAGACTCTCGAAGTGAAATATAAGGGTAAAAATATTTATGATGTGTTAGAAATGACGGTGGAAGAAGCATTAGACTTTTTTCAAAATGTACCGAGAATATATAATAAGGTGAAAACACTTTATGATGTGGGTCTTGGATATATTAAGCTGGGACAGCCAAGCACACAGTTGTCCGGAGGAGAGGCACAGCGCATCAAATTAGCAACAGAATTGAGCAGAAGAAGCACGGGAAAGACGATTTATGTTTTGGACGAGCCGACGACAGGACTTCATTTTGCAGATGTGCATAAATTGGTTGAGATTTTGCAGAGGCTGACCGATGAGGGCAATACGGTATTGGTGATTGAGCATAATCTTGATGTGATAAAGGCAGCAGATTATATTATTGATATGGGACCGGACGGTGGTGACCGGGGAGGCACTGTAGTTGTTGCAGGAACACCGGAAAAGGTGGCGGAACATGAGACGAGTTATACGGCAAAATTTGTGAAGCAGATGCTGGAAAAAGCAACTAAGAAGTAGATAATTATTGTGAATGAGTTAGATTCATTTTATCGTGTTTTGTTGTTTGAAGAAATTTTGTGAGGTTTTTATAAAAAAACGATTCATAAAAATGTTTAAAATTTATAGGTTTTAGGCAAAGTGATGAAGATAAAAAAGTTGCTCTAAAACCCTTTAAATCAGGCAGAAAATATGGTAAATTTTAAGTACAAATTAAATAAGTTTTTTATACCGAATGTTTTTACAAGGTGCATTAACAGCATGTGTTACCGGATGTCGACCCGGTAACAAAAGTATCTGAGTATAGGTAAGCAAAGGAGATTACCAATTGATATCCTGCTTATATTACAGTGGAAACGAAGAAGACTGTAAAATGAGTATTTTTTGGATAAAGTATCACGGAGAGTTGGAAAGGATAGATGAGTATTCAAAACGAAGATTCGACGAGGAATGATATTTTATTTGAGCAGATATCTAAAGCCGTAAGCAGGCAGAGAAATAGATAATTGGAAATAAAAGAGCCGATAGTAGAAGAGAAAAGTCGGATATGAGTGATGAGAAAGTTTCCGGAGGAGAAAGAAAAGCCTGTAGTTGTTAATGAAAAAGGTAAAAACCAGGTATTGATATAGAAGGCATCTGGTATATAGAAATTATATATCAGGTGTCTTTTTTGTGGGGGAAGATTTTTATATATGTATCGTATAGATGTAAAGACATAAATGCTTAAAAGCTTACTACTGTTTAGTTTGATTAATAAATGAGGGTATTTTAAAGTTATAGGGCTTTGAATACCCACTTTTTAAGTGTTAATATAAGAGATATGGCAAAAAATACGATTCTCTTCTGATGAAAAATATTCTTTATTCTTGTTTAATAAACAAAAATGAAGTAGAATTGTAGGAGTATATATGCATTAGGTTGTTATACAACTGAAAATTATATAAGAATGGAAGGGAAACTTAGGAGGAGACATGAATAGAGAGTTAGTTATTGTAATTGATTTCGGTGGACAGTACAATCAGTTGGTAGCACGTCGTGTTCGTGAATGCAATGTGTATTGTGAAATTTATTCATACAAAACAGATATTGAAAAAATTAAGGAAATGAATCCAAAGGGAATTATTCTGACAGGTGGTCCAAATAGTTGTTATGAGGAAGATTCTCCTACATATAGAAAAGAGTTATTTGAACTTGGAATCCCTGTATTAGGTTTGTGTTATGGAGCACAGCTGATGCAGCACATTTTAGGTGGTAAGGTGGAGAAGGCACCGATTCGTGAATATGGAAAGATAGAAGTTCATTTAGATACACAGTCAAAGCTGTTTACAGATATAGAAAAAAATACAGTATGCTGGATGAGCCATAATGACTATATTTCGCAGCCGGCACCGGGATTTACGATTACGGGATATACAAACGATTGCCCTGTCGCAGTGGCAGAGTGTCCGGAAAAGAATCTGTATGCGATACAGTTTCATCCAGAGGTGCTTCATACTGTTAGAGGAAAAGAGATATTAAGTAATTATGTGTACAATGTATGTGGTTGTGCAGGTGATTGGAAGATGGATTCGTTTGTGGAAAATTCCATTAAGGCCATTCGTGAAAAAGTAGGAGATGGAAAGGTATTGTGTGCACTGTCAGGTGGTGTGGATTCATCGGTGGCAGCGGTACTTTTGGCAAAGGCTATTGGAAAGCAATTGACTTGTGTGTTTGTAGACCATGGTTTGCTTAGGAAAGATGAAGGTGATGAAGTTGAGGCTGTGTTTGGACCAAATGGTTCTTATGACTTAAATTTCATCCGTGTTAATGCACAGGAAAGATATTATAAAAAACTGGCAGGTGTTGAGGAGCCGGAAGAGAAGCGTAAGATTATTGGTGAAGAGTTTATCCGGGTATTTGAGGAAGAGGCAAAGAAAATCGGTTCAGTGGATTATTTGGTACAAGGAACAATTTACCCTGATGTTGTAGAGAGTGGTTTGGGCGGAGAGTCCGCTGTGATTAAGTCGCATCACAATGTAGGTGGATTACCTGATTGCGTGGATTTCAAGGAAATTATTGAGCCACTTCGTGATTTGTTTAAGGATGAAGTCAGAAAAGCCGGATTAGAGTTGGGTATTCCGGAGTATCTGGTCTTTCGTCAGCCATTTCCGGGACCGGGACTTGGAATAAGGATTATTGGAGAAGTTACCGCTGAGAAAGTTAAAATGGTTCAGGAGGCAGACGCTATTTATCGTGAAGAAATCGCTAAGGCGGGGCTGGATAAGGAGATTAATCAATACTTTGCGGCATTGACGAATATGCGCTCCGTTGGTGTTATGGGTGATGAGAGAACTTATGATTATGCTATAGCATTGAGAGCTGTTAAGACGATTGACTTTATGACAGCAGAGTCGGCGGAGATACCTTATGAGGTATTGAATCGGGTGATGAATAGGATTATTAATGAAGTCAAGGGGGTTAATCGGGTAATGTATGATTTGACGAGTAAGCCGCCGGGAACGATAGAGTTCGAGTGATGAAATGGGTTTTAAGAAGCTAGTGTTTATGCGGGTTGCAAACAAATTTGTTTAGGAACTGGCAACATTTTTAACATCATGCACTAAATAATTACATCAATAGCATAAAGAAAACCTTGCTGATTTGCGCGAGCAATGAGGAAAATGGAAATGCTTGCATTTCCATTTGACGAATGCCGCGATAACCGCACGACAGTGCGGGTTCAGATATGGAAATTGAATATCGGCAAGGTTTTTTTATGCTTATTTCTGTTTTTTCTTTTTAGCTGTTTTCTTTTCTTTTTTTTCGATTTTCTGAAATTCCTCCATAAGCATATCACTGTTAATGACATTCTGATTTTGCAGTTTTTTGGCGTTTAAATTTTGTGTTTTTTGATAAAAAATTAATTTCCTGTTTCAAATAAAGTATTTACAACTGTGTTTATGTTGGACATCATCTCCTTCCTCTCTTTTAAGCGATAACTTTCACCCTTTATACTAATTACCTGGCAGTGGTGCAGTATCCTGGCAAGAATTGCCGAGGCAATCGTGATATCTGAAAACACTTCATTCCATGATGAGAATGCTTTGTTTGAAGTAAAAATAGTTGTATTCTTTTCATATCTCTTGGCTATTAATTGAAAGAACAGGTTGGCACCCTATATATCCATAGGCAGGTATCCTATTTCATCAATAATCAGAACCTTATACTTTGCGTAGTTTTTTAATCTTTCCTGAAGCCTGTCTTCATAATGGGCTTTGTTCAGTTGCGTTATAAGGTTATGGCAATTGATATAGTATGTTGAATATCTGTGCTGTGCAGCTATCATTCCAAGAGAGACTGTAAGGTGTGTTTTACCAACTCCCGGTGTTCCTAAAAATACCACATTTTCTTTATTTTCAACAAAACGCATTGTGGCAAGCTCCATTATCTGTTCTTTGTTTATGCTTGGCTGAAAATCAAAATCGAATTGTTCCAGAGTTTTTCTGTAAGGAAAGCCGGACATTTTAATCTGATTCTCAACCGCCCGGTCTTTCTTTGTTTTTGCTTCTTCTGCTAACAGGTAATCCAGAATTTCAACAATATTTTTCTTGTCATGAATAGCCTTTTCAAGATAATTATCAAGAATAAGGGATGTGTTTTTCATGTTTAATATTTCAAGATTTTTCTTTATCCGTTCGTAAACAACTTCACTCACAGCATCATACCTCCCATCAGCTCATCATATTTCTTCAGAGAATGATTCGGGATACATAAGTCTACTAAATCCGGATTATTTAATAATGTATTTTCAATATCAAAGCCTGATTTCACAATCATGGATTTATAGTGTTCTTTGTTGACATTCAAAGTGTTTCTACTGTAAGATAGTTTATGCAAAGTGATTTGTTTACCCCCGAAATATGCTGCTAACATATGGTCGAGGACAATGACTGTCACATCCCTGCCAACGTATTCTGGTGGAACAGAATATTTATTACCGGCATAGCTGATGAGGCAGTCTTTTTCAACTCTTCTTAAATTTATCTTATCAATAATGTATTCTCTCTTTATATGGAAGAAGATTTTCTTCTGTCAGCCGGTCTATCGGTCGCTCATTTGTTGTTCCATGGATTTTGGCGTTGATTTTATTACACCCTGCGTGTGCCTGACTGTTTAAATCTGCAAGGGAGCTATATTTAATTCCCACCATAAAATTTTCCCTGACATACCGGACTGTTCTTTCCACCTTGCCTTTTGTCTGCCCTCTGTACGGGCGGCACAAAACAGGTTTATAACCATAAAATCCTGCAAAATCTTCAAACTACTTATTCAATTCACTTTCTGATTGTTTCATCATACATTTCACAACAACTTGCTTCATGTTGTCATATAAGATTTCTTCCGGATATCCTCCGAAGTACCTAAATGCATTGATATGGCATTTAATTAATGTTGTTGTACTCATGTCTGTTACAAACTCGATATATCGCATTCGTGAATAACCAAGAATCATCAGAAAACAGCATAATTTCTTATATTCTCCATTTTCTAAGATTTTATAATTTTCGAAAAATCCCCAGTCAACCTGCCCCTGTAATCCAGGCATTGTTTCAAATCTTACTGTTGCTTTTTCATTTAAATCAGCTTTTCTTGAAGCTACATACTGGCATACAATCGTATATTTGCAATCACATCCCTGTTCTACCAGTTTTTCATGAATACGTACTGCACTATAAGGAGCTTCTTCCAGCCACATATCTAGCAGGTGTTTATAAGGATTCAGTTTAGAAGGCTTTGATGCTGTAAGTGTATACACAGGTTTACTGTCAGACTCTGCATATTTTTTTGCAGTTCTTGGATCAATATAATGTTTTCGTGCTATTTCCGTATAGCTCAATCCTTTCTTGCGTTCATTTCTAATTTCCATCCATAAGTTTCCTTTCATTGTTTAATCACTCCTATAATGTATTTATAAGAGTGTATCACATCCTAAGATGTATCGAAAAAACTACATAATTTAAACGCCTTTTTCTTACATTTTAACACAGTCATTGACAGAGAAAAACAGTTAAGAGATATTCATATAATTTACAAAATGATAGTGGATAAATTAATGGAGTTGATGCCTAGTTTTGTAGTGGCAAATGCAGTGGTCCATTATGATGAAGCAAGTCCACATATGCACGTGGTAGGTGTGCCGGTCGAAAGAGGTTTTAAAAGAGGATTGGAGACGAAGGTTTCAAAGAGGTCGGTATTTACCCAGAAGACATTGTCAAATGTGTTGCAGGGAGGCTGAGGGAATTAGCTGAGTGCAGATTGGGTGTTTGGTATGAAATTAAAGGAGAAACAAAAAGGAAAGAATCATGACTTAACGGTTGCGGAGTACAAGGTTAAAAAAATGTTGGATAAGGCACTAGATTTTATGAAACAGTTTGTGATAGATGAAAGAAGTGTGTTGGATAGGTTTAAAGAGAAAGTTGATAAGGTTAGGGATGAGAGAAGAAGATAAATTATAGGGAAATTATGTAAAAAGAAAAGAGGTGCTAATAAGAAAAGAGAACCTATGTTCGTGAAAACACTTGCAATTATTCAGATAAATAAATATAATATTTTATATAATAAGGAGGCGGAAATGGACTATTTTACAACTATAGAAATGTCAAAAGAGTGGGGGATATCGTCAAGAAGAATAGCCTTGTTGTGTGAACAAAATCGCGTGGAGGGCGCTGTCAAAAAAGGAAAAACGTGGCTTATTCCTTATGGAACAATGAAGCCTCAGGATGCAAGAAAAAATAAACATAGTGAAGCAAAGGAATAGTTAAATGAGAACAATGTTATTGAGCTTTAAACCCGAAGTGTTTGACAGGGTTGTATCTGGCCAAAAGATATTTGAACATAGGAGCGTATTTCCAAATGAGGATGTGATAGCATATTTGTATGTTAGTAGTCCGGTACAAGCTATAAAGGGAGTAATGCTTTTAACTAATAAAGTAAACCTGATAGATTGGAAAGAACAGTATAAGAATGATATTGAAGTAATAAAACGTATAGACAAATATCTAAAAGACTATAAGTGTGTTATGCAAATATCTAGGTTTCAAAATACAACATCAATTTCATTAGATAGATTAAGAAAAGAAAGAGACCGTTTTATTGTACCCCAAATGTATTATTATTTAGATGGTACAGACTTGCTGAAATATATACAAGACAATATAGAGTATATTGGGGAACCAATAGAACATGATTTTTCTTGTATAAGTTCAGAACAAATTTGCGTATTATAGTAGGACATGGTGAAGAAGATGAGTAATAAATTAAAATTTATAGATTTGTTTGCAGGCATTGGAGGATTCCGATTAGGAATGGAAAGAAATGGATTTGAATGTGTATATAGCTGTGAAATAGACGATCATGCTTGTGAAGTATATGAGAGCAATTATGGTGTTAATCCAAAAGGAGATATAACAGAATTAAATCCAAAAGAATTACCAGAGTTTGATGTGTTATGTGCTGGCTTTCCTTGCCAGACTTTTTCGATATGTGGAAAGCAAAAGGGATTCTATGACACTACAAGAGGAACTTTATTTTTTGATATATGTAGAATATTGGAAGAAAAGAAACCTAAAGCATTTATTCTTGAAAATGTTCAAAATTTAGAGAAACATGACAAGGGAAATACTTTATATGTGATGATGCAAGCGTTAAATGATTTAGGATATTCAGTAACATATAGGGTATTGAACGCTAAGGATTTTGGAGTTCCACAAAATAGAGAGAGAATACTTATTGTAGGAAATAGAGATGGCAAAGTATTTGACTTTGACAAATTGGAAACACATCCAGTAGACAGTATGAAACCTTTTTTGGATAGAGACGGTAATTTCGAATATTTAAAGCCAGAAGAATACACAATTCTTGATAGCTATAAAAAACAACCAAAATCCGGACTTGTTTTTATTGGATATAGAAATAAAAAAATTAGAACTGTCGGTGTTAGACCTGGAACGGAGCATTTATCGAGAGTTCATAAACAACCAAACAGAATATATTCATCAGATGGTGTTCATCCAACGATTGCATCTCAGGAACAGAGTGGACGATATTGGATATATGATGAAGGAAGAGTAAGAAAACTTACGATAAATGAGTGTTATAAATTCATGGGCTTCCCAAAGAATTTTAAAAAGCCGGGATTAGTTTCAAAATTATATGAACGTGTAGGAAACAGTATATGCGTAAATATGGTAGATGCAGTATCAAAGGAATTAAAATATCAATTTTTTAAAGTGAAGGGAGATGGAGATATGAAACAAGTGAATCCAACAGTATTTTTGGAAGATACATACAAAGAAGCATTACAACGTGATAGTGTTGAAAATGTGGGATTAAACGCTGAACAACTAGGATGGGTTACAAGTGTTTATATGAAGGAAGAAACTTTTAAAGGAGTATTTACAGTACTTGTTACCAGCTTAACTTATAAGTGTTTGCATCCAGAGCAAGATGTTAGATATCATCAGGCTAATATGGATGGTGGATATAGCGGACGTAGTTTTGACACAAAGTATGTCACACCATTTATGAAAATAAAACAATTTCCAGGAGCGATGAAGGAATCTGGTTGGTTGACAAGAAGTCTGGAACAAAATATACCATATAACTTAGAATTTCCAGGGAAAATTCAAAACAAAGAAGTAAAGAATGCATTTTTAGCTATTTTAGATGATGTATGTGTAAAGGGTGCAAACTCATATAAATATTTGCTTGCACTTTTTAAGGGAAGCATTACCGAAAAGGCAAAAAAGGTAGTTACATTAATTAATCCGATAGAGTCTGAATCTATATTAACTATCGATACAATTATGAAGTATCTAACAGCACATTTTTATCATCCATACAAAAGTAGAGGTGCTTCGATTTTGCCTGTCATAGCACTATATAGTGTATATGAGTGTATGATTTCTCAAATGGGAAGATATAGTGACAAGGTATTAGAACCCTTAGGTTCACATAATAGTTGCGATAGAAGTAGTGGAGCAGCGGGAGATATTGTTATAAGAAATTTGGATGGTAGTTTGTACGAGGTAGTAGAAATTAAGTTTGAAATTCCTGTTACAGGAATTATGGTTTTGGATGCATACAAAAAAATAAAACCAACTACAATTCAGAGATACTACATATTAAGTACAAGTTCAATGGATGAGGAAGAGAAGCATAATATTAGAATGCTAGCATATCAAATTAAAAGTGAACATGGATGCCAGGTGATTACTAATGGAGTATTTTCTACTTTGGCTTATTATCTTAGATTATTAGATAATACAGATGATTTCATTAATGCATATATAAAAAATTTGGAAGCAGATTCTGAACTGAATTATGAACATAAAATTGCATGGAATACAATTATGAAAGAAGGAAATGAAGAATAACATAATAATTTGCATTTGTGTAGAACTAAGAATTTATCACAGATTGGATATATCAAAATGAAAAGAAAAATTATTGTTGTGCTTAGTGCAGTGTTAGCAGTTGTTATCATAATGCCGCTATTACTTGATAAGTTTATATTTGGAAATGGATACAAAAGCAATATTTCAAATTCAGATTGGGCGAGTTTTCTTGGGGCCTATATTGGATCAATTATAGGTGCGATAGCAACATTAGTAGGTATTGTTATTACTATTTTGTATACTGGTAAACAGAATAAGATTGATAGGCAACTTCAATTTTCTCCCTACTTAGCAGCGACATTTAAAAAGGTGAATACTCCATTAAATACTAATGGAGGTACTATACAGGCGGTTATAAACGAAAGTGGACCTTTGAATTTATACGCCTGTTTATCTTTAAAAAATGTGGGACTGGGACCAATAACATATTGGAAAGTAAAAAGTTCGTATTATAATCCGCAAGATACAAATGGTACTAACGCGATAGAACAAGGAAAATGTTTAAATTTAGGAATTGAGATTGCCGCTTATGTGGGACTTGTGCCAGGTGTAAAAACGAAAAAGGAAAATAATTGGTGGAGTACAGAACCTAAGCTTGATAAGATGGGATATACAGATATACCATTGACTGTTTTTTATAAGGATGTTATAGGAACTACATATAGCCAAGATATTAAACTTCAAGTAGATACGTATTCTTACATAAGTGAAAAAGGAGCAGGATATATCTCGGAATTAAAATTTAAATGTATAGGATTGAGACAGATAGAAAAAAACAAATGGCAAGACAGTATTGATATATAAATGTTAAGTTAGAGTACATGATAGGAAAAGTAATAATGAATAAAGAAAAAATATTTAGATTAGCTGTTGTTTTAGGAGATAGTTCTGCTAAAAATTTCACAACTAATTTAAGGAAAATAATTAAATTAGTTTTGTTTGATTCTTATGGGACCCCATTAAAAATAAATGAAATTATTGATGCTTTAAATGAAATATATACTCATGAATTTTCATATGATGAAATAAAGGATGCGTTAAAAAAAGAAAGAGGGATTGTAGTATATGAAGAACAAGATCAACTACTCAATAAATATACGATAAATCCTAAAGAATATGAAAAGATGAAAGATTCTGAACGCATAAATATTAACGAATATATCAAACTTTTTCTTGAGGAAAAGGAATCAAAGTATGGATTTGAAGAATTAAAGATTTGATATATAGATTCTTATATAATACGTTTAATGCGGAAAAGAATACAGTATTAGAGTTAATGAACTATTGTGATTCAAAAACTGTTGATAGTGTGATTGATACAAAATTTGATCCCGATCAATCGAGAGTAATAAATGATTTTTTGAATTGGGATTATAAACCGAAAAACGAGTTCATACTTAATTTAATTGCTTCATGTTTTGAATATTGTATGTTGACAGTTAAAAAGAATACAAGTTCTTTTGCGCAAATTTTTAATGGAAAAGAATTTTATTTGGATTCAAATGTCATTTTTAGATTGGCAGTTTTTAATAATGAAGAAAGAAAAAATGTAATGAACGCATTTATTAAAAAATGTACAAGCGCAGGGATTAAAATATGTTATACAAATCATACAGCAGTTGAAATAACAAATACGATTAAGTATCATGTTAATTTGTTAAAAAAGGCCTTAGGGCAAAATAAACCATTATCTGTGAAGGCAATGAGAATAATGGGTTCAAAGTATGCAAATTTAGATTTTTATGAGCAATATACAATATGGTGTGGAATGCCAGGAAACTATGCAGGCGAATTCGAAGAATTTAGAATATATTTAGAAAAAGAAGTAAATAAGATTTTAAGACCGTTTAAGAAGACTGTTGTAAATAAGGATTACGAAGGGGATTCTAGATGTGGTTTTAATGAACTTGTTGCAGATTTTTCTAAATATAAGGAAGAACATTACAGAAATACATATATTAGTGCAATAAAAATAGATATAAACAACTATTTATATATGGTGGATAAGAATGATAAAGGGCAAGCATCTAATTTTATGGATCTGAAATATTATTTCATAACAGCGGACCATTGTTTGACAGATTGGGCGATGGAAAAAAGATCTGGAACAATACCTATTTTTGTTTTGCCGAGTGTATGGTATTCAATTTTACTGAAATATAAAGGAAGAACTTCGGATGATTACAAAGCCTTTTGTCAATTCCTAAACATAAGAATTGCTCCGGAGAAGGATAAGCTGAAAGATGTTAAAGAAAGAATCTTTCCTTATATTATGAATTTAAATGAGGAAAATGAAATAAAAGAAGAAATAATATATGATATAGAAAGAAAGTTGAGCGAAACAAATGCAGTAGATGAAAACATAGAGGGAATTGTAGAGGAATCTCATAAAACTATTTTAGAAAGTAGGATTGCAGCAATCGAGAGTAAACATAATGATGAAATAGAATTGTTAAAACAAAAAATAGAATTTATGCAAAATGTAAGCGATGGAAACGAGGAATTCTCGAAAGGACAAGAAGATATAATAGATAAGCAGGCTAAAAAAATTGTGAGAAGAAGAAAAATAATTAGTTGCATATGTTTTTCATTGTTTATAGTAGGGATAATAATTATAGCTTCGTTATGTATTATAAAATATGTAACTAAGGATTGTGAGGAAATTAATGGATTTGTAAAATGGTGCAATGATAATCAAGGAATTATTAGCATACTTATAGTTGTAATAGAAATTATAGGAGCCAGCATAAAAGCTAAAACAGAGAAAATGGATATGTTTTCACTAGATATTGAAATAGTAAAAAAATGGCTAAGGGATAAGTATAAGATTGATTGATACAGTTGTGTGTATACAAAGTCTTAAAATGACGGAGAGTATCTTAACATAATAACTGGCTCCATTTTGGCTCCATAAAATCACATCGACACAAAAAATATCAATAATACAAAGATAAAACAGACCAAAATACACAAATGTGTACTAAAATCAACTATGATTGCATTTACTATAAATGAATTTGAATAATTAAATTTCTATATAGGATATATTATATGGCAGGTAGTCTATGAGATTGCCTGCCATACTTATATTATCTACATTTTTTAGTTTATATCAATTTCCGTTATCAGCATAATGGATTAAAACTGTTAGACACAATTTGCCTGTATCTTTAGTTAGACGCATGATATAATAAAAACATCTTAGTAGAAATAAATGTGAGGATGTACCATGAAGGATAGCAAATTATTGGATAAAGTTATTAGATACTATTTGGATTCGAGTAGTTTTAATGGTTTACCTATTTATGAAATAGAAGATTATGATGTAAATGAAATGATAGAATTAATTAATGACGGGTTTGTGGAAGCAATTTCCGAGGTTGATGTGTTGAATCCTCATATCAAAGGATTTGATATAGGGTTATCAAAGGAACATCAAATAGCAAATGCAAGAAATACCGATAGACATACATGTTTTTATCCAACAGATCAGGCATTAGAGGGAGTCGAAATTGATTATCAGAAACCATATACAGTCCTTTTGCAAAGAGGCAAGGAACAGTTTGAAGTCATTTTTTTTGATATAGAAATATTAGAAAGATACATTAATAATCCAAAGTTCTTAGTCATGGATAATGGGTATAGAGGTACCATATGCATTAAAGATGAATTTTATGAAGAAGGTTCTCCGAATGAATATATTAAGGATTATGGTATGGCATATATAGAAGGCGAAAAACTAAATAGAGCAATAGGAGTTTTTGTAATAGATTTAGCTAAATTATCTCCCAAAATTCAAATGCTTTGGAAAGGATTTGAGTTAGAAAACCAAAATAATTGCAAAGTTAGTGCGGGATTTATTAAAAATTTGCTTATGGGAGAATGGGTCACCCAATATTGGATATTTCACGCTCTTTTAGAGGAAATGCAAGTGATAAATAATCTTTGTGAAGCAATGAGTATTCCTAAATTATTTTCACATACATATGGAATACAAGATACAGATATGCCGGAGGGATATAGGAATATACTATTACCAACAATGAAGAATTATTATGATTTTGTGTTAGTGTTAGAAAAGTTGGTAGTACATAACATTTCGATAAAAACATTTCAAAAAGATTCTGTATTTATAAAAGGAATAGAACGAAAAGATGAGGAAGGTAAAGATAAGGGCAGTATAGTAATGTTCAAAGAGTGGCTTCTTAAAAATGTTAAAGCTAATTTTGATGTAGATGAAGTTATAATTAAACCTATTAGGCAGATAAGAAAGATTAGGCAGGTTCCTGCACATGAATTAACTAATAATAGTTACAATGTCGATGTATATGAGAAGCAGAAGGAATTGATGATAGAGATATATGGTTCGGTTAGGGCAATAAGAATTTTATTTAAGGGACATCCGCTTACAAAAGATGTGAAGATTCCAGATTATTTAGAAGATGGAAAGGATATTGTATTTTACTAATACATGTATTAAGGTATTTATAAATAATAGCAACAGTTTGATAATAGAAAATCAGTAAGATAAAGTAAATGATGCAATTGAAATAAGAAAATTTGCAAGGTTTCTATTGTAAAACATATATTGGGAATGTTACTCATATAAAAAACGTATTCGGGAAATAGCATGAGAGGGGTGAAGAGACACAATGAAGAATATGAAAATAGATGCTAACGGAACAGAAATCAGAGTAATTGGAGAGGTTGTTAATGAGGAAGCTTATATTTCGAAGACAGATATTGCTAAATATAAAAATCCTGATAATGCGTTTATCGTGGTGGCAAACTGGATGCGTAACCATTCCATGATTTCGTTTTTGGGCTTGTGGGACCAAATCCATAATTCCAATTTTAAACCTATCGAATTCGATAGGTTTAAAACAGAGTCGGGGATAATGCGTTTACATTGACACCGTAACAATGGATAAAAGCAACAAATGCAATCGGTATCATATCAAAATCAGGACGGTATGGCGGCACTTATGCTCATACAGATATTGCTTTTGAGTTTGCTTCGTGGATTTCTCCAGAATTTAAACTCTATATTATTAAAGATTATTAGCGATTAAAGAAAGATGAAGCAAATCGGTTAGCGATTGGATGGGATGTAGAGAGAGAACTTTCAAAAATAAACTATCGTATTCATACAGATGCGATAAAGGAATTCCTGATAATACCGATATTATTTCCGCAGGAGATAGCATATGCATATGCTTCTGAAGCGGATATTTTGAATATGGCGTTATTGGGGAAAACAGCGGTACAGTGGAGAAATGAGAAAGGAATAAGCGGGAAAACTCCTAATATCAGAGATTTTGCTTTGGCGGAAGAATTGGTTGTGCTTATCAATCTGGAAGATACGAATGCTGATTTGATGAGACGGGAAGTGCCAAAAATCGAGAGGCTGAAAATATTGAGAGAAAAAGCATATAGACAACTTAAAATTCTAAAAAGGAATCTGGATGCTATTGAAGCGTTGCGAAAAAATCTAATTGAAGATATATAAAAAGGATAAGGAGAGAATATGAATACAGATAGACATACACCAGTAGTTTTTGTTAGTTCTACTTGCTATGACCTAAAACAGGTTCGAGAAGACTTAAAAGAATTTTTTGAAACTAATTACGGTTTTCAAACTATGCTGTCCGAGTTTGACTCGTTTCCTATTGATCCATGTATTGGGACTTTTGAAAATTGCTTGAGTAATGTTGATAAATCAGCGGATATTTTTATACTTATTGTTGGAACTAGATATGGATATGTGACGGAGAGTGGAAAATCTATTACGAATTTAGAATATTTACATGCAAAAGCTAAAGGGATTCCGGTATTTGTGTTTGTGGATAAGCAGTTATATAGCCAATTAAAAATATGGGAAGTCAATAAAGATGGGAATTTTTCGACTGTTGTGGACAATCCTCAGCTATTTGAATTTGTTTCGGAAATTTATAGTGAATCAAAACAATGGATTTATACGTATGAATCTGTGCGAGACATAACCACTACGATGAGACATCAATTAAGTTTGATATTTTCTGATGGATTGAGATATAAAAAAATATCACATACTCTGGAACCACATATTTTAGACAGTAATATTTCTGCAGAAGCGTTACGTGTTTTAATTGAAAAGCCATATGCATGGGAGTATAAATTTCTTGCTTATGTGATGAAAGACGAGTTTGACAAATTACAGAAACATAGATGGGATTTTAAGTATGGTTTATTTGCGACACATATAATTGAAATGAGTCCTGATGAACTATTAGAGAATGTTTCTGTAAAACTGAATGAAATTGTCAAATTAAACGGAATTTTGTGTACACTTTTGAATTCTGCAATTCAAGATGCGATTGGGGAAGCGGGAGTACCGAGTGATTTGGAAATGATAGTATATGTTTCAAAGCAGTTTGCTTCACTTTATGAAAGGATAGTTGCATGGGCGTTATATTTTAAAACAATACATACGAATGAAGTGTTTAAACAACTACTTAAATTGTTATATGAACTTCCGAAGTCGTTACTTACCCAAATGGATAATTTTGTAAATAGGTTATATGTTGAGATTGCAAATTTGCCAGATATAGAAGATGATGTTAGGCGTGAAATCAAATTATCATGTGTTTTAGATGAAGCAAATACGAGAGCTATTAATGAAGAAATCGAAAGACTTCATGAGTTGTTATGTTGATATAGATATTTTCTTAATAATGGAATGTTGATTTCACAAATAGAATCGTTTATAATCAATACCAAATATATAGTTATTATCATCTGCAGTTATAGAGCGAGTGTTATCAACACTGATAACAAAATGATAATATTAGCCCATATAGGCAGGATAATATGGATATATCAAATAATCTAAAAACGATAAACACGACAATAAATAATTTCTAAATAAAATTGGTTACTAATTGTCGAGTTCGAATAAGCTACAAGCCATGCAAGGCTGAAAAAAGGAAAGCTCCCGAGGACATTTATGTACTCGGGAGCTTTTCTTTTTTCAGCCTTATACGGCGCAAGCCGTCAGTAAGATGGAGCGAAGCGAAATTGAACTGAGCATGGTGAGGGAAAACTTATATTTTATTTTTTATGGATTTTGATATAATTATTTTAGCAAAAGTTTTTATGGATTGTAAACGGATAAAAATTAATAATTGAAATACAAGAAAGGACAATTTTCATGAGCGAAGAACTACAAATAAGAAATAGTGCCGTTGATTTCTTGGTGTTTACTTGTGATGCAGGGGGGATATAGAATAGAGGCCAGAGTGTAGAATAATGATGTATGGCTGATACAAAAAGCTATTTCATAGCTTTTTATGTAGACAGAAGCGTTGTTACGAAGCATTTAAAGAATATTTTTGAAGAAAAAGAATTGGATGAAAATTTAACTTGTGCAAATTTTGCACGAGTTGCTGATAACGGAAAAACATACCAATATAAGTTTTAATTACTGGCAGCTATCGTTGCAGTTGGATATCGTATTAATTTTGAGAAAGCAATTTAGTTTAGAGTGCGGGCAACAAAGGTACTTGACACATTTACAAAGCAGGCCATGTATTAGATAAAAACCGTCTAATTAATGGGCAGATTTTTGACGAGGATTATTTTGAACACCTGGTTGCTGAAATTCAGAAAATCAAATCAAATGAACGAAGATTTTGTCAAAAAAATACAGATATATATGCAACAGCAGTTGATTATGATAAGAATTCACAGGTGACAAGAGATTTTTATGCAATGGTTCAAAAGTTCAAAATAAAGGTAAGGATATGAAAGGGATAAAAAGTAATATAAGTAAAATTATAATAGGAAGCATATTGTGTGCTTTGATTTATGTATTCGCTAATGTAATAACAATATGCAACTATAGTAAGGTATATAGTGAAAAAATGTGTGATGTGGCTATTGTTTTGGGAGCAGCATGTTCAAATGATGAAGTTTCCGAAGTATATAAACAACGTTTAAATCATGCAATAAATTTATATAATAGTAGAAAAGTAAATATTATTATTACTACAGGTGGAATTGGTGAAGGCAATTCGATTGCTGATGCAACAGTGGCAAAAGAATATTTAATCAAATGCGGAGTACCGGAAGAGATAATTTTAGAAGAAACAACATCAACAATTACGCAAGAGAATTTAGAAAACGCAAAGGAGTTGATGGATAGTAGAAAACTAAAATCTGCATTGATTGTAAGTGATCCGCTACATATGAAGAGGGCAATGTTGCTTTCAAAAGATGTTGGTATAGATTCTTTACCATCGCCAACTGATACAAGTGCATACAAAACATTAAAATCAAAGATTCCTTTTGTAGCAAGAGAAACATTCTTTTACATAGGATATAAGTGGTATAGAGTATTTATTAAGTAGATTGAATTTTAAAGAGCAGATTCTAAAAAAATAGGCAAAGTCGAAAATGTTTGATGAATTTGTCTATTTGGTAAATTCCTGTTTGTAAAAGATGTTGAAACAGCTTACAATAGTGATGAATAATGACAATAGAATGACAATACTTTTACCCAAAAGTATATGAAAATAAATCAAAACAGTACAGAAATGAACTGATAAACATAACAGATACCCTATCTTATAAAGGAGTAAACTTTTGAGGATAGGAGTTTGAATAATTTCGTGACTTGCGTAAGTGCTTTGTTTATGCATATTTCAAACAAATTTGTTTAAGTAGTGGCAACGGATTGGCGACACTTTTTCGAAGTTAGCCATGACCTTGTCAAGACGTAAATTCAATAAAATTAAAAAAGTTTTGGTATTCAGAACAGTTAAGAAAATCAAATTTTGTGGATTATATGTTATAGTAGCTCTAATTCTTCTTCGCCAATTTCTTTTTTGCAAACTCTATTGTTTCTTGTGTTAAATCACCTGGAAGAGAAAGATAAATTTGCTTATCGGATTTGTCCCATAAAGGACTTTCTAAAATGTATATAATGGAATCAATATATTCTTCCTGAATTTTTGCAGAAGCTTTTATCTTCTTTGTAAAAAAATGTAAAAACATATAAAAATCCTTTCGTGTGTGCTATGATGTAAATAATATAGCACATATTAAAATGTATGTCACATTGGAGATAAAAATGGGTATTATTGTATGTATTGACAAGGAAAAACTAGAAAAAGAAATTATGGAATTTTGTTATGAGTATGTAAACTTAGTGTATACTCCAAGATTTATAACAGAAAGAGATGCAGCTCATTGGATAAAAAAGTATGAGGGATTGTATGAAGAGTTGTGTGGATTTAATAATCTTGATAGTATAAAACGTCAAGTATCAATTTCAGAAGAAAAAATAGACTTCTTTATAAAGAAAATGAGTTTATTAAAGGATGAAGTTGAATGGCATAATGAAAGATATGTTGAAATGCAGATGGAGATAGAGAAGTTATATCTTGATGACATTTTAAAAAGCATAGATTCCCACATAAGTTTAGACAAAGAACAGAGAAAAGTTGTTTTAAATGATTCGGATGCAGCATTAGTCGTTGCAGGAGCTGGGGCAGGAAAGACAACAACCATGGCTGCTAAAGTAAAATATCTGGTTGAAAAACAGAATGTAAATCCAGATGAGATTATTGTTATTTCATTCACAAATAAAGCTGTAGATGAATTGAAAGATAAGATTCAAAAACAGTTGGGGATACCTGCAAAGGTAACTACTTTTCATTCTTTTGGAAATGAAATTATTCGCAATTCTATACAAGATTATCCGGAAATTGAGAATTATAAAAGAAAATATTTTATAGATATATTGAAAAATCGAATATATGAGAATCGATTGTTGTTGAGGAATGTTTTGTTATTCTTTGGTTACTATATGGATATTCCGGAGGAAGCATTGGATTATAACAGTTTGGCACAATATCATGAACAGAAATGTGCCAAGGATTTTGAGACAATGAAGAGTGTTGTGCAGGAATATTCAAACAAAGTTATTGATAGTCTTACAAAGAAAACAAGAACAATTAAAGGGGAGTTTTTGCGTTCTACACAAGAGGTTCAGATTGCAAATTTCTTATATTTGCATAATTTAGAATATTACTATGAAAAAGAATATGAATTTGATATTCTTAATGCCAAAAAGAAATATACACCGGATTTTTTTATAAAACAGGATGGAAAAGAACTATATTTGGAGCATTTTGGTATTCATGAAGATGGAACTTCAACACGGTTTACACAGGAGGAATTGGATAAATATAAGAGAAGTATAGAGGATAAGATTAGACTTCACAAACAATATGGGACAAAGTTAGAATATACATTTGCGAGTTATAATGATGGGAGAAGTCTTTTAGAGCATTTGGAAGCAATTCTGTTAAAAAATGGGTTTAAATTAGAAGAAAAAAATGACGAAGAGGTCTATCGCCAGCTTACAAAAGTGGAAAGTGATAAATATATTTATCGTTTTGCAATATTCATGGAAGTTTTTATCAGTCGATTTAAGACAAACGGATATGAAGAAGGAGATTTTGAAGTATTAAAAGAAAAAACAGATAACGTGAGAAATCGCCTGTTCTTAGATATTGCAAAAGATGTATATAATCAATATCAGGCTATGTTGGTTCAAAATCGAAAAATAGATTTTGAAGATATGATTAATAAAGCTGAAAAATTACTCGGTACATATAAAGAAGATATAGAGTTAGGTTATAAATATGTCATTATTGATGAATATCAGGATATTGCACGACAGCGTTTTAATTTAACAAAGAGATTGGCAGAAATTTGCAAAGCGAAAGTAATTGCGGTAGGCGATGATTGGCAGTCTATATATGCTTTTTCCGGGTCGGATATTTCACTGTTTACAAACTTTTTGGACCTAATGGGATATGGTAAATTATTAAAAATTACGAAAACATACAGAAATTCACAAGAGTTAATTGATATCGCAGGTACTTTTGTACAAGAGAATGGAAGTCAGATAAAAAAACAGCTGCAATCTCCGAAGCATATCGAAAATCCTATTATAATTAAAACTTATGATGATTCACAGAATATTATGAGGAATAAGACAAAGGCATTAATAGATGTATTGAAACAGATTGAAATAGAGTTTGGAGAAGATGCAGAAGTATTGTTAATTAGCCGTTATGGATTTGAAATTAATCAATATTGTAAAACAGGCGAATTTTTACAATATCAAAATAGTAAGACAAAAGTGATATGTAAACAATGTCCCAAAATGAAATTACATTATATGACGGCTCACAAGTCGAAAGGCTTAGGTTTTGATAATGTAGTTATTTTAAATGGTGCAGAAGGTAAGTTTGGTTTTCCGTCGCAAATTGAAGACGACCCAATTATGAAATTAGTTACAGTTGATGATAAGACTCTGCCTTTTGCAGAAGAAAGACGTTTATTTTATGTAGCCCTTACAAGGACAAAAAATAGGACGTTTATATTAACACCTGAAAACAGACCATCACGTTTTGTGATGGAATTGGTGGAACATTTTAATTTGCCTGTTGCACAGAAATTGCATTATCAGGCGTATGTAGGAAATACATTGAGAGTTAAATGTCCTGAGTGCGGATATCCATTAAAAAAAGAGTATAATCAAAATTATGGATTAACATTATTTATGTGTACAAATGAACCTGAAATATGTGATTTCATGTCTAATAATGGAACTTATTTAGGAAATATTCATAAATGTAAGTGTTGTAAAAGCGGCTATATGATTGTGAAGGCAAATAATAAAACAGGACAGCACTTCTTTGGATGTACTAATTACAATATGCAGGGAATTAAATGTAAAAATTCAGAACAGTTAGTATAACTCATGGTATGAAGATTTAAGGTAATATATGAAGAGTATGTTAAAAATTAGATAATAAAATATAAGGAGTTTGATAAATGAAAGAGAAGAAAAGTATGAGTTCAAAAAATGGGGTTATATACATACTTACAAACCCATCATTTCCTGAGTATGTTAAAATTGGTTATGCAACAAGCATAGAACAAAGATTAAAGCAGTTAAATCGTAGTGAAACAATACCTTTTGCGTTTCGGGTTTATGCTACATATGAAACGTCAAAAGCCTTGACCGACAAAAAACTGCATGAACTTATAGATAATCTTAATCCAGAATTGAGGGCTATTGAAACTTTTGATGGAAAGCAGCGCACAAAAGAATTTTATAACATGAAACCCGAACAGGCATATCAAATTCTTGAGTGTATTGCAACTATATCTGGAACTAAGGATAAACTCAAGAGAATGAAGCCGGAAGGTCATGAAATTCTTGATGAAGAAATTGCAGAAGAAAACAGAAAAGCTTCAAGAAGACCACCATTTAAATTTTCTATGGTAGGACTGAAACCAGGAGATGAAATTATTTATAAGGATGGAGAAACCAAGGCAACGGTTGTTGATGATTCAAAGATATTGTTTCATGGTGAAACCGTGTCATTGTCCAGAGCGGTTTCGTTAATATATGGAGATGTTGAGTGGGAACATTCATACTGTGGACCTGAATATTGGTATTATAAAGGTAGAAAATTATCGGAATTGAGAAGTGAGGAAGAAAATAATCAATTCAAACCGATAATAATAGATTGAAAAAAATAAGAAAAGAATTTAGTTTAATTCCCATATCCCCAGATTAGATAAAACTGATTTGGTGATTTGGGTTGCCTTACTTCCGGTAGTATTGAATTTCCCCTGAATATTTGTAGCAAAATAATATACATGGTTGGATTTTTCAATATATCCGACAAACCATCCATTTACATCCTGACTATCTATCCGACCTGTTCCGGTTTTACCATATAAAGAAAAGTTTTCTGTAGAAGATAAGTAAATTGAATTTTTCACAGCAGTAACGTTTTCAACGGAAAAACCGAAATCATTGTGATAAAGTTTCCTTAAAAGTTCGACTTGCTCAATGGCTGAAATTTTAAGAGAAGAATCATTCCAGTACATTTCTAAATTATTGCCAATTGTTCTATTTCCGTATCCAATTTTATCAAAGAATGATTTTACAGTATTATAACCGCATTTTTTGTCTATTAACTGAAAATACCAGTTAACCGAATTAGTCATAGCAGACTTTAAATCCTGATTATTCTCCCAGGCATTGAAAGCGTAACTTTTCCCGTCCCAATTTATAAGAGAATTATCCGGTGTAATTATACCGTGTTCCAGCCCCAGAAGTGCATCGTATATTTTATATGTAGAATTTGGCATAATGCGTTTAACGGCATGTTTTTTGTTGTATATTTTCCATTGGTCCGAAGATTCATCATATAAAACAAAACATCCCTCGTAATCGCCAAAGGCTGAAGGCAGGTTTAATAAAGAAATTTTTTGTTCATTGACATTAAATTTATAATTATCTTGGTCAGTTGCGTAAATAGATAAAATGGGTGCCATTCCCAAGACAACAACTGAAATCAGAATATATATTACAATGCCTTTTACTTTTTGATATAAGGTTTTAGACTGATAACCTGTAATATTTGTAACTCGACGTGTCAGTTGTTTTATATTTCCACCAATTCCCGATGTAAAGGAAAAAGGAGAAAGTGCGATTTTTTCAGCAAAATTAATTAATGTATTTCCATATTTCTCATAGTCTGATGGGTCGAGCATCTGCAAGACGGAAGAATCACAGGCAATTTCTCGTTCTATCTGCAATTCCTTTAGAGCATACCGGACAATCGGATTAAACCAATATAGAATACCAAAAAGAATTGAAAAATAGTTCATAAGAGCATCTTTGTGGCGATAGTGTTGTAATTCGTGTAATAACATATATCGCATATCTGTTTTGCTTGTGGTAGATATTAAGTCAATCGGAAGATATATTTTAGGGCGGATAAAGCCAATGGTAACAGGAGACTTTAAGAAAAGGGTACTGTATATTGAAATCTGTCTTTTTATTTTCAATTCAGACAGACATTTATCGAAGATGTTTTGAACCTGCATGTTTTGAAGTGGGAGTGCAGATTTTTTTATTTTCAAAATATATGTCAGAGAGCGAATTACAAAAAGCAGCATAATAAATGCTCCCAGCAGCCATAAGGATAAAAGGAGTATATTTAAGAAAGATGGAGTTTTTGAACTTACAGAGATAGCATAATCATTGATGAAATCTAATGCGGTGGGGGATTCATCAGACCTGTTGTCTTGTGTGAGAATATTGGATGAGTGTGTTAATGTGTTGTTGAAAGAATTAAGTCGAGATAAACCTTGTGAAAATCCAATTAGACGCACAGGAAGAAAAGGAATAACAAGTAATATAAACAGTATTATCCAGAGGTTATACTGAATACGCTCTGATAAATGTTTTCTAAATATTCGTTTTGAGATTGTTATAATTCCGATAAGAAATGCGATAAAAATATTGCATATTAAAAATTGAATCCCAAAGGTTTGCAAATCATTTTCCTCCTTTTTTTGAACGCTTGGAAAGGAGACTGCGAAGCATATGGATTTCTTCCGTTGAAAGATTATCACTATCAAGGTAGGAGGAAAGCAATGCCGTAACATCCCCATTGAAATAGCGTTTCAGAAAAGAATTACTTTCCTGTTTAATATATTCGGCTTCTTTTACCAAAGGTGTATAAACAAAAATACGACTCTGTTTTTCATAAGTAAGTACCTGCTTTTGGACTAGTCGTTTTAACATTGTCTGTATTGTTTTTGGACTCCAATCAGTAGTTTTTGAAAGATGTTCGGTTACTTCGTTTGTGTTAACCGGAGCATATTTCCAAACGACTTTCATCACTTCAAATTCTGCCTCGGAAATCTGAGGTAATTTTTTCATAGTTATTTCTCCCAATCTTACAAATGTAATATATATTATAATTTTTCAATGAGGATAAGTCAAATGTTGTTTTAGATAAAAAAGATACTTGACATTTAAATATTACAAGTGTAAGATTTAAAAAACTGTTTGAGAAAATTATTTTTTTATGCTGCTAATTTAGAGCAGCGGATTGGAGAGTGTTATGAAAAAAATAATAGTAACTATAGTGTCAGTATTATTGGTTGCTACAGTGGGAATAACGATTTATATGGTCAGAGAAATGCACTTATCAAAAAAGGAAAAACCGGAGGAAATAATTGTAAAATATATGAGTTATATAGAAAAGAAAGAATATGATGCCATGTATTCGATGATTAGGGCAAATAGTGAAAATAGTGACAGTAAGAGGAATTTTGTCAATAGAAATTCAAAAATATATGAAGGAATAGAGGTTAAGAATCTTAAAATAGATAATATTAAGGTAGAAAATAGCGAGAGCGATAATGTGATAGTCTCATATAACATGACTTTTGAAACCATTGCAGGAGAGGTGAATTTTCGCAATAAAGTAACCTTAATTGATACAGAAGATGGTTATAAAATATTGTGGAATGATAATTTGATTTTTCCAGAAATGGAGGAAACAGATAAGGTAAAGGTTTCAACAATAAAGGCTGAGCGTGGCGAAATAGAAGATAGAAATGGAAAAATGCTTGCCGGAAAGGAGATTGCTTCCTTAGTTGGAATTGTTCCGGGAAAATTAAAACATAAAAAAGAGTCATTGAAAAAGCTGAAGAAAATTTTAAATATTGACATAGAAACGATTAAAAATAAATTAGAAGCAAAGTGGGTAAAGGAGGATTCATTTGTACCAATTACTATAATTCCTAAAATTGATGAGTTGGATTTAATGGAAATGGGGTTTAAGGAAGAAGTTCAAAAGGAACAAAAACGTCAGAAAAAACTCTTGAATATTCCGGGAGTGATGTTATCAGATACAGAGATACGTTCATATGAATTAGAGGAGGCTGCTGCTCATTTAATAGGCTATGTGCAGAGAGTGACAGCGGAAGATTTAAAACAGCATCCGAAAGAGGGTTATAACTCCAATAGTGTAATTGGCCGAAGTGGAATGGAAGGTCTGTTCGAAAAGCGATTAAACGGAAAAGATGGTCATAAGATTTGTATTGTAGATGAAGATGGAAATATAAAAAAGACGATTGCCTCTATTGAAGAACAAGATGGAGAGAATATTCAACTGACCATTGATTCTAATTTACAAAAACTTTTGTATGAAGAATTTAAAAAAGATAAGGGTTGTTCTGTTGCTATTAACCCTTATACCGGTGAGGTTCTGGCATTGGTGAGTACGCCGTCTTATGATAATAATGATTTTATCAGGGGGATGTCATCAAAACAGTGGGATGCATTAAATCACGATAAAGATAAGCCGTTATATAATCGTTTTCGTCAAGTCTGGTGTCCCGGCTCTACGTTTAAACCGGTTATTGCTTCTGTTGGTTTAGAGACAGGTGCTTTCCAGGAAAATGATGACTTCGGAAATGAAGGTCTCTCCTGGCAAAAAGACTCTTCCTGGGGTTCTTATTATGTTACAACACTTCATGAGTATGAACCAGTCATCATGAAAAATGCACTGATTTATTCTGATAATATATATTTTGCCAAGGCGGCATTAAAAATAGGTACAAATAATTTGATGAAATCGTTGGATAATATAGGATTTTATCAGGATATGCCTTTTGAAATACTTATGAGTCAGTCGCAGTATTCCAATACAGACAAAATTGAAACAGAGGTACAGCTTGCAGATAGTGGTTATGGTCAGGGGCAGATATTGGTTAATCCGTTGCATCTTGCCAGTATATATACTGCTTTTTTAAATAATGGAAATATTATTAAGCCATATCTGACCTATAAA
Source organism: uncultured Eubacterium sp. (assembly GCF_937958975.1). Lineage (GTDB taxonomy): Bacteria > Bacillota > Clostridia > Lachnospirales > Lachnospiraceae > Eubacterium_G. The sequence goes on along the minus strand of NZ_CALGRE010000023.1, from coordinate 18,561 downwards.
GACGATGCAAAGGGGGAAACGTGGATACCACACGTTTTTTCCGGTGATACAGTTTATAAGGTAATGGAAGGACTAAAAGGTGTGATAAATGATTCCAATGGAACTGCACGCTCAGCTCACAGAGAGGATATAACACTTGCAGGAAAAACAGGAACTGCAGAACTTAAGGCAACAAAAGAAGATACGGAAGGAACTGAAATAGGATGGTTTGCCGTATTGACGGCTGATAAGGATGTAAAGAAACCGATACTTATTGTAAGCATGGTAGAAAATGTAAAAGGTATCGGGGGCAGTGGATATGTTGTAAATAAAGATAGTGCAGTGTTGAATCAGTATTTGAAAGAAAACTAAATATTATTGCAAAACAAAAGAATATAATAGATGGAAAGGTAATAGGTACCAAATGAGAAAAAAAATAATTTTTATTATTATAATTTTTATTTTATTGTCATTATTAGGATGTAAAAATATGGGAAGCTTGCAAAAAAAAAGCTCTGTTATTCATGAGAATATTTCTGTAAATGGATATAATCTTTCGGTTAATGAAAAAGAAAAAGAGGAGGCAGAATCCGAATGTAAAAAGATAATGGAGAAGATAAAAAAGATTTATTTGGAATGTGATAAAGGGGCGGCAAGCAATGTGTCTGTTTTGGACGAGACTGCATTGGAAATGGTGAATGTATTAAAAAGGGAAGATTATCCGGTATATTATTACAGTAGTAAAGGTATGAGCAATTATGAAAAAATGGAAAAGTTTTTAGAGCAGTCAGTAAATGGACATAAAGGAAATATTGTGTATTATGAGATAAATTCAAAGGGTGGTGTGGCAAGAAATAAATTTGTTTTTGATGGAAAAGATATGTATTATCTATATACAAATTGTACATGGAGTGAGGATAACACTCCGATAGTTTCCGATACTTTTTATAATAAAATAAAGAAATGGGAGTACACAAAGAAAGGATGGTTTTGTTATGAAATATGCACGCCTGAACCGCCCGAACTGACAGAAGTAATGGACGGAAATTGTATGATTCGGGTAAAACCAATAAAAAAAAGATATGATGAGATATCTTCAAAATATTTGGAAATGTTAGGGTATCAGGGGAATAATTTGCTTTGTTCTAATTGGGATGCAGATAACTTAGAAGAATTGGATTATACCGGACTCTATGAATATCTTTATTATATGAAATATCAAGAAAAATTGAACGGTGAGACTTATCGACAGGGAATCCCCAAAGAAGAATTTGAAAAATTGATGATGGAGTGTCTGCCTGTGAACAAACGGCAACTTCAAAAATATGCAATGTATGACGAGAAACGAAAAACGTATGCATGGTGTAGGCTGGGTTGTATGAATTATACACCAAATGCATTTGGCTATGCAATGCCGGAAATAACGAAGATAAAGAAAAACAAAGATGGTACACTTTCAATTCAGATTGATGCTGTGTGTGATATGTTAAAAAATGATTCGGTGATGAGCCATATACTCACGGTAAAGATTTATGATAATGGAAAAATAAAATATCTGAGCAATCGGATATTAGGGAAAGGATTGCAAAAGATACCTACATACCAATATCGCATAAAGAAAAAGTTTTAAAATTTTTAAACTGTCTCATTGCATATATTTTTTCTTTGAATTATGCTTTTATTCAGGAGAGATTTATCTTGTGATACCAAGTTTAAGTTTACAATGGTGATTTTTTGTTGCTTGAATTGCTGCTAAAATTGAATGTCAAATCATTTTGACACATGATTTTGGGTAAATGTCAAAGCCTTTTGATAGAAACTTTACCTTCCGGGTGATAAGGTTAGGGTGGTTCAAGAGTACGAAAATAAGGAGCCAGATAAAAGGAGGGATGAAATATTTCGGCTGTTCCACTTGCGGTATTGATGAATTGGTATGGACTCATTCCATGGGGAATATTATTTACAGTAACAATGTATTTTGCGTTGAAAGTGGAAAAGGTTAAAAAAGATAATCACATTTTTACCTATAAGGAAATTGTTGCTTTTACGGAAGGAAAGCGGTTAGATGAGTTGGAAACGCAGCAGGAATTTGGAAAGCGACCATATCAAAAAGTGCTGCTTGTGTTTGGAAGTGCAGCGATTGGTTTTGTTATATGCTGCTTGATGGCACTGTTTTTTGGTTTTTTGGCATAATTTATACATGCGTGATATAATTTTTAAAATAGTATATGAAAAGTTTTGCAGTTATATATTTATTTTTAAAGATATAAAAGAAAACGTAAGGGAGATAGCAGATGAATAATATAAAAAAAATAGCTGTTTTAACAAGCGGTGGTGATGCACCCGGAATGAATTCAGCAATTCGTGCTGTAGTGTACAGTGCATACCAGTTGAGCATTGAAGTTGTAGGAATCTTTCGTGGGTATGATGGACTCATTGACTGGGAAACGAAGCCACTCGGATTAGAAGATGTACGAAATATTAATAATCAGGGAGGCACGTTTCTTTATACCAGCAGAAGTGAAAGATTTCTTAAAAAGGAATATAGAAAACTGGCGGCAGAGAATTTAAATAAAAACAATGTAGATGCTGTTATTGCAATTGGAGGAGACGGGACGCTGCGTGGAGCGATAGAATTTCGGGAACAGGGCATAAACATTGTGTGTATTCCGGGAACGATTGATAGAGATGTGGCATGTACGGAATATACATTGGGATTTGATACAGCGGCAAATACAGCTACTGAGGCTATTGATAAGATAAGAGATTCCTCGGTTTCTCATGGCAGATGCAGTGTTGTCGAGGTGATGGGAAGAAAACGTGGCTATATTGCATTATGGGCTGGCATGGCAACTTCGGCAGATGCGATTATCCTTCCGGAAAAATGGAATGGAGATTATGACAGCGTAACCGATGCCATCAAGAGACGACATGCAGACGGTCGGGACAGTTACCTGGTGGTTGTTGCAGAAGGTGTGACAGATGCTCCGGAGTTAGCAGAGATGATTCGTGAAAAAACAGGTATTGAATCCAGAGTATCTGTGTTAGGTTATATTCAAAGGGGCGGAAGTCCAACAGCAAAAGATAGAATGTATGGCTCACTGATGGGAGCCTATGCAGTGGAAATCCTAAAGCAGGGAAAAGAGAACCGCATTGTTGCAATCAAAAATGATTTACTGGTAGACTATGATGTTGCAGAATCATTGACAATTGAAAACAATAAGCTGGACTCATTCCAATATGAGATGAGTTTAAGGTTGTCAGAATAGGTACTTTGTTATATGTATTGATATTTTTTTCTATGAACCCAAATCAAAAATACTGCGATACAAAAGGTTAAGAATTCCGCTATTGGAACAGCCAGCCAAACGCCTGTTATACCAAGAAATATTGGAAAGACGAGCAAACTAATTATAATAAAACCGAATGTTCTCAAAAAAGAAATGATTGCGGATATCTTTCCGTCGGATAGTGCTGTAAAAGAAGCAGAAGAAAATATATTGAATCCGGAAAACAAAAAACTGTATTTGAATATCCGGAATCCTGTTGCTGTAATTTGATAAATATCTGTTTCATTTGTCGTGAAAAGTTGTATCAATGAATTTTTCAATATTATAGAAAGCAGGAAAATCAATATAGAGCTAAATGTAACAAAGGATATACATATCTTATAAATTTTCTTTAAAAAAGTGTAATTTTTTGCTCCAAAGTTAAAGCTGATAATAGGTGCTATCCCCATTGAAAAACCAATATACAAAGTAGTCAGTAAAAACTGGGTATAGATAATAATTGTGATTGCGGCAACGCCGCTTTCACCCAACAGTTCCATCATAGTAAGATTAAAAAACAAAGTAGTAGTTGCTGTTGAAATCTGGCTTACCATTTCTGATGAGCCATTCATACAACTTTCTGTTAATACAGAGAAATCTATAACGGGCTTTTCAAAAGATAAGGCCCCTTTTTCATGAGCGAAAAACAGAATTCCTAAAATGGATGGAATCATATAACTGATACCTGTACCGAGTGCGGAACCTATGATGCCTAAATTGAAAAGAACTATAAAAATATAGTCCAACATAATGTTAATTATACCAGCTCCCAAGGATAGAAACATTCCAAATGCAGGTTTTCCGGCAGTAATAATTAAATTTTGGAACAATACCTGTAACATACTTGCAGGAGTGAATAGTAAAATGATAAAAAGATAATCTTTACAGTAAGGGAACAATACTTCGCTTGCACCCAATCTCCAAATAATTTTATCAATGAAAATAATTCCTAAAGTCATGAGGAGAAATGATAAAACAGCCCCAAATATAACAATAAGTGTAAAATCCTGATTGGCTCTTTTCATGTTACCGGCCCCAAGTTTTCTTGCTACAATAGCGCTTCCACCGGTTGCAATCATTGTACCCAGACCAACAATTAGGTTTATCACAGGACAGACAATATTGATTGCTGATAGGGCATCTGTATTGACAAATCTGGATACAAAAATAGTATCTATTATCGTATATAATCCCATGAACAACATCATGGTAATGGTAGGAAATGCAAAGCGCAGTAAAGAAAATAGTGAGAAATTTTGAGCCAAAGGATTAAGATTGTTTTCGGATGGATTCATTTTTATTTCCTCCTGTCAATGGTGTTAGGACAAGCCGTTGTGTAGGATACCCAAATTCAATTAGTAATTCGGCTTCTGCAAATCCCAATTCTTTATAAGTTTTCCTATAACCGGTATCAGCTTTGTCACCTTCACGAAATGTTGTAATACTTATTTCTTCTCCTTTTAAAAACTCATTCATTACTTTTTCAAGAAACAATTTTGGAATTTCACATTTTCTATATAGTGGGTGAACACCAAAGAAATCAATACTTTTAGAATCATAGTTAATTGCCATGACAGCAATGGCAATATGTTTGTCTTTTAAAATAAAAGCACGATTTTCATAAATACTTTTTTTCAAATATTCTAAATATTCATCTTCCTTTAGGTTGGGGAATCCATCGATAATTAAATGAACTAAATCTAACCATAAAGGAATATCCGATATCGTGGCCAATGTAATATTAGCCTTTATATCATCTGATGGTGATGTTGTAGCTAATTCTTTTTTCAAAATAAATCTAAGCTGCAAGGGATAAAATTCCTGATTTAACCGATATTCATTTGGTGATTTTTTATACATTTGCTTAAAAACTGTCGTAAAAGCCTGTTGACTATCATATCCAGACAAAAAAGCAATTTCTAATATGGATTTATTAGAGAACACAAGCAGTTTCGCGGCTTCAGTTAATTGTCTGCGCCTGACATAATCGTGTATGGACAGACCAACTGTATCTTGGAACATACGATGCAAATGGTATTTTGAATATCCTGCGGCATTGGCAATAGAAGTCAGATTTAATTTTTCATTCAAATTATTTTCTATGTGATCAATAACAGTAATAATATTTTCAATATTGTTCTGCAATTCAGCATCCTCCTTTCAGATTAAATTATAAACAATAAAGTCATAATTGTTTTAATATTTATTGCGGTTTTTACAGGTTTATAATAATTGTTATTATTTACTCTTATGTTACAATAAAACTGATATCTTAAATAAAAAGTTTTCGAAGTGATTATTAAATCTACACACTAAAGTAATGGAGGTAAGTAAACAATGCATGAAAAACAAGACCTGCTTGTTCATTTGGACAAACTGCATACAACGGAATTAGGGGTTGTAAGAATTAAGAAAAATTTATTGTTAGATACAGATAATGTAGTTGAATGGTGTAAGACCAAAATAGAATCACCGAACGCAATGATTACAAGAACCGGGAAAAATTGGTATATCCATATTGATGGTTGTGTTATAACAGTAAATGCATACAGTTATACAATCATAACAGCTCATAAGGAAAAGAAATAATTTTTTTACCCAACCGTTTCCAAAAATTCTACACTATATATATGAAAACAAAAAAACTGTGCACAGATTAGGTTAACTATCGGAGGTTTTCAATGAATAAAACAAATGCGGATGCATTGGTATTAAAATATCAGAAGAAAATATTTGGTTTTGCGATGGACAAAATGCATAATATTTCAGATGCAGAAGAATTAGCAGCAGATATAGTGTGTGAATTGTACAAATCCCTGATAAATGCGAAAACAATTGCAAATACGGATGGATATGTTTATCGAATTGCAAAAAATGTGTATGCAAGGTATTTGAACAGAGAAAATCAGCATAAACATTTAGATTTAATGAATATTCAACATCAAATAATTGACAGAAATTTTGTAAGATTGGAAGAGCAGGAGACCTATCGGAAACTTAGACAGCAGATAGGTCTGTTATCAGAACGCCAAAGAGCAATTATTTATATGAAGTATTATAAGAATATGGCAATTCAACGTATTGCAAAAGAATTAAATATTTCTTCCGGAACAGTAAAATGGCATTTATCAGATGCTAAAATGAATTTAAAGGAGAAAATAAAGATGGAAAAGGTTCAAAATTTAAGTATTAACCCTATAAAATTTATAGGGATGGGTCATAGTGGAACACCGGGAACGAGTGGAGATACAAAGGATATGTTTGATAGCAGATTAAAGCAAAATATTGCTTGGAGTTGTTATTATAAAGCAAAGAATATGGAAGAAATAGCCGGGGATATAGAGGTTCCGATAGCCTATATAGAAGGAGAATTAAAAAAACTGGTTGCGTGGGGGTATATTGACCAGATAGATAACAGCAAAAATCCTAAATTTTTGACAAACATGTGTATAACAGATTATAGGTTATTTGACGGAACAGAAATAGATTTAAATAAAAAGGCTGCGAGATTTTTGTGTGACAATCTTTTTAATAAAGTATTTAAAGATTTTGACAGAGCAGAGGACTACTGGGGATTTCAGTGTCCGGGTAATGACAAAAATTTTATTAAATATAATTTGGTAATGCTTATTATAAAGAATTTGTGCGAAAATATGTGGAGCGATTGGGATAGGTTTGCTGTTAAGAGACCGGATGGTGGACATTTTATTGCATATGCAACATTGTCAGATGATTGTACTCCAATAAGAGAGGATAAATATAGTTGTTGTGGATATATGTTTGAACAGGTATGGAGAGATGAACAGCTAAAAATGCAGGTGGTACAGTGTAATTGCAGATTTAGTGACAGAGAAATTGATTGGCGCGTAAATGCACATGAGGATTGGGACAATTTATATTCATATATGGAAAATGGATATGACAGGAATAAGATGCAGATGGAGCGATACACAAATTTATGTCAAAAAGGATATGTATTAGATGAAAAAATACAGGTTGTTACACTGAACTCAAAGTCAAATCATTTGGAAGAAGCTATGGATGAACATATTAAAAAATATGTTCAAATACCGGATGAGGTTTGGAAAGAGGGAAGAAACTTTAACGAGAAAAGATTTGAGATAAATAAGAAGAAATATCCAAAACATTTAGAAGAGTTAGTGAAATATAATAATAGCGGCGGTTTTTCCGATGCTGTAATGATTCCGTATGTAATAGAGGAAATGATGAAAAGAGAAATGTTGCAGCCACTGACTGAAGAACAAAAGAAAGCAGTTTTTACTGTTGTATGCTGTGTGGAGGGGGTTATGAAAAAGAACCATATTATTGAAAATTCTTGAGTAAATAAAAGGAATTGTATATAATAAAACGCGGTACGAAAAATAGTAGAGTAAGAATGTATGCTTTGGGTTTGTGCTTCCGCCAGAAGTGCAAGAATATTTATTCGAAGCATTAGGAGGCACAAAATGGAAGAAAATTTAAAAAAAGAAATAGAAAACCGAAGGACTTTTGCAATTATTTCACATCCGGATGCCGGTAAGACAACTCTTACAGAGAAGTTTTTATTGTATGGAGGGGCTATTAATACCGCAGGTTCCGTAAAGGGAAAGGCGAACTCTAAATATGCTGTGTCCGACTGGATGGATATAGAAAAGGAAAGGGGAATTTCCGTAACTTCTTCTGCGTTGCAGTTTAAGTATAATGGGTATTGTATTAATATTTTAGATACTCCCGGACATCAGGATTTTTCTGAGGATACCTATCGTACATTGATGGCAGCGGATTCAGCGGTTATGGTCATCGACGCATCTAAGGGTGTTGAGGCACAGACTATTAAACTTTTTAAGGTTTGCGTAATGAGGCATATCCCGATTTTTACATTTATAAACAAAATGGACCTTGAGGCGAGAGACCCATATGAGCTGCTCGAAGAAATAGAGAATGTTCTCGGAATTAAAACCTGTCCGATTAATTGGCCTATTGGTTCCGGTAAGAGATTTAAAGGTGTCTTTGACAGAAATACAAAGAAAGTTTCAATGTTTCAGGCAGTTTCAGTAGGCGGTGCAAAAAGTGCAGCGGAGACTACTTATGAGATAGAAGATGAAAAACTGAAAGAGGAAATAGGTGAGGAATTATATGAGCAGCTTGTGGAAGATGCAGAACTTCTGGATGGTGCAAGCGAACCTTTAAGTCAGGAGCTTGTAGATAGTGGGGAACTGTCACCGGTATTTTTTGGCTCTGCACTTACCACATTTGGTATTGAGACATTTTTAGAGCATTTTCTTAAGATGACGGAATCTCCTTTGCCAAGAATGTCAGACAAGGGATTAATTCATCCTATAGAAGAGCCGTTCTCAGGATTTGTATTTAAAATTCAGGCAAATATGAATAAATCACATCATGACAGAATTGCTTTTATGAGAATATGTTCCGGTCGGTTTGATTCGTCTAAGGATGTATATCATGTACAGAGTGGAAGAAAAATGAAGTTATCCCGTCCTCAGCAGATTATGGCACAGGATAGAAGTATTATTGAGGAGGCGTATGCCGGAGATGTTATGGGCGTTTTTGACCCGGGAATTTTTTCTATTGGAGATACTATTTGTACTCCGGGAAAAAAATTTGCTTATGAGGGAATACCTACGTTTGCACCGGAACATTTCTGCCGGCTTGTAGCGCTTGATTCCATGAAGCGCAAGCAGTTTATGAAAGGTGTAACTCAGATAGCTCAGGAAGGAGCCATCCAGATTTTTCAGGATTATAATTTGGAAATGTCAGAAATAATCGTTGGGGTAGTAGGGGTACTTCAGTTTGATGTTTTAAAATATAGAATGGAAAATGAGTATGGCTGTGATGTGAGACTAGACCCGCTTCCGTATGGCCATATTCGGTGGATAAAGGATACCGGTTTAGATGTCAATGGTCTCAAATGCCCAAGTGATACAAAAAAGGTAAAAGATATGAAAGATAATCCATTGATATTGTTTACAAATGAGTGGTCCATTCGAATGACTCTTGAGAGAAACGAGGGGCTTGAGTTTATGGAATTTAGAAAGAATTAACAGATAAAGGAGAACGAAATGTTATTTTTAGAATATCCAAAGTGCAGTACATGCAAGAGAGCAAAGAAATTTCTTGATGAAAACAATATGAAGTATGAAGATAGAAATATAAAAGAAGATAATCCCACAGTGGAAGAATTGAAAGAGTGGCATACGAAAAGCGGTTTGCCATTAAAGAGATTTTTTAATACCAGTGGAATGCTGTACAGGGAAATGGGATTGAAAGATAAGCTGCCGGAAATGAGCGAAGAAGAGCAGTATCAATTGTTAGCGACAGACGGTATGCTGGTAAAGAGACCGGTTTTGGTTACAGAGACAACAGTATGTGTTGGATTTAAGGAAGCAGAATGGGAAGTAGTCGGAAAGGCATAAAATGGAATGGAAACGTTTGTGTGGTACAAGAACAATCCTGAAGTATGTTAATCTATTAAGCGGAAGTGCAATTTTGGCATTTGGCTTATATCATGTGCATTCATTCTCCGGTGTTACGGAAGGTGGTGTGTTGGGACTGACGTTATTACTTCATCATTGGTTTCGTATTTCACCGGCAGTGTCAGGGTTCATATTAAATTTCATATGCTATATATTGGGAATGAAAGTTTTAGGAAAAAAGTTTATTGCTTATTCTATAATTTCCGGCAGTGCTTTTTCTATTTTCTATGCTATCATTGAACAATTTGACCCGTTGTGGCCGAATTTGGTTGATTATCCATTATTAGCCGCAGTTGTTGGAGCTATGTTTGTCGGAGTTGGCGTGGGATTATGTGTCAGAGCGGGTGGAGCTCCCGGTGGTGATGATGCATTGGCAATGAGTCTTGCCAAGATAACAAAAAAAGAGATTCAATGGGTTTATTTAGTTAGTGATTTGATAGTTCTTATGTTGTCTTTAAGTTATATACCGGTACAGAGATTAATTTATTCATTGTTGACAGTCGTACTATCGGGACAAATAATAGGAATAATGCAGAAAATGAAAGTAAAGCGCATTTTATAATCAGGCAGATGAATCATTGGGAGTAAAATATGGATAAAAAGAAAATTGAAGAAATGGTGCAAATTGCAACGCAACAATTACAGTTTTCATACGCACCTTATTCTCATTTTAAAGTAGGTGCAGTGCTTCTTACGAAAAATGGATAGTTATATACAGGATGTAATATTGAAAATTCAGCATATACTCCAACGAATTGTGCAGAACGTACTGCCTTTTTTAAAGCAGTCAGTGAGGGTGAAAGAGAGTTCCGGGCAATCTGTATTGTTGGGGGTCAGAATGGACAGATAACAAATTATACACCGCCATGCGGTGTGTGCAGACAGGTTATGATGGAGTTTTGTAATCCTGATATATTTCAGGTCATTCTGGCAAGGCAGGATGAATATAAAATATTTACATTGAAAGAACTTTTACCTATGGGATTTGAATTGTAATAAAGGCTCGGAAAAGTTTCAAAAGGTATCATTTTAATAAAAATGTTCCCCTTTTTAATATAATAATTGATTAATTGTAATTTCTCCTTTACAATAAAAATTACAAATATGTTCAAAGAACAGAAGGAGAAAGATTATGAACAAATTACAGAAGAAATGGGGAAAGATGAAATTCTCAGCAATAGTATCGCTGTCGGTACTATTGGTGGTGGTGTGTGCCACAGTAGTTTTTGGAGCAGACGAGACGGGATATGTTCCGGCACTGTATGCTTCCATTTGGGCATTGATTCCACCGGTCGTAGCAATTGGGCTGGCGTTAGTTACTAAGGAAGTCTACAGTTCGTTATTTGTCGGAATATTGGTCGGTGCAGTGCTTTATGGACAAACGAATGTAGAGAAAATTATGATGCATACGTTTGAGGATGGCTTTGTAGGGGTATTATCAAATCCCTCTAACGTAGGAATTTTAATATTTCTAGTTATTCTTGGAGCGATTGTTGCATTAATGAACAAAGCAGGAGGCTCAGCAGCTTTCGGAAAGTGGGCGAGTGAGCATATTAAGTCGAGAGTAGGGGCACAGCTTGCAACTATCCTGCTGGGTGTTTTGATTTTTATTGATGATTATTTTAATTGTCTTACGGTTGGAAGTGTTATGAGACCGGTTACGGACAAGCACAATATTTCCCGTGCAAAGCTGGCATATTTAATTGATGCAACAGCAGCACCGGTTTGTATTATTGCACCGATATCCTCTTGGGCGGCAGCAGTGAGCGGTTTTGTAGAGGGGGAAGATGGATTGGCATTGTTTGTTAGAGCAATTCCTTATAATTTTTATGCCATTCTTACAATTGTTATGATGGTTACAATGGCAATTTTAAAAGTAGAATATGGTCCGATGGCGAAGCATGAAAAGAATGCTGAAAAAGGGGATTTGTTCTCAATGGGAGAGAGAGTAAAATACAGACAGGAAGAAGATGATTCTGTAGAAAAGAAGGGAAAAGTTAAGGACCTTTTAATTCCGATTGTATCTCTCGTTATCTGTTGTGTCATCGGAATGTTATATACAGGTAAGTTTTTTAAAGGTGTTGGATTTGTAGAAGCATTTTCCAATAGTGATGCTTCGGTTGGTTTGGCACTGGGAAGTTTCTTTGGATTGGTTATTACTATTTTACTCTATGTCTGTAGAAGAGTTTTGCCGTTTAAGCAATGTATGGATTGTCTGGTAGAAGGATTTAGGGCTATGGTTCCGGCAATCTTAATTTTAACGATGGCATGGACATTGAAAGCGATGACAGATTCATTGGGCGCAAAAGAGTTTGTAGCTGAATCGATGCAGGCAGCAGCAGGTGACTTTATGAACTTCCTGCCGGCAATTATCTTCCTGGTTGCGTGCTTTTTAGCATTTGCCACAGGTACGTCGTGGGGAACCTTTGGCATATTAATTCCTATTGTTGTGGCAGCATTCCAGAATACGGATTATCAATTAATGATTGTATCAATTTCAGCATGTATGGCGGGAGCTGTCTGTGGTGACCATTGTTCGCCGATTTCTGATACTACAATTATGGCATCAGCAGGAGCAGAGTGTGACCATGTAAATCATGTTTCTACACAGCTTCCTTATGCAATTTTGGTGGCAGTAGTATCATTTTTCTCATATATTCTTGTGGGACTGTTAAGCTTTATTAAATTAACTTGGATTACATTGTTAGTATTGCCGATATCAATTGTAATGATGGTGTTGGTAGTTGTACTTATAAAAGTCATAACACAAGGCAAAATAAAGTAGGATTATTAAAAAATAAAGTATTAGAAAAACTCCGGCAACTGATATGCTGCCGGAGTTTTTTGATGTGGATGCCCCTTTAGATATTGCAATATTTAAGTACATTCTTAAGGAAACTATATAATTTTTATTCCTATAGACTGCAATAATAATATAAGTAATAAAACAGGTGCTATAAATTTAATCATTATAATATATAGATTCTTTCTTCTAAATTTATATCCACCATGGCAAACTTCATCGATAATTGTTTTAGGCTTTACAACCCATCCGATTAAAATGCATGTAAGCAGGGCAACTAATGGCATAAGGCAGTTATTACTGATATAGTCCATAACGTCTAAAATTTGTCCCACGGTACCGTTTGGAAGTTTCAACTCAAAATAGAATAAATTATATCCAAGACAGACAATGAGCCCACCAATAACTGCATAGAGCGTAACCAGCAGGGAACTCTTTTTTCTGGAGAGTTTGAATTTATCCATTATACTTGAAACAATAGCTTCCATGACAGATACGGCAGAAGTTATCGCCGCAAAAATAACCATCAGGAAAAATAAAATGCCGATTATTGTACCAATAGAACCCATGGATTTGAATACTTTTGGAAGTGAAATAAACATAAGTCCCGGTCCTTTTGACATTCCATCCTGTCCCATAAAGGTAAATACTGCAGGGACAATCATAAGACCTGCGAGCAATGCTACAACGGTATCAAAAATTTCAATCTGGTTGATAGATTTCATCAGATTAACATCTTTCTTTACATAAGAACCATATGCAACCATAATTCCCATAGAAACACTGATAGAGAAAAACAATTGTCCTAAGGCGTCTGTTATAACAACAAAAAAGTCTTTTACCGTCATTCCTGAGAAATCAGGAACAAGATAAATTTTTAATCCCTGAAGCCCTGTTCTTGTGACACCGTCAGCATCTACATGACGAAGTGTTAAAGAATAAACGGAAATTCCGATAATAAGGACTAATAGAATAGGCATGAGAATTTTGCTGTATTTTTCAATCCCCTTTTCAACACCACTGAAAACAACTAAAGCGGTCAAAGCAAGGAATACGAGCATCCATATGATGGGTCCGTTTATTGATGTAATATAGTTGGTAAAGTATCCATCTGCCGCAGATGATTCTCCGGAGCCTGTGATAAAGGAAAAGAAGTATTTCATTACCCATCCTCCGATAGAACAATAGTATGGTAAGATGATAATTGGTACTAAACAAGCGATTACTCCAATTCCCTTCCATTTAGGATGAATTTTTTCATAAGCTGTCAACGGACTCTGAGCAGTCTTTCTTCCGATTGCAATTTCTGTAGTAAGTAATGCAAAACCAAATGTCAGAGCCAGAATAATGTAGAAAAATATAAAAACTCCTCCATTATCTTTGGCTGCGAGATATGGAAATCTCCAAGTGTTTCCTAATCCTACAGCGCTGCCGGCCGCAGCCATAACAAAGCCTAACGTACCCGTAAAATTTCCCCTTTTATTTTGAGCGTTCATTGAATCTCCTCCCAATTATTATTAGTAATAATATTCTAACGGAAATAATAAATTAAGGCAAGGAAATATATTGATTGGCATAGAAACAGACAGATGATGAAATATAAAAATATGTAATTGTGTATATAAAAAGTATATAATATAATGGTTATAGAAAAGTTAATAATTGGAGGAAAATATATGAGCGAAAAGAAACTTGGATTTGGATTAATGAGATTACCATTAAAAAATCAGAATGATGATGGAAATATTGATATTGAGTTGACATCCAAAATGGTAGATACTTTCCTGGAAAGGGGCTTTACATATTTTGATACGGCATGGATGTATTGTGCCTTTAAAAGCGAGGAGGCTGCGAAAGAGGCATTGGTAAAAAGACATCCAAGAGATAGTTTTACACTGGCGGATAAATTACACGCCGGCTTTATACAGAATAAAGATGATAGGGATAAAATATTTAATGAGCAGTTAAGAAAGACGGGAGTCGAATATTTTGACTATTATTTATTGCACGATGTTGGTTTGGACCATTATAAAGTTTACAGTGATTTAGACTGCTTTGGATGGCTGATGGATAAGAAAGAAAAGGGATTTGTGAAACATATAGGATTTTCTTATCACGATAATGCGGAACTTCTGGATAAGGTTTTGACAGAGCATCCGGAAATGGAATTTGTTCAGTTACAGATTAATTATCTGGATTGGGAGAGTGAGGGAGTACAGTCCCGCAAATGTTATGAGGTTGCGAGGAAGCATAAGAAACCGGTCATTGTGATGGAACCTGTCAAGGGTGGTACACTGGCAAAGGTGCCTGAGGCAGTGGAAGAACATTTTAAATCCTATAATGAAAACGCATCCATACCATCCTGGGCAATAAGATTTGCAGCAGGTCTTGATGGCGTAATGATGGTTCTAAGCGGAATGAGTAATATGGAGCAGTTATTAGATAATACAGGATATATGATGGATTTTAAGCCATTGACAGCAGAAGAACAAAAGATTGTGTGGGAAGCTGTAGAGATATTGAATGCGAATATTGCAATACCGTGTACAGGGTGTTCTTATTGTACAGAAGGTTGTCCAAAGAAAATAGCAATTCCTAAATATTTTTCTTTATTTAATGCAGATATGCAGGAGATTAAAGAAAAAGGGTGGACACCACAGGGCGAGTATTATGACAGATTAACAGGTATATTTGGCAAGGCGGGTGATTGTATTGCGTGTGGAAAATGTGAGAAAGTATGTCCGCAGCATTTGCCAATAATAGATGATTTAAAAGAAGTGGCAAAACATTTTGGAAAGTAAATAACAGTAGATTACGGGAGATAATATGGCAAAGTTACCCAATCAAAAGTTGAAAATTTTATATTTAATGAAAGTATTGTTGGAAAAGACGGACGAATCCCACAGCATTACAATGCCTGAAATTATAGCAGAATTAGAAGCTTATGGAATAACTGCTGAGAGAAAAAGTATATATAATGATATGGAATGTCTCAGACAGTACGGTTTAGATATCATAGGGGAACAATATGATAGGACATATTATTATCGTATAGGGAACAGGCAGTTTGAATTGGCGGAGTTAAAACTGCTTGTGGATTCCGTTCAGTCTGCAAAGTTTCTTACCGCAAAAAAATCAAATAGGCTGATAAAAAAAATTGAGGGATTGGCGAGCAAATATGAGGCATCTCAGTTACATCGTCAGGTTTATGTAGCAGAGCGGATTAAGACAATGAACGAGAGCATTTATTATAATGTGGATAATATACATAATGCGATTGCGAAAAACTCCAAAATTACATTTCAATACTTTCAATGGAATATAAAAAAAGAAATGGAGTTGAAAAGGGATGGAGCATTGTACGAGGTCAGTCCCTGGGCATTATCGTGGAATGATGAAAATTATTATTTGGTGGCGTACGACAGTGTGGAGCAAATGATTAAGCATTTTCGTGTGGACAAGATGTTAAACATTACAGTGACAGATGAAAAGAGAGAAGGAAAATCTTTGTTTCAGACGTTTGATATGGCAGTTTATGCAAAGAAGATGTTTGGTATGTTTTATGCACAGGAACAGACTGTAAAACTGGAGTGCGCAAATTCTCTTGCGGGAGTTGTTATTGACCGGTTTGGGAAAGATGTTATGCTAATTCCAAAGGATGACAGTCATTTTACAGTAAATGTCAAGGTAGCGGTAAGTTTGCAGTTTTTAGCATGGATAATAGGGTTGGGTGAAGATGTAAAGATTTTAGAACCCAAAACAGTTGTAGATAGAATAAATGGGGAAATTGACAGGTTAATTCGACAATATAGATAAAATATGACCTTAATTACCGGATAAAAATATTTTATTTGAGGTTTTATGTATTGGTAGGTTCATTTTTGTGATATATTAATCTATATAAAAATATGTCGAAAAATATAGAGAAAGAATTTAACATAAGAGGAAAGATATGATTGCAGCAATTTTAGCGATAGAAGATGACGACCAGAGAAGGTTAGTTGAACAATGGTATAGAAAATATTATAAAATTATGCGAAAAAAGGCATATGATATTGTGCAGGATTTGGATGTCGCAAATGACATGGTAAATGAAGCTTTTATCAAAATAATTAATAATTTTGAAAAAATTTCTACATTAAACTGTTCCGAAATGCTATGTTACTTCGTTGGTACTATAAGGAGTGTTTCAATTGATTATATCAGGAAACAAAAAGCGGGGCCTGAAATAACCAAGGAAGACTTCGAAGAACTTATGGAGGACAACCTTTTACGCGAAAACGTCGTAAAGTCACCTGAGGAGATTTTTATCAATAACGAAAGTATTGAGATAATTGCTAAAGCATTGGAGAAGTTAAATGAAAGAGAGGCGATGCTGTTAGTAGAAAAATATTATTTTGGAAATTCCAATAAAGAGATTGAAAAATCTTTAGGTATTAAGGAAGAGTATGTCCATGTGTATGTTAAAAGAGCTTATATCAAACTTTTAAAAATTATTAATGGAGATGAAAACTATGAAAAATAAGGAAAACGAACAGATTTCGAAGGAGCTTTTAAAACTGGCAATCGGCAGGTATATGGAGAACACAGGAAATGCATTATTAGAGGAAATGAGTCTTCTGAATAGGGAAGAAGGAGAAGCGCTTCCAACAAAAAAGCAGATAATAAAGTTCCGAAAACTGTGCAATAGGGAGTTTAAAAAGAGAAAAAAGATAGTAACCATACCATATAAAGTAGCAGTTGCCGCAGCAGTATTGCTGGTTGCATTTAATATATCCGTAGTATCTGTTCCAGCGGTAAAAAATGTAGTATTGAATTTTCTGACGAAAACAGAAAAGACACATACAGAGATTAGTATCAGTGACGAAGAATTTAGAAAGAAAGAACAGAGTACAATTCATGATAGATATCGGGTTTCTCTCGATAAAGAATACCAGATTACGGAGTTACCAAAAGAGTTTCAGGTGTTAAAAGAGACAAAAACATCTTCTTATTTAAGGGTTGAATATGGAAATGCGCATGATGAGCGTGAAATAGAGTTTGAACAACAAAGCGATAGTGCGACAATAAATCTGGACACGGAGCGTGCAGTGGTAACCTATGTGGATATCAATGGGTATCAGGCTATGGTTGTAGAAAAAAAAGAAAGAGTTACTGTTATTTGGCGACAGGACGGATATTTTATAGGGGTATCTTCTTCTGGAGTAGATAAAAAAGAGTTGGTTAAAATAGCTAAAACTGTAAAGAAGGTAAATAAAAAGGAAAATGCTGATATAGATAAAAATATCGAATAGATGATGAAAATACATAATAATACAAAAAAATAGAAAAAGTTTCATTTTTTGTGTTCCGAAATTCAATTTTCTTCGTTATTACTTATAGAGGGCATATTGAAAGGAGTAATAACTATGAAGATGAAAAAATTATTATGTATGCTATTAATCTCTACTTTAATGTTTTCATTTAATGTATATGGTGCAGACGGCGACGATGGTATTATGCCATGCTATGACAATATGAATAGTATATCATCTCTTCTAACCAGAAGCGGCAGCACAGCTACATGTTTTGGAAAATATACCATGACGACAAGCAAAACTTCTGAGATTGAGATGACATTACAGCGTCGCCCGAAGTCCGGACAAGTATATTCAGAGTATGCACAGTGGACACAAAAACATTCGGGTAAGGGAACTTATGAAATGAATAAGATTAAAGAAATCAAAACCGGTTACTATTATCGCCTGAGAGTAGTAATCAAAGTGTATTCGGGAGATAAAGTTACCGAAGCAGGTGCATGTTATTCAAAGGAAGTTCCATACTAGGTTGGGGTGAAAAACAAATTATTGAAAAAACTATTTACAAATGATACTGAATTTTTGGCTCTTTGTCAAGAGTGGGGGTAAAGTTTACAGCACATTTGTGGACAATCGTCCACAAATGTGTTTCTTTATTT
>NZ_CALGRE010000022.1 GCF_937958975.1 uncultured Eubacterium sp. | reverse complement strand
GAGCCATACATAGCTGGTCTCATTAGATTTGCGGCACATGCATCCACACCGATATACTCTTTGTAAATATGTTTTTCATGAATAGCCTTTGTCACTAACGCACCGTATGGTCCCATCATAAAACGTCCCATTTCCGTATAGATTGCCACATCACCCATTCCGGCCGGCGTAAGAATTTCCTCATAAACTTTTCTAACCCCCTCGCCGATTACCATAATATCATTTGGTGTCTGCTCAGGTGTATATGGTATACCTACACCACCGGACAGATTAATAAATTTAATATCTGCTCCGGTTTCCTTTTCCAGCTTAACCGCAAGTTCAAATATTGTTTTTGCAAGCATCGGATAATATTCATTTGTCACTGTATTGCTTGCGAGAAAAGCATGAATACCAAAATTTTTAACCCCTTTTTCTTTTAGGATTTTAAAAGCCTCAACAATCTGTTCCGGTGTCATTCCATATTTAGATTCTCCAGGGTTGTCCATAATTCCGTTACAAACCTCAAAAACTCCACCCGGATTATATCTACAGCTGACTGTCTCCGGAATGCCGCATTCTTTTTCCATAAAATCAATCATTGTAATATCGTCTAAGTTTATAATACCACCCAGACTGTTACAATAAGCAAACTCTCCCTCCGGTGTTTCATTCGAGGAAAACATTATCTCATCATTTCTAAGCCCCAACTTATCCGCAATCATAAGTTCTGTGTAGGATGAGCAGTCTACACCACATCCCACCTCAGCTAATTTCTTGATAATAAACGGATTTGGTGTTGCCTTTACTGCAAAATATTCTCTAAATCCTTTATTCCAAGAAAAAGCTTCATTTACTTTTCTCGCATTATCCATAAACCCTTTTTCATCATAAATATGAAAAGGTGTTGGGTATTTCTTTGCTATCTCCTGTACCTGTTCTAACGTTACAAATGGTTTCTTAGTCATCTTCAGTCCTCCCTTTACTAACAAAAATTTGTACTTTCATCACTCTTATCGACCATAAATATCACATAAGTATCTTAGTCTCTCAATTTTTTCTGCGCTAAATTGTCCGTTTAGCATTCTCCATCTCCAATTTGTCCCCATTGATGATGGCAGATTCATTCTGCCAATATTGCCCACTTTCAATACATCCTGCATTTGAAAGATAACAAGATTTGCCACACTCTCATATGCCGTCTTAAAAACTTTATCTACAAGGTCATCTATGGAACCATTTCTACATTCCATGTATTCTCTTATATACCCGAGTTCCCACGATTGAAGCCCGGTAAAATAACCTACAAGAGTATCATTGTCGTGTGTCCCTCCATAAGCCACCATATTCGGTGTCCAGTTATATGGCAAATGGTCATTTTTTCGATTGCCATCAAAGGCAAACTCTAGAACTTTCATACCCGGATATCCGGATTTTTCAAGAACTTCTATTACTTCGGGCATTTTCACACCCAAATCTTCTGCAATAATACGTTTATCACCGATAGATTCATTTATTGCCCGAATCAATTTCATTCCCGGACCCTTATTCCATTTTCCGTTTCTTGCATCCTCGTCTTCTGTAGGTATGGAATAATATTTTACCATTCCTATAAAATGGTCAATTCTTATAACATCATATAGATTTGCAGAATGTTCCATACGCTTTCGCCACCAGAAAAAATCATCCTTCTCTAAAGCTTTCCAATCATAAAGAGGGTTCCCCCATCTCTGTCCTGTCTCTGAAAATGCATCCGGCGGAACTCCCGCAATTTTCTTAGGCATCAAATCTTCATCTAATTGAAATACCTCCGGATTCTGCCATACATCAGAAGAATCCATTGCAACATAGAGCGGAATATCTCCAATAATTTCTACTCCATTTTCATTAGCATATTCTTTTAATTGACTCCACTGCTGTGAAAATTTGTATTGAATAAATCTATAAAAATCTATATCATCTGCCAAATCATTATTATATTTCTCCAACGCATCGGCTTCTCTATACTTAATGTCTTCATCCCATTCCTGCCATGACATATAATCAAACTTCTTCTTACAGGCACTGTATAGACAATAACCGTCCAGCCAAAACCCGTTCTCTTTCAAAAACTGTTTATATTTATTGGTATTTTTATGATTACTATTTTTATAAGCTTCTTTTAAAACCGTAAATCTTGAATTATATATCAATCCATAATCTACATACTGTTCTTCCATATTCCATCTAAAACTTTGAACATATTCTTTTGTTAAAAGTCCTTCTTCTATCAATATATCTAAATCAATAAAATACGGATTTCCTGCAAATGCTGAAAACGAGGCATAAGGACTGTCCCCAAAACTTGTCGGTCCAAGTGGCAGCACCTGCCAGTATTTTTGCTGTGCACAGACAAGACTATCTACAAATTCAAAGGCACTTTTTCCAAAAGTTCCAATTCCGTATGGAGACGGCAGACTGCTGACCGGCATCAAAATTCCGGCACCTCTACTAAAATTCTCCTGCATATTATATCTATTCCTTCCAACTTAATTATGATTATGTGTAAATAAATGGTCCTGGCAATACTCTTTATTTCCAGAACATTTTGAACAATATCTAAAGGTCAGATTCGGGTCATCTAACTCTGTTCTGCCACAAACCGCACATTTATGTCTTGCCCCACCACCATAGTTTACAGGCTTTGCCTTTTTTATGGATTGTTTGTATTCATATCTCCGTTTCACCTGTTTTGGACTAAATCGGCCTCTGTGTCTTCCCCAAAGCCAATATATTAAGAAATTTAGTAAGGATACTATAATAAGGACTGTAGTTACAATCGCCGTAACTCTTGGACCATATTTAAATGCCTCAAAAATTTCAAAAATAATATATGCACCATACAAAAATCCAAACCATTTTATTTTTATAGGAACGATAAAGTATAATAAGAGCTGTTCCTCCGGATAAGTAGCTGCATATGCCAGGAATATCGACATATTAATGTAATATGTGCTGACACATAAACTGATAACGGTTCCCAAACAGGCCTCTGGATTAAAGAAACTTCCAAGCATCATTCCGCCAAGCATATCTCCTGACACAATTCCCACATAATACAAAAGCAATAATAATCCATATAATATAAACGCTCCCACAACTGTAAAAATAATTCCTGAAAACATATATACATTATAACGATATGTTCCCCATGTATGCTCAAGTCCCTGCCCCAGCTGGTAATAAAGCAAAAGCATAATAATTGTAAAAATTCCAAATCCTTCCGGGGGAACTAATATCCATGTAAAGATTCTCCATACCTCACCATGTAAAATCATATAAGGATTAAATAATAGAAAACTATACATCTCAGGACTTGTAAACTGAATTACATATCCGATAATATATGCAATAATAAGATATAGTGATAAATTTTTTATTGCATATTTTCCAAATTTCTTCTCAAACTTTGATGCCATATCAATTCTCCTAAATTATATTCTTTGCAAAAACCTGCTCTGCTGATTATGAACAAAAGTATCTTTCTTTTCATAAATATTCCATAGGCAATTTGTTCTATCTATAAATTCTATATACATATACTTTAACATCCTTAGTAATCCAAATTACAGTATAAATTCTGTCATACTGTTTGTCAAACAACTTTCTTATTCAAATTTGTTTTTTTAATCATCCTAAACACATTTTTAATATTTCACATTTTTTTCACCACTTTCCTTTATGTGTAAAAGGTTGTTTAGTTGTTTTTTTATTTTTTTTATATTATAATAAGAAGTCGTTTTTGATGAAAAATATCGAAAACACTCTTTTTTTGAATATTATTATCTTTTTATAGATGAATCGGAGGCAATAATGAATAATAATTATTACAGTCTTGGTATCGATATTGGTTCTACAACAGTAAAAATCGCAATATTAGACCAGAAAAATAATTTAATCTTTTCAGACTATGAAAGACATTACGCAAATATCCAGGAAACTTTAGTTTCTTTATTAGAGAAAGCTCAGGACAAATTAGGAAATATCGAGCTTGCTCCAATGATTACCGGTTCCGGTGGACTTGCGTTATCAAACCACTTAAAAGTGCCTTTTGTACAGGAAGTTGTTGCCGTTGCATCTGCACTTGAAAATTATGCTCCACAAACCGATGTTGCTATCGAGCTTGGTGGAGAGGATGCAAAAATCATTTATTTTACAAACGGTATTGAACAGCGCATGAATGGAATCTGTGCCGGAGGTACAGGTTCGTTTATCGACCAGATGGCATCTCTTTTACAAACAGATGCCTCAGGTCTGAATGAATATGCAAAAAATTATCAGGCAATCTATCCAATCGCTGCAAGGTGTGGTGTTTTTGCCAAAACTGATATTCAGCCATTGATAAACGAAGGTGCTACAAAAGAAGATTTAGCAGCTTCCATTTTTCAGGCAGTGGTAAATCAAACAATCTCAGGTCTCGCATGTGGTAAACCAATCAGGGGAACCGTTGCATTCCTTGGTGGTCCGCTTCACTTTTTACCTGAACTAAAAAATGCATTTATTAGAACATTAAAATTAGATGATGAACATATCGTTGCTCCGGAACATTCCCATCTTTTTGCAGCTACCGGTGCGGCATTAAATCACAATACAAACGTAAGAGTCAATATTTCTGATTTACATGAACAGTTATCTAAAGGGGTCAAAATGTCTATGGAAATCAAACGTCTTGACCCATTATTTCATAATCAACAGGAATATGACGCCTTTATAGAACGTCATAACAAGGCAACTGTTAAAAAAGGAGATTTATCTGCCTACAGTGGCAATTGTTTTCTCGGTATTGATTCCGGCTCTACTACAACAAAAGCTGCCTTAGTCGGGGAAGATGGTACACTTCTATATTCTTTCTACAGCGGAAATAACGGAAACCCTTTACAGACTATTATTAATGCTGTGAAAGATATTTATGCGAAATTACCAGATGATGCTAAAATTGTGCGTTCCTGCTCTACCGGATATGGAGAAGCTCTAATCAAAGAGGCGCTTCTTTTAGATGAGGGAGAAGTTGAAACAGTTGCGCATTACTATGCCGCCGCATTTTTCGAACCACAGGTAGACTGTATTCTGGATATCGGTGGACAGGATATGAAATGTATTAAAATTAAAAACAATTCTGTAGACAGTGTCCAGTTAAATGAAGCCTGTTCTTCCGGATGTGGCTCCTTTATTGAAACTTTTGCCAAATCTTTAAACTTTACAGTACAGGATTTCGCAAAAGAAGCGCTATTCGCCACAAATCCTACAGACCTTGGCACAAGATGTACCGTGTTTATGAATTCAAATGTAAAACAGGCACAAAAAGAAGGAGCCAGCGTTGCAGATATTTCTTCCGGTCTGGCTTATTCCGTTATAAAAAATGCACTCTACAAGGTTATCAAAATAACAGATGCGAAAGGTTTAGGAAGAAAAGTTGTCGTTCAAGGCGGTACTTTCTATAATGATGCTGTTCTCAGAAGTTTTGAAAAAGTCGCTGACTGCAAAGCTATCAGACCTGATATTGCAGGTATAATGGGCGCTTTTGGCGCTGCTCTCATTGCAAGAGAGCGTTTTCACGGCGAGAGCACTACCATGCTAAGCCTAAAAGAATTAGAGGCTTTTTCTTATGATACTTCTATGACCCGATGTAAAGGCTGTACCAACTCCTGCCTTTTGACAATCAACAAATTTTCTGATGGTCGCCGCTTTATCAGTGGAAACCGATGTGAAAAAGGAATTGGTGGACAAAAAAATAAAGAAAATATACCAAATCTGTTTGAGTATAAAATGCAGAGAATGTTTGGATACGAACCCTTAGATGCTAAAACAGCCCCACGAGGTATTGTAGGCATTCCCCGAGTCCTAAACATGTACGAAAACTTTCCGTTTTGGGCAACATTTTTCAAAGAATTGGGTTACAGCGTTATGCTCTCCCCTGAATCTTCTCATAAGATTTATGAGATGGGTATCGAATCCATTCCTAGCGAATCCGAATGTTATCCGGCTAAATTAGTTCATGGGCATATTGCATGGTTATTACAAAATGGTGCAAAATTCATATTCTATCCTTGCATTCCATATGAGAGAAATGAAACACCGGATGCAAACAATCATTATAACTGCCCAATCGTTACATCGTATGCCGAAAACATTAAAAATAACGTGGAAGAATTGGAAGATTCATCGATTCACTTTATGAATCCTTTTATGGCTCTCACAAACGAAGATACAATTACTACAAGGCTTGTGGAAGAATTTTCAAAAACATTCCATATTCCTGAAACAGAATTAAAAACTGCTGCTCATCTTGCCTGGAACGAACTTATCGCTTCCCGAGAGGATATGGCAAAGAAAGGGGAAGAAACATTAAAATACATGGAAAAAACCGGCAGACGCGGTATCGTTCTCGCCGGCCGTCCGTATCATGTCGATCCTGAGATTAACCATGGTATACCGGAAATGATTAATTCCTACGGACTCGCGGTTCTTACAGAAGACTCTGTGTCACATCTTGCGGAAGTTGAGAGACCTTTAATCGTTTCTGACCAATGGATGTACCATTCAAGGCTTTATAAAGCTGCCAACTTTGTAAAAACAAGGGATGATTTAGATTTAGTCCAGTTGAATAGTTTCGGATGTGGGTTAGATGCTGTTACTACAGACTGCGTCAGTGACATTTTAACAAAATCCGGAAAAATATACACAGTTCTCAAAATTGATGAAGTAAATAATCTGGGAGCTGCAAGAATCAGGATTCGTTCACTTCTCGCTGCTATAAGAGTTCGAAGCGAAAAACATTTTGAGCGCTATATTCAGCCATCCTCGATTAATAAAGTTGAATTTACAAAACAAATGTATGATGACAAGTACACAATTTTGACGCCACAAATGAGTCCAATCCATTTCACAATGCTACAAGCTGCACTCAATTCATGTGGATATAATTTTGAAGTTATGGAGAGCAATAAATCCTGTGTAGATATGGGATTAAAATATGTAAATAACGATGCCTGCTATCCTTCTCTGATTGTTGTTGGGCAGATTATGGAATCACTACTTTCGGGTAAATATGATTTGAATAAAACTGCTGTTATTATCACACAAACCGGTGGTGGCTGCCGGGCAACAAATTATATAGGATTTATCCGGCGTGCATTAGAAAAGGCAGGGATGGGACATATTCCTGTTCTCTCACTCAGTCTACAGGGACTTGAAAAAAATAGCGGTTTTAAAATCACTCCGAAATTTGCAGTCAAAGCTGTGGAGGCTGTTTTATATGGGGATTTATTTATGAGAGTCGTTTACAGAACCCGCCCATATGAAATGAACGAAGGTGAAACAGATGCACTGCACAAAAAATGGGAATATAAACTATGCAGGGAACTGGCTGATAAAAAATTTGGTATTCGACGTTTTAAGCATAATATGAAAAAAATCGTAGAAGAGTTTGATGCAATTCCGGTTCAAAATATTAAAAAGCCAAGAGTTGGTATTGTAGGCGAAATCTTAGTTAAGTTCTCTCCTACTGCTAACAATAATCTGGTTCAATTACTTGAAGCTGAAGGGGCAGAGGCTGTCATGCCCGACCTGATTGACTTCTTCTTATATGGATTTAGAAATGCAACGTTTAAATATGAAAATTTAGGTTTTGACAAGAAATCCGTCCGTATAAACAACTTAGGAATCAGCGCTATTGAATGGATGCGAAATTCGGCAAAAA
This sequence comes from uncultured Eubacterium sp., assembly GCF_937958975.1. GTDB lineage: Bacteria > Bacillota > Clostridia > Lachnospirales > Lachnospiraceae > Eubacterium_G. Next base: position 73,966 of record NZ_CALGRE010000022.1, on the reverse strand, counting down.
AAGCATTAATTAAGAGTAAACACTTTACCCCTACATCTGATATATGGGAAATGAGTAAAATGGCTGAAAAAGTAGTTTCTATTGGAAACCAGACCGGTGAGGGATGGTTCCTTACCGGTGAAATGTTACATCTGATTCATGATGATGTTCCAAACATTATCTGTACTCAGCCATTTGCCTGTCTTCCAAATCATATTGTCGGAAAAGGTGTGATTAAAAAACTCCGTGCAATGAATCCTGATGCAAATATCGTTGCTGTAGACTATGACCCCGGAGCCAGCGAAGTGAATCAATTAAACCGTATTAAATTAATGCTCGCAACAGCAAATAAAAAAATAAAGCAAGAATAGACATATTTATAGATAACATAAAAAACAGGATTGACTTTTGTCAATCCTGTTTTTATTATCAGTTATTAATATTCAATGCATAACCTATATAATTATTTATTATGCAAATATATTTTTCCAATCAAAGTCAATCGCATTATATGAAGGATTTACTACTGATAAAATATTATCGAAAAGATAATCATGCCCAGCTTTGTTTGTCATCTTTTTATTACTATATAAATTATCTGCAATATCATATACTGTCAAAGATTTTACTGCACTATACTTATATGTTCCATCTTTCATCTTCATATATGCTCTCACATAAATTTCTGAATTATAAAATTCTGCTGTTTTCACAAGTGTCATTGTCATTGCATAGCTTTCATAATTATTCTTTCCACTGTAATTCACATCGACTTTACCTGTATTAGTAGCAGGATAATCATGTACTAAGCTATTTGTTGAATTAACCACCATTTCTGCCATATTAGTTGATGAAGCTAAACCATACACTAATCCAAAGCTTTCAATATCACTGCCTTTGTTTACAGAATATACCACTCTATATCCTTCTTTTGTTGTACTAATCTGACATCCGTTAATCTCAATATTAGATGCAGCCTGTTCTTCTGTCTCCGGTGTCTGTGTTGTTGTTTCCACAGCTGCTCCGCCTGCCACATTAATATCTCCTGTAACACCTGTACTCTCTTTGCCATTTAATACTGCTGTTATTTTAACCGTGTGATTTCCACCGGCAATACCGGAAATTACATGCTCTGCACACTCTACTCCACTGAGCTTTAATACACCATCCACATAAACATTATATTTCTGTCCATTTGCAATTTGCTGTTCACTCTGTCCCCACACTACTGTAATTGTATTATTTTCTTTACTGGAAATTACATGTCCAATTACCTCGATTGGCTGTGTACCCGGCTGCTGTGACTCTGTGGTTTCCTGTGTATCTGGAGCTGTTGTCACTTCTGTTCCAGTCAAATCTTCTATTTTTATACTATTAAATGTAAGAGTTGTCCCAGGTTGAATACCATTACCCAACTCAAACATTACTCTCATCTGATTTGATGTGACATCAAACGTTGCTGTAATCGTATTGGAGCCTACACGAATATCATGATAAGCCTGGTCTGTTGACGCATTTGAAATATCTTCCTTAATACCGATGTTTCCTGCTTTGTCCGATGTTACATTTACCGTCACCTTATATTTATGCCCTGCAACAACATTAGTATCATATCTTGCCTGAATCAACCATGGCACACCAACATTTGCATTTTCTACATAAAGCTGATACGGTGTTCCATTTCCACCTTTATAAGCACCTGTAGCTGAACCACTCCAATTTCCAAAATAGCATCCCCAGTTTCCTGATGTAACCCAATCATTTTGTATTGCACTTGTAAAACCTGCCGGGATATTAGTGGAAGGTGCCTTTGTTGTCTGTGGCTGTGAGCTTCCAGAACCCATAACATCCTTAATTACTCCAAGTAAAGAATAAGATGAGTAGGAATCCTGTCCAATCTCCCAAATCATTGTTCCACCATAACTCTTGCTATATTCTGCTTTTTTTCTGATTGTACTCATTCCGTTATAATATACGCCATTCGCATAATCCAAATTAGCATTTGCTGCATTGGAACCTACCATTTCTGCATATGTGTATGCTGTTCCCCCAGCTCCATATCCATAAAACGGAACGCCGATAACTAATTTGTCGTTACTCACTCCTCTTGAGCCATAATATGAAATCATATCATAAATCTGGCTCCAAGGGGCAACCTCACCTGTTCCGCTCTGATTATAATCATATGACATTAAATTCAGAAAATCGAAATACTGATATGTACTATTCTGTATTCCTCCTGTAAACCATGTTCCTACTGCCATTGTAAGAAGCTTACCGCTGGCTTTTAATCTGGATGATAATTCAGAAACAAGTGCATCAAAATTGTTCCATACACCGGCATCTGTTACTTCTAAATCTAAATCCACACCATCAAGATTATATGTATTTACATAATTCATCAATTGATTTACAAATGAAGTTCTTTTTGCCGCTGTTGTGAATGGACCATCACTGGTATTAAAACCATTCCAACCTCCTACAGCTATTAATGCCTTCACTCCATTTGCATGACATTTACTTACAATTGTCTGCACATCTCCTGCCGAAAAACCTGATGTCAGTGTTCCATTACTATAAGTCATAAATGACAGGTTACAATGTGTTAACGCTGAAAAGTCAATCGAATTAACTGTACCCATTCTGTATGACGGCAGATATCCGACAACCCTTCTTCCAGGGTCTGACGTTGTAGCTGCCTTTGCCACTGGTAAATTCATTGGTAGTAATGTACAAACCATTACTAAAGCCAATAAAGCTGAAATTAGTTTCTTTTTAATCATAGATAAACCTCCCTTATATTGAATCCTATCTACGCCCCCCGACGCAAATAAATCCTTTTTCTTCAATATAAAATCTACCCTTATATTTTTTTATAGTCAATACTTATTGGAAAATGTTTACTTTTTCTAAAAGAAAAACACCATTTCTAAAAATGGTGTTTTTTATCTATAACTATTATATGTTTTCAATCTGCCAATCAATAGGCTCCACTCCATTCGCTTTCAGGAAATCATTTGCCTGACTAAAATGCTTACATCCAAAAAATCCTCTGTATGCAGAGAGAGGACTTGGATGAGGTGCCTCTAATATAAGATGTTTCGGATTTGTCAGCATTACCTTTTTTCTTCTGGCAGGACTTCCCCATAAAAAATATACAATTGGTCTGTCCTGAGCATTCACAGCCTCAATTACTGCATCCGTAAACTGCTCCCATCCGTGTCCCTGATGTGAGTTTGCTCTGTGAGCTCTCACTGTGAGGACTGTATTTAATAATAGAACTCCCTGGTCCGCCCATTTTTTCAAATAACCATTATTAGGAATATAACATCCTATATCATCATGTAATTCTTGATATATATTGACTAATGACGGTGGCGTTTCATTTCCCGGCAAAACTGAAAATGACAATCCATGCGCCTGATTCACATTATGATATGGGTCTTGTCCCAACAGTAAAACTTTTACATCCTTTAACGGTGTAAAATGAAACGCATTAAAAATATCATCTGCCGGTGGATAAACCACTGTCTTACTATATTCATCCCGAACAAATTTATATAAGTCGCTGTAATAAGGCTTTTTAAATTCTGCGTTCAAAGGCTCCACCCAATCATTACAAATCATTCCCATTTTTTAATCCTCCAGTATTTCATTTATAAGTTTTTTATCATTGAATATCCTGACTGCTCTTTTTTCAATCTCTAATTCAAAGTGTTTTGACGTTATCATTTCACCGTCTATATTGAAAGTATATGTCTCTTGACAATCAACAACAATTTTTGAATCCTTATATTTTTTTACATGCCTGTCCGTTTCGTGCTTACCACAAATTAACTTAATCAGAACCGGGATTATTGAAAGTTTTGGCATCCTTTCCACGATATATACATCAAACATCCCATCATTCAATATAGCGTGAGGCGCTATTTTATATCCACTGCCATAATATTTCCCATTACAAACAGCAAGAATAGTACACTCATTATTAATTGTTGTCTCACCCATACTGATATTTAATTTCTTAAATTTATACTTAAAATATGTAAATATTAATCCGGCATTATAACGCTGTGTGACAGGTATCCATTTTTTTGAACGAATCATAGAAAGATTATTCGCCACATCAGCATCCAAGCCAATACATGCCACATTAATAAAATATCTTCCATTAATTTTGCCTACATCAATATAATGTATACCTGTATCTAAATCTTCTAAAGACCTGTCAAAATCATTTCCACTGCCTGTTGGAATATTCCCAAGTATTTTATTGTCAGATGCTACTACTCCATTCAAAACTTCGTTTAAACTTCCGTCACCTCCAACAGAAAAAACAACACATTCTTCATCAATAAGATTTTCTGTTATATGTTTCGCCTCTCCTGCTCTTGATGTATAAATAATCTCATATGGAACTTCTCTTCTCATACAGGCATCTCTGATATTATCTTCTATTTTCCTTTTTTTTAATTTTCCGCTGCTGGGATTCATTATAAAATAGTATTTCATTTTTTATTCGCTGTATTTTTTGTCCCATATTACAGTCTGACAGCAACTCCTTTTTCATCTAAATAGTGCTTTAAATCCATAATCTCAAGTTCTTTATAATGGAACAGAGATGCTGCAAGAGCTGCATCTGCATTTCCCTCTGTCAGTGCCTCGTGAAAATGTTCCTTTGTTCCCGCTCCTCCCGAAGCAATCACCGGAATCGAAACATTATCTGCAATTATTTTTGTTAATTCTATATCGTAGCCCTGTTTTACACCATCACAATCCATACTTGTGAGAAGTATTTCTCCTGCTCCGAGTTTATCTGCCTTCATTGCCCACTCCACGGCATCAATTCCCATGTCTACGCGACCACCATTTTTAAATATATTCCATCCATTACTATCTTCCCTTCTCTTAGCATCAATGGCAACGACTACACACTGACTCCCAAATTTATCTGCCGCTTCGCTAATCAGATTTGGATTCATAATTGCCGCTGAATTAATAGAAATCTTATCGGCGCCTTCCCTCAATAACTCTTTAAAATCATCTACCGTCCTAATGCCGCCGCCTACCGTAAAAGGAATAAATACCTGCTCTGCTACTTTTCGTACCATATCCACAACTGTTCGCCTGTGATCTGATGATGCTGTAATATCCAAAAAAACTAATTCATCTGCTCCAGCCTGATTATATGCTTTCGCCACTTCAACCGGATCTCCGGCATCTCTCAAATTTATAAAATTTGTACCTTTTACCACGCGGTTATTGTTCACATCAAGGCATGGAATAATTCTTTTTGTATGCATTATAATCTCCCGTCTTATATATTTTTCTACATCAATCTAAATTTGCAAAATTAGATAATATCTTTAATCCCACATCACCACTCTTTTCGGGGTGAAACTGACAGGCAAAAACATTATCTTTTTCTACAGAAGCATGTATGTGTGTAACATATTCCGTACTGGCTTTAACAATAGACTCTTCTTTTGCTTTTAAATAATATGAATGTACAAAATAAACATAAGACTGTTCATCAATATTCTGAAATAATTTTCCATAATTGCTTAACTCCAGAGAGTTCCATCCAATATGAGGAATTTTAAATCCCGGCTTATCCGGTATCCTAAGAATCTCCCCTGAAAGAATCCCTAAACCACTCACGTCCGGTGTCTCATCACTGCTTTCAAATAGCAGCTGAAGTCCCAGACAAATGCCAAGAAATGGTGTCTTTTTATCTACAACATCATATATAGTGTTCACTAAATTGTAATCTCTTAATTTTTTCATGGCATCACCAAAAGCTCCAACTCCGGGCAGCACCACTTTATCCGCCGCAAGAATCTCATCCTTATCTCTTGAGACTATTGTTTTTTCCCCCAGATATTGGAAAGCTTTTTCCACGCTCTTAATATTTCCCGCATCATAATCAATTATCGCTATCATTAATCTGTCCTTTTTTCCCTTCTTCTAGCGTTTTACCATCAAGTTCAAACCAAAATTCAACACCTTCATCGCAATTTCGCACACCATATTCTCTCCCATGTCTGTCCATAATTGCTTTTACAATAGACAATCCTATTCCGTTTCCGCCATAAGCTCTGGTTCTTGCCTTATCCACTTTATAAAACTTAATCCATATATTTTCTAATTCACTTTCCGGTATCTGTTTCCCGGAATTAAAAACTGACACTCTTACTATACCATCTTTTTCAATTATTTCCACTTTAATTATTTTGTTTTCATCCACATGATTCAAGGCATTATTCAAATAGTTTGTAATTACTTCTTCAATCTGGAACTCATCTGCCCAGACACTTATAGGTTTTCTAGGCACAAACTGTATCAAAACTCCTTTTTGTTCTATACGGAGCTTCATTGAATGTATCACACCCTCGATTACCGAAACAATATCAAATCTCTCTAAATGGACATGGTTTCCTCCGAACTCTAGTTGATTTAAAGTAAGCAGATTTTTTACCATCTTATTCATTTTTGCCGCTTCATCGACAATGACATCACAATAGTATTGCATATCCTCAGGACTTTCACCGACTCCCTCCTGAAGCCCCTCCGCATAACCTTGAATTAACGCAATCGGTGTTTTTAATTCATGAGAAACATTTGAAATAAATTCTTTTCTCATCTCATCCACTTCTTCTTTTTCTGCAATATCCTTTTGAAGTTCAATATTTGCTGCTTTCAGTTCAGTTATCGTCTCCTCCAGTTTTTCTGACATTTCATTCATACTCTCACCGAGTATTCCCAATTCGTCGTTATGATGCCCCTCATATTTCACATTAAAATCCAACTCTGACATTCGTTTTGAAATATCTGCCAACTGCAATAATGGTTTCGTATATCTTGTCATCATAAACAATATTACGATAGTTGTTATAATAATAGCACATATTCCCAGGCGCAGATAAAATTTATTTGTGATGCCGATACTTTCTTTAAAGCTCTCGACTGACATCCTGATAATAATAAAATTACCATTGTCAAGAATGGAATACAATTCATAATATTTATTTGTCGACCTTTTATCTACCATATACTGAATCGTATAGTCTTCTCCCGATTCGATAATTTTATTTTCTTTATTTTCATTAATATTTTGTCCAAAGACTAAATCTGCCCATCTGTCCGCTAAGTTTTTATCCGCTCCGTATGCATACACAGAATATCCTGTAATATCCACCATAATCAATGTAGCACCTGAAGTCTCACAAATACTGTTTAATTTTCTTATATTTTCTGCCTGTTCTATTTTCTCATCTTTAGATACCACATTTTTTAATGTTGCATATACTTTTTTTATTGTCGATTGCTTTTTGTTTGTATAGTATCGTTCCATAAACATACTGCTAAACAAACCCACAGCTCCCATGGAAACAACCATAATCACAATAACAAGGGCAGTCATTTTATATCTGATGGAACGTCTTCTTTTCATTCGTTTACCTCAAATTTATATCCCATACCCCAAATGGTTAAAATATACTTTCCGCAAGTACCTAATTTACTTCTCAATTTTTTTACATGAGTATCAATCGTTCTCGCATCACCAAAATAATCATAATTCCATACATTATTTAAAATGTTTTCTCTGGACAATGCAATTCCCTTATTCTGTACGAAATAAGTTAGCAATTCAAATTCTTTAAAACTTAAATCGACTATCTCTCCATGAACTTTAACAATATGAGCCGCTTTATTAATCTCTATGTTTCCTGCCTGCTCAATTTCATTCTGGTCAATATTATTCGTTCTCCTGAGAATAGCATCAACTCTTGCCACCAAAATTCTCGGACTGAATGGTTTTGTAATATATTCATCAACACCGAGTTCAAACCCCAGCAGCTCATCACTCTCTTCGCCTTTTGCCGTCAGCATAATTATTGGTACTTTAGATAACTTTCTTATCTCTCTGCAGACTTCCCATCCATCCATTTTAGGCATCATTACATCTAAAATAACCAAATCAAAATCATTATTTTGAAAAAATAAATCAATTGCCTCTTCACCGTCTGCTGCTTCAACCACTTTATACTGTTTTCTTGTCAAAAAATCATTTACGAGTTTTCTCATTCTATCTTCATCGTCAACTACAAGTATTTTTAATTGTTCCATAAGGTACCTCCGCATATTTTATATTTTATCAGTAATCACTTAATATTACAATTTTATACTTATATTAAACAACAAATATGTGTAAAAAGTATGTTTCTCCCAATCTATTTTATCACTCTTTTCAAACAAAACGCTTTCATAAACTCAATGATATTATTATCATTACCCGTCTCATAAAATTCAATTAATAACATTTTAAATTTCTCAAGTTTTTCAATAGGTATTTGAAAAATTCCTATGTTATTCTCAATCAATATTTTATTTGCTATGAGCTGAGCCACTCGTTTATTTCCATCTATAAACATCTGTGTTCTAGCAACATAACAAAAATATTTTAATGCTCTTAATTCTATATCCTCTATTTTTTCTATTTCCTCAATTGCAGAAATAATCACTCCAGCATGTGGGATTTCCGACTCCCATGAAGTTCCACCTATTTGTACCGGAATTGTTCTAATTTCACCGGCATAATTAAATAACAGTTCTCCCACAATTTTATTATATTCCCTCAGAAGCATAATGCAGTTATCATAGTTAAGATTATCCAGCAAAAACTGCCATGCCCTTTTCATATTCACGATAAAAAGCACTTCTTCCGTCTTTGTAGTTGTTGGCGCATTTGCCAAAATTGCTTCGGTTTTTGGAAATGTTGTTCCTAAGCCTTCAAGATTCGCACTTTTCCAAATACTGTCTACCAGAAGTCTTTTTGCCATCTCTATTGCTGTATCCTGCATTTATTTATTCTCCAATCATTCATTATTACCGTATTATTATATTTAACAATGCTGATTTTTTCAATATATTAACGAGTAAGCCAACAAACTATTTTCACACAAATAAAAAGAACCCCTTTAAATAAAGGAGTTCAAGAGTGGAGCAGATGCATTAAAAAAACAAACTCCGTTCGTAAGCATCTGCTTCGTGATAAGGCATCCTCCCACTTCGTGGGGCCCTCCTTACCACAACTAGTGGACTAGATGGGAGTCGAACCCATGTCCAAAAACCCTTCCATTGTTCTTCTACTATCATAGTCAGTTATTTGACATTCCCTCCAACGGACGAGAACTAACACCCTTCCATCTTCAGTAGCTTCATATTACTCCCAATTACTCAAAGCTTTGTAACCAGGGTTCCCTACTAAGTCGATGCCAGCTTCTAAGCCGTAGGCCTCTTAGAAGTGACAGCTGCAACTAGGCAGCGTATGCTAAATTATCTTCAGCGTTTAAATTTAATTTTGTGAGTTAACGCATCACCTGCGGATAGCTTCACCAACTTCCAAATCCCTGTCGAAACCAGTACTAGCCCTAATTAAATTTTATAATTCTAATAGTTATTTGAATTGTATGAGTATACTAAAACAAATAAAACAAAAAGTCAATGGAATATTTTTATAAAAACAACATAAAATGTTAGTGTTCATTTAGTTATTTGTCTCAGCTTTAATACAATAGTCCAATAGAAACAGGAGCGTTATATGAAAAAAGGAATATCACAAAACATAAATAAATTTATAATTTTTGGAATTATTTTTACGATAATATGCGGCACTCTTCTACACTTCGCATACGACTTTTTTGGAAAAAATCCAATTGTAGGTATCTTTTCCCCTATCAATGAAAGCGTGTGGGAACATTTAAAATTATTATACTATCCGGTTAGTATCTGGATTTTCTTTCATTATTTTAAATATGGTAAAAAATACAAAAATTACTTTTTTTCCGCACTCATAGGTCTTATTTCAGGTCTATTGACAATTCCAATATTATTTTACTTATACACATCTATTGCTAAGACTGATATATTAGCCGTAGATATCATTATATTTATTATTAGTATTATTGTTTGCTTTTCTGTTTTTGGTTACCTGTTACAAAACTACAATATGAACTTTCTATCTTCAAAGGCTGCAATAATATTATGGGAACTAATATTTATACTATTCGTTTTATTTACAATATTTCCACCTGATATCTTTCTTTTTAAAGACTATCAATAACTATTTCTCTTTTCCTGTATACCAATACATCATGCCGGTAAGACAACCGCCTACTATATTACCAAGCGTTACAGGAAAGAGATTTTTTATGAAAAAACTGTACCATGTAAGTCCCGATACATCCATCCCAAAATTTCCATATTTCATTTTTGCAAAGAGACCGCCACTGATATACCCCATGTTTGCCACGCTATGCTCAAAGCTACATACTACAAATACCATAATTGGAAAATATAATGCCGCAATTTTTTCTGCTGCATTGTCTGCCATCATTGCCATCATGACTGCAGCACATACTAATATATTACATAAAATTGCTTTCACAAAAGCATCCTCAAAACTAAGATTTGTTTTTACTACAGCTGTATTAATAACACTTTCTGCCACGGCATTGCCAAATAATGAATATTCATGCCCCAATATAAACATCCATGATATAAACATAGAACCAACCAAGTTTCCTATATAAACAACAATCCAATTTTTCAACATTGATAAAAAACTGATTCTCTTATCTAATACCGAGATAACCATTAAATTATTTCCCGTAAAAAGTTCAGAGCCATTCAATACTACCATAGCCAAACCTGCCGGGAAAATTAGTGCATTCAATAATTTTGCTAAAGAAGCATTCTCTACAGTAGACGCTGCAATCGTTGCTGCCGAACCGGCAAACGAAATAAAAATTCCTGCCATAAATGCCAAAACAAACATTTTGGAAATTGACATATTGGTTTTTGCGATTCCTCCCTCTGAGTATTTTATTGTTGCATCTTTTGCTGTTATCATTTCTATTCCTCCTAATGTTCTTTCACGTATCTTTCCAGTATATCTGCGGCACATTTTACTATTTCCGGGCATGGGCGTTTCTTATAATATTCATTCGTTCGTCTTTCCGGAGTTGGCTCATCCTTTTGCCTATCCAAACCTAAAAGTTCTCTGCATACAATGGAACCATTTTCTTTTTTAAACTGCTCCGCCAAATCTTGTATTCGCTCATAATGTTCCTTCTTTGAATCAAAATCTTTTGGATTATTATAACCGTATAGTGCTCCTGCAACAATAAACATACCACTCACAGTTCCACAGACTTCTCGCAATCTTCCCATTCCACCACCGAAAGAAGAGGATATTTTTATAATATCCTCTTCTTTCATATTTAGTTCATCCGAAAAGGCTAATACAACAGCCTGGGAACAATTATATCCTTGCAAAAAATATTCTTTTGCCAAATCACCTTTACTTTTCATTTCAATTCTCTTTCCACTCTTTTTTATCAGCAGGAAATACAATTCCCTGTTGTCTTCTCGCCTCATCCATTATCTTCAAAGACATCAATGAATATTTACTGTGCTTATCACCGTAATCTCTATTTTCAATCATATGTGCCCACTCAATTGCCTCAAACTCCAAAGTATTGTCACTATGCACAACATCCATCGTTTTACTATTTCCATCTCTATAAATAATTGTAACTTCTCTTGGATTTGTAATATCACTTATAATTATAGTTCCCTTTTCTCCCTGTATCTGACTTGGAATGTGATTATCTGATATCTTTGAATACAGTAATTCTGCAAGCATGCCGTCATACTTTGCTATAATCGTCCCCTCACCATCAATACTTTCCGGCAAAATAATCGCTTGTGCCAATATATCATTTGGCATACCAAATAGTTTTACAAGGGGATGTACACAATATACACCTATGTCCGTTAATGCTCCATTCGAATAATCCGGATTAAATGCATTTTCAATCGTTCCACTCTTAAATTTATCATATCTCGATGAGTATTTGCAATAGGAAAAACTTGCACGTCTTACAATTCCCACTTCGTTTATAGCCTCTTCCAATGCTTTCATTCCCGGATCATGTGCGGAACACATTGCCTCCATCATAACAACCTGATATTTCGACGCAAGTCTTATCAGTTCTTGCACTTCTCTCGCATTACTTGCTATTGTTTTCTCTATTAAAACATGTTTACCATTTTCAATCATTAATTTAGCCTGCTCAAAATGTTCTGAATTAGGACTTGCAATATATACTGCATCTATTTCATCACATTTTGCCAGGCTATTTAAATCATCAAAAAATAACGTACTTCCATACTTACTGCCAAACTCTTTTGCTCTATTAATATTTCTGGAATATGTTCCTTTATATTTTAATAATGGACACTTTGCTGCTCCTTGTAAAAACCAGTCTACCACAAAATTACTTCCAATAGTAGCAAATTTAATCGTGTTATTATTCATATATCTTATCCTTTCACTTTACTGTTACCAATAAGACCATTATATATTTACTACGTTATGAATGCAATTTATTTTCATCTCAATTTTGCACTTTTGGTATATCAATATAGAAAATTACACCGTTTTCTATATTATCAAAACCATACTTAGCATCATGCAATTCAGCAATACTTTTTACAAGATAAAGTCCCAATCCACTACTCTTTTGACCATTTAACGTCTCATTACCATCTCCGCTGTAAAACATATCCCATATTTTGTCTCTATAAGTCTCGTCAATCGGCTGTCCCTGATTCTCGACTTCAATTCTCACACTTTCGTTCCTTGACAGGACTCTGACAATTACCTCTCCATCTTCCTTGCTATGTTTTATCGAATTTGTAATATAATTAGATACTGCCTGCTTTATAAATTTTTCATTTACCTGAGCTACTGTATCTAAATCATATTCTTCTTTCAAAATAATATGATTTGCACGAAACAATTTAAAGTACCCTTTGCATAAGGTTCTCACCAAATCACTGATATCGCAATTTGTAACCATCAAGGCTTCCTGGTCACTCTGTATCGAGTATATTACAATCATCTCATTTATTAATTCCGACATATTTTCTGTTTCTTCTATAATCGAATTACAATATTCTTTTCTTTTTTCTTCATCATCTAAGAGTAATATCATTTCGACTTGAGTAGAGATAATCGCAAGCGGTGTTTTCATCTCATGTGAGACATTATTCACGAACTGCTGTCTCATATTTTCAACATTGTTTTTTCTTTGAATCTCCTGCTCTAAAGTCTCAATTTGATTTCTTATCTGCGCAATCATCGTATTAATACTCTCTGCCAAACCGGAAAGTTCCTTAAATTCCTGCTGTTCGTTGATAGAAATATTATACCCATTCTTAACAGCCATTCTGGTATTTATCTCCATCTGCTTAATAGGTTTACTTATTTTGTTTGAAATAATAGATGATATTATAATACTTATAAATGCTGCAAACACTATAATAAAAGCAAAGAAAATTCTATAATACGAAAAATGTATTTTCATTCCTGTTTTCAGCTCGTAAATATAGACATAATATGTATGTCCATTCTGTTTAACCATTCCACGACCATGTATTCTGGTTTGGCCATTTTTTGTCACAAAATTATTTTCATCAAATAAATGAAGCTTTTTTATAATACGGTTTTCAATTTTACTCTGTATTCTCTCTTTGTCTTTTTTTGCATTTTGTCCAATCCCCTTGCCGGAAACATAAATTGGACGGTAGGATTCATCTACTATTATAAATTTTAATTTCTGTTCTTCAAAAGAAATTATTTTTTTATCTCCACTATCTAATTTTCCTAACTCGATTGTGTTCAAATATTTAAAAGACCTTTTCATAATGTTAATCTTTTTACTAAAATAATATTCTTCCGCACATGAAACAAAGATAATAAAAAGCACACCAAGCGTAATGAATATCATTATTGCCTGAAGATAAATCATCCGCCCTTTTATTGTTTTAAACATATTACACCTCAAATATATATCCTACTCCATAAATTGATTTTATATATTTCTGACAGTCGCCTAATTTTATTCTTATTTGTTTGATTATCGTGTCAACCGTCCGGTAGGTTCCATCGTAATCCTGCCCCCACACTGCATCTAATATCTGTTCTCTTTTTAATGTGACATTTTGATTTTTCATCATATAACATAATACTTCATATTCTTTTGGTGTTGTAATAATATATTCATCCCTTTTATACAGCTTTCTTGCGCTGCAGTCCAATTTAATATCCCCCGCCACAAGTTCTTCTATCCGGTGCTCGCCAGCTCCTGCTCTTTTTAGTACTGCCTCAATTCTTGCCTTTAAAAGAACAAGCATAAATGGTTTTTTAATGTAATCATCCACACCATTTCCAAAACTTTTTATCTGTTCATAATCTCCGGTCTTGGCAGTCATCATAATTATCGGTACCTCTGAAAAATCCCTAATCTTTTTTAAGACATATTGACCATCAAAAACAGGCAGCATAATGTCTAGAAGCACCAGGTCAATATCTTTCATATTTTCTTCAAACATTTCTATTGCTTTTTGTCCATCCTTCGCTTCAAGCACATTATAATTATACAGCTTTAAAAAATCCGCTACTGTCGTTCTTAATTTTTCTTCATCTTCGACAATTAAAATAGTCTTTGTATCTTTCATATTATAACGCTCCTATTATTTTGTATTTTTCTCATCTATAAAAGAACACGCTGCAAGTGCGGCAACCGCACCGTCCGATGCCGCTGTTGTAAGCTGTCTGATTTGTTTCGTCCTACAATCTCCGGCAGTAAACACACCCTTTGTGTCTGTCCTGCATGTCTCGTCTGCGCTGATATATCCCTTTTCATCAAGATTGACTACATCAGAAAAATATCCATTATCCGGAATCTGTCCTGCCGCAATAAATAACCCTTTTATATCCAGAGTCATTTTTTGTTCACTCTTGACATTTCTAACAATAATTCCTATGACACTGTCATCTCCAAGGATATCATCTACCACACTATCTAAAATAAACTTTACATTCTTTTTCGTTTTTAGCACATCAACTAATCTGCTTTCCCCCCGGAAAGTGTCTCTTCTATGAATTAAATATACAATATTACAATAATTTGCTAAAAAAGCAGCATCCTCCAGCGCTGTATTTCCACCGCCTACAACCGCAACATCTTTTCCTCTAAAAAATGCTCCATCACAAGTTGCACAATACGACACCCCTGCGCCGATAAATTCTTCTTCTCTATCAATTCCAAGAGTTCTGTTTTTTGCACCTGTAGCTATAATAACGCTGTCAGCCATGTATTCATTTTTATCTGTGATAACAGTTTTCTTTCCTCCATTATCCTTTACCTGTAAAACCTTCTCAAACTTAAATTCCGCATCTAATGCCTTCACCTGATTGTAAAGGTTTGTAGCAAATTCAAATCCCGATACATTTTCAATCCCGGGATAATTTTCAATTTCCGGAGTATTGATAATCTGTCCACCATAATTTTTTTCTTCTATTATGAGCACTGTACGCCCTGCTCTTCTTGCATATATGGCTGCTGTCATCCCTGCTGTTCCCGCACCAATTATTATAATATTATACATTTAAGCCTCCCATTGCCTCAATCAATAATGATTGCATTGCTACCATAATTTTAGTATAGTTTTGAAAATTGATACAAAATAAATGATATTCTTTTATTTCTTTAATAGCGCCAAAATTTCATCCTTTGACACAAAACCTACTGATTTTTCAACAGCATCTCCATTTTGAAAGACAATTAATGTTGGAATTGACATAACATTATATTTCATTGCCAGCTCCGGCTGCTCATCCACATTAACCTTTGCTACTTTAATATCCGTAATTTCCTGCGCTACTTCATCTACAATTGGACTCAACATCTTACATGGTCCGCACCAATCCGCCCAAAAGTCCACCAAAACAGTTTTACTCTCATTCAAAACTTCACTTTCAAAATTTTTACCTGTTATTTTTGTTATTGCCATAATATTATCTCCTTTTCCTTTTCTGTATCTATAGTATAACCTTTTTTCAGTTTATAACAACCAAATTTTATAGAGTTGTATTATAAACGTAGGTGCGAATGCTAACAAAATAGAACTCAATATATCAATTATATTAATATCAGCAATATTAAAAAGGCTGTTTAATGGGTAAATAAAAACTACCATTGAAATAAATATAAGTCCAATTAGAAAAGAAACGACACTAAATTTATTTGTTAAAATTTTGACTTTTGTAATTGCTCTTTCATTTCTACAATTAAAACAATGAAAGAGCCGTGCCATTGTTAAAGTTAAAAATGCCATAGTAGCCGCACACATTTCCGATGCTTTTAATCCAATATGATATGAGATAATCGTTGAGACTGCAATAATACTCCCCTGTAATATTATTCTTTGAATAAAATCTTTTGTCAGTAAACCATCTTTGTGGTTTCTAGGTGGTTTTTTTAACAAAGACATATCTGATGGTTCCATTCCAATGGCAATTGCCGGAAGAGAATCTGTTAACAAATTCATAAATAGTAAATGAACAGGGGTAAAAGGCGCCGGAAGTCCTAAAACTGCTGCATAAACTACAGTTAATATTCCCGCCATATTGCCGGATAACAAAAATATAATTGCATTTTTTATATTTCTAAATACGTTTCTGCCATTTGCCACTGCTTTTATAATCGTAGCAAAATTGTCATCTGCTAATATCATAGTCGATGCATCCTTGGATACCTCAGTACCTGTAATTCCCATCGCAATACCAATATCTGCTTTTTTTAATGCAGGAGCATCGTTTACACCATCTCCTGTCATTGCCGTAATATTTCCCTTTTTCTGCCACGCTTCTACAATTCTAATTTTATTTTCAGGAGAGACACGGGCATACACAGATATATTCTGCACATTGTCATCGAGCCATTGTTCATCTTTTTCATCTAACATCAATCCTGTAACCGCCATATCGCCCTCTTTATATATTCCCGCTTTTTTAGCGATGGCTACAGCCGTCGTCCTGTGATCTCCGGTTATCATAACAGTCTTTATACCTGCACTCCCGGCTTCATTGACCGCTGATATCGTCTCCTCTCTCAGTGGGTCTGACATTGCAATAAGACCTATAAAAGTATAATCACACTCTTCACATACCTTTAATTCGTTTTTTGTCTCTTTATACGCAAAAGCCAGGACTCTCAAACCTTCCCCGGAATATTTCTCATATGCTTTATTAATTTTTTGTCTTTCCTTATCTGTCATCTCAACGATTTCATTGTTATATCTCACCTTAATACATTTTTCCAGCAAAAAATCCGGAGCTCCTTTTGTGAGAATCGTCTCCTCTCCATGTAAAATACATTTTACACTCATCATTTTTCTTGTGGAATCGAAAGGAATTTCTTCTTTTCTGGAAATCCATTCTCTTATAAATTCTGTATCTAACGTTTTATTATTTTTCAATGAAACATTATGAGCCATTTCTATTAAAGAATATTCAGTTGAGTCTCCCACATATTTCCCATTGGAAAAATAAGAATTGTTTACTAAGATAGCATCATAAAGTAGATAACGATGTGATTCTTTTGATAAGTCAATATCTTTTATTTTTATCATTTTCCCGTCTATAAAAATATCCTGTACCATCATTTTATTCTTTGTAAGCGTTCCTGTCTTATCGGAACATATTACCGATACGCACCCAAGACTTTCCACTGCTTTTAAATCTTTTATGATTGCCTTCTCCTTTGCCATTTTTCCCGTTCCGATTGCCTGAACAATCGTAACAATAGAACCCAATGCTTCCGGTATGGCTGCCACAGCCAAAGCCACAGCAAACATCAATGAATCTATAACACTCATTCCTCTATATAAATAAATACATAAAACAAGAATACAGATAGATATTATAAAAAATGCCAATCCTTTACTAAATTTATCAAGATTTCTCTGTAAAGGTGTCTTTCTATCCTGTACCTTATTCATTAAATTTGCTATTTTACCTATTTCTGTATTCATACCGATGGATGTGACTACCATCTCACCTCTTCCATATACCACCAGACTTCCCGAATAAACCATATTAACTCTATCTGCCAATGCTACATTACCATCTATTCGCTTTTCGCTTTTCTCCACCTCCAACGATTCACCTGTGAGAGAACTTTCATTCACCTTAAGAGAATTACTGCATATGACTCTCCCATCCGCTGCCACCATATCCCCATCCTCGATTATAATCACATCTCCGATAACTATTTCATTCGATTTTATCTCCACTTTTTTACCATCTCTTTTGACTTTGACAATCGGTGATGACAACTGTTTGAGACTCTCTAAAGACTGCTCTGCTTTGATATACTGCACTGTTCCAAGAATTGCATTCATTAATAAAACAACACCAATTACAATTGTGCTTTCTATGTTTTTAGAAACAGCGGATATCATGGCAGCTAAAATTAAAATAATAACAAGAAGGTCACAAAATTGTTTTAAAAATACTTGTAAAACACTTTTCTTCTTTTTCTCCTGCAAAATATTTTTTCCATATTTCTCTCTGCGCCTTATCACTTCACTGGTTATCAATCCTTCTTCTGTTGTATCAAGACAACACATCACCTGGCTTTTCTCCATCTTCCAAAATTCTTTCATATGACCTCCTAAAGATTATTTATTTTATGCACTCATCAAACGAATTTCTTTTCTTCCTCGATGGTACAAAAAAAGAACAAGACTTTTGCCGCATCAAAAAAATGCGATAAAAGTCTTGTTCTTTTAGAAAAAATCTAACTGTACTTTCCGGTTTATATAAAACGTGATGACGAAAAGTACACCAACTTTTGTTGTGAACTACTCCCTTATATCTGTTCTAAAATTACCATATATATTTAATATATGCAACAGTTTTTTATTTATGAAACTCTATTCCATATGAAATCACTTTACATTCCCCTGCTAATAGCTTCATTTCACCGGCTTTATCTTTTAATTCTCCTGTATATCCATCATCATCCGTTCTACCATACCAAGGTTCAATACAAACAAAGTCTGCCTCTCCCTTCGACCAGATTCCTACATATGGAAAACCTGCACAGTATACAGAAACAAAAGGCTCTCTATCCGGTTTTAGTATTCTCACAGTATGCATCTGGCTATTTTCAAAAATAAGAGCATCCTTATCAAACATGTTTCTTGCTATATGGCATGCATTTCTATTGAGCACCAATGGATAAGTTTTATCCGGCAATGCCAGTCCCGTTTTTGAATGAATTAATATATAATGTGCAAATGCTTTTTCAGGAATTTCTATCAAATAATCTTCTCTTCTCCATTTGTTATTAACAGGTATAGCAAATCCTGGATGTCCACCAATCGAATAATACATGTCCATATCTCCATTATTTTTAATTTCCCATTTCACCTCTAAAACCCTCGGGTTTTCTTCTGAAAAACTATGAGAAACATAAAGTTCAAAATCAAACGGATATATCTTGAATGTATCCCCATCTGCTTTGAAACAATGCACTATACGCTTTTCTTCTTTTGTTACAAGCTGAAATTCCTTATCTCTCGCAAAACCATGTTGTGTCTTCATCTCATATTCAATTCCTTCATGACGGTAAACTCCATTATTTACTTTACCCACAAAAGGAAATAGTATCGGTGCATGTCTGTTCCAAATATCCGGATTCGCGCACCATATACGCTCCATCCCAGTTTCTTTATCGTAAACACTTACAAGTTCTGCTCCCTTATCCTCTATAGTTACCTTCAAATAATCATTTTCTAAAATATGTTCTGCCATTTTACCCATCTCCTTAAATTCTCTACGCTGATAATAACTTGATTATACAATATATGTTATAAAAAGATAAGGTTCAATTGTTTTATAATTTGCACTTTACCTTTGCATTATTTTCACTATACTAAAATAAACTTTTTAATCTCTATAATAATATAATATTTATATTGCATAAATTTCTAAAATCGTGATATACTAAATAAGTAAAAGAAATAATATAGTTGCAGAGTATCATTGGTATTAGTTAATTGTATTATCACTTATGTACAAAAAACTAATATACAATGATTTTTTTATACATTTGTGTCTTCTTTTTCAAAATTATAATAAGGAGGTACTAAAATGAGTACAGGTAAAGTAAAATGGTTCAATTCGGAAAAAGGATATGGTTTCATCACAATAGATGACGCAAACAAAGATATTTTTGTTCACTTTTCAGCAATCGAAACACCGGGATTCAAAACTTTAGAAGAAGGACAAAGCGTAAGTTTTGAAACTACAGAAGGTAAATCCGGTCCTCAGGCTTCTCATGTTACAGTTCTTTAAAAAGTAATTCAATAGATTTTACTTCAACTGACGATAGTATTTGATTTTCATCAATTCTATCGTCTTTTTATTTGCATAAAAAAATATATGTAACACTTCTAAACCCTCTAATGATTCAATATTATATAATAGATTATCAGAAAAACAGAGGATATTTTATGAAACGATGTATTCCACTGGAATCTGCTGCGGAAATGGTCTGTAACCAGAGTTCTATTCCACCACTTATTTTTCAATTACCTCCTGAACAGGGACGATTGATTTTAGAACAGGCGCAAGATTCCCCTGTATACAAATACCCTGCTAATATTTGTAATACTAAAATAGAAACTACTTTTGGACGAATACCAATATATTTTGTAACTCCTCAAAACTCCAAATGTATTCAAAATGTAATTTTATATATTCATGGCGGTGGCTGGGTTTTTGGGAGCTTTCATACACACGAAAAACTTATCAGAGAACTGTCAGCAAGAACCGAGTCTCTAATTATCTTTCCCGAATATACCCGTTCTCCAGAAGCACAATATCCTATTGCTATTGAACAGTGCTATTTTATACTTTCACATATATGGGATATTATAGATGGAAAATACACACTTGCTAATTGTACACCAGATATGCATTCGATAAACCACAACACGCTAACTGTTGCCGGAGACAGTGTCGGGGGCAATATGGCAATCGCAATGTCTATAATGTCTAAAATGCGCTACGGTCCAAAAATTCAAAAACAACTCCTATATTATCCTGTAACAAATCATTGCTTTAATACACCATCCTACTGCCAATTCGCTGTAGATTATTACCTCTATCGAGCTGGAATGCAATGGTTTTGGAATCAATATACAATGTCTGAAGCAGACAGAAATCAGATAACCGCCTCTCCACTCCGTGCAAATATGGAATACTTAAAACAACTTCCCGATACTATGATTATCAATGGTCAGGCAGACGTTTTACGCAGCGAAGGAGAAGCATTCGCGCAAAAGTTACGTCTTGCAAGAATAGATGTTACTTCCTTACAAATATATGGAATTATTCACGATTTTGTGATGTTAAATGCACTCGACCAAACCAATGCCTGCCGCACAGCTATGGATGCCTCAACTGCATGGATTAATCGAAAAAATCAATATTTTTCTAAAAAATCTTAAAATGCAATAAAATTAATTTTGACGGAAAATTGCGCACTATCAACTTTATCAGCTGCGTGTTTTCCGCCACACTAAAGTAAACATAGATTTTTTGTTACACATATTTTCTATTTTAAAATCTCATTTCACTAAAAGTATCCGCCATATCTCCAACCAAACTCCATTGCCGCTCCATATAACTTTTTAATTTTCTTGTACTATCACGATATGTATTATATATCCCTTGAATATTATCAAAATTTTCTGCCACTGAACATGCCGCATAATATCCGCTTTCCATTCCTGCTGAAATTCCTTCTCCCATAGGATTTAAAAAACCTGCAATTTCTCCGGAAAATAAAACTCGACCCACACCATAATCAATATGACATCCCGGACGAATATGTGGCATTAACCATTTTTCTGATTTCATCTGCTTATGAATTTTTAAATTATGATTCTTTTTCATATAGTAAAGAAAATTCTCATAAAAATGTTCAATTTTACTTGTATCCTTTACTGATACGCCCAATATCAAAAACTTGTCCTTGACATTAAACCATGCATCATACTGTGATAATTCCGGTTGCAGATAAGCATAAAAATAGTGCGGATTCAACTCTATACTCCCCTCATTAAATGTCTGAAATGTGGTAATATACTCTGGAGATGTATTCACTAATTTTCGTTTTAATGTTCCAACAATTCCCTCACAATCTATTACAAATCTTGCTTCCTCTGTATAATTTTGCGCTCCATGTAATGTAAGTATTATAGAATTTTTTGTTTCTTCACAGGAAATAACTGATGTACAATCTCTAACCTGAACTCCGTTGTCCATTGCCTTTTTTGTTAACCAGAAATCAAAGGAATCTCGCCAGATATTTAATCCTTCCTGTTCAAATCGAAACTCCTGTCCATTATCATTTGTAAAAATCATTCCACAATTTTGAGCCGGTTCACACATAGTAAAGCTTGGAACATTTTCTCCAAAATATAATTTTATCAAATCTATCGACTTTTTAATCAAAACACCGGAACAAGACTTATAACGTGGCAATCTAAATTTTTCTATCAACAAAACTTTATATCCTTTTTCTGCCAATACTTTCGCCGCAGTGCTTCCGGTTGGCCCTGCACCAACTACAATTACATCATACATTTGACTTATCCTCCGTTATTATCTATAGAACAAAGTGACCTCAATGTGAACTGGATTTGGAGCCACTTTGTTCATAATTCATCAATACTTTCTCTTAATTTCTTGGCATTAAAGCCTGTAAAAGCATAATATGATATTCTTCATCCTTAATAATTCTCTCTAAAACAGCATTCACATATTTGTCTTTTATCATTCTTATATGCATTTTATATTGATTAATTGCTGCCCTTTCTGATTCTATATCAGCCCATATCATCTTTTTCATATTTTCCGGAATTTTCAAATATTCGGGAGTCCAAATATTCTGTTTTCCATTTGAATATTTCGCTACAAAATCAATCTTTCCTCCCAGTAAATAAATCAACTCTCCCAACTTCTGCAAATGAATCATTTCTGCCATTGCAATTCCCAAAATTGTCTTTGCTATAGGACATTTTTCACACGAGAGTCGATTTTCATTGTTGATATATTGCGTAATTGCAGACATTTCAGATACTGAGCCACAATAATCTATACTCAACAAATTAGCATAATTCTGATTTCTTTCATTTACCTGAATCGGTGGATAAGGTAATTCCATCATGGCAGGTTTTATACTCGCAAAGTTACAATTGTTAACTAACGTTTTCACATTATTTTCCATAATCACTCATTCCCCAATATCTCTTATATAATAATATATTGATATTTTGTGGTAATGTGAATACTCATAAAGCATATGCCATATTTTTTACTTTCATCTCACTTCTTAAAAAACTTACTCTTGTTGTTTTTATAAATAATTACTATTTATACTGTCTTTTTTGACATTTTTTAATATACATATTATACTAAAAGTATCTTATTTTTAGGAGGAGAGAAAATGAAAATAACAAACTTAGTAAAAAAATTATTTATTGTTATGATAATAGCGTCTTTAATGCTTTGTCAAGCATCCTTTGTTTCGGCACATTCAGGCAGAACAGATTCACAGGGTGGTCATCATGATTACAAAAATGCCAGCGGATTAGGAAGCTATCATTATCATTGTAATGGTCATCCTGCACATCTACACAACAATGGAATCTGCCCCTATAGGACATCCAGCTATAAAGCATCTTCAACATCTAAGCCAAAAAAAGTTTCCAAATACTATAAAAAATCAACAGTAAAAAAAGTGCAAAAAAAACTAAACAAACTTGGATATAAATGCGGGAAAGTTGATGGAAAATATGATAAAAAAGTCAAAAATGCACTCAAGAGATTTAAAAGGGACAACAACATGACAATAAATGCCAAAATAAATAAAAAATTAATTAAAAAACTACATATAAAAATATAAACAATGTCAATTACAAGTATTGACAAATAAATGATATATATAAAACTACCGATTCAACTATAAAATACATTTTTACAAAAGGCAGAACCATTTTCAGGTCTCTGCCTTTTGTATAATACTGAAATCAACTATCCCTCTGGAAAACTATCTCTCAGACACAATGCTCCCCATCCTGCAAGCTCACTTGGATATCTGTCGATTCCGGCTAAGTGCCGTGCTCCGCGGATTAAATATGCCTTAACCTTTTCTCCGTACAAAAATGGGTCATTTCCGCGAACAATTCCCCATTCCATCATAAGAGCAACACTTCCTGTAACAAACGGTGTTGCCATAGACGTTCCACTTCTAATTGTTGTTCCACCTGTATTGGAAGCAGATAAAATATCAACCCCCGGCGCCACAATATCCGGTTTAATCTGATTATCCTCTCTCGTAAACCCTCTGCCTGAAAATGTAGCAATTGTATCATTATTGCTATTATATGCCCCTACGGTTATTGCCTTTCTCGTTGCAGACGGTACAGTTAATGTAATAAAAGGATTAGGGGTCAGAAATCTTGTATTTATATTAATCGAACTGCTTGTCGGAAGCCATAAATCATATCTGCCACTTACCGTTTTTTCAGGGATTATAGTTATCGTCCATATCCCTTTTACAACATATCGGTTATTCGGTATCAAACTGATATAAATCTCCTGATATTTACTGTAAGGTTTTGGAGTTCCATAAAGAATTTTAACATCCGTATTATCCAAACTATAACTGAAAATCAAACCATCTTTATTAATTATCGGTGTTGATACACCGGATGGTGCAGTTATCCTAATTCCCCAAACATCTACAAAATTTTTCCATAATTGAATACCAAAAGCTCCCTGATAATCTGATACCTGCAATTCAATATCTCTGTTCTCTGCCACAAAACCACCTACATGTCCTGCACTATCACCTTCATTACCGGAACCTATCACCATGGCCGTTCTATTACCATCTACAATGGAATCAAAATAAGTAGAAATCAAAGAAGTTCCATCGTGAGCCCCATAAGTATTTCCAAAACTAATATTCATAACAAAAGGCATCCCATACTCATTCGCCTGTTTTACTATAAAATCCACTGCTTCCATCAGCTGTGTAGTTTTGGGAAAAGAATCTGAAGCAGGCTCTGCCATTTTTACAATAATCAACTTACTTTTCGTAGCAATACCTAAATTCTCATTTCTATTTTCAGCATAGTTTCCCGCCGCGATTCCCGCTACATGTGTGCCATGTCCGGAGACATCTCTTGAATTAACAATATCATAGGGATTTGTGCCGGATAATGCCTCATTAATCTGCTCTTCACTAAAAACTGTATTGGTAACCTGGTCCCATAATTTCAAAATTCTGGTAGTCCCATCAGCATTTAAAAACACTCTATTTGTATAATCAATACCACTGTCCGCAATTCCTATAATCACTCCATCGCCAAACAACCCATTTGCACCACCAATCAATGAGTTCTGTACCTGAACCTGATTCACACAGGAAACTCGTTTCCCATTTAGAACAGAAAATTCGAGACTTTTAGGTTTCTCCACAAAAATAATTTCTTCCAGATTAGAGACCGTATCTACCAGCGGCTCCGGTACATTTAGAATGGCATATCCATTAGACAGCTCATAAACCGTTCCCCCTAATTGTCTCACCCTGTCTAAATTGCCCTGATATTTAACAATCAAATCCCAAGAGTTTGTAGCTTCATCAAAACCTACGGATAACTCTTGGGATTTATTTAATTGCTCCGGTGTCAAATCCAAAGCCATATTTAATTGATTGTCCTGCTTTTCGTTCATATATATACTCAATCTTACTCTTTATAAGTAAATATGCGGATAATATCCATCGTATACCTTCTATCTCAAAAATCCATTTACAATCTGTTCTTCTGCCTCTTCCTCTGTCAATCCTAATGTTTGCAGCTTAATCAACTGCTCCCCTGCAATTTTTCCAATTGCCGCCTCGTGAATCAGAGATGCTTCCAAATCATTAGCTGTAATTTCCGGAATCGCACTAATTTTTGCGTTATCCATAATAATTGCATCACATTCCGAGTGACCATTACATTTTGCATTTCCATTAATAACAGAATAAAATATCTGTTTTGAATTATCTTTCGCAACCGAACGCGAAATAACATTTGCACTGGAACCATCTCCATCCATATCAACCTCAAACCTTGTCGTTGCTTTTTGATTTCCATGTGTCATCAAACGTTCTGTGATAACTATTTTTGCATCTTTCTCTAATTTTCCCTTCGTAACTCTATCTGTAGAGTCAATTCCCTTAATCTGAACAGTCTCCATCTCCATAAATCCGCCCTCTTCTATATTCACAATTGTTGTCGGATTCATTACATTTTCCCCATTTCCATCACCTTTTCCGTAATGCTTTTCCACATATTTTACCTTAGCATTCTTTCCAATGTAAAATGTGTGTATCCCGTCATGCCTAGATAACTTATCTCCTCCATTATGGATTCCACAGCCTGCTACAATAAGCACATCTGCTCCCTCTCCAATATGAAAATCATTGTAAACACACTCTTCCAGACCTGTCTTACTAATAACAACCGGAATATGAACACTCTCATTCTTTGTTCCCGGTTTCACATATATATCAATTCCATCTTTATCTTCTTTTGTTATAATATCAATATTTTCCGTCGTATTTCTACTGTCTTTCTGACTATTTGCCCTAATATTATAAGCACCTGCAGGAATTTCATGAAGACCTGTAAGCTGTTCAAATAAATCCATCTGTATTTTGTCCATGTCTTTCCTCCTTACGCCTGTAATTTTTCACAGACACCATGATTCTTCCCTAAGACCATAGGCATAATTTCTTCTTTTCTGCCCTGTGCCTTTATCAATCCGTCTGCCAGTAATATAATTTCATCTGCAATATCAAGAATCCTCTCCTGATGAGAGATAATTAAGATAGAATTTTTATTTTTGTGCTGCATTTTTTCAAATACCTTAATCAAGCTATTAAAACTCCACAAATCAATCCCTGCCTCGGGCTCATCAAACACGGAAAGCGCTGTCCCTCTGGCAATAATTGTTGCAATTTCTATTCTCTTTAACTCTCCACCGGAAAGACTTCCATCCACTTCCCTGTTAATATAATCTCTGGCACAAAGTCCGACCTCTGATAAAAAATTACACGCTTCACTGATAGTTAACTGTTTTCCCGACGCCATTCTCAGCAAATCAATCACCTTAATTCCTTTAAATCTTACCGGCTGCTGAAATGCAAAACTAATTCCCAATTTTGCCCTGTCAGAAATAGACATATTTGTTATATCTGTTCCATTATATAAAATCTGACCTGATGTCGGCTGAAAAATACCGACAATCAATTTTGCAAGTGTTGATTTTCCACTGCCATTTGGTCCTGTAATTGCTACAAATTTACTCTCATCTATTGTGAGATTAACACCATTTATAATATCTTTAAGTTTACCGCTGTCATCTGTTACACTAAATTTAACATCTCTTAATTCAAGCATATTCTAAAACTCCTTTTCCACCAACACTGGTAATCTTAGCCATTGCCCCTTGTATTAACGAAAACTGTGGTCCCTTATGACCAATATCCGCATCAAAAATAACAGGAACATCCAAGTCACCTAATATTGACATAACCGCCTCTTGATATGGCTGTTCTATCCATGTATTATACATGAATGGTCTTCCAAATACAAATCCCTTTGCATTTTTGAAATATCCTCTCTGTTTCATCTGCCAAAGATGTGTAATTAATACGACATCCTCCATATTAAAACTTTCTAATGTCCAAATAATTCCATCCCTTGCATACTTTTCTATAAATTGCTCTGTGCCATCATACTGCGTGCCAAGCAAAAAAACAATAACATCGAGACAGCCGCCGAGCAGCCTTCCACTGATTTGTATTTTATTCTCTCCTCTTGCGTTGACCCATTTTACTTTTTCATCATTATAATACCCCTCATACCCTGTCATATATTCATGTCTTTGCGATTCATAATAAGCAAAAGAGTTCTGTGTCTTTACGCTGCCCTCTAAAATACCCAAAGCATTTTCCACTGAACTTTGCCATGGCTTCATTCCAAAATCACTGATATGGCATCCATATACTGCTGCCACATCACATGTTGTAACAATCGGATATACCAATCCTGTATTATCCGAGAATCCCTGAAACCATTTAGGATTCCTTTTTATTTTTTCAAAATCTACATAATCCAACATTTCCATTAAATAATCCCCGCCTGCTGCAGAAAAAATACAGGAAACAGCACTATCATTTATTAATGAATTAAACTGCTCTCCTCTTATCTTTCCCTCAGAACTGCATCCCCTATGGTCAGCTGTAAAAAGATTATCTGTCAGTTTTATATTGTAACCTTTAAGTTTCAATTCTTCTGTTGCATTTGCAATTCTTTTTTGTTTCAGTTCATTGGTAATACCACTAGATGTAGCTGTTACACCTATAGTATCTCCCGGTTTTATATATTTTGGAAAAATCATGATACCTCTCCTTTATCATTTATTTCTAATTCATCACTCAAAGTCACAGAATAAATAATCATCTCTTTCACATGAATCTTTGAAATCCTCTCAATTGCCAATTTATAACACTCCAACTGCACATGGTATCTGTCCACTAACTCTTTCATCCTTCCAACCTTGTCCGTCTTATAATCGGCGATGACAAACTCACCGTCTTCTTCAAAACAAACATCAATAATCCCCTGAACAATCATTGTCTCCTCGGAGTTTGATTTCTGATTTATTTCACCGGCTTTTACCCCTAAAAGAAATTTTCTCTCCCGGTAAAGTTTACCAGCCTTCTTTGCTTTTTTCATTCTATAAAACAAATTTGATTTTGTAAACTGAATAATATCTCTGTAAGAAATAGAATCCGCCTGTTCCTTAGTCATGAGTCCTTTTTCAACATAAGTATTTATCATTGCAGACACGGTTTCCTCATTATATTCCTCCAAATCAAAATCCAACAACTCAAATACCCTGTGATATGCTGTACCACGCTCTGCACCAAATAACTTTTTGTCAGTGTCCTGCTGATTCTTTGCAAAATCAGGTATCATTTCTATTTCCTCTCTTGGAACCTCAAATTGACAATGACCGTCTATTTCCTCCTCATACTCCATGCTTTGCTTCTTAATCTCTGTCACACTCGCCTTGGAATGTAGTGTGATATCTTCCAAATATGGATACTGAAAAGAAAATCTTTTTTCAATCATATTCTCTTGATTCTCACTCTTTTTTGAATCAATCAGCATATCTATTGTCTCTTTTTGTATTTCTTCAGAAATACCTTCCCTCATTTCCTCATAAGCTATATCTTCTCTTGTGACCACATCGACAACAATATTTGAATTTCTATCATACATTGTATTCGAACAATCATGTGTACCTATGAATCGTTCTGCTACATTAGTAAATGCCTTGTTTTTCCCTACTGTTTTCCCAATCCATGTCATCATATTGGGAGCGTCAACAATATCCATATAAGACATTTCCGTACCTTTATCATAAATACTGTTATAAAACTCTACAGCCGTTTTATTGATATCTTTACTAAATCCTGTAATATACAGTTTTTCTTTTGCCCGTGTTAATGCAACGTAAAGAATACGGAGTCTCTCCGCCATATCCTCTTTTTTGTTTTCTTTTTTAATGAGTGTCTTTATGATGGTTGGTGTTTTTACTTTCAATGTCCCGTCAATAAAATCCACTCCTATATTTCCATCTCCATCGACAACAATTTTGTCTGTATCATTTTTTGCCCCTCCATTGGTATCACAGAGAAAAACAACCGGGAATTGAAGTCCCTTGCTCTTATGTATAGACATTATTCTTACAATATTATCATTTTCATTATTTACAGATGCCTCACCGTCATCACTATCTAAATATTGCAGCTTTTCTATGTATCTGACAAAATGAAATAAACCTTTATAACTGATATTATCATAGGCTACAGCTTTTTCTTTTAAGGCCTCAATATTTAAATGTCTTCTCCTTCCATTTGGCATTGCTGTGATATAATAATCATATCCTGTCTCCTCTAACAGCTGGTTGATTAAGTCATACACACTGGTATATGTCACGCTGTCTCTAAAACGGTTCAGCACAGTTAAAAAGTCACCAACCTTCTTAGACAACCTTTTATCCTCACCATTTTCCTGATACAAAACAAGGTTTTCATACAAATTTTCACAAATATTTTCTGTCCTTATAACAGCCAGCTCCTCCTCGGTAAAAGAAAACATCGGACTTACCAAAACAACAGCTAAGGGAATATCCTGCCTTGGATTATCTATAATGGACAAAGCGCTCATAACGGTTCTCACTTCCTTTGTCTGATAATAACCGGTTCTTGAATCCGAAAAAGAAGGGATTCCATTCTCCTCTAACTGCTCCATATAGATTTCACTGACACCTTTCACACTTCTGAGAAGAATCGTAATATCACTATATTTTACAATTCTCTCCCCCTGTCCCTTTTCAGTAATTCTCAAACCATTCTTCGGGTCCGTGATTTCCAGTATTTTTTTTGCTACAAAATCTGCTTCAGCTTTTCTCTCATCTCCTTCTACTAAAATAACTTCCGTAGAATTATCTTGTCCATGGGGAACTTCACCAAAATCTGCACCATACTCGAGTCCATTTCCTCTCTTATAATCTATCCCTCCTACTTTTTCATTCATAATGTAGTCAAAAATATAATTTACACTATCTATTATTTCACGCCTGCTTCTAAAATTTTTGTCCAGAACAATTTTACAATTATCCGATTTCAAATCTGAGGAATAAGTTCTATATTTATCCAAAAACAATTTAGGTTCTGCCTGCCTGAAACGATAGATACTCTGTTTCACATCACCAACCATAAAAATATTATGGACTCCCTGTCCTCTCGATACACTTGTAAGAATATCCTCCTGCACATAATTACTATCCTGATACTCGTCAATCATTATTTCTTTAAACTTATGTGACATTTCTTTTGCAACTTCAGACGGAAAAATATTTCCCTCGCTATCTTCCTCCACTAAAATATTCAGTGCAAAATGAGCCTGGTCATTAAAATCCATAATCCCTTTATCCGCCTTTTCTCTCGCAAAGCGCTTCATAAAGTCGAGAGTCATCATGACAAGCATATCCACACTTTCCCTACTGTTTTGAATATCCTTCACCATATCTTCCATCGTTTGACTAAATAATACACTCTCCATTTTAGCCAGTTTTTCCATTGACTTTTTCTTAATATCCTGGACCTGTTTTTTCTTTACTTCATCACAACCTTTAACCCCCGCAGTGTTACACTTTTAATGCCTCGAAAAGCAAGTCTCATTTTATTATAATCAGAAGAATCTTTTACTGTTTCAATATCTTCTATTAATCTCTTTAAGGCATCCCCACAACCTGGCCCATCACTCTCCTCCGATATTTCAAGAGCCATATTCAAATTGTCCAAAATACCTGAAATTTCTCTTTTACCAATAATAAGCAGCTGCTGCATAAATTCAGATTGTTCAAATGTATCCACATCAGAGATATGATAAATATCCGCACACTTTTGAATCCATTTTTCAGGATTGCTATGTCCGTTTGCATGTTCATACAATTGACAAATCACTTCCCCTATATTGTCAGACAGTCGTCCTGTAGAATATTGTCTTGCCAGATTCATAAAAGACTCATCTGCATTGAGATAATATTCCTCTAGCATCTGGTCCAACACATCCATTTTTAACATCTCAATTTCCGTCTCATCTGCAATTCTAAAATTAGGGTCTAAATCAATCTTATCAAAATTTTCTCTTACAACTGTGGCACAAAAGCTGTCAATAGTAGAAATATTTGCATTGTGAATGAGAGCTAATTGTTTCATAATATTTTCATTTTCTGGCTCTCTTTCGGCCAGTGTTTCCAATGCTTCTCTGATTCTCTCTTTCATCTCTGATGCCGCCGCTCTTGTAAATGTCACAACTAACAATTCATCTATATTAACATCTGCATTGTCATCCGTAATTAATTGAATAATTCTCTCCACAAGAACTGCTGTCTTTCCCGAACCCGCCGCTGCTGAGACTAATATATTTCTCCCTCTCGTATTGATAACATCCAACTGTTTCTCTGTCCATTTCATGCTAATCTACCTCATCTGACTTATTTAATTGGGATATCACATATTCCAAATCAATTTTTTCTATTTCTCTATACCTGTCACCCAGCTTCCTGTCAAAACCGCAAACACCACCATATGGACAATAGGAACATGCCTTTTCTGTAGGATTAATTTCTATATTTCCGCTTATTATCTCCTGCCTCATCTCTTCAGCCTTATCATATACATAATCAATAAACTTCATATAATTTTTGCTGTCAATTACTGTACTCTGTTTGCCAATTCCATTCTTTGTTGTATTCACCTTAATTATCTTAGATGCCCCTGTCTTGTCTCCCAGTTCACTATCTATCGATTCAATCACCTGAAAATCCGAGTTGACAAGCCCGGTCATCCGATAACACTTATATTTTTCATTTTCTATCGTTCTCAGCATAATTTCTTCATCCGACAATGTTTCATACGGATTGGATTTTATAAAATCTTTTTTTGCTTTTATAAAGTCCGGTCTTTTAATATATGGGTCATGAATATGAAAATAGAGCCCGGCTCCCGGAATAACATTCTTTTGTGGATTCTTTGACTTTTCATAATTCATTGCATCTTTTAAGTAAACCATTAACTGCATCTGCATGCCAAAAAACGTGTCTGTAACATCAAATTCCGTATTACCGGATTTATAATCAATTACCTTTACAAAAATATCATCTCCACGCTCATAAGTATCTACTCTGTCAATACGTCCATGTAAAACTTTTAATTCATACTCTGCCGGCTGAAACCTTCCTGATTTTATATGCCTGACTAATACTTCTACAGTTTTTAATGCAGTCTCACGAACTTGATTTTTAATAAAAAGATTTCTCGCAGTTCCTTCAAATACATCATTTTCATATTCTTCTACTACCTTTTCCACGCATTCCTCTACAATGGAATCACTTGTACTCTTTTCTAACTCTTCCCATAAAATATCCCGCTTTTGCACATCCACAAAAAATCTATTTATCACTTCGTGAAACAGATTTCCTATATCATAAGCCGCAATCTCAAACTGTTTTCTTTCTCCCAACCGTAATCCGCTCTTTAAAAACTGGGAATAGGCACATGCTGCATATCTCTCCAATCTTGTGATTCCAATATTTTCCTTATTGTCATATAATTTTCTGGCAGCCTCCTCTGATAGAAACGGTCTCTTTCTCCTATAAAATGCTCCCTCACGCATTAATTTTATATATTTTCTCCCCTGTTCCTCTTTGGAAAGCTTAGAAAATAATATTTCAAACAAGGTATCTTCTTTTTGAAATCTATACTCCGTAATATGAGATGCCAAATATTCTAAAGCAGCATTTTTTGTTGTAATATCATCAATACTCTTCTTAATTTCATCTACCGAAATAATTTTTAAATCTTCAAACATCTTTTCCAGCGTTCCGATAATATAAGATTTTCTCAATACTTTTCCCGACGAATCGGACTTGCTAAAAGAAAGACATATTTTTTCTGTAGGTTTAGCAAACAAAGAGTACAAATATACTCTCTGCTTAAAAATATTTTCCCTTGCAGTCGGCGCTAATGTAAAATGATTCTCACCCATATCCGACTGTAAAAAGTCTCTGTCATTATCTGTTATAATACCACCTGAAGCCGAAGCCTTTGGTATTATCCCATCGTTTACACCAACAAAGAATATAATTCGCTTTGTGTCTTTCAATCTTGTACGCTCAATGTCACCCACCATTACAGTATCTAATCCCGGCGGAATAATTCCAACTTTAACAGATTGAAATCCCGCCTTTAAAATCTCACTATATTCTTTGAGAGGCATTCTTTCCTTCCCCATAAGTTCTACAATCTTCTCAAATAGCGAAATAATTGCATAATATGTCTGCTGGTATTCTTTTGATAAACTAAGCTCACCTTCATGTTCAAAAAACTCTACATACTCCTCAATCTTGTTCTGCATATTCTGGCTCAACACATATTGATAAACCGCCAATGTAAAATCTTTTATACTGCTGTTTTTTCCTTTGAATACAGACCTGAGCGGTAAGATATTGTCATATATAATTTTTCTTACTTTATTTACCTTTTCTAATTTCTCTGCGTTAAATCCCTGATAACTTTTTTCCCATTTCCTCCCATAACTTTTAAATCCTCTTCTCCCAAAACGCCTGATATAGTTTTCAAAAATATCCGCATCATCCCTATCGATATCCATGAATCCAAGTCTAACCATATGCATTACAGTATCATAGGAAAAATCTTTCTGAATCACATCTAATGTAGCAATAATACCATCCACAAACGGATTTGAGGATATATCCCTCTTATGGTCTATAAATGCCGGAATGCTATATTTATTCAATTCCTCCTCAATATACTTGTGATACCCCTCCATATTACCGGTAATAATAGCGATATCATTATATCGATATCCTTTATTCACAACTAAATCTGATATCTTTGCCCCCACAAACTCTATCTCACTATGAGGACTGGAAGCTCCATATATTTCTACAGACTCACAAGATTGCCTGTACTTCTCTAATAACTTATTTCTAAAAATGCTTCTTTCTATATAACAAAGAGTTTCATTCTCTCTGATTCGATATGGTTTTTCATTTTCTCCTGCTACAAGAATCGGTTTGACCCCAATATTGTTTTTTTCTGCCAGAATACTTAACTTTGTAATGGTTTCTTTACTCAATGAAAATAATTCATATTTATTATAATTGGTAAAAGTTTTTTCATCTTCCGGCAAAGTTATTGCCAGCATAACGCCTTTGGAATATTTCATTAAAAGCTCTAAAACATTATATTGAAGAGGTGTGAATCCGGTAAAACTGTCAAAATAAAAATATGTATTTTGAATCAATTCTGACTTTGATATATATTTACAAAAAAGACTTAACACATCTTCTGTCGTAATCATCTTATCTTTTATATAGTTATCAAACGCACGGCTGATTACCTGAATATCTTTCAGTTTATGTCTGAGTGCCGGTCTTTTCTGTGAAATGCAAATCATGTCATCTAAAATTTCATCTGTAATTCCATACTGCTTTAATTCTGAAATTACCGACTTTATTTTCTCAGAAAATCCGGGCTTAGAAACCTTTCCTTTATAAATTACCAAATCCTTCTTACAATCTTCCAGAACTTTCCGCACAATCAGAGTTTTACCTAACTCATCCATTACTTTATAATCTATAATTCCCTGTTCTTCCAGAACAGAATAGGCAAGCCTGGTAAAACTGGTAACTTCTATATTAAAACTACCTCCCCTGCTAAATTCCTGATTCATCATTGTAAGAATCTGCTTCTGAGTTTCCATAGAATATTGCTCCGGAACTACTGCCACAATATTTTTATCACTATATTTTATAGATGTTTCAATCAACTTTTTATATAAAAGGGTAGATTTCCCTGCTCCGGCTCTACCTATAATAAACTGTAAAGACATACGCACCTCCGCTTCTGGTGATTCACTCTGCTATCAAACATTATAGTTGAAATCCTATTATCATTTCAAGAAATAATTATCTTTTATATTTTCCTATATTTATTGGCATACTTTCTCACCTTTTTTAATAGATTAAAATATAGAACAAAGCGTCTTACGACGTGAGGCTATAAAAACAAAAAAACTATAAGTAAGGAGTCAGTATGGGAAAAAGTCCAAAATTCATGGTATTTCATTTAAGGGAGCTTATATATACCGTAGTATTTGTACTCCTTGGCATTGTTCTCGTGATTTCATTAATTTTTATGTTCTGTAACAAAAACAATGATGAAAAAGAAAAGGAAACTTCATCAGGACAATATGAGGCCGGAGTATATACTTCCTGTGTAACACTGAACGGAAATCCAATGGAAGTCACTGTAACTCTCGACAGCGACCATATTAATTCAATCACAGTGGACAATATAAGTGACACGATTACTACAATGTACCCTCTTGTGGAACCTGCATTTGAAGATATCGCAAAACAAATTGTTGATACCCAGTCTATTGAAAACATAAAATTTTCTGAAGACAGCCAATATACATATACGATGTTATACAATGCTATCGTAGATACAATAGACCAAGGTAAGAATAAATAAAAGCTGTGGCAATGTTAGCTCTCATACATTGCCACAGCTTTTATTTATTCTAACTCATCTAGCCATTCTTTTACACATGCATCACTTGGCATTCTCAAGTCCCCTCTCGGTGAAACTGCTACTGACCCTACTTTAGGTCCATCCGGCAGACAGCTTCTCTTAAACTGTTGTGCAAAAAAACGTCTGTAAAACGTCTTTAACCACTTCACTATAGTCTCTCTATCATATATTCCATAAAATGCTTTTTCTGCCAAAAATAACACTTTTTTAGGTGTATAACCAAATCTCAATACATAATACAAAAAGAAATCATGCAATACATAAGGTCCTACTAAATCCTCTGTTTTTTGAGAGATTTTTCCTCCTTTTGGTGGTAGCAGTTCCGGACTTACCGGTGTATCTAAAACATCATTTAAAATATCAGATAAGACATTATCACTACATGTATCTGCAAAATATTTTACTAAATGTCTTACCAGGGTTTTTGGTACACCTGAATTTACACCATACATAGACATATGGTCTCCGTTATATGTTGCCCATCCAAGAGCTAATTCCGACATATCTCCGGTTCCAATTACCATTCCATTATATTCATTTGCAAAATCCATCAACAAATATGTTCTCTGTCTCGCCTGAGCATTTTCATAAGTAATATCATGAATACTGATATCATGACCGATTTGTTTTAAATGAAGTTCCACAGCCTCTGCGATATTTACTTCCTTAAAATCGCATCCTAAAACCCGAATCAATTCCACTGCATTATGATATGTTCTATCCGTTGTTCCAAAGCCTGGCATAGTAACAGCTAATATACCTTTTCTGTCAAGTCCAAGACTATCAAAAGCTCTCACTGTAACTAACAAAGCCAATGTAGAATCTAATCCCCCTGAAATACCTACAACTGCATTTTTACAATTTGTATGCTCTAGCCTTTTCTTTAACCCCATTGTCTGAATAGATAAAATCTCCTCACATCTCTTTTCTCTCTCTATCTCATTCGATGGTACAAACGGAGCGTTATCAATATGCCTGTTAAACTTAAAACGAATAGGCTCCATCGAAATCTCAATTGACTCATATTCAGGTTTTATCTTATCATCCATATTGGGCTCAAAGGTAGTCATTCGCTGTCTCTCAGCAATCAATCTTTCTAAATCAATATCCGCATAAATTGTTTCATTTTTAAAACGTTGTGCTTCTGATATTATGTTTCCATTTTCTGCAATAATATTGTGTGCCGAGAAAACCAAATCTGTGGAAGACTCTCCCTCTCCTGCATCTGCATAGATATAAGCAGAAAGAGTTCTCGCAGACTGCCCTGACACAAGCATTCTCCTGTAAACATCTTTACCGGTAGTCTCATCACTTGCTGAAAGGTTTGCAATAATTGTAGCGCCTGCAAGGGCATGACCTGTACTCGGTGGATTCGGTACCCACAAATCCTCACATATTTCAATAGCAAAAATAAAATTTTCTATATTTTCACAACGAAATACCAGATTTGTACCAAAAGGAATATAATCATTGAGCATGTCAAACTCATCATCATACTCGTCGTCATATTCATCATCGTATGAATTATTTAACCTGAAATTTTTGATAATATAAGAACCACCTATTACGAATTTTTCATCTTCTGACCTAATCTCGGAAAAATCCAGATAGTCATCAATATCTTTTCCAGAAGAAAAATGTCTTGCCTCATAAAACTCAGAATAATTCGGAATGCATGATTTTGGTACAATCCCCTTAACTTCCCCATCATATAAAACTGCCGCACAATTATAGAGCTTCTCTTTATAAACAATAGGTAATCCTACGATTGCAATCACTTCCATGTCTACAATATGTTTTGCAATCTCCATCAATTTTCTTTTAGCTGAATCCAGCATATTTTTCTGCCAGAACAAATCTGCCGCTGTATATCCTGTAATACATAATTCGGGAAAAACCACGAACTGAGCACCATTTTGGTAAACTTCATCAATTAATCTGCAAATTTCCTTTGCATTGTGTCCACAATCTCCCACTTTTATCTTTGGCGTCGCTGCCGCAACTTTTATAAATCCATGATTCATATCTATCTCCTTGAAAAAAATACCAGTTAATATCAGAACAATTTTAACATTTTCTCTCCTTAAATACAACGAATAAAAATCCGCATCCTAAAACCACTTTTAGGATGCGGATTGTAAATACATTATTTTTTTAACTTCTGATAAATGTATTATACCCAAGAGCTCTTAACCTCTGCTCCATAGCTACAGCATTATCCAGACTCTCATAATCTCCTATCTGAACTTTATAAAGACCGTCTTCCGATATAACCATTGCCGGAAATCCTTGAGCTTTTAACTGTGCTGTCATATTATTTGCCAGCTGACCATTTCTAAATGCACCAACCTGGATTTTATAGCTCTGTGTGTCCGTTGCAGTTATTCCCTGGTCATCCAACGTGTCTATAATAGCATCCGCTATTCCCTGAGCAATTTCATCAAATCTTGTGTCATATAATTCATTGTCTTTGTCTGAATTAATAAACCCCGTCTCAATTAATACCGATGGCATCTTTGTCCTTCTAAGCACAACTAAATTAGGTCTCTCAACCACACCTTTGTCCTCAAATCCTAACGCCACAAGATTTCTGTTAATATTTCTCGCCAGTTCGGCTTTCATTCCCTCATCATTATACACTAGTGTCTGTACACCATTATACATATTGGGAACAGCAGAGGAATTTCTGTGAAAAGATACAAACAGGTCTCCACCTGCATTATTTCCAATCATAGCTTTTTCAAACGGTGTATTATACACATCTGTCGTCCTTGTATACTCCACATCAAACCCTGCATTGCTCAAAAGCTGTCCTACTGCCATCGCAAGTGCCAGCGCATCATCCTTTTCCTGTCTTCCATTAAAGGTTGCACCAGGGTCAGAACCCCCATGTCCTGGGTCTAAAATTATTTTATAAGCCATATTTAACCATAACAAAACTCTTTATCATAATAAAATATGCTTATATTCCATAAAAGATACCTTTTTTATTTCTTTGTAGTAGTGTTATTCTTGTCATTATTCTTCTTGTTATTATTTTTGTTGTTATTGTTGTTTCCGTTTACGTCATCAGCAATATCATCTACACCACTCTCGATATCATCACCAATATCATCTATTACCCCATTGTTATCATTTCCATTGTTGTTATCCATATCATTATTACCTGTTGTGTCATTTATAATACCTGAATTTCCTCCGTTGTTTGTAGATGCATTATCTACTTCTGTTGTAGTATTATTACTTGTCTCGTTGTCATCATTATTGTTTCCACATCCAGCAAAAGTAAATACTGCCATCATCAAAGTAAGTGCTAATAAGTAATTTCTTAATGTTTTCATAATATAATCCTCCAATTGATTTATCGATATCTTACCGGTCCAAATCAAAAATGTTTGATTTTTCTTCCGATAAGATTATTGTTTTCATATTTTTCTTTTTTATACAAAAAAGAATATCACTAAAAAACAAAAAGGTTTATCACATCTACTATTTAGATGCGATAAACCTTTTTGTTTTTTTATTTTTTAATTAATCAATTACATCCGCCATATTATAAATTCCTGCCTCTTTTCCTGCAAGGAACTTTGCTGCATCGATAGCACCTTTTGCAAAAATGGCTTTTGAATATGCTGTATGCTTAATCTCAATCACTTCATCTATACCTGCAAAGATTACTTCATGTTCACCTACAATCGTACCACCACGAACTGCCGATAAACCGATTTCTTTTTTATTCCTCTTTTTTCGTACAGTGCTTCTGTCATAAGTATAATCATATTCATTATCTAACACCTGATTCATACAATCAGCCAATGCCAGTGCAGTACCACTTGGTGCATCCACTTTCTGATTATGATGTTTCTCCACAATCTCAATGTCAAAACCTCTATCTGCCAATACTTCTGTCGCTGTTCTAAGAAGTTTCATCAATGTATTAATGCCAAGAGACATATTTGCCGAACGTAGAATCGCAACCTTTTTGCTCGCCTCATTAACTTTTTCCAACTGTTGTGCTGACAAACCGGTAGTACATATAACCACCGGTGTTTGTGTCTCTACAGCATAATCCAATAAATCGCTAATTGCCGCTGTCACTGCAAAGTCAATGATGACATCGGCTTTTATTGTACATTCTTTTATGGAAGAAAATACCGGATATTCATTTGCAACGCCGGTATATGCATCGATACCTGCCACAATCTCGACATTATCATCCTGTGCTGCAAGATTTGTTATTACTCTTCCCATTTTGCCATTACATCCGTGCATAATAACATGAACCATTATTTAACCTCCGTGTCTAATCTTTTTCTCAAAAGGTATTTTACCGCCCCTTAAAGGACACCGTAATCTTTTAATGCCTTCTTTAAAACTTCTTTATTCGCATCTGAAAGTTCCGTGAGTGGTGCTCTTACAGAACCTGCATTATAACCTAACATATTCATTGCCGCTTTTACCGGAATAGGATTTACTTCACAGAATAATGCTCCTATTACATCAATAGCTTCTAATTGTAATTTTGTAGCAGTTTCAACGTCTCCATCAAAATATGCCTGAACCATATCGTGTACCTTTTTAGGAGCAATATGTGACCAAACAGATATAACACCTTTTCCACCAAGTGAAAGTAATGGTAAAACCTGGTCGTCATTTCCTGAATATATATCTATACAGCCATCTGCCAACGCAGCAAGTTTGGCAACT
Source organism: uncultured Eubacterium sp. (assembly GCF_937958975.1). Taxonomy (GTDB): domain Bacteria; phylum Bacillota; class Clostridia; order Lachnospirales; family Lachnospiraceae; genus Eubacterium_G. The sequence continues at coordinate 33,032 of NZ_CALGRE010000022.1, read as the reverse complement.
GCTGAAATATTTCCTGATGCCTCTTTAATTGCTACAACATTTTCTACTTCTTTTGCAATTCTCACAGCCGTTTCCGGTTGAATTGTTGTACCTGTTCTGCCTGGAATGTTATACATTATAATTGGAATATTTACCGCATCCGAAATTGCTTTATAATATTGGTACAATCCTTCCTGTGTACACTTATTATAATATGGTGTTACACAGAGCAGCCCGTCAGCTCCCACTTCCTCTGCTTTTTTTGAAATGTTTACAGCTTCTCTTGTACAATTAGAACCTGTACCTGCGATAACCGGAACTCTCTTAGCAACTCTGTCTACACAATATTTAATTGTGGCTATATGCTCCTCATCATTCATCGTCGATGACTCACCCGTTGTTCCACAAACAATAATTGCATCAGAACCACCATTAATCTGGTCATCAATAATTTTTCCAAATTCTTCAAAATTAATTGTTCCATCTTCATGAAATGGTGTAATAATCGCTACACCTGCACCTTTAAAAATAGACATTTCATATCCTCCTAAACATATGTAATTAGTCAACCATAGTAAAAGGAGCTTAAATTAAGCTCCTTATAAGAATTCTAATATAAAACTTATAAGTAGCTCTCCATATACAATCTACCGTACATGACAGTCATACGGCTATTAACCGCATGCCCAAGAAATAATCTCCGATAATTAATTCCTTCGGCGCATCATCCTTTGGGCTATAATCTTTTGTCTTCGGAAACATCATATAGCTTACTAATAATCAGCGCAACCTCTACTATTGTTTAACTGTAACTATAATAACACTGACTTATCATAGTGTCAACCAATATAGTAAGAAATCGCCAGGCGTTTCTAACAGATAGCTGAATTGTCATTTGTTACTATTTATCATATGCTTTTTTCATTTAAATGTGTACCTATATCTTTTTTAATTGATTATATCAGGGGTTGTATTTTTTTGTTGTAACAATACTTTTTCATCTCCATATCCTTCGGGCAGACCTAATTTCTGGTATTGATATCCCAAATCGGTAATGTCTCCCATATAATGATTTAAAAGGGCTGCACCACCATTTTTATAATCTGTTGGACTAAATGAAAACCATGCGTACCGCTCAACATAGTCTCTTTTATCTAACTCCGGAATAACCCCTTGCATATAATCCATTACCGATTGTCTCATCTGTTTCGTTCTACCCGGAACACCACTTGTAGCGAACTCTGTTATCCATATCGGTTTGTGATACATTTCCCAAGTTTTATCAACCAATTCCAAAAAAGCTTTCACGCCTTCTTCATTCCACCAATTCCAATAATGATGGATTGGAATAAAGTCGATATCCATTTTTTCTGCTTTCATTTTTTCCATGAAAGGAACAAACCAGCTATCCGACCACGGTGGACAAAGCGCTGTAGCAGGTGAACCTACCAATAAGTCCTGATTCATAAACGCCTTCATTCCTTCCACAGCATCATCTACGGAAATATTAGACTGTTCTTCTAAATCCGGTTCATTAAAGGCTAATACATATTTATATCCCAACTTTGGAAAAACAGCTATTTCTTTCTTATCTGTTGGCGCTGTAGTCCACATCATCGGCACAAATTGTAACTTTTGAAAACTTGTATAATTATGCTTTGTTGTACTCCAATTATAATACCATGAAACTCCCCAATCATCAGCATCCACCTTTCTCGCCATGTCTTTATTCATACAGAATCCTTTCTTATTTACATAAAAAGAAAACTTATCTGAATATATTTTAGAACCTTTCTCCAAATCAGCCTCAATATAAACAGTATGAAGTTTTACCGCCGTAGAATAATACTCACATGTATTGGTTTTTCCATCTGTCTCCGCTATTTTTTTACCATTGACATATACTTTATATCCTTTAACATCTCCTAATTTTCCTGCTTCATTCCAACGAATTGTAATATATCCGGCAGGCTGCAATGTTCCTTTTTCCGGAAAAGTTACCGCACTTTCTTTCCATTCCCCACGATTTTCATTTATTATTCGTATTCGATTTTTTTCACTTATATGAACTGATATTATCCCTGTCACAATACCTATTGTGCATAATATCGCAAGAAATATTAATATTTTTTTCTTCGTCATAAACCTAAACCCAATCTTTTTCAATTCTACAAATGAGAAGGGCTGTTAACAACCCTTCTCATTTTATCTTATATTTCCCGTTACTTATTTCTTCGTTTTTACTTTCTTTTTTCCACTCCATTTACAATAATACTTCTTCCCGTTTATTATCTTATATGCCCTCACACGCACATAATATTTCTTCTTTTTTAGAAGTTTCTTTATTGTTCCATTTTTGGTAGTAGCACTTGTCGCTGATATATTTTTTATCTTAGTTTTATATTTCTTCTTAGTGCGAAACTTGCTGTTCAACGAATACTGAATTTGATAGCCTGATGCTCGTTTAACAGATTTGATACTATACTTAAATGCTTTCTTTTTTGCACTCACACTATATAGTACCGTCGGAACTGCGGCCGTACATGCCGCCATAGAAGTATTTTTTGTTGTTGACGATGCGACATTGTATTTCTTTGCATTATATCCTGTCGGATTACCTATATTAGCATAAATCTGTCCCAATGTTGTAAGCTTACCTGTTTCATAATAAAATATTCCTGATGCTCCCGTCACCTCATCATTTGGATTAAAATCAAACCATGAGTATCTCTCTACATAGCTTCTCTCATTCAATCCTTTTAATACGATTTTCATGAACTCCTGTACCTGAGCAGTTTGTTTTGCATTTTTAAGACTAAATTTGTTATAAGTATCTGCCACAGCAAACTCTGTTACCCATATCGGCTTTTTATATTTTGCATAGATTTCATCAATAGCATGTAAATATTGCAGTGCCGTATCTGCATTATCATAAAAATGCTGGTATGCGTGAACCGCAATAAATGACATATTATTTTTCTGTGTCGTATTTAAACCATTCCAAAATGGTGTCCACCATTTATCCGAATTAATCTGAAACGACTCTGTTGCCGGAGAGCCAAGTCTTAAACTTCCTTTATTATCAATCATATCATTCCAACGATAACGCATAGTGTCCGGTTGTTTATTGGACTCCCACTGTAAATCAGGCTCATTGTATGCCAACATATATTTATATCCTTTTTTATTTGCATACTGACATCTTGTGGAAATATCTACCGGACTATCTCCCCACAACATAGATACAAATTCTGTATCGTCAAATTTGTGGTTTTTAAAATTGCTGTCTTTAAATGATTTATATCCCCAATTATAATACCATCCAATATTCATGGAAGCCGGGTCTACGGCAATCCCCATATCTTTCTCATTTACACAAATACCCTTTTTTGTTACATAAAATTTTCTTGTATCCGTTTTCACGATTGTTCCATCATTTAACAGAGCATCAATACGCACATCATAACCTTTTACACTCGTTGTATAAAATTCATATTTCATTGTAGTTCCACTGGGAGAAACTGTTTTCTTTAATTGATTATTAATGTATACCTTGTATTGCTTTACATTTTCCAGTGAATTATTCCATTTAATATCGATAAATCCTGCTCCCACAAGCTTATTCTGACCCGGACTGATAATTGCTTCGCTTTTCCATAATGCTGCAGCATCGTCGACTGCTTTTACTGTATCATTAATTGTTATACCTGAAAATAGGATTGCAATCGATAAAACTATTGACAATATTTGCTTTACCTTACTCATAGATACCTCCATATTTTTATATTATATTTGACAATATTGATGCAAGAAAGAACTTAATAACTTAGGTATAAGAAAAAAGGGCAGAATAAGTTACATAAAATATAACCCTTCCACCCTTTCAATTATCTCTTGCTTAACTACTTAATTACTACAGTTTTCTTTAATGTCTTTTTACTGTATACTTTCTTTCCTGCCGAGTCTAAATTATAAGCTCTAACTCGGAAATATGTCTTCTTTCCTGACTTTAATTTTTTAATTGTAATGCTTGTCTTTGTTGTCGTCTTTGTTTTTGCTTTCTTCATCTTGCTGTTGTTTGCATATTTAATTTCGTATCCCTTAGCATTCGCAATTTTCTTAATCGACAGTTTAGCTTTCTTTTTCTGAGCAGTAAACTTAACTTTCGCTTTACCCGGCTTCTTTGTTGCACTGTATACGCATGTTAAGTTAAGATTACCTTTAACAGGTGTAGAAAGACTATATTTTGCTCCTGTTGCAGCATTCTTATATCCGGTAAATGTTTTACCTTTCACTGCAAACTGGTAACCGGATGCCTTTTCACCTGCATTTACATACTGTGTATAAGAACTCTTTCCATATGAGTATTTCACTGAATACTGTGTACCTGCTGTAAGTTTTAAGTCACTAATGTTAAGACTACCCTTCATAGCAAGCTCATCCGGATATGTAACAAGATAAGCTCCCATAGCAAACTGAATTGCTACTTCACTTCCCGGATAAGTCTTAGGTACTTTAAATGTTACAGAAATAGTTTTTTCATTTTTATTACTTGAATCTGCAACAAAGAAACCACCTGAAGTACATCCTGAATATGCTGTAAAATCTAATCCATTGTTGTTCGCCGGATTGATTACACTAAGTCCTACATGCTTAATAAAATTATCTTCCTGTACAACCTCTCCTGCAGCATCTTTTACAGGAATCTTATCACCATTCTCATCTAACTTAAATTCACCATCTGCATCTTTTTCATATACTGTTGTCTTACCTTTTAAACTACTATTATATTTAAATGAAAGTGTATATGAACGACCTTTTTCTACAGGAATATTTGATGAAAACGCTCTCAGTCCCCAAGGATTATCTCCTACCAAAGAACCATCACGGCTATTATATTCACCATCCCATCCTGTATTAACAGCATAAAATGTAAAAGCTGAAGAAGTTGCTCCCTGAGCAACATATCCGTCTGTCACAAAATCCTTTCCCGGAACCTGACCATTTGGATAATCTTCTGTACTAATATGTGTCAATGCATGATACCAGCAGTATGGATGCTGTCTGCTTCCATCTTCACCAGCCTTATGGTCTTTCATAGAAAGTACGGAATAATAATCCCATTTGATATTTGAAGCAATATTCGCACCATTAGCTGCATGTTTAGCTGCTGATACTACACCTGTTGCTCCCACTATCATTGTAAGTGCAAGAACTGTAGCTGTTACTTTCTTAAAAAATCCTTTTCTCACTCCTAGTCCTCCTGACTAATTTTCAATTTTTTCTGATAACGAAACAGTTACCCAATGCATAAGCATTGGGTTTCTGCTTAACTTGTTTTTACAAAATTATTTTTTAACTTTAACTTTTGTCTTAGCCCATGCGCTTGCTTTATATCCTGAAGCTGTAGCACGAACTTTAATTGTGTATTTTTTACCCTTTTTAAGTTTCTTAACGGTATATTTAGCTTTCTTTGTAGTATATGTCTTCTTTCCTACTTTAATCTGATATTTCTTTGCCTTAGAAACTTTTCTCCAAGTAATCTTAACTGTACCTTTTTTGCTGTTTTTAGCTTTAAGTTTTTTAACTTTTGCAAGTTTCTTTACAGTCGGCTTTACTGGTGGCTGTGTAGGAGTTACTTTTTTCGTTGTAACTTCTTCTGTAGGTGCAGTTGGATTATCCGGTCTTTCAGGTGGAAAATCATAATTTGGATCTAATCCCTTATCATGAATTTTCACATTAGAAATAGTTAATACACCAGAAGCTGCTTTGTCTTCTGTTGTAAGTCCTGCATTATATGATGCAAGAAATGCTCCCATGTTAATTGATAATTCCATGGAATCTGTTCCGTATGCACCAAACTGGTCTGTCTCAACAGAAACTGTTTCGCCTGACTTTATTGTAACAACTTTATTAACGACATTGTTTGTATTTCCATCATTGGCAAGCACTAATATGTTCTTTTCAGGTGCTTTATCGGCATTTTCGCCACCTTTTACCCATTTTGCTTCAAATGTAACTGTATAAAAATGTCCTTCATTTAACTTAATAGAAGGCATCCATGCTCTAAGCATATATGGATTATCTTTTGTTGGCGCATCACCAACCCAGTCATCTCCATCCCAACCGGTATTTGCTATATTAGCAGTAAATCCATCAGCAACTTTTGTGGTTGTCCATGTTTCCTCACCGCCATCTACATACTGCTTGTTAGGGAAATTCGCATCCCAGTTAGTCTTTGATTCACCTGCTGTTGTGGCAAATGAATTATAATAACGAATAGGCCAGCCGTTAGGGTCTGCACTTCTGCCTATCTGTCCTGCTGAATAAACTACCCAAGGTGTTAATGCTGCTGTATCTTCAGCCTTAACTGATGTTGATACTGTACTAACACCAATTAATAATGAAGAAACTAATGCGATTGACATTACACCTGTAATCATTTTCTTGAAAACCTTTCTCATTTTCAATTCCTCCTCTTAATTTCTTTTTCTTTGAAAACGCCTAATTTTCAGTTAGGGCAATTATAACATAAATAACGTTTCAATTCAATCACAAAATAGTATTTTTATACAAATAAAATCACTTTTATGTCATATTTCTTTTGTCTATTCTTACAATTTTCGGTAAATAATACAATATTCACAATAAGATTTGCATATATTTTACAATTATTTTTTTCACATATCTCTACAATAAAAATATTTTTATGTAATATATAGTATTTTTGATAAAAATTTCTTTCTAAGAAAAAAAGAGAGCAAAAGTTTCCTCTCACTCTCTCATACATCTTGTTATTTTTTTATCTTAATCTTCTTAACCTTTGACCAGGCACCGTAAACTTTTCCATTCAACGCCCTCACTCTGAAATAGTATGTCTTTTTCTTTGTAAGTTTTTTGGCAACATATGAAAGCTTTGAAACAGATACTGTCTTAGTCTTATACTTTTTAGACTTTTTAAATTTTTTATTTAAGGAATACTGTACCTGATATTTTTTCGCCTTGTTTACCTTGCTCCACTTTAAAGAAACCGCTTTCTTTTTGTTATTTTTAGCTGTTTTTAACTTTACTCTCCCGAGTTTTAATGCCGGACCCGTTTGAGATGGCTTACTTGTCGGTTCTACGATTACTTTTGTACTTGGTTCTTCTTTTTTAGAAGTTTCCGGTTCTGTAGTAGGTTCTTTCCACACATATTTCTCATCATCTGAAATTTCTTTTGGCACATATCCTTCCGGATTTCCCATTGTCGAATACAAAACTCCGAGCTCTGTAAATTTTCCACTCTCATAATCAAACAATGCAGTTGTTCCACACCCATCTAAACCGTCAATCTCATTGGAGCTTTCCACATTATATGGGAACCACGCATAACGTTCCACCCTATCATCAGCATCCATTGCTTCAATAATTTGTGCAACATATTTTTTCATTCTTTCTAAGGCTCCCGGATACTCATAACTCCAATCAGAATATCCGCCTTTCATACCTGTGACTGAAACTTCTGTAACCCATATTGGTTTATGATACTTATCCCATAGATAATCAACTGCAGATGTCAAATATCTAACATCAAAATCTGTGCCTGATTTTGCTCCACCATATCTATGAAGCGCTACTGCATCTACATCTACAGCGGCATAAAAACCATCTTCTAACGGTATCACTTCCCCTTCTTCCGTGTCCGATTCTTCTTCTTTTTCTTCTTTCGTCGAATCATATGTATCACCTGTTTTTAAAAATTTGTCCATAAATCCGCCTGTATATACAGCTAAAGCCGGCGATACCGTTCTCTTTCCTAACGCTTCGATATATTTCCATGCAGCTAATGCTTTTCCTGCCGAAAGATTCGCCTGCGAAGGAATATCCGGTTCATTGTATCCCAAAATATAATTAGAATCATCTGTTATCTTCTTAATATCTCTCAAATTTGACTGTGCGGCACCCCAAACCATAGGAACATGTGCCACACCGGCATCCACACTGCTATTAAAAGCTGTAGCAGCCCAATTATAATACCATGATATATTTAACTTACCGGTTTCCACAGTGTCACTCATATCTGCGCCCATTGCCAAACCTTTTTTAGAGATGTAAAAAGTTCTCATATCTGATGTAATGCTTGTTCCATCTTTCATCTTGGCAACAACGTATGCCGTATGTGCATTTTTTACGGCAACAGAATATACTTCACAAGTTTGTGTCGTGTCACCGGGTTTTGCCGCAAATGTCATCGTAGCCATAGTTCCATCTACCAATTTATTTTCTGCTTTTCCGTCAAAATACACCGTATAGCTTTCAGCATTTTCCAATGTAGTATCAAACTTGATATTAATATAACCTGCTCCTGCCAGTTCTCCTTCTTCCGGTGCGATTACAGCCCTGCTTTTCCAGTCTGTTTCCCGTGCACTGGCACTATCTGTCGAAACATTACTAATTGTTATAACCGAAAATAACATTACCACAGATAAGATAATAGATAATATTTTTTTCATGTATCCTTCTCCTCTCAACGTTCTTTCTAATTTTTACTTTATCATAAAAAATGTTTCAAAACAATCCATTTATAAAAAAGATTATCTACCCAAAGGCAGATAATCTTTTTTCCATCACTATTCATCAATATATTCCAATTTGCTTACGGAAACCTCATAAGCAATATGCTTCTCACTCTCATCCTCGTTTATCTTTTTTACATATTCTCTGCTCTGTACTCTTCCCCAGATTTGTATATGTCCTCCAACCTCAAATGTTGAAGCATATCTGGCATTTCTTCCCCATGCAATACAAGGTATATAATCTGATTTTCCATATGGACGATTCACTGCAATCAATAAATCTGCAATTTCTCGTCCTAACGGTGTTTTTCTATAAATCGGTGGCTTACAAATATAACCATCCAGAAAAATCTGATTTGTTTTTCCTGCCTCCAGATTTTCTTCGACTTCCTCCCATTCTCTCACAAATATTGAAAGGACCAATTTGTTTCTCGTTCCCTCATGTCGGTTATAAGAACGAAACTGTCCTGATACCTCTACCAGCCTTCCCTGGTAATCTTCATTGATGTCCACCAGTCTCTCCGATACCATCAACGGAATTACATCTGTCAATTCACTTAACCTGTCTACAGACACATCAACTATGTAAAAACCTTCACCAAACACCTCATGGCTAAATCTGAATCCAGAAACTATCTCTCCTATAATACTCACTCTGTTGTTTTCAATAACTTTGTCAATCATTGTATTTCCCCCTTTACCACACTTTGGTTTATTATTTTTTTATCAGTATTATTATACACTAATATTTTCCAAATATGTAAAAAATCGTTCGACCCTTTCCGACTTCAAATTCATATGTTTTCACTTTTTCTGCATTATAAAAGGCTATCAGACAAAACTCTGATAGCCCTCTATGTATCTTCTTAAATTATTTTTTCTTTACCTTAACACTCTTCTTTGCGCTATATGCTCCAGTCACTCCTGAAGACTTTGCTACTGCTGCAACCTGAACAGCAACTTTCTTACCGGCTTTTGCCTTTACTGTAACAGATGTCTTCTTAGTTGTTGTAACTTTACCACCAACTTTTACTTTATACTTTGATGCTCCGTCAACTTTTGCAAATTTAACTGTAACTTTACCCTTCTTTGTGGATTTTGCAGATTTAACCTTTGGCTGACCAATCAAAGTAAATTTAGATACTGTAATCAATGTTGATGCTGTGTAATCTCCATTTGCATCATTTGCCAGTCCAACTTCTGCTACCTGCTTATACTGATCTTTGAATACTTTGTATCTTGTAGCTGCATCTTCGTCTGTTGAAACGTCAGTTCTATCTCCGATATCTCCGCCAAGACCAAAATAAACTGTGTTCGCATTTGCTTTTGCCTTAAATTTCTTGCTGAACTTAACTGTCTTATTTGCTGGAACCTTCACCCATGTTGAATATGCAAGTGTCTCACCTGTAGCTACTTTTACATAAACAAATTTTGTAATGTTAGTAGCTTTAATCTGAAATGAAAGTGTATATGTCTGACCTTTCTTTACAGATACCTTACCAGTGCTGTTTGTAGCATCCATAAACACCTGAGCTCCCCAAACTCCGCCCCAGCCAACAGCGTCAATAGCTGCTGTAAAGCCTGATGCTTTATTTGAGTTTAATTTTCCTTCTGCTCCTTCGTACCATCCTTCATTTGCACCGAAGTAGCTTCCCCAGTTTGCTGCAAAACATGTAGTTCCCATAGCAATTACAAGAGTAAAAGCAAGAACTGATGCTGCAAGTTTCTTCGCCAATCTTTTCATGATTGTTCCTCCTTTTAACTTAAAAATTTAAATACAATTATGGGAAATATCCGTTCTCCCAATTGACATTGTATTAGATTATGTGTCTTAACCCAACACCTCTCTGCGTTCTATTCTATAACATTTATAGGGGTTCCTGCAAGCCATTTTTGCAAATTTTCTGAAACGATTTTAATAAGCCTGGTTCTCGTCTCCAATGGAGCCCATGCTGCGTGAGGTGTAATAATAATATTCTTGGCGTTTAATAACTGACAATTAGGCGTCATCGGTTCTTTTTCTACCACGTCTAAGGCCGCCCCTCCAATAATGTCATTGTTGAGCGCCCGGACTAAATCTTTCTCATTCACTACCCCTCCACGAGATGTGTTAATAAACAGACTATCTCGTTTCATTTTACAGAAAAAGTCCATATTACACATACATTCAGAATCTTTATTCAACGGACAGTGCATCGTAACAATATCAGATTTTTTTAATATTGTATCGATATCAGCATACTCCACAGACTCCTCATTTTTATGTATTTGATGACCATTTTTTATGACACTGCGACTGTATGCCAGCACATTCATTCCAAATGCATTTGAAATCATTGCAACTTTTTTCCCTATGGAACCATAACCTATAATTCCTATAGTTTTCCCATATAATTCTTTCATTTCCATAAACGGAGAAAACTTGTTGGTATTAATCCACCCTCCATTTTTTACAAATTCATTATACTTCGTAATTGTGTTATAAAAATGAAGTATCAAGGCAAAAACATGTTGTGCTACGGCCTCAGTAGAATAGCTGCCTGCATTACAGACTGTTATGTTATGCTCTCTTGTATATTCTAAATCTATATTATTATAACCTGTTGCAAACAGACCAATATATCTGAGGTTTGGCGCTTTACTTAAATTTTCCCTATTCATTGGTGATTTATTACACAAAACTACATCTGCACTTTTAATTCGCTCTGCCACCTGTTTATCTTCTGTGAAATCATAAACTTCTAATTCACCATATTTTTCAAAAATTGAAAAATCTATATCATTATTTATCGTCAAGGTACTCGCATCTAATATTACAATTTTCATTTTAAACTCCTTAATATTATTATAACAAAACAGACAAGTCTGCTTCGAACTCCCCCTCAATTCTTGAGGGACTTGCTGCACTCCGCACTCCAAATATATAAAAAAAGCTACGAAACCGTAGCTTTTTTTGCAACTAAACTATATATTTATACTCTCTTTGAGTATTCACCTGTTCTCGTATCAATCACAATAGTCTCACCCTGCTCAACGAATAAAGGAACATATACCGTAGCTCCCGTCTCAACAATTGCCGGTTTTGTAGCGTTTGTTGCTGTATTTCCCTTGAATCCCGGTTCTGTTTCTGTAATCTGTAATTCAACTGTGATTGGTGGTTCAATAGCAAACACATCACCCTTACAGGAACAAATCTTAACTGTTTCATTTTCCTTAACAAACTTCAAAGAATCTCCAACCTTCTCTGCACCAATAGCAATCTGGTCATATGTTTCTCCGTCCATAAAGTAATATAAATCACCATCATTGTATAAATACTGCATATCTTTTCTATCAATATGTGCATTTTCAAATTTTTCTGTCGGTCTGAATGTTGTTTCTACAACACCACCACTCTTAATATCTTTTAATTTTGTTCTAACGAACGCTGCGCCTTTTCCCGGTTTTACATGCTGAAATTCGATAATCTGACAAATCTTTCCCTCATATTCAATTGTAATACCGTTTTTGAAATCGCCTGCTGTTACCATAATTTTTCCTCCTAAAAGTTCGTTTGTGATTGCTCACACTGTCACTATTATATGATATATCCTAATATATTTCAACCTTTTTCTTCTATCCGACACAGCATATCATAACAGGTGAGAACTCTGTCATTACTGTCCACATTCACCCGGATATCGGCGACCGACTGATACCTTGGCTCCCTCTTTGCCATAAGACTTTTTACATGTCCCAAACTCATGTCATTATTTAGTATTGGTCTGTGTGTATGTTCCTTTACTCTGTCAAATATCGTCTCCGGCGAAGCCGTAAGTAACACAATTGTACCATTCTTTTTTAACAGCTCAACATTTTCATCCTTTAAAACTGCACCTCCACCACAAGATATAATTTGTCCTTCTGCGTTTACAATCTCACGGAGTGCTTCTGTTTCCAACTTTCTAAAATGTTCTTCTCCAAATTTTTCAAAAATCTCACTAATGGTCATACCTGCCTTTTTAACAATATAGGCATCCACATCTATCTCTTTTAAACCGGTAATCATAGAAAGAGCCCTTGACACAGTCGTTTTCCCCGTTCCCATAAAACCAATCAAAGCGATATTCCCCTGAAAATTATAACTTTTATTTATGTCTAATAACTTTCTCATTTTTTTAATATCTATCTGTCCGGGCGCCGATGCTCCCACACCCGCCGCAAATGTCACAACAGATTTTGTCAGTCCTGTAACAATTCTCGTTACTGCTCCCAGCTCACCCATAGACATTGTAATAATCGGAACCTTTAACATTTTATCCGCCTTCTCCGATGCCTCAATCAAACTCCACACATCTTCTTTTTCCAGCGGCATAACCGCAAGCTTGCTGATATCTGCACCTAGCTCCTCTGTCGTTTTTAATATTTCAATCATTTCATCCCTACCCGGTGTCCGGTCAAAATGATGATTTGAGCCAATAACTTTTATGTCATATTTTTTTATCTCCTCAATCAGCACTCTCGCCTGTTCTTTATTTCTATAGGCTTCTATATCAATAAACGATACATTATAATTATTACCTATTTTTGCAACAAAACAGCATAATTTATAATATTCATCCCATTTAATATCCCGGTTTCCACCTTCATTTAATGTTCTAAATGTAAAAATCATTGGAATAGTTCCCAATATGCCCTTCATTTCATTTAAAACACTCTCATATTCTGTCAATGCTTCACTTTCAAAAAAGTCCGCTCTCCACTCAATGATATCCGGAGACAATTTCACAACTTCACTAATCTGACGAATGATTTCATCTCTATTTTTTCCAATAACAGGAACACATATCTTCGTATCTTCACTGTCTAAAACTATATTTTTACAGTCTATCCTTTTCATAGGTACCTCCAATTTTTCAATAACTAAAGTATAAGTTAGCACGCATTTTTAGTCAATGCAATGGTTTACTTTTTTATACAAACCTCTTATACTGAATAAAGATTTTATATTTTGAAAGGTGGAAAAACATATGGGATGCATAAATGAAATAACAGGTCACACAAAACTTACCGGTCTTCTTGGAAGCCCTGTAGCTCACAGCAAGTCACCATTAATGCACAACGAAGCATTCAGATTATTAGGACTTGACTATGTGTACCTTTGTTTTGATGTCAAAGAAGAGAACTTAAAAACAACATTTGAAGGGCTGAAACAGCTCAATATTGCCGGCTTTAACTGCACTATGCCAAATAAAACTGTCATTTGCGAAATGCTTGATGAATTATCACCTGCTGCGAAAATGATTGGCGCTGTCAATACGGTAGTAAATAAAGACGGAAAATTTATAGGATATAACACAGATGGAATCGGATATATGCAGTCTGTAAAAGATGCCGGCTTTAACATTATCGGTGACACAATGACACTTCTCGGTGCTGGCGGCGCCGCTTCATCTATTCTGGTTCAGGCTGCCCTGGATGGTGTAAAGAACATAAATGTTTTTAGTATAAAGGATAGATTTTGGGAGAAGGCAGAAAAAATGATAGAAAGCGTCAATTCCAATACAGATTGTAAGGCTTGTTTATTTGAACTTGGAAATGATGACATTCTTGGTGACTCCATTTCCCAAAGTAAAATATTGACCAATGCAACTTCGGTAGGTATGGCACCAAACACTGATAATTGCATAATAAAAGATTTCTCATTATTGAATGAAAAGTTAATTGTTTCCGATGTTATTTACAATCCAATGGAGACAAAATTACTTCAAATGGCAAAAGAAAAAGGTTGTCCTACTTTCAATGGTTTATACATGCTTTTATATCAGGGAGCCGAAGCTTTCAAAATCTGGACCGGAAAGGAAATGCCCGTAAAGGAAATTAAAAATAAATATTTTGCAGAATAGTCACAGAAAGCGGTATCAAACGTCCATGTCAAAAAATGAAAGAGCAGCATTACTGCTGCTCTTTCATTTTCTTTTTCCATCTCCATAATATAAACTTTTCCGGTACCCTTTTTAAAACAATCTGAATTTCTTCTTTTTTATCAATCTGTTTTACCATAATTGACTGAATCCCCGCACGGTTTGCTCCCCATATATCTGTAAAAATCTGGTCACCGACAAACAGTGTAGAACTCTCATCCGTTCCCATCAATTCCATTGCTTTTTTGTAATTTTTAATGGACGGTTTATGTGCATCAAAAATATATTTTGATTTCACCGCATATGCAAAAGGTTCTACTCTCGGTTCCTTATTATTAGAAATCAAACATGTATCAATTCCCCGGCTATGTATTTTATCAAATATCTCAATAATATGTTCATCCGCCGGTGCACCATGTGGGACAAGCGTGTTATCTATATCTGAAATAATCCCTCTTACACCTTGTTTATAGTACATCTCAAAGTCAATATCGCCAAAAGACGCCAAGTATTCTTTTGGGAACAGTTTTTCAAGCATTTTAGCCTCCTAAAAAGTGAAAGTAGTTTTGTCGGACACTGACACTGTTTTCACTCTACTTTAATAATTTTGTAAGTTCAGCCATAAATGTATTTACGTCTTTAAACTCTCGATAGACAGAAGCAAAACGAACATATGCCACCTGGTCCAGCTTCTTCAATCTATCCATTACCAGCTCACCAATAATCGTACTGGAAATCTCTTTCTGCTCCATATTAAAAACTTCATTTTCTATATCCTCTACAACCGAAACAATTTGTTCATAGGACACGGGTCTCTTATGACACGAGCGCAGGATTCCTGCCTCTATTTTTCCTCTGTCATACTGCTCTCTAATATTATCTTTTTTTATAACAATTAAAGGTATTGTTTCTACTTTTTCATACGTTGTAAATCTTTTTTTACACATCTCGCACTGACGTCTTCTTCTTATAGCGTTATTTTCTTCTGCCGGTCTAGAATCAATAACTTTCGTATTTTCCTCTCCACAATATGGGCACTTCATCCTTTTTCCTCCAGTTTTTTATCATTAGATAATTATAAATAATATTCATATTTTGGTCAAGCCGTTTAAAACATCGTAACCTTGCGTTTCACCTCGTCTTCATCTACCTTTACAAGAATAATATCCGGTCCTACCTGTGTAATACATTTAAAGGGAATGACATACTCAAAATCACTGCATACCAGTCCACACCACTTGCTGGGACCCGGAACAATTATCGCTTCTATGCATCCTGTACATATATCAAACTCTATATCATCTGCGCAACCGAGAATCTTACAGTTACAGCAATTAATCACTTCTTTTCGCTTTAAGTCTTCAATTCTCATAGCATACCTTTTTTTATTATACTATGCTTTAAGGTATAACCTGTTTCTTGTTTTTAACGCATATAATTTTTCATACTTTTTAGGGCATTTTTCTCAAGTCTGCTGACCTGTGCCTGAGAAATCCCAATTTCCTCCGCAATTTCCATCTGTGTTTTTCCATTGAAAAATCTCATATCAATAATCTTTCTTTCTCTTTTAGAAAGTCCATCTAATGCCTCATTTAAAACTATATTTTCTACCCATTTTTCTTCTTTATTTTTTTTGTCACTAATCTGGTCCATAACGTAAAGAGTATCACCTCCCTGGTCATATACCGGATCATACAGAGAAACAGGACTCTGAATTGCATCCAGAGCATACACAACTTCCTCCGGTGTTACTCCGATATGCTCTGCAATTTCATTGACCGTCGGCTCGGTATTGGTCTCTTTCATTATATTTTCTTTGCAATATATCGCTTTATACGCAATATCTTTAATAGAACGACTCACTCTGATTGCCGCATTATCTCTGAGAAATCTTTTCAATTCACCGGAAATCATAGGAACTGCATAGGTAGAAAATTTAACATTTAAAGTATCATCAAAGTTATCTACTGCTTTAATCAGACCAATACAGCCAATTTGAAATAAATCATCCACATTTTCATTGCTGTTAGAAAATCTTTGCAAAATACTGAGAACAAGCCTTAAATTCCCCCGGATATACTCCTCTCTCGCCTGCATATTTCCTTTTTTAATTTCTTGAAATAATTCTTTTTTTCTTTCCTCGCTTAAAAGCGGAAGCTTTGCTGTATTCACTCCACATATTTCTACTTTAAAAAGAGCCATAAAAATCCCCCCGGCAGATATATTTATTTACATAAATATAATTGCCCAATTTATGGCTCTCTATACAAATATGAAATTAGTTATTCAAATTTTAAAATTTCTCTTTTTAATCTTTTGATAATCTTTTTTTCGAGTCTGGAAATATATGATTGAGAAATTCCCAGTGTATCTGCCACCTCCTTCTGCGTCATTTCTTCTCCGTCCAAATTATTGAGACCATATCGCATCTGAACAATAATCTTTTCCCGGTGATTTAATTTTTCAATTGCCTTATATAATAATTTTTTCTCAACTTCATTTTCAATTCCCCTTGAGATAACATCTTCATCAGTGCCTAAAATGTCTGACAATAAAAGCTCATTTCCATCCCAATCCACATTTAACGGTTCGTCGATAGAAACTTCTAACTTCGTCTTATTATTTTTCCTTAAATACATAAGTATTTCATTTTCTATACATCTTGATGCATAGGTCGCCAGTTTAATATTCTTATCCGGATTGAATGTATTTATGCCTTTAATCAACCCTATTGTTCCGATGGAAATCAAATCTTCCACCCCCACTCCTGTATTATCAAACTTTTTTGCTATGTACACCACAAGCCTTAAATTGTGTTCAATCAGTGTAGACCTCGCTTCCATGTCCTCTTCATCAATTAGTTTTCTGATACATTCTGACTCCTCATCCGTTTCCAAAGGAGGGGGCAATACTTCATTTCCCCCTATATAATGTAAATCTCCTTCACTCGGTATTAAAATCCCTCGTAAAATCGGTAAATTTCTTATATTAATTGCTGTTTTTATTGTCTCTAAAAGCATTCACTTCTCCTTTTCAAATAAATTAGGGTTCAGTATCATTTCGTATTTATTATTCTGGCTCAATTTTCCATTATAAATTCCTATAATTGCTTTCTCAATTTCAATACCATCTACACTGATTTTGTCTGCGATAAAAGCCTCCAATAAACCATGCTTTTTCCCTACAGAATTATAAGGAATCAGCAAATATTTTATTGTCTCATTTTTGAATTGATTTACAGTGCTTTTTTCAACAATGGATACAGGTTTTCCCGTCATTGGTTCAACAAGACTGTTTCCTGTATCTCTCAATGCCTTTAATTCTATTTCCTTGCTTCCGAGTACAACAGAAACCTTATAAATATTTCCAAGATTTTTTATGTATTTGGTGATACTGTCTGAATATTTTTTAATTACAATGCATAGAGTCACACCTATTATCAATACTATGAAGATATTAATTTTTCCATAATATGTACTGTTTGCGCGCCTGACAATATTTTGGCTACCATCAAAACCATAATAGAGTAAATTTATAATTCCATTCATGAAAAAGGTAATCCCATAAAGAATAATTATATTTTTTAAATTATCCTTAATCGTTTGTTTTCCCAGTGATATCCATAGCATAATTTCCGATATAACTATGTATGTTAAAAAATAAATCATTCCCCCTTTCATATTGAACACTAACAAAATCACTGCATACAACGCACCTATAATTGACGAAATTATTCCCCTGACAACAGCCTTTTTGCTTTTGACTATTATTTCCAGAATCAGTATTACAAGAAAATCCATCAGAAAATTAAATCCAAAATAAACATCAATATAAATATTCTGTGTCATCATCATCCCCTTTTGAATTTATTATAAAAATAATTCCTCGAAAAGTCTGTCGAAGTGAGAATGAATTGTCCAAAAGTTATCGACAAAAATAACCAATGGTACACATTCGCCAAAATCAATATCAATTACACTTTTAGACTATATGCGGTCATCAAAGCGCTTTCGTCAGATAATTGCTTTTTCTTCATCACTTATAAAAAAATCGTGTGTAGAAAAATTTACACACGATTTTTTATAGAAATTACTTCCAAGCTCAACAAAGAGCCCTTATTTTCTATTAATTTTAAATAACTTTTTATTGTATTTATTTGATAAAAATGGATAATGCGGTTCAATGACTCTAACCTGTCCATGACTATTAATTTCCAAAATATCAAATCCATAATCAGTTGGAATAATATCTACACAAAGATATGGTGTCATTGGCACATATCCACACACATCCTTTACCAATTTTTTTAATTCTTCCCAGTTTTCTACCTGGAATCCCTCAAGGTTCACTCCTGTATCCGGATGATTTTTTATTTTTCTGTAACAATATTCATTTTCTTTGTATATAGGCTCAAATGACTTTCCTTCATCCAAAGTCAAGCCTACATATATAGTTCCACTGAAATCGGTAACAACACCTGCATTTTTACAGCCTAGTCTAAGAATAACAGCTGTAATCTGTGGACCATCATTTTCATCATATATAGCAATAATTCTCATTACTGCAAATGCATCATCACCACATATTTCTCTAATTTTTTTATGTGGAATTACATAATCTGTAATAATATAATTATCTAATGATTTAATAATTTCTTTCAATTCATCTAATGATTTCTTCTCATTATTTACTAAATAAAAACCTTCTTTTTTCTCAAACTTATAAAAACCTGTTCCATGACCACCAATTACTGCCTTTGCTGCTATTGGTCTTTCATTTACTAATTTTACAATATCTTCAACTTTTCCATTTTTCTTTTCTTCTACATCTAAAGGAAGAATTTTTCCGCTTCTTACATAATAGTAATGTTTTGGCAAATATTTGTTAAAAGGTTTCAATAAATAATATGTATTTAATTTGTTTTCAGCCCACTGACAATATTCCGTATTCATATAATTATCTTTTCCGAAAAAATCAAAGTCTGAAATATAATTTTGATAATTTTCCTTATTTATTCCATACCACTGAAGTTTGTAAGACAAAATTCCCTGTTCGTGAAACCACTTTTTCTCTTCCTTTGTAGCTCCTTCAAAATCTAACCAATCATAAGTATACATTTCCGCTACTCTATCTATTCTAAAATCAGCTACTTGTTTTCTTCTTGCAATCTTTCTATATCTGTAATAAGTATACTTATATTTAAAACCGCCCTCAAATTTCAGTGCTCTTTTAATATCTCCTAATTGTGCTCTTATTCCCATTATAAGAATCCTCCCTTTTGTTATTTCCATAACATTATAAGTCTTTCAAGTTACAAACACAATACTTTTTTCTTTGGTTATTATAGTTTTATTGATATAATCATAAAAGAACACATTGCGGCTTGTGCTTGCACAAAAACCGCAATGTGTTCTTTTATTGTAAGTATTCACTTGAAAAAAGTTTTTACTTAGTTGTTGATTAATTTTCCGCTCTCATCATTCCAGCTGTAAAGTTTTCTGATTTCTTCTCCAACTTTCTCTGCCGGATGCTCTGATGCTAATTTTCTCATTGCCTTGAAGTGTACCTGACGTCCTGCATCTGACATATCAAGTAAAAATTCTTTTGCAAATGAACCATCCTGAATATCTGAAAGAACTTTCTTCATTGCTTTCTTTGTTTCTTCTGTTATAATCTTTGGTCCTGTTATATAATCACCATATTCTGCTGTATTTGAGATAGAATATCTCATTCCTGCAAAACCTGACTGATAAATGAGGTCAACAATCAACTTCATTTCATGAATACATTCAAAATATGCATTTCTTGGGTCATATCCTGCTTCTGTTAATGTCTCAAAACCTGCCTGCATAAGTGCACAAACACCACCACAAAGTACAGCCTGTTCACCGAAAAGGTCTGTCTCTGTTTCTGTTCTGAATGTTGTTTCAAGAACACCTGCTCTTGCTCCACCGATAG
The DNA here is from genome assembly GCF_937958975.1 of uncultured Eubacterium sp. Taxonomy (GTDB): domain Bacteria; phylum Bacillota; class Clostridia; order Lachnospirales; family Lachnospiraceae; genus Eubacterium_G. Next base: position 12,637 of record NZ_CALGRE010000022.1, on the reverse strand, counting down.
CTAATGCATATGCCAAAGCTACATCAAGTGCTTTTCCTGTAGCATCCTGTTCTACAGCTACTAAACATGGAACACCTTTTCCTTCCTGATACTCTGAACGTACAGTATGTCCAGGTCCTTTTGGTGCAATCATCGTAACATCAACATCTGCCGGTGGAACAATACATCCAAAATGAATGTTGAAACCATGAGCAAACATTAACATATTTCCTGCTTCAAGGTTTGGCTCGATATCTTTTTTATACATATCAGCCTGTTTTTCATCATTGATAAGAATCATAATGATATCAGCCTTCTTAGCAGCCTCTGCTGTTGTGTATACTTCAAATCCCTGAGCTTCAGCTTTTGCCCATGACTTGCTTCCCTCATATAATCCAATGATAACATTGCATCCTGATTCTTTAGCATTTAACGCATGTGCATGACCCTGGCTACCATAACCAATAACTGCAATTGTCTTACCTTCTAACAATGAAAGATTACAATCTTCCTGATAATAGATTTTTGCTTCTGACATAATTGTCGCCTCCATTTGTAATTTTAATTTATTTTCATATGGAATGTATAAGTTTACTATTCATACTATCCATATAATGCTATCTAACTTATTTTTTTCCTCTTGAAAGACCTGTAATACCGGTTCTAACCAATTCTAATATTTCGTAATCTTCCAAAAGACTTAAAAATGCTGAAAGTTTTGACTGGCTTCCTGTAATTTCAATCATTACACTATCCTTAGCAACATCTACAATATTTGCTCTAAAAATTTCTGTCATAGCCATAACCTGCTGCCTCTGTGCAGCATCTGTTTTAATTTTTACAAGAATCAGCTCTCTTGTAACTGAATTATTTGATTCGAGAACATCAACTCTTCTGACATCCTCTAGCTTTGTAATCTGCTTAATAATCTGTTCCAAAATAGCATCATCTCCGGTAACGACAATGGTCATTCTGGAATATTTCGGATTTTCTGTCTCACCGACGGTTAAGCTATCGATATTGTAACCTCTTCTGCTGAATAATCCTGCTATTCTGTTCAATACACCTGATGTATTGTCTACTAAAACTGATAATACCTTTTTATTCATATGTACATCCTCTTTTCTCAGATTTAATGCTCATAATATAATAGCACATATAATTTTGTGTTGCAATATTTACACTAAAAATATTTAAGGAATCAATATAAATGCAACTCAAAGACTTTCAGTCTTTTTCGTCGCTGGCTTCGCTTCTCTTTCTTTTTTGCATAAGCAATGCAACTCAAAGACTTTCAGTCTTTTTCGTCGCTGGCTTCGCTTCTCTTTCTTTTTTGCATGAGCAATGCAACTCAAAGACTTTCGTCTTTTTCGTCGCTGGCTTCGCTTCTCTTTCTTTTTTGCATGAGCAATGCAACTCAAAGACTTTCAGTCTTTTTCGTCGCTGGCTTCGCTTCTCTTTCTTTTTTACATGAGCAATGCAACTCAAAGACTTTCGTCTTTTTCGTCGCTGGCTTCGCCAGATATGAATAAAAACACATAGACTCTTTTGAAAGCAAGCTTTCAACGAGTCTATGTGTTTTTATTCATGCATTGCTCATGCCTATACGAAAGCTGCCAACGGGATTTGAACCCGTGGCCTCCGCCTTACCAAGGCGACGCTCTACCTCCTGAGCCATGGCAGCCTGTCTTGCGACTTAAAAATAATATCATATTACATTGAATTTTACAATATATTAAATTTTATTCTTTTAATAAAGAATTTTTCTATGAGATATTTCTCGAGAGCTGCCAAAAAGCTACTGCGCTGGCAGCTGCAACATTGAGTGAATCCACACCGTGAGACATTGGAATACAAACGGTGTAATCACTATCCCTAATTGTCTGCTCTGTCAATCCTTCTCCTTCTGTCCCTAAAATTATTGCGAGTTTTTCTTCATTCATTAACCGGGAATCATCTATACTCACAGCCTCACTACTCAGTGCCATTGCCGCTGTTTTAAATCCTAAATGGTGTAATAGTTCTATATCTGTCTGCATTGATTTTGCCCCCTCCAAATATGTCCATGGTATCTGAAATACTGTTCCCATACTCACTCTTATGGCACGACGATATAAAGGATTACTACAAGCGGATGTCAATAATACTGCATCAATATTAAGTGCAGCGGCGGAACGGAAAATTGCCCCTATATTGGTAGGATTCATAATATTTTCCAGTACGGCAATACGTTTTGCAGTTCTGCACACATCCTCAACCTTCTGCAGTTTTGGACGATACATTGCACACAGCATACCACGGGTCAATTGAAATCCCGTAAGCTGTGTCAATACATCAAACTCTGCTGTATAGACTGGAATATTACCACAACGTTCAATAATGTTCTTTGCCTGGCTTTCCACATGTTTCTGTTCTAATAATAAAGAAATCGGAATACATCCGGAATCTAACGCACGTTCAATGACCTTAGGACTTTCTGCAATAAATATCCCCTTTTGAGGTTCATGGCGATTTAATAACTGAGCCTCTGTAAATCTTGCATAAATATCCAGTTCCGGTGCGAAAAAGTCAGTGATTTGAATAATATTAGACATTTGTTTTTCCTGTTCCTTTCACTTCTAACTTTACCCGGAATGAAATTTTTCTTGCCGTATCCATCCCTAGGAATTGTATCAAATAAGCCGAATTATCATTATCTATTTCCTGCACGACACCTTCACCAAAAACTCTATGAATCACTCTTGTTCCTACTTGAATTATATTCTTCTGTTCATCCATCATCAAAAATTTCTTTCTGAGTTGTATGTAATTTCCAGCCTCTTTCAAAAGACCTTCATCTGGCTTTTCAGTATATTCTAACAAATTGGGGGCTATATCTAAAATAAATCTCGACGGATATCTCGGTGTTCCATCAAAATTTCTTCCCTCTGCTTCAGAAATATATAATCTTTTTTCTGCCCTTGTAATAGCAACAAACGCCAATCTCCGCTCTTCTTCCATTCCTTCTAACGTGCTTGTCTTTCTGGACGGAAATATCCCCTCATTCATACCAAATAAAAATACATACGGAAATTCCAATCCCTTTGCCGTATGTACCGTCATCAATTTCACTTTATCATTTTCGTCTTTCACATCTGAGTTTGTAAAAAGTGCAATATGATTCAAATAGTGTTCTAAAGTACATTCCTCTCCACATGTAATTTCATATTCGTATACCGACTGTTTTAATTCTGCCAGATTATCCAGACGTTCCTGACTACCTTCTGTCCTTAACATTTTCTCATACTCGCTATCATTTAATATCATTGATAACACTTCCGAAATTGGCCTTTCTTCATACCCATGTGCAAATCTCTCTATGAGATTAATAAATTTTTTGGCCCCTGTTCCACGAAACATATCCTCTTCTACGGTTTGGCAAAGCGCCTCATATAAAGAGCAGGAATTTTTTTCTGAATATTCCTTTAGAAATGCCACTCTTCGTTTCCCAATATTTCTTTTCGGCAGGTTACAGATACGAAGAAATGACAAGTCATCCTGAAACACAATCATTCTCAGATAAGATAATGCATCCTTAATTTCCATTCTGGAAAAAAACTGTACTCCGCTATAAATATTATAAGGAATTTCTGCCTTTAAAAAAGCTTCCTCAACTGTCCTTGTAACATAATGCGCTCTATATAATACAGTGATATCTTTATAACGGATACCTTTATCATGCATTTCTTTGACTTTTTCTGCAATCCACACTGCCTCAGATAACGAATTTTTCCCATGATGACATACCACCGTATTCCCATTATCTAATATAGGAATTAAATCCTTTACCATTCTCTGCCTATTGTTTGATATCAGTGAATTGGCAACATTCAAAATCTGAGGAGTAGAACGATAGTTTTTCATCATCATAATTGTCTTTGTATTGGCAAAGTGTTTATCAAACTCCAATAGATATTTTACATTCGCTCCCCGCCATGTATAAATTGTCTGGTCAGGGTCCCCGACTACAAATAAATTTTTATGATATGAACAAAGCACCGACATTAACTGATATTGAAGCCGGTCAATATCCTGAAACTCGTCAATCATAATATATTCCAGTCTTTGCTGCCATTTTAACTTTATGTCTTCATTTTCTTCAAAAATATATAGCGAAAACTTAATTAAATCATTATAATCCAGCCCAAAACATTTCTTTTCCTGATATAGGTAACCATAAAAAATAATATCATGGATATCAACTGCACTCTCATACTTTTCCTTGAGAGTATTGATAGACATATGTATCAAATCCAGATAATACAAAGGTTCTTTCCATAACTTTTTTATTTCTATCATGTCCCTTGCCTTAGAAAAAGTCATATCCCGCAATGTAAGTCCACGTTCCTCATAAATAATCTTTAGCATCGCATCAATGTCAGAATTGTCAAGTACCAAAAAACTTTTTGGATATGAGACGGCATAACTGTCCTCCTGCAAAATAGAGACACAAAATCCATGAAATGTATTGATATATCCTGTATCATTATCACCTGTCAGATTATGAATACGCTGTCTCATTTCGTTTGCCGATTTATTTGTAAAAGTTACACACAAAATATTTCCCGGCAATATTCCAAGATTATTTACAAGATATGCAAATCTATGGGACAACGCACGAGTCTTTCCTGAACCTGCTCCCGCAATCACTCGTACAAACCCCTCTGTAGATGTCACAGCATCTCGTTGTTCCTCGTTTAAATCTTCTAATATATCCATATTATACCTCGAACATTTGTTCTTGTTATTATATACAATCCTATTCCCAAAGTCAATATGAATTCATCCATCTGCCTTTTGTTTATTATAATTTATTCTATTTTTCTATCTTTTTTCTCTGTTGTCTTGCAACAATTCTCGTCAGCACATTTTCCGGCATCACTTTTTGTCCTGCGATGCAAAGTTTCATTTTTGCTGACGGGACAATAATCACCTTTCTTTTTTTCATTCCCAACAGCGCTTCCTTTACGCAAAGTTTGGATGTGATACCTTTTAAGGCAAACACTACACCTGCCCTATTATTAAACTCTGTATCTACCGGTCCAGGACAAAGTGCTCCCAGATAAATGTTACTGCCTTTTGCCCTAAGTTCTTCTGCAACCGCTTTTGTCAGGCTTACCACATATGCCTTCGATGCATAATACGCCGCCATGTAGGGACCCGACGGAAATAGTCCTGCTGATGAAGCAATATTTAATATACGCCCATACCCCTGTTTTTCCATTTTGCAAAGCATCTTTTTAAATAGAATATGCATTGCACAAACATTAACCTGAATCATAGAAATTTCTTTCCCTAAATCCGTCTCTGCAAAACAACCACATGTCCCGAATCCGGCATTATTGATAAAAATATCTACTCTGCTTTTTTCAATCTTTTCAAACAACTGATAACATTCATATTCCTGAGACAAATCCGCAATGATAATACGACAAGGAACCTTTAATTCTCCCTTTAATTTTTTTAATCGTTCTTCTCTCCTTGCCGTTAAGATAAGTTGATATCCCATTTTTGCAAATATTCTTGCGAACTCCATTCCAATACCCGAACTGGCACCTGTAATCACTGCTGTTTTTCTTTTCATCTTTTCTCCATTCATAAAAATTCACTCTTAATGATTACATTCTCTGCCTTACAATCTCATATGCCAATACGCCTGCTGCTACCGATGCATTCAACGAATCAATATCTCCAAACATTGGAACCTTTGCTACGAAATCACACTTTTCTTTTACAAGCCTGCTGACACCTTTCCCTTCATTTCCAATAACCAATCCGATTGAACCTTTTAAATCAAGGTCATACATTGTCGTGCCATCCATATCCGCACATACAAACCACAACCCTTTATCTTTCAATTCTTCTATCGTCTTTGAAATATTTGTCACCTTTGCCACCGGTGTATAATTTATTGCCCCTGCCGACGCCTTAACAACAGTTGCCGTAAGTCCCGATGCCCTGTGTTTTGGGATAATCACCCCATGAGCGCCGGCTAAATTTGCTGTTCTTATAATAGCTCCAAGATTATGCGGGTCCTCTATGTCATCTAAAAGAATAATAAACGGAGATTCTCCCTTTTCCTCTGCTTTCTTTAAAATATCATCTACCGAAGCATAGTCATATGCCGCAATATATGCGATAACCCCCTGATGTTTTCCCGTCTCAGACATCTGGTCTAATCTCTCCCGTTTCACATAATGAATCACTGTATCATTTTTCTTTGCTTCACGCAGAACTGTATTCATAGAACCTTCCTTGCAATGTTCTAAAACAAACAGCTTGTCTACCGTTTTTCCCGCACGATAAGCCTCAATGACTGCATTTCTTCCCTCTATCACAAATTCCTCGTATCTCATTATAACCTCTAATTCTCACAATAATTTATTTGCTTTGCTCCTGCGTCATCTTATGGAATCTCTTAATTCCTTCTTTTATTAACTCCATCATTCTCTGGGACTGTCCTGTCAGATATAGCCACCCCATTAACGCTTCAAATCCTGTGGCTGTCCTATAATCAGACATAGAAGCATTTTTTGCTCTTGTCACTGCTTTCGCATTCCGTCCCCTTTTATAAATTGTCTGTTCTTCCTCTGTAAGCATGTCTTCCAATAGGTGTATCATTTTTGCCTGACTTCCGGCTTTCACTAATTCCGAAGCTGCTCTATGTATTTTGTTCACCTGTCTGTTTGCCTCGTCGACAATGATTGTTCTCACGACAATCTCATAAATACCATCACCTATATAGGCAAGGGTTAAAGGAGAATAGTCTGTAATATGAATCTCCTTTAACCCCATATTCCGCTTAATAATCTCAAACAAATCCGACGTCATTTTTCATTCACCTTAGTTTCTGCTCCACTTTGTTCCCTCTCTCGTATCTTTGAGAACAATACCTTTCCCTGCCAATTCTTCACGGATTTTGTCTGCCAGCGCAAAATCTCTATCTTTCTTCGCCTGTGCACGCTTAGCAATCATCTCCTCAATGTATTCCTCATCTCCTACTGTCTGAGTTTCCTTTTCTAAAATAATTCCCAACACATCACATAATTTAGATAACATCTTATATAATGTCTTTGCAAATTCTTTTGTCGAATTTTCATTTACTTTACTATTCGAGAATTTTACAAGTTCAAAAACTGCCGTAATTGCGTTCGCAGTATTACAGTCATCATCCATAGCCTCGTCAAATTTAACAACAAAGCTCTCTGACTCTTGTATGAGACTCTTTTCCTGCTCTGTCATTCCATCTTCTTTACCATTCGCCATAACATCGCGAAGTTTTTCCCCTGCCGTTGTAATTCTCTCTAAGCCATTTTTCGCCGATTCCATAAGAGAATCACTAAAATTCAGAGGACTTCTATAATGGGCACTGAGCATAAAAAATCTTAAAACCTGCAAATCATATTTTTCTGCAATATCCCTTACCGTAAAGAAATTTCCAAGAGATTTTGACATCTTTTTATTATCAATGTTTAAAAATCCATTATGCATCCAATATTTTGAAAACTGACATCCATTGGCTGCTTCACTCTGGGCAACCTCATTTTCATGATGCGGAAAAATCAAATCCTCACCACCTGCATGTATATCAATCTCATCACCGAGATATTTTTTGGACATCACAGAACACTCAATATGCCATCCGGGTCTTCCGTCACTCCAAGGAGATTTCCATGCCGGTTCCCCCTCTTTTTTTGGCTTCCAAAGAACAAAATCCAATGGGTCTTCCTTAGATTCTTCTCCTGCCACCTTAATATCTCTGTGTCCTGCTTCTAAATCGTCAATATTTTTCTTCGACAACTTTCCATACTCGTCGAATTTTCTTGTTCTAAAATAAACGGTACCGTCAGCATTATAGGCATATCCCTTGTCAATCAATGTCTGTATCATATCAATCATTCCGTCGATTTCCTGTGTCGCCAATGGATGTGTCGTAGCCGGTTTCACATTCATTCCCGCCATATCTTTTTTACATTCTGCAATATATCTCTGTGATATCTCCTCGGCTGTGCTGCCTTCTTCTATTGCTTTTTTTATTATCTTATCATCCACATCCGTAAAATTGGATACATAATTCACTTCATATCCCTTATATTCCAGATATCTTCTAAATGTATCAAAAATAATCATTGGTCTTGCATTTCCGATATGTATCAGATTATATACTGTCGGTCCACACACATACATCCTTACTTTTCCCTCTTCAATCGGGACAAAATCTTCTTTCGTTTTTGATAATGTGTTATAAATTTTCATATTGTACTCCTTGTTCATTTATTTATCATTTATACATAATCATGAATAAAAAAGCTATCTTTTTTACACACTTTTGGCAGCCCTGAAATCTGTTTATACCCAAAAATATGTGCTGTAAGTTCTCCTATAGTTATATCAAAATCGGGAGTTTTTTCTATATCCTCTCTCCCTTTTTTTTCGAATTTTACACTTCCATGGGTTTCTGACATCACAAAATATCCATTATTTTCGTTAATCATAGGGTCAGATATTTTAAAAACAATTTCTTTAAAGTTTTTAAAGGCAAACATTCTGAGTGTCTTTCTTATATTAATAATTCTCGCCATAATATAAGGTTTTCTAATGTCACCTTCCCAGCTGAGAAACTGTATACTATTATCTAAAACTTCCTCAAATATTTCATTATCAATCCATATTCTATAGCCGACAATTACTTTATTTTCTACATATATGTCGATATGTCCGCCTTCAACATCAATAAGCTCTTTTATCCGCTTAAAATACTCTAAATCCTTTGATAATACCACGCTATATTTGTTATAAGCCGTAGACTGTGCAAAAATTGATAACTTTACCAAATCTGAATTTTCAGCTTTTCTCAGGATAAGCGAATGTGTGGCCTTTCTTCTATGCTCTATTGGTGCAATTTCCATTTTATCCATAACATATTGAAAACCAAATTTTTCATATATTTTTGCATTTTTCTCATTCGAGGGTATCAGATAAGTAAATGCATCCATGTTTTCATACATTTTTTTCAGTATTTCAGAAAATAATTCTGTGATAAATCCTTTATTACGATATCCGTTAAAAGTTGCCACTCCATAGATATACATCACATTCGTTTTTAAAGAACCCATAACAACATTTTTCGGCACAAGGTGAACTGCTGAGACGATTTCACCATCAATTTCTTTAACTAAAACTTCGTTGTGAGGAAGACATTTCGCAAAATAATAATCGGTAAACTCCTGTCCATCCTCATAAAAACAGTGTTCATAAAGGGGTCTGATATTTTGTTTTTCAAAATTTTCAAGCAATTTTATCATAATAACTCTCTCTTACTTTTGAATAATCGTGTATTTTTCAACCATATATATAGGATTATATGACTTTTTTGACTTTCTTAGTCCTTCGATTCCCATATCATCTTCTCTGTTTTCCCTGCCCGCCTGTGGAAATGCCTCTTTTAAAAACTGACTGCATATAAATGGATAAAGACCTCTTATATTGGGATTTGCCTTTTCTACCGGAATATAAACCATGTCTTCCTCTGCATAATAATTTCCCAGTGTAAACGCCTGCAATACTCCGTCAATATATACACCACCCATTTTGTAATCTAAATATTGTTCATTCTCCAACAAAAACTTTACTCCTCTGGCTTCGCTGTCAATAAACTCATGTTCCTCTGAGTGCTCTTTTGTCTCTTTCCATTTTTCAATAAACTCTAATATTTCTTTTTTATTCTCTGCCGAAAGCAGTTTAAATTGATATCTGCCTTCATAATCACGCAAAAAAGCATTATAATGGTTTTTCTTTTTATGATATTTCTTTCCACTAAATGTCCTAAGCTTCTCTGCATCATATACATAATCGTAATATGTTCTGTCAGGAATAATTAAATAATCTTTTTCCGGAAGTTCCAGAATTTCAACCGCTTCTTTATCTACAACGTACATGGTAAGTTTCTTTTTTAAGACGTCATTAAAATATTTCTGTGTCTCTGAAAAGCACTCTCTCAAATCTTCTTTTTTACAGCATGGAATTGCAGAATAGTATTGACCGTCTGCACTCCTCGCCACCCACATCAATCCTTTATCATTCGTAAAATATTTTGTGGGATAACAATTTTCCCACAAAAACAAATCAAGCAGATTACTATCCGCAGTTTCCGGTCTCCTCATTCTATAATACTTATCAAGTTTTGCGTAATCTTTTACTTTTATTGTCTGTAAATCATATGTCTTCATATTAACCTTCTTCCAATAAAACTATTGCCTGAGAAGATATACCCAGTCCTTCTCCCGTAAATCCCAAACCTTCCTCTGTCGTAGCTTTCACACAAACCTTATTCTTCCCGATATTTAAAGCTTCTGCAATATTTTCTATCATTTTATCACGATATGGTGCCAGCTTTGGTCTCTGGCAAATAATCGTAGCATCAATATTTCCAATCGTATAATGATTTTTTTTTAAGAGTTCTCCCACACGTTTCAACAATTCTATGCTGGAGATTCCTTTATATGCCGGATCAGTGTCCGGAAAATGTTTTCCAATATCACCCAAAGCACCTGCGCCTAACAGTGCATCCATAATAGCATGAACGACCACATCCGCATCAGAATGTCCTAAAAGTCCTTTTTCATAAGGAATTTCCACTCCGCCCAATATCAATTTTCTATTTTCCACTAACTTGTGGACATCATATCCCATTCCGATTCTCATTAACTGCTCCTATAGACTGTAATTTCTCAAATAGATAGTATACCACAATTTTCGATTATTATAAACAAATGAATCTATATATTACTTTAATGTTTTCTATATTTGATTCAAAAATAAATTATAGCCACTATAAAAAGCATTAACGAATGTTTCCGTTAATGCCTTCTAACTAGTTATAATTTATTCTTCTACAAAGTATTCCAACAATTCCTTGTATACATCTTGTGCAGATAAACAAGTATCTATCAAATATCCTCGTTCATTCTCAAACTCTTTTAATCCTCTGTAATAATAGAGTTTATGTCGTTCATCAACAATAAATGGGATTATGTTATGTTTCAAACACTCTTTGAATATTATCAAACGCCCTACTCTACCATTACCATCCTGAAACGGATGTATTTTTTCAAAACGATAATGAAATTCTACAATATTTTCAAAATCAATAGTCTCCTTCTGTTGATATTCAAATAATAATTGTTGCATTTCTTTTTTCACTTTATTAGGAGGGATTGTTTTTGAATCACCTACCATATTTGAACGCTGTTTATAATCTCCAACATTAAACCATTCTAAACGGCTATCGGATGTATTTGATTTTAATATCAAATGGATTTTCTTTACTATATTTTCTGTTAATACGTCTTCTGCACAGTCTAAAATATAATCAAAACACTGAAAATGATTAACTGTTTCTATAATATCATCTATATTAGCAGGTTCTTTCTCTAATCCTATAGTATTAGTTTCATAAATATATCTTGTTTGATCCTCTGTGAGTTTACTTCCCTCCATATGATTAGAGTTATACGCAAGTTTTATTTGTGTATGATGGTAAAGTCCACCCTTTAATTTAATTTGCTTCTCTTCACGCAATCGGTATAACAATGTAGTTTTATCAACTTTTTTTTTCATTTCCATAATATCTCCCGGTTGACAGTGTAGAAAATTACAAATATCCTCAATCACTTTCATAGATATTAGTTCATTTTTTGATAACTTAGCAAGAGTAGCAGTAGAAATTTTTATATTTTGTCTTAACTCTGTTTTTGTAATATTCCTTTGTTCTAATATCTCAAACAGTTTATTATAAAAAATCTTCAAATTTTTCACATCCTTTCTACCGTACAATTATATCATATGTATTTATTTTAGTAAATATAATTTATGTTTTATTTATTTTTCTAAATGCATTTGCCAAGAGACGATTCTTCCATTGCCATTCATATAATAACTATCCCAAATTTACAATTTCCGACTTTATGCCACATTTAGCAATTCCGCAACCATTCCACCATCCGATATTATATGCTTTTATCCCACCAACTTTCATGTTTTCCAATAGTTTTGTAATATCAATATTTTCCATTTTAAAAGCTTCAATAATGTCTGCCTTTTCCGTAACTTCTCCATTCTGCATCTACTTTCCAGCCTTCCTCTATTCGTTTAAACTCTGCACAAATCATAAATTTTTCTCCTTTTTCCAATAATAAAATAATGTAAATTTGTTCAATTAAAATTAGAATATTATATTGTTCTATATATTACCAGATACCTATTTTTTAATTTAAGCATTTGTTTTAAACCAAAATTGGATTTTTGTTTAATTTGCAAAAATAGTCTAAAATCAACTATTTTCGTTTATATAAGTTAAAGAATAAAAAAAGAATGTCAATATTGCCATTCTTTTCTATTGCTAATTATATATATGAATTTAAATACATATTAATTTAAACAATAATTTTATATCAAACCTTTTTAACTTAAATTATTTTTTGTTAATTGTAATTAATTTGCAGATTGTTTGTAGGGTACTACTTACTTTTATATAAAAAAACGGCTCTAAACTTTACTTGGGGGTAAAGTTTAGAGCCGTATTCATTATCTATATAAAAAAAGTAGGCACAGGAGCCCA
>NZ_CALGRE010000021.1 GCF_937958975.1 uncultured Eubacterium sp. | reverse complement strand
GGAGTTCTGACGTGTGCTCTTCCGATCTTGTTACTGAGAATATTATGATTACCATAATAATCGGCTTTGATAATGGTAAAACTATCTTATAAAAGATTTGGAATATATTACATCCATCTATCTTCGCCGCCTCTATCAATTCTTTGGGGAGTCCTTCAAAAAACTCCTTAAACAGGACTACCCAAAAGGCATTGGCTCCATATGCCAGCCAAAGAGGTATAAATGAATTGTTGAGTCCAAGTTTATTAATGTTTACAAACAATGCAACAATACTTGTTGTTGTCGGTATCAAAAGGCTCCACATTACAAGTCCATTTATAATTTTGTGTCCCTTTGGTTTCAAAATTGCCAATCCATATGCCAATAAACCATTAAAGAAAATTGCGCATATGACACATCCTATCACCATAATAAATGAATTTTTATAATATTTTGCAAACTCTAACTTTGCCCAGGTTTCTTTGAATCCCTCAAAGTCAAACACTTTTGGAAGCAATGTTGCCTCTGTTGTAAATTCCTGAATATTTTTAAAACCTGATACCATTACCCAGAATGCCGGGTATATCGCAATTACTGCAAATATTAAACAAACTAAAACAATAAGAAGGCAGATAATTTTTACTCTTTTTGACTTTACATCAAAGCCTCTTATGGCTCCGTCTGTTTTGTCCTTATATTTATTAAAAAACATTACCGCACCTCCTATTCATCTTTTGATTTCGTAAGTTTCATATACAATCCACTTAACAAAATAAGAACTATACAAATAATAACGGAAAGTGCCGCTGCGTTTGGATAATCATACTTTGTAAATGCATATTTATATACAAGAAGCATGATTGACAAACTTGCATTGTTCGGTCCACCATTTGTCAACACCAACGGTTCGTATAAAATCTGGAATACTGATATTACCTGAAGAATCAGCATTGTTCTTCCAAGATTTAAAATACAAGGAATTGTGATATGATAAATTCTTCTCCAAATACCTGCTCCATCAATGGCTGCCGCTTCATAATATTCCGGATTGATTCCACTGATACCCGCCATATAGATAAGAGAGCTAGAACCTGCTCCTTTCCAAGTTAACGCTATTACAATTAATGGGATAACCAGCGCCGCATTGTTAAGCCAGACACTTGGTTCAATTCCACACTTTCCTAATAATATATTTAAAACACCAGTTGGACCGGGTTTGAAAAAGTAAACCCACAAAAGTGATACTGCCATTCCCGGAATCATATTCGGGAAATATACAGCAAACCGGAAAAAGCTTTTTCCTCTCACTGTCTCGCTGATGAACACTGCCAAAATTATTGGTACAACAAATCCGATGATTAACGACCATCCTATGTACTTAAATGTATTTGTAAATGCCGCCTTAAAGCTTACATCATTAAATACTTCTATGTAATTCTTTAATCCTATAAATTCCTGCAACTCTACACCCTTTGCAGAATAAAGTGACAATCTTATACTTTCTAACAACGGTTCCCACACAAAGAATGTGAAGAGAATAAGCGTCGGCACCATTATCAGCCAACCCATTAAATCGGATTTACCAAATTTATTTTTCTTCGTGGAAACCACATAACCCTTTTTATTATTTCTTTTTGTGCTCAATTCCAACCCCTCCTAAAAACAAGTCAATGATGATTACGGGACGGGGTACGCCCTTCGTTCTATTTTAGTAAGAGCAGGTGAACAGTCTGTTCACCTGCTCAATCAGTTTCATTATTCGCTCTTTGTAAATTCGCTGTCTAATGTTGTCTGGTAGTTTGAATTTGCCGTATCCATAAGTTCCTGAATGTTAGCATCTTTGTTTGTTAAAACTGCCTGAAGAACATTTGTAAGCTGTGCGTACATTTCCTGTGTATCACCTGCTTCTTCTGCTCTAGGGTTTCCTTCTGTGTTAACAGCGTCAAAGAATGACTGGAACATTGCCTCATCTACGTTTGAATATTCAGATACTACCTTATTATCTGCATCGATATATTCCTGATTTGTCCAGCATGGGAATGTATGAATAACAGGAACACCGTTGCTTACGCGGTTTGCTGCATCTGCCTGCATTCCTTTGATAGTAGTTTCATTTGCTTCCGGTGTCTTACCCATTGTCTCAAGGAAGTCAAATGCTGCGCTTATTTCTTCCGGTGTAGCATCTTTTGAGAACATATATGGCACACCACCTGTTAATGAATACTGTCCGCCAGGACCTGCCGGTATTGCACATAATGCTAATTTCTTAACATCAAGCCCATTTGTCTGTGTTGGCTGTGCAACAGCATCATTTGCTGCAATATACATAGCTGCTCCGCCTGTTCCTAACTGCTGGAAACCTGTTCCCCAATCTTCTGCTGTCGGGTCAGCTGTTAAAACATCATATTTCCATTTCAAATCATAAACCCATTTCATAGCGTCTACAGCTTCTTTTGAGTTAAGATTTGCTGTATATGTTCCATCACCATTGTCTGTAACTAAATTTGCGCCAAAGTTCCAAGCAATGTTTGAGAAATGCCATCCGCCCGAATTGTCTTTTGCAAGTAAGCAAAGGCCTGCAGCACCTGTCTTATCTTTGATTGTTTTTGCTGTCTGTGCCAATTCGTCCATTGTCTTAGGGAATTTTGGAACTCCCTTTTCATCTACTAAGCCTGCTTTTTTAAACAAATCAACATTACACATAAGACCTAATGCATAAGCGTCTCTAGGAACACCGTAAACTTTTCCGTCTTTGTCAGACAAAATTTTCTTAACGTCCTCACTCATCTTATCAAGCCAGCCACGCTTCTGTAATTCATCTGTAACGTCAGCAATAAGACCCTGTTTAATTAACTTCTGTGGTTCTGTAAACCATGACTCGAAAATTGTTGGGCAGTTACCTGACTGTGCCATGGATACAAAAGTATCTGTAGCATATGTATAAGGCGCTGGTTCTACAACAATATCAGGATGTGTCTCCTTCATTGTCTTTTGGTATCCTTCAAACATAGGAATATTTTCTGCCAAATCATCTCCCGGCCAGATACCTAATGTAATTGTAGTCTTACCTTTTTCCTCAGACTTTTCTTTGCTTCCACTGCTGCCACATCCTGCAAGCATAGTAACTGAGAGAGCTGCTACAAGTGCTAAACTCAATAATCTTTTCTTTCTCATCTCTTATCCTCCCATCTGATTGTTTGGTTTAGTTTATCGTTCAACTACACACACGTCTTTCTCTAAGACATTTTTTAACAATTTTCCCTTTAAAATAAGGCACTTTCTTTGAATTGTTAGTTTAGTTTATGCGTTTAACGTTAAACTTATGATAACATTTATGGATTTATATGTCAATATTACCATTAAAAATAAATTTAACAAATAAATATTACTGTTTTTTAATAAAAACGTTTACAAAATTGTGCATAATGCACAAAAGATACCTAAATCTTACTTTAGGTATCTTTGTTAAAAAAATATTATTAACTTTCAAATGCTACTATTATGCCTCCCTGCTCTGCATAATAACTGCACAAGCCTCCTGTCGGCATGATTTCTATCTGAGATTGTGGAAATTTTTCTTTTATTGTTTTTTCAATGTATTGTACTTTTTCATTATTAAAACAATGACTTATAATAATTTTCCCCCCCTTGTATGCGTTTTCTTCCATTTCATGAAACATTTTATCATAAACTGTGAGTTTTCCACGACACTTCTTTAAAATTTCTATTGTTCCCTTTTCACTTGCACAACACAATATTTTTATTCCAAGTATTCCGGCCATGCTTCCCTGAAGTCTGCTGACTCTTCCATTTTTAATAAGATTATCTAAAGACTCCAAAATAAATAGTAATTTTGTTCTCTTTTTATAAGCTTCTATCTGCTCTTTTATCTCCTCAAAAGAATGCCCCTCAGATATTAATTCCTGCAATTTTTCTGCAAGTATCGCAAGTCCCGGCCCGGCCGACTTTGAATCAATTATATATATTTTTTTATCCTGATTTTTTTCGAGAACCATTTTTTTAGCAGTCATAGCGCTATTGTAACTCCCCGAAAGTTCACTGGTAATTGTTATAGCAAAAACTTCATCCGCTGACATAAACGCATTATACCAATTCATCGGGGAGGGCGCTGCACTGCTTGTAGCACCGCTATACGCTTTCATTTCTGTCATAAATCCAGAAACATCTAACTCATTATTATCTACAAACTCTTTCTCGCCAACCCTCAAAGTAAGTGGCACTCTTTCATAATATATATCAGACTGTTTGCTTCCCTTTAAAACTTTTAAATCACACCCTGAATCCACAATTATTCCAAATTTCATTTTTGCCTCCTAATACTTCTATCACCAAGTTTATACATTTTTCTAAAATTTATAATTAGACTTTTCTCTTGCATGTAGTTTTTATTACTACTTGTTATTGTATACTCTGTTATAATATGATACAATTTACAAAACAATGCATTGTGTAAACTTATTAATATATAAGCCGTAAAACCCGGCATAAGAATGGAGACTTATGAAATATATACCATTTTACAATTTCACACAGAGAAACCGCTTTACAAGACAATGTATCGGGGAAGCAATTATTTCATTGGTGAAAACCAAAGACTTTGAACATATTACTATATCTGATATCGTAAAAAAAGCCGGTGTTTCGCGAATGACCTTTTATAAATATTATCACTCAAAAAAAGATGTAATTAAAGATTATATGGGTGAAATTATTTCAGGATATCTGGAAAAATGTGACGGAAAATTTACTATGAAGGATTTTCAGGACTACCAACATATTAAAGAGGCTATTTTATTTTTTGACAATTATTCTGATTTTTTACTTACACTATCCAAAGCAAGACAGTATGATATTATTGTCGAAGCACTAAACGAATTTATGTTAACCTATGTTTACCCGGAATATACCGGTTCCATTTATGAATTGTATTTTTATTCCGGCGCATTACTAAACACATTTCTAAAATGGGAAGAATCCGGAAAAAAAGAACCGTTAGATGAAATCGTTCATATCATATTATCCTTAATAAAATAAAACACACATGTTCCGGTACATTTTTTTGTTTCGAAACATGTGTGTTATTTATTTTACAATTCTTTCTATCGTTTTAAATCTTTTCATTTTCTTTACAGATAATGTCAACCAACGGAACATAGATTCCGATGCGAAAGAGAACATTACAAACAATAATACACAGCTGCTGGACATTCCCTTTAATGCAAATACATCCTTGAGGAATATTCCACATACAAGAAGACCAACAATGCTTCCTATTAGAACTAAAACCCGAAAGCGGTTCAACGGCTCGCTGATTTTAAATAAAATCATAAATCCTATAATTGCTAAAAGCATTGTAGCTGCTGTAGCAACATCCCCCGATGAAAGTCCAAATGCCCTTCCGCATAAAACAATCGCTCCCACCGCAATAACATCTGTAAGACCTGCCGGTAATGCTCTTAAAAATACATTAATAATAAACTTACCTTTTATCCGGCTTTTGTTTGGCTCCATGGCTAGGAAAAATGCAGGGATTCCAATTGTAAAACCACTAATCAGAGATATCTGTGATGGCTCTAGCGGATACGTTATCATAAAAACTGCCGCAAAAATGGATAATAAGAATGAAAAAATATTCTTTACCAAAAACAGACTTGCCGAGCGCTGTATGTTATTCACTACACGTCTGCCTTCTAAAACAACTGAAGGCATGCACGAAAAATCTGACTCTAATAATACTACTTGCGATGCCTGTGCCGTCGCCTCACTTCCGGATGCCATAGCAACACTGCAATCGGCATCTTTCATTGCCAGAATGTCATTGACACCATCACCGGTCATGGCAACGGTATGTCCCTGTTCCTGTAGTGCATTGACAATCTTTTGTTTCTGTTTTGGAGTCACCCGCCCAAAAACTGTATATGTGTTTACAGCGCTTTCTATATCAGCATCTGTTGCCAGAGATGTGGCATCTACAAAATTTTCTGCTCCACTTATCATTGCCTGTCTCGCAACTTCTGATACAGTCTCCGGATTGTCTCCCGATATTACCTTAACATCTACTCCCTGCTTCTCAAAATATTTAAAAGTATCAGGTGCTTTTTCACGGACAGCATTTGATAGAGTGATGAATCCATATGGTATCACTTTTTCAGTGAGCGGCTTTCCATCCACAGTCCCTAAATATTTTCCAAAAGCAATGACACGATAACCTTTTTTGGTATATTCCCCAATACTTTCTTCGTAATATTGATAATCGTCTCTCAGTATCATTTCCGGCGCTCCCAGCACAAACGCCCCATCAGAATATGTGACACTGCAATATTTTACCTTAGAAGAAAATGAGGTCTTATTTACTGCAACTCTTCCACTCACTTCTGTGAACCGCTCCTGAATTGCCTCCATTGTAATATTATCCGAAGTCATATTTGCTGCAAAATCAGATAAAAGTGTTTCAAGATTTTTGCTTTCACCTTCCGGAATATCCTCTGCCTCTATTAACTCATTTACAGTCATTTTATTTTCAGTAATCGTTCCCGTCTTGTCTACACACAAGACATCTACTCGCGCTAATGTCTCGATACTCTTCATATCATGCAGAAGCACCTTTTGTTTTGCCAGTCTGATGGTACTCACTGCCAGCGCAACTGTCGTCAATAAGTATAATCCCTCCGGTATCATTCCGATTACTGCCGCAACCATTGACACAATACTCTGCCTGAAACCTTCATCGTTGAATACATAGCTCTGTACAAACAAAATAATTCCCACAGGTATAATTGCAATACCAACCCATTTGACCAGCTTATTAATCGAGCGAATCATCTCCGACTGCTCTCCACTGCCCATTTTTTTTGCCTCTAAAGTGAGCCTGGATATATAGGAATCCTCCCCGACTTTCTCTAGCCTTGCATAGCACTCACCCGAGACAATAAAGCTCCCTGAGAGCAAATGCATTCCCGGCGTCTTTGTCAATTCATCAGATTCACCGGTAAGAAGGGATTCATTTACAGATATCTCACCTTTTACTACAACTGCATCCGCCGGAATTTGTTCTCCGCCACGAAAAATAACAATATCATCTGCTACAAGGCTCTCTGAGTTTACTTCTTTCTCCTGACCATCTCTTACTACTATCGTACTGGGGGCATTTAAAATACTCATTTTTTCGAGAACATTTCTGGCACGGATTTCCTGATATATTCCAATCAAAGTATTTCCAATTACGACAGGAAGAAATGTGAGACTTCTAAAAGACCCTGCAATACAGACTAAAACAGCAAGGAAAATAAATATCATATTAAAATATGTGAATGTATTTTCTAAAACAATTTCCCTTGTGGTCTTCGCCACCGAATCTACAGCCTTATTTACAAGACCTTTTTCAATTCTCTCTTCTACCTGTTTCTGATTTAATCCTGTTTTATAATCCGTCTCATGTATGTTCATTGGTACCCCTCGTCTATTCCACTATCCTATGTTTACATTATAACAATCTTTTTTTATCATATCCTTATTTTGTAAACATTCTATGAAATAGAAAAAAACATTTACTACTTTGATTTCGTAATTTTATAATAAGCTTTTGCTGTAAGTGTATATACGATTCCATATACAACGAAGAATACGAAAACTGTCATAATTGTACATATAATGTATAGACTCACGTTTGTGAAATTAAACATAACAAGTATTTTCCTTATGATTTCAAACGCAAAACATATATGGACAATCGCTAACAATATTGGCAGGAAAAATACAAGTAAAATCTGGTTTTTAATTACTGCCTTCGACTCGTCATCACTCATTCCCACTTTCTTCATAATCTCAAATCTCTGTCTGTCATCATAACCTTCGGATACCTGCTTATAATAAATAATCATAACTGTAGTAATCAAAAACATTGCCCCAATAAAAATACCAATAAACAGAATACTTCCATACAGCCCAAAGAAACTCTGTCTGCTTGTAAAAATATCTCCGACAATATCTATATGTGCAATTTGGGTTTTATCAATTTCATCCCGTAAGTTTGTGCAAAACTTTTCTTTATCAGCAAATTCTCCTTCTAAATTGAATCTATAATTAAAATGAATATTATTTTCTCCACCGTTTGTTAAATCTTTATTCATATTGTTTCTGATATCCCGCATACAATCCATGTCTGCAACAATAACATAGAACTGCTCATACACCTCTGAAAAGCTTTCTTTCTCCGGTAACCTGCTCAATTTCTTCTTTATTTTGTAGTCATTTCCTGCAATATTAATTATATCTGATGTAATTTCATTTTCTTTCGTCGTATATACGATAATTTCATGTTTCTCCAATTGAATATTGTCATCTAATTTACTTCGAACATCTTCTAAACACCTAACAGAAAGTGCTGTTATTGCCTGACCTGTTCCCTGATAACCCGGTATAAACTTATTCTCAGAAAATTCTCCTACGTTATAGAAATTATAATAAGTCTCCACATCCTGTATTTTGACATTGTATTTTTCTGCACGTTTTTCTAATGCCGGTTTTAACACGGAATAATCATAATGATGGTGCTTCAAATACTCATCATCATCACCAATTTCCTCAAATATATATGAGGTGTCTACATCTTTTGGAAATCTTGTCCTCAGTACATCCTCCATGCCCACATACAAAGATACCGTGGACGATAGAACAACTAATACACATGTACTGAGAATACATATATTTGCAAGTCCCACTGCATTCTGTTTCATTCGATACATCATTCCTGAAACAGTGATAAAATGTTTTTTGTGATAATAAAACTTTTTCTTCTTTTTTAATATCTTTAACAACGAAATGCTGACACTTAAAAATACAAAATATGTTCCCACGATAACACATAATACTGCCACAAAAAACGAACTTAACGCTGTTATCGGATTTTTTGTTGTAAGCGCCATATAATAACCAACCCCTAGCAAAACAAGACCTGCAATTGTCAATAGCCATTTTGCTTTTGGTTCTTTTTCACCCACATGTTCATTTCTTATTAATTCTACCGGCTTCAAGCGGCGTATCCTAAACATATTTAAAAGAATAATTGCGACAAATATACCTATAAAAACAATAATTGTAAATATAACTGCCTCTTTAGGAATCCCAAAGGTAAAGTTTGTCTGTAATTGAAGTAAGTTTAATAACACCATATACATTAATCTTGACAAAACAACTCCAATTAATATTCCCCCACCGATACAAATTGTTCCGATAATTGTAATTTCCCAAAATACTATTTTAGAAATATGCCTCTTTTCCATACCAAGCAAACTGTATAATCCAAACTCCCGACTTCTTCTCTTCATTAAAAAACCATTTGTATATATAAGAACAAATACTGAAAAAATTCCACAAACACCTATACCCAGACTTAAAATGGTCCTCATTGTACCTGCCCCAGGAAATAACGTATCGTCTGCCTGTACATGGACACTGTATAGCATATAAAATAAAGCGATAATTGCTATGGCTGAAATCGAAAATGGAATAAAAGTATTTTTATTTTTCTTTATATTCTGAAATGCTAATCTTCTATATAATCCCCTAGTCATGTATATCACCACCTGCTAATAACACTGTTAATGTGTCTGATATTTTTCTATACATTTCATCATTGGACATATTTGCCCGATATATCTGATGAAATATTTCACCATCTTTTATAAACAATACTCTTCCCGCATTAGATGCCGCTCTGACACTATGTGTAACCATTAATATTGTCTGTCCCTCGTCATGAAGATTGTCAAAAACACTTAATAAATCTCCAGATGATTTGGAATCCAATGCACCGGTTGGCTCATCTGCCAACAAAATATCCGGCTGCGTAATAATTGCCCTTGCTACAGCAACACGCTGCTTCTGTCCCCCTGATACCTCATATGGATATTTTTTTAAAATTTCTTTGATTCCAAGCCTTAAGGCAATGTCTTCCAACAGGGTTCTCATTTCTTTATATCCTTTTCCTGCCAAGACAAGTGGAAGATAGATGTTATCCTCTAATGAAAATGTATCTAACAAATTAAAATCCTGAAAAACAAATCCTAAATGCTCTCTTCGAAACTTCGCCAACATATCCTCTTTAATGGCTGTGGTATCACTGCCGTTTAGATATATCTCTCCTGCTGTCGGTCTGTCTACTGCTGCTAAAATATTGAGAAGTGTTGTCTTTCCTGAGCCCGACTCTCCCATAATAGCTACATACTCTCCCTTTTCTACTGAAAAATTAATATTTTTCAAAGCCTCCACCTTATTGCCACCAAATCTGGTTGTGTATACTTTTTTTAAATTATTTACCTGTAATAATTCCATTGTGGAATACCTCCTAGATTATTTATAAAAATTTGCAAATTTATTTTGTTTATGCCTCTAGTATACATGGGGAGCAATATATTTGCCTTAACTTCACCTTACAATTTTGATGAAAACCTTACAATTTTGTAAGTTTTCATTGACAATAGAATACCTTCAGGTATTATGACCTGAAGGTATCTTGGGGATTATATTTTTCTTTTTTATTATTTCACAATAATATTTTTATACTCAAATGATTTTTCTACATAAGAAGGATTTGAAACCTTCAAAATATTGTTATACAGATATGAATAACCTGCTTCATTATTCATTTTATTGTCCTGATAAAGCGTATCTGCAATATCATATACATTAAATGACTCCACATCACTATATACATATGAACCATCTTTCAGTTGTGCATATGCTCTGACATAAAGTGGCTCTGTATAAAATTCTTTATTCTTCACAAAGGTCATAGTCATAACATACTGCGAAATACTTCCACTCTGTGATAGTTTTCCAGCCGGTGTTGCTGCATAATCGTAAACATATGAATTATTACTATTTACAACCATATCATTTACAGATGCTTTCTTTGATACACCATAAATCAATCCAACTTTAACTGTCTCATTGTTATTATCATCTATATTATAGGCGACCCTATAACCCTCTTTTGTGGTACTAATCTGATATCCTGCTACTGACGCTTCCACTTTTTTTGTTACCTCTGATGTAGTAGGCTCCTCTGTCGGTTTTTCTGTTGGCTTTTCTGTTGGTTTTTCTGTCGGTTTCTCCGTTGGCTTTTCTGTTGGTTTCTCGGGTTCAGATGTTCCTCCATTTTTCTCAGTGATATAGGAACGGTTTAACCTTGATATTTCATTGTTAACTTCGCTAAGCATTGATAAGCCATTTATTTTAAAATTCTTTGCAGCCGAGAAACAACATTTCATCATGCCTGTAAATTCTACCGTTTCACCTTTTCCGAGAGCACTGCCGGACGTCAGTGTTACTTCTGTAAAGCTTCCTACATCCTTTGTAGTTGAAGTTCCTCCCCATCCACTTGTAAACAGACTTGACTTTGGTAAGTAGAAGCTGAAATTAAATCCTGCCGGTATTGTCTGGTCTGAATTATTTTTCACTTTAATAGAATATGTATAATTTGGATGGTCATATTTGCCGCCAAAATCGACGCTAAAATCTAATACATCATTTGTATAATCAATATCTGATGTAACTTTAGAAGCCCCGGCAGCTTTAAACTGGTCATGGAACATACTTGTAAGCGTATCACCTATAACATATTCCTGTTTTTGTTCATCATAGTCGTAATCACCATGCATAACCCAAATAAGAACACCACCTAAATTATTGTTATTAACATAATTAATTCTTTCCTGTACAGACTGTGTATCCTCGAATGTTAGGAATGTATTGTTTGTTGCATTCCAGATATGAGGTACTTTTCCAACATCATCCCAGTAGCGTTTATAATTGGAATTTTTATTCATTAAATTCATAACGTGCCATAGTGGATTGGCTCCCGCCGCTACTTCTTTTCCATTGTCATCAAGGTCACACCATAAATTCAGATTATCTGTGTTATTTGTAAGAGGTGAACCGGAAGAACCGTGAAGTCCATTCGTACCACCTGACACATTTGTCCACCCTCTTGTGTAATATGGAACACCCATAAGTAGTTTTTCAGACTGCACTTTACCCCGATAAAATTTATAAGACCAATCAAATCCCATTGTTTTTACTGCAAGTGGTATAGTCTCTGTATCTGCCGGGTCCGGATAAATATTTGCCTGATTTTCTACATGGTTATTCCATCCGCCATGAAAGTCATAAGACATGATAGAAACAAAATCAAGATAATCTAAGAAATCTGAATTTGTCTGTCCTCCAAGTACCCAGGAAGATGCAGATACCGCTGATGTTAACCAATAATATTTTCCATCTTCCTTGGATGCTTTGGCTATATCCTCACTCAAAATTTTGATAAACTGAGCATATCTATTGGAAATGCCCGGTCTGATTGACTCGATAAAGCTTGTATAATTTCCGGACTGAGCTGTCTCTGATGGAAATTCAAAGTCAATATCAATACCGTCAAATCCATATTTTCTAATGAACTTCACTGCCGATGCACTAAATTTTCTCATAGATGCTTCGTTTTGTGTAGCATACCAGAGTCCCTCAGATGCACCCCATCCTCCTGTAGAAATAAGTACCGTTACATTCGGATGCATTTTTTTGAGCGTATGCATGATATTGAACTGTCCATAATAACCAAGTGATTTATCCATCTCAATCACTTGTCCATCATGTACAAACTTTGTATCCTCAAATTTATTGTTGATATCATTTTCCGGGTCACCGACTTCAATCTCGCATGTTTCTTTGTTAACAATACCAAATGCATACTGAACATGTGTCAATTTATCCCACTGCAAATCTGCAATATTAAAATGCCGATGTGCATCAGAACCAATTGCATAACTCGGAAAATATCCAACTACTTTTTTATTATAATATGTAGATGGAAGCGTTACTCCGTGTATATTTGTTCCAACCTGCGGATTCAATTGAACCGTCGGTTTTCCTCCTGTTATAGTTCCACCCGGGTTTTCGGAATCTCCACCCGTACCTCCGGTACCCCCGGATACCAATTCCCAAGGTCCTCCTTTATCCGGTTCATCTCCCTGTGTCCACCATTTTGCCTTGTAAGTAGCCCCATTATACTCGACCTCTTCACCGCCGGTATATACTGTGCTACTGCTCCATGCGGCCGCCGCATATGCCACATTTGCCTGCTTACTTGTGAATCCTCCATGAACAGATAACATTGTTGTCATGAGCACAAGTACCATAAGTTGTGCGAAAGATTTTTTTATCTTTCTAAATTTTTTTGTCATAATGACTTCTCCTTCCTTCTTGGAATATAAAAACGAGTATCCCCCCTCTCATTTTAAATTCCAAAGTATATATATTCTAATAGTCATATTCCTGCATAAAATACAACTATCAAAATTCATATTTATGACAAATTCATATAATAATTCTTATTATTTTCGCTTTTATTTTTTCTTTCCGTATCCAATACTGCTATTATAACAATCATATTATTTCTTTACAACTTTTGTTATATTTTTTTGTACTTATTTTTTATTTTCCAAGTTTATACTAACCCTTGTACCTTCCCCTTTTTTTGAACTTACTTCTATATTATGATTCAACGGTGTTAAAATTTGCTTTGTTAAATACAGTCCCAGCCCTGTTGCTTTTTTATCTTTCCGTCCATTATACCCGGTATATCCCCTTTCAAATATTCTCGGCAAATCCTCCGGAACAATTCCGATACCTGTATCTTCTATAATAAGCTGTTTATTATTTAATGTTATATTTATGCTGCCCTGTTTTGTATATTTCAACGCATTTGATATCAACTGTTTCAATACAAATACAAACCACTTTTCATCCGTAATAACCCTTGCCCCCTCTGGAATATCTATTTTAATAGCAATTCCTTTAGAAATAAATATCCTTGCAAAATATTTTACCGCCTGATTTACCATATCTCTAATATTATATCCGGATAAAATATAATCGTTGCCATCACTCTCCAGCCTCAAATATTGCAGCATCATATCCTGGTACTGTTCTATCTCAAAAAGTCGATTCAGAATTTCTTTTCTGTTTTCTTCTTCCAGTTCACCTGCCAGCAGCTGCAATGCAGTCAGTGGTGTCTTAATCTGATGAGACCACAGCGTAACATATTCTGTCGTCTCTTTTTTAGAGCGAATAATATCATTTATCTCCTGATTCTTTTTAATTAACAATTCTTCTAAAAGATTTCTATAATCATCTTCTATGTTATTATCTGTATCCGGTAAGTTTTCCAGTGTTATATCTATATTATTTAACGCCCAGATAAGTGTTTTACGTTTTTTTCTATATTTTATATAGTCATATAGAAATATACATCCAAATAAAATCATTCCCAGCAGCAATGGGTACCACACAAATTTTAAATCAATACCACTCAAAATAAAAACAATGATAAAAATTGCTGTCCACAAAAAAGCTGCAAACACTATTTTCTTTCTATCGCTCACATAATTTCTAAACATATTTTCTCCGATTATTATTACCTTTTCTAATTCTGGTTTATGTAATATAAAATGACACTTAATTAGATTGTGCTAATTTTTCTACCTTATGTTTTACGCAATTATATTTCTTTATTTGAAAAAAACAAATACCACTAAAAATTAAAAGTAACGTTATTTCCAATCCCAATGAAAATACAGCAAGTATTAAATTATTATTTAAAATTGCTAGCCTTACCATGAATATAACCAATATAGAAAAATATATTATTCCTGCAAATATTTTACTTAAATATTTATTTAATTCCCAACTGAGGCTTCCGACGTCTGCATAATTTACAATACTCTCTTCTTCAATTTGTACATTTTGGAATTTTACATCGATTTGTGGTAGTGTAAAGCTCTCCTGAATTGAACTATATTTTGATTTTTTTATAAAAAATTCTATTTCCGGCTGGTCATCTTGTAGATAAAAAGATAATTTATATTCAAACCTAATAGGTGATACAAACACCAACCATTTATTTTCTATATTTAATAATAATCCATCAAACACAAAAAATATTATTGAGAAAATCCATCTGAAAATATAATTATATATTTTTCTATTTTTTTCATTCTTTTCAATTTTAATCACATGACTTCCTTTAGATATATCATTGATACTTATCTGACCTGATTTTTCGGTAATTTCTAATTTTTTATCATCTATATATAAACTAATTTCATCATATTCATCATAATAACACTTCAATAGCATAGCGCACCTCAAATAAATGTTTCTTTTTAAAAAACAAGACACTGTATATAAAAGAAAACAGTGCCTTGAATATTTTAAACACTCCTAATGATTTTTTTAATAATTTAAACATTATAGTGTATATAATACAATATATGATTCTTCACTTCAAATAAAAATATACTATAATTTTCCTCACTTGAATTTTCTTTCAGACAATAGTAATCGCCCTCGTTAATATCATTAATCTCAAAATCATATTTACTGCAATCCTCCATATATTCGTAGGGAAACTCACTAAAATATTTTTTTATTTCATCTATATTCTCTTTTGTTACAATTGAATAGTGTACACTTTGTTTAAATTTTTCGTCATCACTTTCACGATAAAAATACTTACAATAATCTACATAGTCTTGAAATCCATCACTATAATATTCTTCACAGGCATTATACCCTTCTAAAATTTCACTATCTTTAGAATCACATGCAGTTAGTAATATCATAAGCAACATAACATACAATGTTTTTTTCACAACAAAACTCTCCTTGTTCTTTCCTTTTGGGTATTTGCCTTATCTCCTGTATAGTAAAACACTTTATAATACTCTACATCTGAAATCATATGTATCTTCAAAAAACCTTTAATTTATATTCATTTATTATTACAGGCATCCGGCATATTGTATTCAAAACAAACTTTTTATGGTTCATTCATGCCTTTAGCCATTTTTTCAATAAATTCATCATCAAATTCATCCTTGTTCACCGATATTAATTCCATATCTTTATCATGGCTGCCAGTTCCCATATATATAAAGTATTGTTCTTTTTCTATTCCATTTATAGTAATCGGTTTCTTACCATAAATGACCCCGGTTGATAACCCCCCATAAACTTCTCCAAAATCCGAATCATCGCGATTCTCTAAATAAACCTCATAGTTATTTATATTAAATTGAATATCTCTCTTCATATTAAAGTCCTGCGTATTATATCCTATAAATTTAATATCATCACTTTCTTTGTCCGTTAACATGCAGTAATCTCCCTGAACCTCAAATCTCCACTCACTTGGAATTTTCAATGTACCTACATCTGGAACATCCACTTTAACCCAATTGCTATATTCATCTTTATTACTGCACCCTGTGATAAAAATACATAAGATAAAAAATAAAATATATACTCTTTTCATTAAAAATACCTCCTTGTAAGTTTTCAATTCACTTTCATTATACGCATATGATATAACTCTGTCATCTGTTTTTTCCGTTTTCCCCACCTGGAGTAATATAGGACAGCTGTCTTTCCCTGCTCAAAGTATTTTCCATAAATAAAAAAGGGTTAAATTATAAAATTAACCCTTTTCTTATGTAAAATTATTCACTGTCTAAAAATAATTTATGAATCATTATAAACAACACTTGCATCTTCATCTTTTATTGATGCTTTTCTTTTCACTTGAATACTCATTATCGTTATATTGATATGTAAATAAGATATATTGTAAGTCATCAAGTATGCTCAACTAAATACATTCCCAATTGCATAAAGAACTGCTCTAGTTCCCTCAGACTTAAACGAAGCTATCTAACATCTGAGGGAACATTTTTTACATTATATCTCTTCTCATCACAGGAATTTTTCCATTTTACCCATAACCTCTTTTTCTATTTTTACTAAATTATGTGCAACCTCTTTTGCTGTCTCGTCCGCATTGCGACAATCATTTTCATGCTCACATATAGATTGTATTCCCATATTACAGCCATCCATCATCAGTTTTGCTGCCTGATGGCTGTCACCCATAAATGACATCTTGACTTCAGTAGTAATTTTAGACATTGCTGCTGCCATTGGATTAGGGTCTTTTCCATCTTCCCCATCCTTTTTTAACAAATGATACGTCTGTGCTTTTATCTGACAATGCTTGTCCTTATACTCATCTATAATACTTTTCATTTCATTATCCGCAAGATTTTTTTCCACTCGTTCCATACTTTCGATTGCCATTTTACAACCCGAATTACATTCTTTTAGTAGATTTATACTATCCTCATTCATGACTTACTCCCTGTTTTACTCTATTTTTCTTTAGTATTTACAATATCCTGTTTTGTATTCGTTGCAATTCACAAACTCTATATCATATATCCTATTCCTTTTTTCGTCTTTACAAAATCTTCCAGTCCTATATCTTTTAGTTTTTTCCGAATCCTTGTTACATTTACTGTCAATGTATTATCATCAATAAAATTGTCACTATCCCACAAGTTCATCATTATGGTATCACGACTCACAACACTGCCCTCATTTTCCATCAATAGTGCGAGTATCTGAAATTCATTTTTTGAAAACTCCGCCTTCTGTCCATTGTATGATAATGTACCATCCAGCAAGTTTAAAATTGCTCCATCCTTCTCAATCACATTGACCTGACCGGCATACGAATAACTTCTCCTGATGATTGCTCCTACTTTTGCTGTTAAAACAGTTAAGTCAAAAGGTTTTGCAATAAAGTCATCTCCTCCCATATCCATTGCCATAATAATATTCATATTATCATTGGCAGACGATATAAATATTATTGGAATTTTAAATAATTTCCTAATCTCTGTACACCAATAAAATCCATTATAATAAGGCAAAGTAATATCCAACAAAATTAAATCCGGAGAAAAGTCTGAAACTTCTTTTAAAATATCGCTAAAATTTTCTGCTATATAAACATCATATGCCCATTTCTCTAAATGACCTTTTATCTTTTCCGCAATTGTATTATCATCTTCCACAATTAAAATTTTATATTTACTCTGCATCCTATTATCCTTTCTAAAATTGAAGAGTTCCAGCATTTATTAAACTGAAACTCTTATTTTTACTAATATTATCTTTTTGATTTCTCTAATTCACTTGTACAGTGTGGACATCTGTCTGCATCAATATGTACTTCAGATTTACAATGTGGGCAAACCTTTGTGGTAGGCGCTGACAGTACTCTATTTCTTGTTCTAATTCTATTCATTACCTTAACAAGCAAAAATACTACAAAAGCCATAATTATAAAATTCAGAAGCCCTGTAATAAATGTTCCATAATTCAGCGTGGCTGCACCAGCTTCCTGTGCCCGTTTTAATGTGGAATAATGTCTGCCATCCAAGGCGATAAACAGATTGCTGAAATCAATTCTTCCGGTAAGAATACTGATAAGCGGCATAATAACATTATCCACTAATGAGGTTACCAGTGAATTAAATGCCCCACCAATAATAACACCAACTGCTAAATCAATCATATTGCCCTTTAGTGCAAATTCTTTAAATTCTTTTAACATAATCTTATCTCCCGTATTTTAATAACTCCTTACTGTGAACAGTGATTTTGTCATAAACGTATTATAACACACTATAGTTACAGAATAAAACCTTACTTTACCGGAACAATTGTATTTCCCCACTCATAATTAACTGCTTTATAGTCCGGTGATACCTTTTTTAAAATTTTATTATACAAATAATCATGTGCACTTGCATTACTTGAGTTTGCATTCTGATAAAGCCAATCTGCCACATCATATACACAGCAGTCATGAACGTCACCGTATACATATGTTCCATCTTTTAATTTTGCATAAGCTCTCACATAAAACTGTGTACTCAGATATGCAACAGAATCTGTGTTAAACTGCATTGTCATAACATAGGTTGTAGTGCTGTCTTTCTTTCCTAAATTATAATCTGATTTGCCCTGCTCAGTTGCATCATGATTAAATACATTGCTGTTTGTACTATCGCAAACCATATCGTCCTCTGTCACCGAGCCTGCCAATCCATATATTAATCCAATACTATTTACTTCATCCTTCGGATTATCTACAGTATATAAAGTTCTTATACCTTCTGCTTTCATACTAATCTGATAACCATTTACGTCAATTTTCACTGAACTTGTAACCGGTTTTGTCGGTTCCGGAATCGTTGTCTGATATACTCCTTTTCCAATTGTACTCAATGTAGCACCGGATAATTCATTATGAATTAATTTTCCGCTGTACTCAGCAACCCCTACATTCTCAAAAGCAGCCGAAACGCTGGAATTACCTTTTGCATAAATACCATCCGTCGCCCCATAAATATTTGTATCCTTTATAGTTAATCCGGAAACAGTATTATAACCATCAATCAACACTCCCTCATAAGAACAGTCATATAATGTATTTTCTGTAACATTAAATGTAGCTGTCATCGGACTTTTTGTTGCCCATACCCAGATTGCTCCAACCGGATAATTATAATCCGTATGTAAAGAACCACATCTTACAAGAACATTTCCTTTTACGGTTGTTGTTCCTGAAAATCCCTTTGGCGTATCATAATCTGTTCCAATACATATACCGGAACCATTATTGATTGTATCATAAACACTGTTATACTGTACAATATTTCCGGAACCTCCATATACCGCAATACCATTTGCCAAGTTTGGACACTGCACTGTATTATACTCTATTGTATTATTGCAGGAATCTCCCTGCCAAGGCCAAATAGCAATACAATCGTCCCCTGTATTTCTAAAACTATTATTTCTCACAGTTGCATTATTCGTTGACGAACACAAATTAATTCCATCAGCATATGTGTTTCTAATTCTACATCCCTGAACTACAAGATTTGTTGTCTGGTAACTCCAAATGCCAACCTTCATATGTTCCATCCAAACATTCTGGATTGTAACATTTTCAGCATTTCCTTTTCCCTCAAAACCTGCCAAATCCTCCGCATCTTTTCTCACCGTAGCTGTACCTGTCATCGCAAAGTCATAAAACTTACATGTTCCGGTATAACCGAATGCCGCACCGGCGCCAACAAGGTTGGAGTACCACATGCCTGCACCTCTGATTGTCACACCATTTACTTCAATGATTCTCTTTTCTTTCAATTCAAAAGTTCCTTCCGGAATCCAAACCTCTTTTCCCTGACTCTTTGCCGCCGCTATACAATTTACAATAGCTGTATAATCATCATTCCCATCGCCAGCTACAGCGCCATAATCTGTAATAGAAAGACTGCCGGCCGGCTTAATTTTTGCATTCTCAACCAATTCACATTCAATAAAATCTATAATATAATATCCTGCGGTATCTTTACTATCTTTCTGTAATTTAATTTTTGTTCCCTTTGCTAAAGTACCATCCGTAAAAAATACTCTGGACTCATCAAAAAAACGATGAGCCTTTCCCTCAGACGGTGAATTGCTATATGGATATCCTCCATAAATCCATGCATATTTTGACGTCAGGCTTAAATCCTGTTTCTTTACTCCACCTACATACATACTCAGGCTTGCATTGATTCCTGAACCGTCTGAATTGTCAGGCATGCAATATCTGACAACCATAGCGTTTGCCGCTTTGTCCAATGTAAATTCAACAAAATCCCCTGTATTTACCAACTTAACAGCCTGACGTCCACTTGCCTCTGACTGAATATCTGTACGGTATGTTCTGCTTTTAGAAAGCACCTTGGCATTCGTTACCGCTTCCTCTGCCTCATATACTGTATAAGGAAGACTTGCACCCGCTCCATTTAAATCAACTTCATAATTCAAATCTGTATTACCGGAACCACTGCCGCTTGTTTCCGTCTCCTGTTCTCCACCGGAAATACCCATAGCTTTCTCAGCTTCCCCTGCTGAAGAATATTTCGCATCTGTAACAGTTGTTAAATATACGTTAGTCCTGTCCGATATGTAATTCTCAGTTCTTCCTGACTCATCACTGTTTGTCAAAATAATATTAAATGGCGTAGAAGAAGCATCTGCCGGAACATCAATTTTCCACCACTGATTCCCTATATTTTCAGCCGTTTTTCCGGGCCAGCCTCCCAAAGCCTCACCTGCCGAGCCATATACATAAGCATTTACTACAGACCAATTCCCCGTATTTAAAAAATAAATGCTTGTAGTCGTGGCTGCACTCACGTTTTTTGTATCAGAAATATAAATTCCGGATACAAGCATACATAAACAAAGTATGTACGCAAATACTTTTTTCATCCTTTTGTTACTCATCATTCTCTCTACCTCTCAACAAAAATTGATATGGATTTTTTATCCAGTATCTAACAATATTTTAGCATTCTCTATTCCTTATGAGTATGTGTCATTTTTTTAGCAGCTCTCTTTTTTTTAGTGCAAAATATAAAAAGAAACCGCGAACGAAAATATTTTCATTCGTGGTTTCCCATTCACTTACTCAATCTATAGCTATTTTTTAATTTTAACTTTTTTAGCTCTTGACCATTTCTTTCCTATATAGGACTTTCCTCCTACAATCTTAACTGCCTTAGCTCTCACATATAATTTTTTCTTATTTCTCAGTCTCTTGCTTTTTACTGTAAATTTTGCTTTTTTGAACGTTTTCTTTACAAGCACTTTTTTAAATTTCTTAGATGTTGAAATCTGTATCCGATATTTCTTTGCACCTTTTACTTTTTTAAGAGAAATTTTTACCTTCTTGCCGGCTTTTTTCTTTGATGCCGACTTAACTTTCACTTTCGGCACGCTCACTTTCTTAGATTTTGTTGGTCTGTCCGTCGGCAATACTGTTGTTTCATCTGATTTTGTTGATGTTTCTGTCGGTGCTTCCGTTGTCTGTTGATTTTTGATGTAGTCCGGGTCAGGTATTGTAGCTGTTGTCACAAAAGATACATTTTGTACTTTTATATTTACAGCTTCACCATTGGATACCGGGTCATCCCCATTATTATCAATACCCATTCCAAACTTAAGACTTATCATGCCATCAAAATCCTTTGGAATTTCCACATCTGTCTCATAATGATATGGTTCTCCTGCTTTTAAGTAAACATAGCCACCTGCAATTGCCTCTTCTGCATCATCCGCAACTTTTACAAAAATCTTTTTGTCTTTATCTGATGTAATCGTACATTGATATTTATAAGTATTTCCGGCATAATACTTTAAATTTAAAAGCTGTCCCTGTATTCCCCATATGCTGTCCTTGTCACCTCTGTTTCCTACAGATGTTGCATTGATTGTAAATCCATCAGTTGTTGAGCCATTTCGTGTTAACGTTCCGCTTGCTCCGGTCCATCCGTTTCCAAAAAAGCTTCCCCACTGTCCATCATAGGAAGCTACTGCATCCTCGGTAACTGTCACATAAGGACCATCATATTCTGTCGTCGGAGCTTCTTCTTTTTGTGAAACTCTAACCCAGTCCACATACATAACCGCAGTCTTATAATCATCCGGCGCTGTCTGACCTCCTGTATAAGGAGTCTGCGTACCTCCAATTGCAAGATTTAATAAGAAATACTGATACTGCTGGAAACAATAATTATTTTCTTCGTTAAATCTCTGTGTGTGGAATGTTTTACCATCAACAGTCCACTCTATATGTTTCTCATCCCAAATAACACCATATGTATGCCAGGCTGTAATTCCATTATTCACATTATCAGTAAAATAGTAATCACCACCCTTATAAGAATGGTCATATGCCCCACCAAATCCGTTTGGATTCCAATGAATACATCCGCCCACATTACTTCTGTTATTGGCATGTTCCATAATATCTAACTCACCACAATCAGGCCAGCCGCCTTTTTCTCCCATCATCCAAAATGCCGGCCATACACCTGACTGATTACCATTTTCAACTCGTATTCTCGCTTCCATCTTTCCGTATTTAAAACTCTTCTTCCCTCTCGATATAATACGTCCTGATGTAAACTTCTGCCCACCATAGTTTTCTTTCTTTGCAATAATCTGCAAATATCCGTCAGACACTTTTACATTATCTGTTCTGTTTGTATAATATTCAACTTCTCCATTACCCCATCCCCAGTTTCCATTTCCAATTTCATAACTCCAAGTGTTTGTGTCCAAAGATGTCCCATTAAATTCATCACTCCAGACTAATTTCCATTCCCCTACTGCCGCATTAACATCCGCGCTCTCCTTGTCAGCAATCACAATTCCCGAAACAGTCATTGCAAGTGCAAGCGTACATGATAATGCCCACTTAAAAACTTTTCTCATAACGCCTCTCCAATCTTTCATTTTAATGTTGGTTTCTTATATGTATATATAAACAAATAAAATTGTTTTTATCAAGATGTTTTGTTTATTTTACATAAAAAAGTTGATGAATTTATGATTTTTTCCTGTTATTTTGCTTAAAATTGGAAATATATTCCAGTTTTTTCTCTTCTGCTTACCAATCATAATCATTGTATAAAATTAATATATTTCATTTAGATAATATTTATTGTATACTTTATTTGTGAGCAA
Organism: uncultured Eubacterium sp.; assembly: GCF_937958975.1. Classification (GTDB taxonomy): domain Bacteria; phylum Bacillota; class Clostridia; order Lachnospirales; family Lachnospiraceae; genus Eubacterium_G. Next base: position 7,852 of record NZ_CALGRE010000021.1, on the reverse strand, counting down.
TTCTTTTATGTTTTGCTTTCAAAATCTAAAAAGTATTTTGAAAGGATTAAAAAAATGGATTACGAAAGTCTTGGAGCTAAAATCAAAGAATTAAGAATTAGCATGGATTTAACTCAGGCTCAAGTAGCAGAGGCATTAAATGTCACGCCAGGTTACATCAGCAATGTTGAAAACAACAGAACGGCAATGTCTCTTAGAATACTTATTTATTATGCCCAGCTAATGAACATCACTCTTGATTCTCTTGTTGGACGCGTAGAACCTGAATACGCAACAACTGCTCTTGACAATGAACTTATGGAGCTTATTGGCAAGATGGGCGATGAAGATAAACTTAAACTTATAAAAACCATTAAGATATGGGCAAAATAAATATATTTTATTCATAGGAACTACCGGAGGCGGCATCAAACGCATTCCGGAATTGTATGCGATTATAAAAAACAATTCAGCAGTCGAATTGCTTTTCCATATCGCTTATACAAAAAAGAAGATTATGCAAATGCATAATCTTCTTTTTATTTTATGAAAATTTATGGTTTCACTATAATGTCACCCCAGTTATAATCTATCTCCTTATAAGATGGATTCACAACACTTAAAATGTGATTGAACAAATAGCTGTGTCCTGAATAGGTATTCATTTTTCTATCTTTATATAAGGAATCTGCAATTTCATAAACTGTATAGGAACGCACATTACTATAAACATATTGTCCGTTCTTTAACTGTGCATATGCCCTTACCAGCATTTTCTCACTATAATATTGTGCAGAATCTATAAACTGCATTGTCATTGTAAAGCTCTGACCATCTTCAAAGGTGCTATACGACACCGGACTTCTTCCAATTTCTGTGGACTGATAACTCATTACAGCTTTATTTGTACTATTTACGACCATATCCTCATTAGATACATAACCAGCTACACCATATACCAGACCGGAACTTAATACTTCTTGATTCGGGTCGGAAATAGAGTAGATGACTCTATGTCCTCCAAGAGTAGTGCTTATTTGAAATCCATTAATTTCAATGCCAAACTCTTTTGGTAAAGTCGTCGGTTCTTCCGTTGTCGGTGTCTGCGTTGTTTCTTCTGCCTTCTTTGCGAATGTAAAATCTGACACATTGCATGCACCACCATCTGAAACCAGAGTTAATTTGTATGTTCCTTTCGCCGCAAAAGTTATATCTGCTGTATGTTCAATAAATGTTGTCCATGAACTACTTGCCGTGATAGGGACTGTTGCCACTGCGGCATCATTTAATTTTATAACGATATTCTTGGCATTCCACTGTGCGTCACCTGCCGCAAGATTCAGCTTTATACTATATGTTCCCTTTTCTGTCGCTTTTACATAATAATCAAGATATGAATCATTGTTTAGATTTCCGGCATAAATTGTATTCCCTGATGTCTCTAATGTGATTCCTGATGATTTGTCACCATAAGCATTCACTTTTACTGTTCCAGGAATATCTGTTACTGTTGCAGACGTTCCGCCCTTTCCAACAACTGCTGTTGCAGAATCATAAATTGCATTTAATAGACTGAGATTTGAGTTTGTGGAATCCTGACTTATTTCCCAAATCATAATACCGCCGGCATTTTCTGCTGCATATTTTGCTTTCTGCTTCATTGTATTAATACCATTATAATATACTGTTGTACCATCAATCACTGCAGAATCCTTATATGCATTTGCCGAATCTTTTGCAACAACATCCGCATAAGATGCCCAGTTTGGTCTCTCATAGAATGGAACACCAAGCACTACTTTCGATGCATCTACCCCTCTTGTGCCATGCCAGTAGTTAAACGAATTGACAATCAGACTGTATGGTGAATGTCCTGCTCCACTGTCTCCGTCATATGCCATCACATTAATCCAATCAACCATGGACAATACCTCATCTGTCTGATAAGTTCCACCTGTTGCCTGAACTGCTGATGTTAATAACTTCCCTCTCTCTGTAAGACCTGCTCTCAAATACCTCATAAATGATGTAAACTGACTTGCTGAACTTGCTGTCGGATATTCCCAATCTATGTCGACACCATCAAATCCATACTGGTCTACCATGGCAAGAATTGCATTTGCCAGTGATTGACGTTTCGCATCAGTATTTGTTGCGTTCTCAAACACTCTTGCACATTCCCTTCCATCTGAATAAGACCATCCTCCTACCGCAACACTTACTTTTACATCATTCGCATGTGCCGCTTTGATAAGACTGTTAATTACACCTGCTGAACCTGCCACAGAATCTATTGTTCCATTATCGTTTGGCAGAGCAAACGAATAATTTACATGTGTCAGCTTATCCCACTGCACTCTTGATGTATAATCTCCATACCAATTTGGATAATATGCTACTGCTCTAAAATTTTTGCCATACTTTCCACTGTATGTAGGAATTTTTACACTAACCTCTTCCTCCTGTGACGTCGTGGTTTCAGGATTTTTTTCCGTCTGCTTTTCCGTTGTAGGCTCAGGCGTTTTTGTGGTTTCTTCCGGTTTATCTCCTCCATTTACCTTTGGAAGCGCTGATGCATCTTTTGCCTCAAAAGTCAGCTTTTCCCATGTTCCCACAGTTGCACCGATAGCATGAAGTATCCCTGCTCTCGTATCATTAATATCCGCCTGAACATAATAGTTATTTACATATGTTCTCAATGCGTAAGTGCCGTCGCTATTCTGCTCTAAATAGAATTTTTCCCATGTTCCAATCTGATTACTTCTAGGCAGTATCGGATTTTCTGAATCCGTATCATCAAACACGGCACAGAGATATTTATTGTTTGCTCTTGACTGGAATGAAACCGTTCCATCCGAATTGTAAATCACACGAAACTGCTCCCACTCACCACCTGAACTTCTATCTGCAACCAATGCGGACTCTCCGTAATCTTCTGCACACACATATTTTCCATTGATACCTGCCTTGATAGAGAAATAACTGTTATCATCAAAAGCTTTATCAGCCATTACTACCGTTCCCGGAAGCTTCGTTCTCATATTATTATAAGTAACTCCCCTGTCATTTACATTCGTTCCGACACTGCTACTGCCCCAGATTCTTCTAATATCTGATTCGGAAGTAGATGATGGAGTCACTTTTTCATTTCCTGCTTCATGGTAGATTCCCCAGCTTCCCATTCCTCTGGATTTATAAGACCAGTTTGTATAATGCCATCCTGCCTTGTTCATCTTTTCAAGAACATATTTCCATGAAGATGCTCCATCAAAACAGTTAAACTCTCCAATATATGTTGGTACACCATAATTTGCATTATTTACACTATTTACAAGATTATCAATTGCGTTCTTTTGTCCGTTATAATTTGCATCTGTATCTGCTACATAGTCCCAAGGATAATGGTGATATTCATATACAACATTCGTCCATCCATATCTTGTAGGATTTGGTAAATTTCCTGCTCCCCAACAGGATTCCATAATAACAATATGGTCCGGGTCTACAGAACGAATCGTATTATACATCCTATTATAGAAATTCCAATGTCTCTCACCGGTTGTTCCTGCCTTTTCGCCAGGTTCATTTAAAGTGTCATATCCTGCTACAGCAGGATTTCCCACATAATGCTGTGCTACTACCTTCCAAAGTTCTAATGTCTGACTCATAAGTGATTCATTACTAAAAAATGTGACATCCGACGCATTGTTAATTACCTGACCGGAATGGTCCTGCCCATTCTGCGAACCAAATGCACCATGAAGGTCTAAAATAACATATATCCCTCTCTTACTACATTCACTGACAATCCAGTCAAGCCTAGTAAATGCATCACTTCTCAAAACCCAGTTACTCCCCGATTTTTTATACAGATTCATATAAGTAAAAGGAACTCTGATAACAGACATCCCCATATTTTTACAATTATCTAAATCTGCCGTTGTAAAATAATTACTCTCATAGTAGTCCAAAAGTTCCAACGCTTTATCCTGACCAAACCGATTTGTCAATGTTTCTAAAATCTCCTTTTGGTCTTTGGCATTTGTAGAACTCATCCAACTTTCCTGAACAAACAAATTACCTATATTGGTTCCTCTTAGATAAATATTGCTCCCTTTTCCGTAATTATTTTTAATATAAGTCCCATCACACTTTAGAAAGTCATTCTGCGTAAACCCCGAATCCGCAGCTTTTACTTCCTTTTTCGTATCCCCAATCAGGTTCATACCTGCACAGAGTCCAATGCTTAAACACAAAATTAATGTGATAACCATGACTCTTCTGCCAATCTTTTTAAGATAGCCCATGTTTCCCTCCATTCACCATCGCTTATCATTCACAATGCGATGGATTTTAATGTTTTACTCTACAATATAAAATTATATAAATTTATTGGCAAAATAGCCATATTAAAAAACTATTTTTACGCTATTCCCGGCATTTTCGTGAAAAGTAGTTTTAAACGCCATTATTTTTTTGTACATTTTTTACAAAATTCCTCTATATTTTTTCGTGTTTTTTGATTTATAATGCAATAAAAGGCTAAAAACATTTCAAAAATGTTTTTAACCTTTTTTGTATTTTTAGATTTAATATATTGACATATTTTCTATTCGCCTGACATTAGTTTTTTTATTCCCCGTTTCAGTCCATCCACAGTTAATGGATACATATCTACTATTTCTTTAATCATACGTTCCGATGCCATCCAGTACATTCTTGTCAAATCTCCATGATATGACGGATTCAGCCATATACAGTTAGGATATTTCTTTTTAAATAACTGCATCCACTCATGTCCTGAAAGACCATCATTTGGACCACTGTAATTACCGTTCTTATCCAGATATTCTTCTTCTGCCATCCCGGCATCCCCCACAATAATGACTTTATAATCTTTATCATAATTTTTAAACGCCCATGTAGTATCAATCCAGTCACCATGAACACATTCCGGAGTTTTATAAAGCCTTGCATAAATGCAGTTGTGAAAATAATAGGTTTTGACATCCTTAAAGTGATTTGCTTTATGAACCGCCTGAAACAGCTCGTTACAAAGTTCACTATATGGATACATCGAACCACCACTGTCAAATAATAACATTAACTTTACCGTATTTTTTCTGGGCTGCTCAAACTCTAATTTCAGATATCCGCCTCTATTACATGTAGAATTTATTGTTTCGTCAATATCCAATTCTGTTTTTGGCAAATCAAGTTTTCTGGAATATTGTCTCAATTCCCTAAGCGCCACCTGAAACTGTCTCATTGTCAGTTTTTTATCTCTACGGAAATCCTTATAACGCCGCTCTCCCATCACTGCAAAAGCTGTCTTCATTCCGGAATGATTTCCCAATTGTATTCCACCGGCTGTCCTTCCGTTTTTTCCAAATGGGGAACCTCCACCTGTTCCTATCCAATAATTTCCTCCATTGTGCTCTGTATGCTGCTCACCCAATCTTTCGCGAAACATTCTGTGAATTTCAGTTGCCTCTTTTTTTGTTCTTGTATCCTTATATAGCTCAGGATTCGTCAGCTGAACAATATCACTGTCATTGTGAAGCCATGCATTTAGTTTTTCCATATTTAGCTTATCTTCTTTTATATTTTTAAAATACTCTAAAAATGCAGTATCTAACTTATCATAATCACCCTCGTTTTTTACAAAAATTGTTCTGCAAAGATAATAAAAATCAGTAAAACTGGAATTTGCCAAACCTTTATTAAGAGCTTCCATCAGGGTGAGCCACTCTGTTGTCGATATATCCAGTCCGTTGCTTTTCAAAGTATAGAAAAAGGGAGTAAACATATGATTCTCCTTTTATAAATTAATTCTCTTTACGGTTTCTAAATCCTCATCTTTCTTTATCAATACACCGAGATACGGCAGTTTTCTCTCAATGTCTTCCGGATTTATCCCTCCAATCATAAGCGCTCTAAGCCAGTCAATAAATTCAGATGTGCTAGGCTTCTTTCTCATATCTCTTATATTTCTAATTCTATAAAATGCATTCATCGCCTGTTCCAATAGATTTTCTTCCAGATTTTCAAAGTGAGCATGAACAATCTGTTTCATTAAATTTTTATCAGGAAAGCTAATATAATGAAAAATACATCTTCTGAGAAATGCATCCGGCAATTCCTTTTCTGCATTAGAAGTGATAATCACAATCGGTCTTATTTTTGCCTTTACTGTCTCTTTTGTCTCATTAATATAAAACTCCATCTTGTCCAATTCCCACAGCAAATCATTTGGAAACTCTAAATCGGCCTTGTCAATTTCATCAATCAATAACACAACCTGCTGTTCTTTTTTAAATGCTTCTCCCAGCTTCCCAAGTTTAATATATCTGGCAATATCATCTACACCCTCAACACCAAACTGACTATCATACAATCTCTGTATTGTATCGTAAATATAGAGCCCGTCCTGTGCCTTCGTCGTTGATTTTATATTCCATATCAGAAGTTCCTTGTCTAGTGACTTTGCGACAGCTTCTGCCAGCATAGTTTTTCCCGTTCCCGGCTCTCCTTTTATTAACAATGGTTTCTGCAATTCCATTGCCACCTCTACGGATGCCATTAAATCGTCCGCTGCCACATAAGTATCTGTTCCTGTAAATCTTGTTTCTTTTGACATTCCATTTTCCTTTCAAATTATGCTCTTAATGTTTGTAAAAATATTCTATTAAATTTTATTCATATCTTCCAAATATTTCTTAGTAAAAATTAGTATAACAAAAAAACAAAATAAAAACCACAAGGTACTATTAAAGGAGAAAAAATAATATCTTGTGGTTCTCATTTTTTATTTACTTTTTAATCTGTATAGGCAAAGTCTTCTACTAATTTATCATTCGACTTGTAGTATAATTTTCCATCTCTTGAATAAAATGTTTTGTTCTCTTTATCACACAAAACATAAACTACCGGATGGTAAAATGTTACCTTATTCGCTCCCCTTTCTTTTGGATAATAAGTATCCATATCTATATCCACTATTTTATTTAATTCTTTCCCAATATGTAATGTAAATGCTACACTTTTTATATCATACTCAAAATCATTGTCAGATAGTGTGCTCTCTTCCATACAATAACTAATTTGTTGTCCATCTTTTTTTAAATAATAACTGTCCGGAAATAATATCCTAAACGGTCCCGGTGCACCGCGGCCAGAAAATCCCCCCAGCCTGCTGACAGTCTTTCCATTCACTTCATCCGGTATTACGATATCCCTATGTTCATCTTTTCCATCCCAGATACAGGATGAAACATATGCACAATTCGCTAAGCTGTTACATTCAAAATATATATTATTTTCTTTAATAGTTTCATTATAGTACAAACATAATTCTAATCTCACATAAAACCACCAAAATAGAAACAGAGATACAAACAGTACAAATAAAATACCCAATGCTATCTTTTTCTTTAATGAAAATCTGTTCAATTAATTTCCTCCTTTGTTTCCCATTTCCATGCTCTCCCCTGCCATTCTTTTTTGTTAAGTATTAAATCAAACCCTCTTATTAGTAAAAACGAGAAAATGCTTCTTTTCGGAACACTTTTAGAAAAAATATTTAATTTTTTTCTAAATAATATAAACTACCTTATACTTCTACAAAAAAATGCAAATCACTTTCTTTTCATATAAAAAACTGCCACACCAATGTCCCTAACTCATTGATATGGCAGTCCTTTTACTTTAATTGTTTTCCAAAATGTTCATACTCCTAATGTACTGTGTACTTTTATCATTTGTACTTTTCTGAATCTGCTTTACCCCTAAAAATTCGGCTCTAAACTTTACTTGGGGGTAAAGTTTAGAGCCGTATTCATTATCTATATAAAAAAAGTAGGCACAGGAGCCC
>NZ_CALGRE010000020.1 GCF_937958975.1 uncultured Eubacterium sp. | reverse complement strand
AACGTGAGCTTTTGCTCGTTGCGTAACAATATTTGCTGATTTCGGGTCCTATTTTTTCATTTTTACTTTACAGTGCCTAAATTTGTAATGCTTTAAATATTAAGAGATATTATCATCTGGAATAACAAAGAAAGGAAAACATCCTTTATCGGTTATTATAAAATTTTGCGGCAAATAAAACTGCTTGATGTAGCGAGCGGCCTGCTTTTCTGATAAGCTGCTGAAGCTTTCGCCACCGCAGCCACAGATAAAAGCCGGTCCGGCTATAATATCCAGCACATTACCGTATTTGTCGTAGATAGCACGGTTAAGCGGCATGCCGTTTATTTTACCCTCGTCGTTGCAAACGAGGCAAACATCGTCGTTAAAAGGATAAATTGCCTCAATAAGCCCGCCTACTATTTCCTGCATTCCATTTATAGAGGCATCAATTTCAACAATACGAGCCATCTTTAGCGGCTCGAGCAAAACGACTTTGATTTTCCTGTTTTCATTCATTTGGAATTACTCCTTTTTATTTTTTAAATTAATCTTTTAACACCAGAAACGGAACAAATGGTTAAAATAATTTTGTTAGACACTGTTTTTTATGACGGTTGTAACATAATCGAATTTTTCGTTTATCTCCCTAATAAGGATGAATAATTGAAACTTAAAGTTTTCTTATTTCCTAAAGATAAATCTTTCCATTCATTAAGCAGCTCTCCTATAACTCTTTTTTGTATTTATTATGGAAACTGAATTGATTGTCTTTGTAGAAAATTCATTCTTTTTGCAATTCATTACACCGCGAAAAAGAATGTTAAACAGCATGACAGAAACAATATTTGCTGCAAACATATTAGCTGCAACAGTCTGTGGAGCTGTTTCATTCGCATCCGCACAGGATAGTTCAGAGGGAAATAAGTCGACATCGCTCAACACTTCTGGATAATATGAGGCCATAGGCTTTTGGACAGTGATATTATTCTTTTTAATCCCGCATACGACCTGACCGTAATATTCGCCATTGCCACTGTCTATATAGATGATATCGGAAAGCTTTTTAAATACTGTGTCACACAGTCTGCGCGATTTATTATTATCAACAGCGCCTATGAGAATTATCATCTGTCCATTTTCTTCAGGAGCAAGCAGCGACAAAAGTGTGTTTTCATCCTCTATATAGCTGGGAATATAAAAAGCCGGCAGCCCAAATGCCTGCGAATATCTGTTTGCTATCACCTGTGCTTTATTACTACCTACATCCTGATAAACAAAATTTTGCCTTACAAGGTTTTTTAACTTCACTTTATCGCCGTCGCATATAATTGTTTTTATCTCTCTGTCTGCTATGCTTGCCATACGGTATAGAAACGGAGCAATATATCCCCCTGTTCCGCCGGCTCCCAACATCACTATTTTTACAGGATTATCTTTTGAAAACTTCATAGTGCAATCTCACTCTTTTCCTTTTTGACTTTCACTTTTAACAGCTTATCTTCTTTGGGAAACGCCGGCTGCTCTATGACGGAAAACGGCTCAATTTCATAGTGATATCCGTTGTTGCACATTCGCACAATCATATCCGGCAGTGCCTTATCCAAGCGGCCTATGACTCCGTACAGCTTGGTTTCCTTTTCGTCTGCATCATCTTCATCTGAGAAAAAAGCTTTCATATTATGGTGGGAATGTATAGCCATTACATCAATAAAGCCCGAGCTGCCAAAGTCCGGCAGGTCGTAGGTTTCTACATTAAGGCAGGAGACAATTTGATTAGGGATATATATTTCATACTGAGCTGTGTGCTCGGAATATATGATATGAGCGATGGCCTCCAAGCCTTTTTCTGCAAAGTATCTGAAAAATTCGATAACTTCTAATATCAGATTAAAAGGAATTTTGGGCAGAGACAGCTTTATTCCAGGCTTTATTAAGTCAAACTCCGGCGCACGAAGCACCGGAGTACAAAACTCGCCTATTTTGTTGTGGGTAATCTGCATTATCTTTCCCGTACTGGATGGGATAAGCTTAATTGGCTTATCGCTTTGAGCGGCTTCAGAAAGGTTAGTGTAAAAGCCTTTATATTTGGGAAACGACAAAACATTGCCTTTCTTTTCTGCCGTAATATACGGGGTAATAACGCATTTGGGGTCTTTATTCTCTTTCTTTTTGCCGTTTATAATGCTGTTTATAAATTTATCCATTCCCTCTATTTTTTCTTTTACATCTATAATGCGCTGTGTCGTTGGATTTGCTATAGCTTCTGTCACACAACCGTATTTGACTGTCCATGAGACCTTTTTACTCTGTTCTAAAGCTACAATCTCATTTTGCATCTCAATACGGAGCTGCTCAAAAGTAATTTCAGTATTTGGTATTTACCTATATCTACAAAGTTTAAATTGTTAATATTATTTTTATTACATAAATCTATAACATACTCTCTTTCATCTATATGTAAAATTGTTAAGTGGTAGATATTATAATAATGAAAAAGAGTATTATATTGAATATTACAATAATAATTTAGCTAATTGGGATATAAAAAAAGGAATTTTTAAATTTAAAAATGTAAATAAATTTAATAATCTTAGAAACTGGTTTTTTTCAGAAATAATCGACCCTTTTTCTTTAACTTGTGTAAAACATGGAAAAATTGTAATTCATGGTTCTTTATGGGAAAAAGATGGAAAAGGCATAATAATATGTGGAGAATCTGGAAGTGGCAAAAGCACTTTATCATATTTAGCAAAAGATGAGATAAATATTCTATCAGATGATGTGCTAATTGTTACATATTGTGATGAAACGGTATATTGTGAACCAATAAACGCGGGGTTTGGCTTGAAGCAATCTGTTATAAATCCATTCCCACCATATCAAGATAACGATGTTATAGTAATTGCTAAAGATAAGATATATTTAAAAACAATGAATAGTAAAGTTAGTAGAGTTAATAAGATTCCATTAGATAAAATATTTATTTTAAATAAAAATACGTCTGAAAATACTTGTATTCAAAAATTGCCTTATAGTTTATCTATAAAAGCGTTTATTGATTTACAAACTAATATTCCAAATCCATTTTTTAAACTGAAGTTTGAATTATTAAAAAAAATAATTGAAAAATGTCCTGTATTAGTATCAAGATATTCTGACAAATGCGATATTAATTTGCTATTAAAAAACATTTAATGAAAGGCTTTTAATTATGTATTTTGAATATTTTCTATATAATGAAAATAATATTAAAAATAAAGTTAAATTTAGTAAAATACGTTTTATTAAGTCAATCTTTAAATATTTAAAAATAATAACAATTTATCGAAAAAAAGAATTTGGATATTGCAAAAACCTTATACAGGAATGTTATGTTGACAACAAATACAAAATTGAAAATAATTTAAAATTATATACAGAGGATGAATTTTTATTTTGTGCAGCAAGACTAATTCCTTTTTATAGATTTTTCGGTAAGTTAGTGTCTCAATCAGATTTATGTTTAGAAAGGTCTGTAGCATTGGCTTATTCATTAATATATTTGGGCTTTCCTTCTTATATAATAATTGGTAAATGTAATTATTATATGACTGAATTTGTATTTCATTCTTGGGTAGAAATTTCTGGTCGACCTTTAAATGACCATATAGGTGTCAAAAAACAATGGACTGCCATTTATGAGTTTCCCAAAATCTAATACCAATAAAGTAAAAAAGAAAGGCTGGGTCAATATGTTTGAAAAAATAAAAGAATTTGAATTACCTATAATTGATTTGTTAGGACAGATGAAAGAGCTTACAGGTTCAAACGGAAATGATAATGACGATGGTTATGGATGGGATAACTGCGCAAGATAAATTTTTTCAAAAATAAAATTAAATAATTAAATTTTATTTTGGTATTAGATTAGGATTAATAGAAAGTACACAGTTGAATATTAATAATATTCAACTGTGTACCATTTTTAACGGAGTATTAATTATGAATACTTTTATTTTGTCTTATAATTCAAAAAACCTTTTATTAATGCAAGATATTAATATTATTTTCGACATTAGTAATCTAAATAAAATAGAAATAAATGATATTAAAAATTTACTATATAGTGAGTATTCTTTTTTAGATAAAAACGTTATTACTAATAGTAAAATTATTAATAATAAATATTATGGTAATAGTATTTGTATTATACCTTCTAATAAATGTCAATTAGGTTGCAAATATTGTTACTCAGAATCAGGGTCTATTAATAAAAATAATTATGTAGATATAAATAAAATAAAAAAATTAATTGATACTTTTTTTAATAATGATAATTTATATAAATATTCTCAACAGCCAGTTTTAAAGTTTTTATTTCATGGAGGTGGGGAACCAACTTATAATTGGGAATTGTTTAAAGAGATAATAAAATACATAATACAAAAAAAGAATAGCAGCTATTGTAAAATTATTTTAAAATTAGTTACTAACGGAATAGCCAATGAAAAAAATGCTATTTGGCTTGCTAAAAATTTTGATGAAATTACATTTTCAATAGATGGTTTTCCAGAATTAAATAACACAATAAGACCATTTAAAAATGGAGAAAAATCAACACAGATATCTATAAAATCCGCCAAAATAGCTTCAAATTACACTAATGTTGGCATTCATTCAGTTGTTACTGCATTATCAAAAGGCAAAGGGAAATCCATAACTGAATATTTTATGAATGAAGTCAATCAAATTGCATTTATTGATTACGAAAAATTTAAAGAAACTGTTAATGGAAGAAACGAGGTATTGTCAATATCAAATCCCGACTTTATAGATTTTATATTTGATGCTTTATCGGTTAATTCCAATATTGTACATTCGGCAATAATTGATACAAAGAGAAAACATACTTTTTGTAAGGGATGTTCTGGTAATATAATTTATTGTTTTCCCAATAATAATATATCTATATGCAATGAGCATGATAATGGCAAATATGTCATTGGAAATTATATAGAAAAATTATCAATTGATAGCGATAAAATTAAATTAATAAAGAATGATTTTAGCTTACTATATAAAAAGTTAGATTGCAAAAATTGTTTTGCTTTTTCATACTGCAAAGGCGGATGTAAAAGCTATTATGAGCAATGCAATGACTATCGAAATCAGTGGTGCGAACTATACAAAGAAGCTCTTTTAAAACTCTTTTCTATAAAATTAAACAGTGATGAAGCAAAAAAGATGAATTATAAAAATAAAATTATATCTTATTGTAGACTGGATTAGCAGTTTATGGAGGAGCTAA
>NZ_CALGRE010000019.1 GCF_937958975.1 uncultured Eubacterium sp. | reverse complement strand
ATGGGACCTACAGGGCTCGAACCTGTGACCCTCTGCTTGTAAGGCAGATGCTCTCCCAGCTGAGCTAAGATCCCATACAGATTTCAAACTGCTTTATTAATATAAACGTTTCGGTAAATATTGTCAAGCACTTTTTTCTAAAATTTAGAAGAAGACTGTCGCATTTCAAAAATCTATATGACAGTCTTCTTCATCTTTCTTTTTATCTTATTTTGACTCTACAATTGCTTTATTCCAATTATAATCAATCTTTATATATCCCGGCGAAACAACGTTAAGGATTTTTTCAAAAAGATAATTATGTGAAAACTGTGTACTCATCTTGCCTTCCTGATACAACTCGTCTGCAACAGAATATACCGTCAATGTATCTACATCACTATAAATATATTGCCCATTTTTTAATTTTGCATAAACCCTTACTGAAATTTTTTGGTTAAAAAAGTCCGATGAAACATTGCCAAACATCATTGTCATTGTGTAAGCTTCCATATCTGTATCATCTTTTAATTCTAATGGTCTCTTTCCATTTTCTGTAGCTTTATAAGCCAATACATATTGGCTGTTATTTTCCACTGTCATATCATCAATCGTAATATAATCCGAGAGTCCGTAAATCATTCCAACTTCTTCTGCCTCATCTGCAACATCTTTTATGGAATAAACCGTCCGAAAGCCCTCTAAAGTTGTACTAATCTGATATCCATTTACAGCCAATTCCACTTGTGTCACTGCCGGTTCTTCAATTGTTTCCCATACCCCCATTTCATACAATGAATACCCATACTGTGTTCCTCTTCTGGTTCCAATCATTCTTACATAACGTGCTTCCTTTGGTTCTTCTAGCGTAATTTGCACTATCTTTGCTGAAGCAGCCCTCACCATAGATACTGTTGTCCAATTTTCAGCATCATCGGACACCTGTATATAATATTTCTGAGCATATGCACCTTCCCAGATAAATCCAACTTTTTCTATCTTTTTACGACTTCCCAAATCTACATACAGCCATTGTGGGTCAGCATAATCTGTCTCCCATCTTGTGCCTTTATTTCCATCTGTCGCATAACTTGCCTTTTGCCTTTCATTAGAAGCATATGCATTACATCCTACGGCTATATTACCGTTCTCTTTTGAAAATACCTCTGCATCTACCTCCGTTCCCGTCACTTCCTTCAATCCTGTCTTATCAATTTCATCATCTGCATCATAATAATCCCCTGCCACAGATGTATATTTTGTCTTTCCTGTTATATCTGCAACAGCCTCCCTCACTGCATGAGTATAATAATATCCATAGCTTGATATATCGTTCAAAAGTTTAGCATCATATTGTACCGCTGCATCTCCTGAATAAGCAATGTTGCTATTTATGATTTCATTCATCGCCCTCTGATTCGAATCATTTATGGCTACCTTCCCTGCATCCGGAAATAGAGCATAATATACTGCACATGCGGATATAAATGTACCTATTGCATGAGGATGTTTTTCATCATCACAATACCACGCCACATCCGGATATGTTTCATATAATGTATAGTATGCTTCCCCTGCCGGAGCCAGCATTGCTCCTAATTCTCTTGCAGTTTTTATATAATTATATGTAAAATATGGCAATTTACTGTTATTTCCTGTAAGTTCTCCCTTCACCGGCCAAGGCATATACAATATAACCTTTGCCTCCGGATTATATTCTTTTACCATATCATTAAGCGTAGCTGCACCTTTTATTAATTTTTCTCCATCAAAAGACCCTACAATATCCTGTAAGATAACCACATCATACGCCCCCGACTGTATTTCTGACACAGTCTGTGAAAATGTACTGTGATATATCAGATTTTTTCCACCTTGTGTTGAAGCCTTGCACTGAATAATCTTTCCCTGTTCCTTTGCAAAACTCTCCACGACCTTACAAAGTGTATTATAATATGTCATACTATTTCCAACAAATAATACATTCATTATATCCTCTTCCTCTCCGAGCAGCCGACTGTCATCCGTCTCATATACAGATAATTCATACAGAGAACAATAATCTGCATAACTTTCTACAAGAATCCTAACAAATCTTGTATTGCTTCTTGGAAATGTGATAGATTTTGACGCCAGTTTACCATCACGCACCTGCGCCACCGTTCTCCATGTTAGCTTTTCAATATCAGAAGCATTTGTCACTCCCTCTGTCTCTGCCGCCACCTGTACTTGATAACTTATAGGATACGCATTTATATATTGCCCATCCGCACCCGGAGTAAGAATAACTTTATTTACATCATATACCTTTCCCAAATCTACCGCAAACCAAGGCGTTTTATCTCCTCCATCTGTATTTGCAATAATAAAATTTGTACCTGTTGTATTTCCATTTGTAAGGTTATTCACGCTAACCGGAGCCATCGCTCCATTTCTTAGATTGGAACTTGCATATCCCTTTACCTCACTGTGATTTGTCTTCAATGCCAAATCATCTGTATGGGACCCAAAGAGCGTCGTGTCCCCCTCCCCGGTTGTTGTCTCCTCCGGCTTTTCATTTATAGTTGTTGTCTCTTCCGGCTTTTCATTTCCAAAAATCCTTATGGAAAGAAGACTTACTGTGCCTGTCGTCCCTGTATTATCTCCGTTTGTTCCTGTTCCCATACATGCAGCTTTTTCAAAAACAATTTTTACACTTCTTGCGGTATATGTGCTTTCAAATGTAATCTGATCACCACTGTCACTCACATTTTCTGCATTTTTTATTTTTGCCCCACGATAAATAGTTCCCTTTGTACAGGAACCTGCCAAACTCCACTCTATATTTCCTGCATTCGCTGCGCTCACCTGTTCTCCGGAATAATAAACATTATAACTTTTACAATACGAATCATAAAAATTAGCATTTGTTGACCCTTGATAAATCAATGCACTGCTAATATCGTAATTCTTTCCCAAATCAACATAAACTGCTGCCTCTTCTGTTGTAGCAGTTATTCCTAAAAGATTATTTCCGTTTCCCAGATTTTCATTGCATACATTTATCGCCGAAAAACCATTCCCCACATAAAGAAATCCTTCTCTTGGCGTATTGGCATTCGAAGTCATAAACGTGTAACCATTTCTTCCATTGGCAACATTTTTTAACGTATCTGCTCCCTGGCTTATCAGTGGAGCATAATATAATCCACCTGCCAGCAGACAGACACAAAGCATCGCAGAAATAATTCTCCTCATTATTTTTTTCATTGTTATCCTCCTTTTCTTTTACATTTACTAAAAATCCTGACTTTTCTTATTTATAATTGTAACGGGTTTCTTTAAAAAACTGAAATACAATTTTGGCTATAATATATATCCTTAAATATATATACTCTCAGCATTTTTTTCCTTTATATTCTTTTTTTATTGCGTATTTGTCATTGTTTTCGTAACATAATTATATTATTATAGATATATATAATATTTATTTTCACACAATACATGAACGAATTGAAACAAACATTAAGGAGAGTTTTATGGAATTACTACAATTAAGATATTTTATAGATGCCGCCCGCTTAGAAAATTTTTCAAAAGTGGCCCGTAAAAATTTTGTCCCCCAGCCTTCTATCAGTAAAACAATTGGCAAACTGGAGAACGAACTTGGAGTGAAACTGTTTGACAGAAATGGAAAGAAAATATCACTAAATGAAAACGGAAAGTTTTTTTATGAAAAAGTTAATACTGCTCTTCAAAATATCGATGAGGGAATTAAGCACCTTAAGACTCCCCAACGCTCCAACATTTACATTTATATTCAGGCGGGGAACCGTTTTATTTCCATGCTTACGGCAGACTTTCTAATATCTACAAAAGATATTTTTGTTTCTTCCGTAAACCGAATGAGCGAGGAAAACAAAAACAGCTATGACTTTACTTTTATGCAGCTTTTAAATGATATGAAAAATTTTAATTATGAGAAACTAATGGAGGACGAAATTGTATTAGTTACTTCCGCCAGTCACCCCCTCAGCATCCGAAAAGAAGTAAGTATTCGGGAACTATCAGATTACCCCTATGTAGCACACTATAAATCTATGAATTTACGGGATTTTACAGATGCATTCTGTATGCGTGAAGGCGGTTTCACTCCCGGAGTTGTTTTTGAGACAGCCGATGACCAGGCTTTGAGATATATGATTCGTAAAAATAAAGGCATAGCGCTTATGCCGGAAAAACTTTTTTGTCTGCAAAATTCTTCAGATTATCAAATAATTAAACTAAAAGAAAAGACATACCGAACTCTTATTATCGCATGGAGCAAAGACAAAACTCTTTCCTCCCACGAAGAACAATTCCTATCTTTTACCAAAAACTGGTTCTTTGAAATAAATCATTAATAATACCTGTCTGTATGATTGAAATTTAATACAGACAGGTACTATAATCACCTAATTTTTCATTGTTAACTGAATACGTTTTCTATCTTTGTCTACACTCAACACCCTCACTGTAACGACATCACCTACTGAAACAATGTCTAAAGGATGTTTAATAAATTTATCGCTCATTTCTGAAATATGAACCAGACCGTCCTGATGAACCCCAATATCTACAAATGCACCGAAATCAATAACATTTCGCACAGTTCCTTTGAGTTCCATTCCCTCTTTTAAATCATCAAAATCCAGAACATCACTTTTTAATACCGGTTTTGGCATCTCATCTCTCGGGTCTCTTCCCGGCTTTTCCATTTCCAGAATCATATCTTTTAATGTGATTTCATCGGTTCCAATCTCTTCTGATACAATTTTATAGTCTTTTATCTCCTTGGAAAGTTTTACATCCCCGGAAATAATATCCTCTGTTTTATAGCCATATTTCTTTAAAAGCTTCTTTGCCGATGCATAACTTTCCGGATGTACACTCGTATAATCAAGCGGTTCCTTCCCATCCCGAATACGCATAAATCCCGCACACTGTTCAAATGCTTTTGGTCCTAATTTGGATACTTTCAATAAATCTTTTCTTGTTGTAAACTGACCGTTTTCTTCTCTATATTCTACAATATTTTTAGCAAGAGTCTTATTGATTCCCGAAACATATACCAGCAATGGTGCAGAAGCAGTATTCAAATCTACTCCTACATTATTCACACAATCCTCTACTACATTTCCCAATGTCGCCTCCAACTTTTTCTGGTTCATATCATGCTGATACTGTCCCACACCAATTGCCTTTGGCTCTATCTTAACCAACTCTGCCAGTGGGTCCTGTAATCTCCTTGCCATAGATGCGGCACTTCTCTGTCCAACATCAAAATTAGGAAATTCCTCTGTTGCCAGCTTGCTTGCCGAATAAACAGATGCGCCCGCTTCATTTACTATAATATACTCTACTCTCGTCGGACACTCTTTTATAATATCAACAATAACTGCTTCAGATTCTCTCGATGCTGTTCCATTTCCAAGAGAAATCAGACTGACATTATATTTTTTTATAATTTCGAGAACTGTTTTCTTTGATTCCTCCACTTTGTTTTGAGGCGCAGTAGGAAAAATTACTGTAGTATATAAAACTTTTCCTGTTTCATCTACTACGGCTAATTTACATCCTGTACGAAATGCAGGGTCCCAGCCCAAAACATTTTTTCCGGCAATTGGTGGCTGCATCAGAAGCTGTTTCAAATTCTGTCCAAATACACCGATTGCACCGTCTTCTGCCTTTTCTGTCAGTGCATTTCTTATTTCTCTTTCTATCGCAGGTTGAATCAGTCTTTTATATCCATCCTCTATTGCCTCTTTTATAATTTCCGTAAAATTTGATTTTCTTTCTATTACAGATTTATTTAACGCAGAAATAATAATATCATCCGGCATTTCAACCTTTACGGTTAGCACTTTTTCCTTCTCTCCCCTGTTAATAGCCAAAACCCGATGTCCCGGGATTTTGTTTACACCCTCTATATAATCATAATAATTTTCATAAGGAGTTTTCTCTTCCGGATTTTTTGCCTGAGATACTATCTCACCATGTTTCATCACAGTATTCCTGATAGCCTTTCTAAATTCAGCATTATCAGAAATCATTTCCGCAATAATATCCTTTGCCCCCTGTATTGCCTGCTCAACTGTCTCAACACCCTTTTCTTCATCTATAAAAGCCTTCGCCTCATCCTCTACACTCTTATCACTCAACTGCGCCATAAAAATCATTGCCAACGGCTCTAATCCTTTAGCCTTTGCCTCTGTCGCCCTTGTCTTTCTCTTTGGCCTGTATGGTCTATAAATATCATCCACTGCCACAATTGTTCTGGCCGCTTCAATTTGCATCAATAATTCAGGTGTCATTTTCCCCTGCTCCTCGATAGAAGCAATTACAGTAGATTTCTTTTCCTCCAGATTCCTCAGATATTTTAATCTCTCATCTAAAGCTCTCAACTGTTCATCATTCAATTCTCCGGTGACAGGCTTTCTGTATCTGGCAATAAACGGTATTGTATTTCCCTCGTCTATCAGCTTTACTGCCGCCTCTACCTGCCACAATTTTACCCCTAATTCTTCTGCAATTACTTCATTTAAATTCATTCGTTTTCCTCCTATTACAAGCTCTTTGACTTTTCGTTTTTTGGATGTTATACTTTTTTTGTGATATGTGCCTTACAGACAACATATCTATTTTAACAGATTTTTTCATTTTGTGTGAAACAAAATTTATCGGACAGAAGGTAACTTATGAACAGAATAAAAAACGAGCTTCGTAAGTACAAACACGCATGGCCTCTGCTATATGTCTTTATATATATGCCATGGTTCATTTTTTTGGAAAATAAAATACCTGCCACTTATCCGGGATTACACATTATACACTGTGCAATTGACGATATCATTCCCTTTTGCGAATTATTTGTCATCCCATACCTCTTATGGTTTTTATATATTCCGGCAGTTTTTGTTTTTTTATTCTACCATTCCAAAAATGAATTTTATCGTATTTGTGCCTATGAATTTACAGGTATGACGATTGCCCTTTTGGTATGTACCGTTTATCCCAACGGTCTCGAATTAAGGCTCTCAGAAATAACAGGAAATAACATCTTAACTGATTTAGTAAGATTTTTATATGACAGCGATACACCGACCAATGTATGTCCAAGTATACATGTTTTCGCTACAATTGCTGCACATATTTGTCTGATAAAGAGTCCTCATATGAAAGAATTAAAACCGAGACAAAATATCAAACGCATATCTCTTGTGCTCTCAATACTGATTTGTCTTTCGACAATGTTCTTAAAACAACATTCAGTTATTGATGTTATCAGTGGATTCGTCCTTGCTTTCGTACTTTATTTTGTTGTATTCCATTGGTGGTTTAAAAATGTTAAATTTCCGGCTCCTATTGTAAAAGACCCACATCAGCATCAGGTACTATATTTCCTAAACAAAAAAAAGAAATAGAATTTTCGCTTTTAAATGCGATTTTCTATTTCTTTTTTAATTTAATTAAATCCAAAAAACATATTTGTTATTTTATATCCCAGAACAGAACATTGTCTTCCTATTTTACCCGGAAGATTCATTGTACGTC
Organism: uncultured Eubacterium sp.; assembly: GCF_937958975.1. GTDB lineage: Bacteria > Bacillota > Clostridia > Lachnospirales > Lachnospiraceae > Eubacterium_G. The sequence goes on along the minus strand of NZ_CALGRE010000019.1, from coordinate 10,863 downwards.
CTAAAATGGATTTTCTAACCCTTTTGTATAACTCCGGATTGCTCTCTCTTAAATCTTCCCACAATTTGTCTTTATCTTTCAATCTCCGTTCAGAGCCTTCCCGAATAGATAATATAGAAGATACGCACATCATCATATCAAAATAATGTACCATTGCCTCATCTGTATTCTTGTTTTGTATAGGTGACTGATTATAAATCTCAAGCATTAACTTTGTAACACGATACTGCTGGTCTAATCTTTTTATCATAACAGATTCATGTACAGACTGGTCATCTCTTCCTATAAAATATTTATAAAGACATACATCCAGATAATAAATATTCTTTACATATGGCAATGGCTGAAATACATAAATATTATCCACATAGAAAGTATGTTTTGGAAGAACCATGCCACATTCTCTTAATACTTTTGTTCTATAAATAACAGAATGCATTAGAAGATACTGTGTCTTTCCAAATTTCAATTCATCCCATCCAAACATCCTATTTACGGGCATAGCATTTTTATATCTCATTATTTTTTTATGTTTTACGCCCTGTTTGTCATACATAAAATTTGAAATCAGCATATCCAGCCCCGCATCCTTAGACACCATATCTTCCAACAAATCCAGAACTTTCTCCAATGCCTTTTTTCCAAGACAATCATCGCTGTCAAGAACTTTAAAATAAAGTCCTGTAGCATTTTTTATTCCTGTATTGACTGCCTCACCATGTCCACCATTTTCCTGGTGTACAACTTTAATTATGTCGGGGAATTTTTCTTTATACTTATTTGCAATTTCTAAAGTATTATCGCTAGAACCATCATCTACAACGATAACCTCCACTCTTTCTCCTCCTGTTAAAGCACTTCTAATACTTTTTTCCATATACTCACTTGAATTATAGCAAGGTATGGCAACTGTTAATAACTTCATGGTTTTCTCCTTCAATTTATATAATTTATTTTTACAACATTTATTTATCCCGCCTCTGATAATAAAATGTATTTTCCATGTCAACTTTCTCTTCTTCCTGCAAGATATCAATATTTTGTTCTATTTTGTTATTAATATTCTGTTCAATATTTTCATTTTCTATATTCATATTATTTATTTTTTTAGGTCGCACAATAGCATAGATAACTGCACCTGTTATAAATGCCAAAAGCCCCATTACCAATATTGTTATAAGCAGACTGAAAATGTATTCACTCTGTTTTATTGTTTCCAGACTTTGTTCTACTTCTGTAGAAGACGCATCTCCTGCCCAGAATGCAATCAGCAGCGAAAAACAGTTTGCTGATATATGCAAAATTATAGGTGCGATAATTGATTTATATTTTTCATAAACGAACACACACATGAAACCTATTATAATTGCATAAGGAGCCTGAATCCAGTTTGCATGAAATACTCCAAACAATACAGAGGATATGATTGCAGCCGGTATCATTCCTGCTATTTTTTTTGTTCTCTTATATACAAGCGCCCTAAAAATCATTTCCTCTACAATCGGTCCTACAACTCCGGCTGTTATAAACTGTATTATAAGACTGCTTCCATAAATAGCTTCTGCCGTTCCACTATAACTTTTAATCATGAACTCCGGCATAAACATCTGAAGCAATGCTACAAACATATTTGCCCACATCATATTAAATATTCCAAAAGGAATAATCAGCAAATATTTAAGCGAATGAACCCGCTCGTATTTTTCATAGGTATTTCTCAAAATATCTTTTTGGGTATCTCTTCTGTATAAGAATAACATAACGGGTATTGTCAGGATGCCTGCAATCATTGTAAGCAATAAAACCTGTCCGTTGACTTTATCATATAAATAATTTGTAAGCTCAACATCACCGGTAATTCCACTCATCATTCCCTGTACTGCAATACCTATCATTAAGACAATCATAATTACATATGTAATTGCCAGATAAATCAGCATGGGATAAATAATCCCCCATATTCTTCCCACCGTTACTTTTTCTCTCTTACGACTTTTCATCCGTTATCCTCTTTTCTTTTTCTAATAAAAATTCTATCACTTCCATTGCCGTATCTGCAACCGCCAATGCTCCCAGTTGTATCATTTCCTCCCTGTCACCAAATCCGTAAGCTACACCCAGAGAAGAAATTCCCACCGCATTGGCTCCACAGATGTCAAAACTGGTATCTCCTATCATTATATACTTTGTTCTATCTTTTATCTCAATCTCTTCAAACAAAGCCTCTAATACCGACTGCTTACTCTGCCTTGGTCCAATCACATCAGCACCCATGACTTTGTCAAAATATTTGTCTATTTTCAGAAATTTAAGCACTTCTTCTGCCATAGGCTGTGGTTTTGAAGTGGCAACCGCAAGGTATTTCCCTGCATCTTTTAGCTCTTGTAACATTTTATCTACATTTGGGTAAATATCTGTCTCGTATATTCCAATTGGGATGTATCTTTCCCGATATAGTTCTACTGCCCGCATTGCCTCTTCATCACTAAAATTATATTTTTCCTGAAATTCGTCCTTTAACGGCGGACCTATAAAATGCTTTAAATTGTCCAGACAATCTTCTTCTATTCCCATTTTTTTTAGAGAATACTGCACAGATTTTGTAATGCCTTCTTCTGAATTGCTCAATGTGCCATCTAAATCAAAAATAATTACTTCGTATCTTTCCATTTGTTCCTCTTTAATGTGTTAAATAACAGTTCAGCCATCAGCTCGAATCCGCACTTTCGTGCTGCTTCTCGGCTTCTTTTCAGTTCAGCCATCAGCTCAAATCCGCACTTTCGTGCTGCTTCTCGGCTTCTTTTCAGTTCAGCCATCAGCTCAAATCCGCACTTTCGTGCTACTTCTCGCTGTGGTGGTTCACCATATGATATAAAATGAATTGGGCAAATAGCCTGCGAGCAGTCTTTTGCCCAATTCATTTTATATCGCATGGCTGAACTGTTTCAAATTTTCCCACTATTATATCGCAAATGATACTTGTTTTACAACCACTTTTGTTTTATACTAATGAAAGAGTTTATTAGGAACAGAGCATTTTCCATTTTGGAGATTGGCGAATGCTTTTGTTTATAACTTGCTGGCACGCTTTTTGCGTAAAGCTTTGGGAATCACAAAACATTTTCCCACAAAATAAAAATGAGAGGTACAGAAGGATGAGTCAGGCAAAAGTTGATAGATACAAACAGGAGAAGTACAATCGTAAAAATGTAAAAAAGAAATCTAATGTGAAAAAAGTAGTTTCTTATATCATTGCTACCCTTGTCGGTGTTGCTTTTGTTGTATATATCGGATACTCAATTGCAATTGCTACAGGTCTGTATACCCCACCTGTTACTACTGTTCACACACAGTTAAGCAAAGAAGAGTTAGAGAGCCTTAGAAACACATTAATTCAAAGAGGCGATACAAACGTAAAAGGGGAAACATCAGTTTCTACTGATACTACTACACAGGCTCAGGAATCTTCCACAGAAGAGACCACTGCTGTTGAAACTACAGCTGAAGCTACAACAGCAAAGTAAACACATTTTTAATAAAAGAAGATGGATTTGCATTTTGCAAATCCATCTTCTTTTTTTATATACGGATTACATTCTGTCAGGTGCCTCAAATCCTAACAAGTTAATACATGTTTCCAAAACTTTTTTCACCAGACTGATTAGAGCAATATAACCTTCTTTTTTATTTTCATCTTCTTCTGATAAAATTTTTGTTCCATGATAGAATCGGTTAAATGCATTAGACAAATCATAAATATAAGAACATATCTTATGTGGCGCTAATTCTTTCGCTGCATTTTCGATAATCTCATTTGCTTTTGCCACTTCAAGCATCAGGGCAATCTGCTCCGGATTATCACATGTATTCACAGCAATATGCTGCATATTTCCATTTTCTGCCTTATATTTTTCTATAATTGATTTTATACGGACAATCGTATACAGAATATATGGTCCTGTATTTCCCTCAAATGACGCAAAACGGTCAATATCAAAGATATAATCCTTCGAAGCCTGATTTGACAAATCCCCATATTTTAATGCCGCTAATCCAACAATCTTTGCTGTATTCTTTGCCTCTTCTTCACTCACTGAGCGGTTTTCCATGATTTTATGATACACAGCATCATTTATCTGTGCGATAAGATTTTCAAGGCGCATAACTCCGCCTTCTCTTGTCTTAAATGGCTTACCGTCTGCACCATTCATCGTACCAAATCCAATAAAGATAAGCTCTGTTTCCGGTTTTACAATACCTGCCTTTTTTGCCACACGGAAAAACTGTGTATAATGCAAATCCTGACGCTTATCCGCAAGATAAACATACTTATCCGGTTTGAAGTCCTGTTCTCTCTGTACCAAAGTAGCAATATCTGAAGTAGCATAAAGTGCCGCTCCATCCGATTTTCTCACAATACAAGGTGGTAATTCCTTACTGTCTCCCTCCTCTGCGATATCAACAACCAAAGCTCCCTGGCTCTCATAAGCGAGTCCTTTATCCACCAAATCCTGAATCAAATCCGGAATATATGGCTGCGCATCACTCTCCCCCTTCCAGAGGTCAAATTCCACATCCAGGTTATCATAATTCTTTTTTAAATCGACCTTGGAAACATTCATAATATGTTTCCAAATAGCAGTATATGGAGCATAACCGCTTTGTAATTTCAGAGTAGCTTCCTGCGCTTTCTCCTTAAATGCTATATCTTCTTTTGCCTTTTTACTTGCACAAGGGTATATCTGTTCTAACTCTGCAATATCAAACGGCGCTTCTTTCGGAAACTCTCCTGTATAATTCTCATCAAAATATACTAAGTCCGGTTTTCGGCATTCTAATTCCGTAATAATTAGTCCCATCTGCAATCCCCAGTCACCGAGATGAACATCACCAATCACATGATTTCCCAGATATTTTGTAATACGTTTTACACTTTCTCCAATTACTGCCGAACGTAAATGACCGATATGTAATGGCTTTGCAACATTTGCTCCACCATAATCTACAACAATCGTCTGAACATTTTTATTTTCACATCCTAACTTTTGCGCACCTGCCATCTCATTAAGATAATCTGCAATAAATTTATTATCAAGATTTATATTAATAAATCCCGGATTTACCGCCTCAACAGATGAAAACTTATCATTCCCCTGCAACAGTGCTGCAACGTCATTTGCAATCATTATTGGAGCTTTATGATATAACTTTGCACCCGCCATCGCCCCATTGCACTGATACTGGCACAAATCAGGTCTGTTGGATGTTCCTACTTTTCCTAATTTCCTGTCATAGCCACACTGCTCAAATGCATTTTCAAATTCCTCTGTAATTAATTCTAGTATCTTCTTCATGTAACGTTACTCCATTTAATTTTTTTGATAAAAACAGTTCAGCCATAAACTGATACCTTTATGGCTAAACTGTTATATTTTATAACTCAACTCCATTTAATTTCAGCAGCTCTCTTGCCGAATCTACCGAATCTACACCTGTTTTATTTTTTATTGGTGCAAATTCCTTTTCTCTTACCACCTCATAAGCAAGACAATTATCCATCATATGAACCATATCAAGCACTAACGTTTCAAACTTATAGCCATTTTCTGTTTCCGGTTTTATCTTTTCTCCACTTTCATTCAAATATGGGACTTTCTTCTTAACAACATGTACAATAAGATTATTATTCAAATTTTTCTCTAAATCTTCCATGTTAAACAGATAATTTAAAATAACGCCATACTTATATGCCAACTCTCCATTATCTCTTGTCTCATATCTCATATCCTCCGTCAACTCGTAATACTCCACAATCGAAGGCTTTCCATCTTCTAAACACAAAACTCCGACCTTTTCCTCCGGAGTTGCTTTTGAAACAACCTTGGAAGCTGAACGATATCCACCGTCTATCATTGCTCCTACAAAACATGGGTCAGCCATTCTCTGACATACATTATCTACAGCAAATATATTAATATATTCCACGCCTGCCTCTTTTGCCTTCTTTGCTAATCCTGCATTGACAAAAGATATAAACCAGCCGCCATTTCCATTCGGTGAAGTTGAAACTCTATCCTTATCCTCTAAAAATATTTTACCGTCAAAAGATGCTGCCGGCGCCATTTCCTGAATAAAAAATTCCACATAGTCTCTATCATAACCGAAATAATTCATTTCTTCAAAAAACTGAATCGTATCATCATTATTCTTTTCACTGGTCATAATATAGAGCGGAACCCATGCTCCTGTCTGATTGACTACATCCATTAAATTGTTTATTAACATTTCAAAAATATATAAATCCTTTGTCAGACCTATATTATACATTCCCTTTGGCTTGTCCGAACCGAGTCTGGTCCCCATTCCACCTGCCAAAAGAAGAGCTGCAACCTTTCCTTCTCTGATAGCAGATACACCAATATTTGTATATTTTTCCCTATTCTTTTCTATATCATCTATAGATACCGCATCGTCCAACGGGGTAATGACACCTTTCTTTGCCTCTTCATTATCCTTTATCAGATTTAACAACTCAAAATCAATTCCCTCAATCTGATTTAATAGCGATATCTTTTGGTCATCTTCAAGTTCATCATAATACTTTAACAATTGTTCCTGGTCATATTTTCCAAGAATTTCCTTTGCTTCACTATAATTCATTGTTCCTCCCTGCTACCTGCAAACCACACAGATAATTATTTTTTAATATATATGCATCCTAAACCCTTTCAAAATTTCAACTGCATACATCTATAGAATAATTTATTTTTACTTATTATGCAAGGTTTTCATGTGATATAAAACATCAATGCAGCTTTGGTATCTTTTTTCAGGATTCACCATGGTACACTTTTTAATAATTTTTTTCAACTTTCCCTGAATTTTAAAGGATTTTTTATTTGGGGCATATTTTTTTCCTGTTCTCAGATAAAACATTGTCGTACCAATTCCATAAATATCTGTTCGTATATCTGTATTATAAATACTGATTCCTTTTTTATTCCCAAACTGTTCCGGAGCTGCAAACCCCACGCTTCCCACAGCAAACTCATCTGCCGCAACATCTCTGCTGTATCTTTTGGCAATACCAAAATCGATTAACTTTATTCCGCCATTTTTCTTTAAAATAATATTGGAAGGTTTTAAATCTCTATATACAATGGGTGGTTCTAAAGAATGTAAATAATATAGCCCACTGCATACCTGACTCATAATAGAGAAAATCATTTTTTTAGACAATGTTTCTCCCGTCTCAACATAAGTCTTAAGATTAATACCTTCCACATATTCCATTACAAGAAAAAATGTATCCTTTTCTTTTATTATATTATAAATTTTTGGAAGGACCGGATGAGAGCAATGTTTCAAAACATTTAACTCATTTTCCATTCCTTCCAATAATCTTTTCTCATCCGCCGGATTAGATGTCACATAATTTTTCATGGCATAAATTTCACCTGTATGTAAGTCTTTCACCTTATATACATCAGAAAATCCGCCATTACCGATGCATTCGCATATGTAATATCTTCCTCCTACAACACCATTGATTACGTTACCCTTTTGACGATTCATATACACACCTTTCCGATGTGCTTCCCTCCAAGTCGCCTATATCCAACTGCTTTGCAGCCGCTTAAATTTATTCCGATAAGTTATAGCGTAGCAATATCAACCAAAGTCAGATTTTCTTTTGCATCGCTTTCCAAACTTGTAAGCAATGCATCCACTGTATCTAAACTTGTAAAACAATTTACACCTGTCTCAATGGAGGTTCTTCTGATTAAGAAACCGTCACGACTCTTATCACGTCCCTGTGTAGGTGTATCAATTACAATATCTATCTTATGTTCTAAAAGCAAATCCATAACGGTCGGTGCTTCCTGATGTATCTTATTTACCATGATAGCATCCACTCCATTATCCCTAAGGACATTGGCTGTACTTCTCGTTGCATAAACTTCATAACCCAATTTTTCAAAGCGCTGTGCAAGCGGAATAACTTCCTGCTTGTCCGCATCTTTTACAGAGATAATTACCTTCTTATGTTTTGGAAGAATTACTCCTGCTCCTAAGAAAGCTTTATACAACGCCTCATTAAATGTCTTTGCAATTCCAAGACACTCACCTGTCGATTTCATCTCCGGTCCTAAGCTTGTCTCTGCACCACGGATTTTTTCAAATGAGAATACCGGCATCTTAATTGCATAATATTCTGCATTTGGCTGTAAACCGGGTGTATATCCCAATTCCTTAATAGTATGTCCAATAATACACTTTGTAGCAAGTTTTACAATAGGAATACCCGTAACCTTACTAATATATGGAACCGTTCTCGACGAACGTGGATTGACCTCAATAACATAAACCTGACCATCACACACAATAAACTGTATATTAATCATTCCCTTTACATGAAGTGACATAGCAAGCTTTTTCGTATAATCTTCTATCGTATCAATTATTTTTTGAGATAATGTATACGCAGGATATACGGAAATACTATCACCTGAGTGAACACCCGCTCTCTCAATATGTTCCATGACACCGGGAATTAATATATCCGTTCCATCACAGATAGCATCCACTTCAACTTCTGTTCCCTGTAAATACTTATCTACTAAGATTGGATGGTCCTGTGCAATTCTATTAATGATTTCCATAAATTCTTCTACTTCTTCGTCACAGGTAGCAATCTGCATTCCCTGACCACCAAGAACATATGAAGGTCTAACCAGTACCGGATAACCAAGCTTATTTGCAACTTCTTTCGCCTCTTCTGCTGTAAACACTGTTCCACCGGTAGGTCTTGGGATACCACACTGTTCCAAAATTGCATCGAACAGCTCTCTATCCTCTGCCGCATCCACATCCGCAGCATCTGTTCCAAGAATAGGAACTCCCATTTTCATCAATGCCTCTGTAAGCTTAATTGCTGTCTGACCGCCAAACTGTACTACCGCTCCGTCCGGTTTTTCTACATTTACAATATTTTCCACATCTTCCGGTGTGAGTGGTTCAAAATATAATTTATCTGCAATATCAAAGTCTGTGGACACTGTCTCCGGATTATTATTGACAATAATAGTCTCATATCCTTCTTCTTTAAATGCCCATGTACAGTGAACGGAACAGAAGTCAAACTCAATCCCCTGACCGATACGAATCGGACCTGAACCAAGAACCAAAACTTTTTTCGGTGGATTGGTCTCTGCCGCTTCGTTTTCTCCACCATATACAGAATAATAGTATGGTGTAGCAGCCTCAAACTCTGCCGCACAGGTATCAACCATCTTATATGCCGCAACGATATTATTATCATAACGCATCTGCTTGATTTCTTCCTGTGTTTTTCCTGTAAGTCTGCTGATAACTGTATCCGGGAACTCAATTCTCTTTGCTGCTCTCAATAATTCAACCGTCAACGGTTCATTCTTCAATGCATTTTCCATTTCAACGATTATGGCAAGTTTATCTATAAACCACTTATCAATCATTGTAATATCATGGATATGGTCATAGCTTACACCACGTCTCAGAGCTTCCGCAATCACCCAGATACGTCTGTCATCTACTTTATGCAGCATGTCTTCTAATTCATCATCCGATAATTCAGAGAAATCATAATCCATCAGACACTCAACATGCTGCTCCAGAGAACGAATCGCCTTCATCAATGCACCTTCGAAGTTATTACATATACTCATAACTTCTCCGGTAGCCTTCATCTGCGTTGTGAGTTTTCTGCTCGCAGTGATAAACTTATCAAACGGGAGTCTCGGTATCTTAACTACACAGTAATCCAATGTAGGCTCAAAGCTGGCATATGTTTTCTGAGTAATTGCATTTTTAATTTCATCTAACGTATATCCCAACGCAATCTTTGCCGCAACCTTTGCAATAGGATAACCTGTAGCCTTTGATGCAAGGGCAGATGAACGGCTCACACGGGGATTTACTTCAATAACACAATATTCAAAACTTTCCGGGTGCAATGCATACTGAACATTACATCCTCCGGTAATATTTAATTCATTAATAATATTTAACGCTGATGTACGAAGCATCTGGTGCTCTTTATCACCGAGAGTCTGAGAAGGAGCAACTACAATACTGTCTCCTGTATGTACACCAACCGGGTCGATATTTTCCATATTACATACTGTAATACAGTTTCCTGCTGAATCGCGCATTACTTCATACTCGACTTCTTTCCAGCCTGCAATACATCTCTCCACCAAAACCTGACCTACACGGCTAAGTCTCAGTCCATTTTCAAGAATCTCTACTAACTCTAACTGATTATGTGCAATACCACCACCGCTGCCACCCAGCGTATATGCCGGACGAAGAACGACCGGATAACCAATTTTATTCGTAAACGCAACACCATCTTCTACGTTTTCGACAACCAATGACGGTGCGCAGGGCTCTCCGATTTTTTCCATTGTCTCTTTAAATTCAAGACGGTCTTCTGCCTTTCTTATTGTCTCGGATGTAGTACCTATCAATCTGCATCCATGTTCCTCTAAAAACCCTGTCTCAGCAATTTCCATTGCCAGGTTCAATCCCGCCTGACCTCCAAGTGTCGGCAAAATACTATCCGGTCTTTCTTTTTTAATAATCTTTTTTAATACCGGAACTGTCAAAGGCTCAATATACACCTCGTCAGCAATATCTTTATCCGTCATAATCGTAGCAGGATTGGAATTTAAGAGAACGACTTCAATACCTTCCTCTTTTAAAGAACGGCATGCCTGCGTTCCTGCATAATCAAACTCTGCTGCCTGTCCAATTACTATAGGACCTGAACCAATTACTAATACTTTTTTAATACTGAAATCTCTAGGCATTTTTCTTCAA
>NZ_CALGRE010000018.1 GCF_937958975.1 uncultured Eubacterium sp. | reverse complement strand
ATTTTCGAGCCGAGCCGACATAACCGGTGTAGCCTTCACGCAGCGAAGCTGTTGGAATAAATGCGACTTTTTTATTTTCAATTTCTTCCTTTATCAGACTTCCTACACTTGAAAAGTGCGAACATAAAAACAGTTTCATCAATATTCTCCTTTATATATAAATTCTAATTTTCCAATTTAACAAACTTGAAATTGTCGATTTCTTTACATTGATAAAGTTCAATTTATCTCTCGATTCATAATTTTCTCTTCAAGTAAATTACCCACATGCTTTGTTTCAAAAAACATTTCTTTATTTATAACAACAATTATAATTGCCGCAATAACAACAAAAATAGTTTGTATACATTTTGTTTCAGGAGTCATGTTTATCTTTTCCTGCATAATATTTATAAACAAATGAAAAATAATTGTTGCAAGCATACTTCTGTTATTCTTTACATATACCCATGTCTGAAGGAAATCAAGTGGTATCACGCTAAAAAGAAAGTTAATCACATAAATGATTCCCATCTCTTTAAGTCCATACTGGTACGTTCCAGGTATCCAGAATAATGGCACATGCCACAAAGACCAGATACATCCAAAGATGATAGACTCCTTAAACCAGCTGTTGTATGCACCAACAGCATCCTCTCCATAACCTCTCCAACCTAACTCCTCTATGCAGGATGCCAACAAAATTGTAAGAAATGCAGACGTACCACCTATAGAAAATGAAAAGTCTTCTGTAAATGAAAACTGATTTATACTGCCGCCAAATAATACTGATGTACCGATTGAAGCCGTCACTATCACAGCAAATATCAGCACTGCAATTAATATATATTTAGGTTTTATTCTATAAAACCCAATCAGCTTCTTCTTAAAGTCATTAATGAGTGCTTTATTCTTAGACATAAATACAGTTACTACGGCAACCACGGCAGGTGAAACCAAGCCAAGAAACATTCCAAGATAAAGCCCCGTCCCTTCATTAAGTAAAATTGCAAATAGCCACCAGAACCAAGTGCAGGCAAATGTAATCAAATAGAATCTGACCGGTCGATATATATACTTTTCCATGACTACACCTCAGCCTCTACAATCACAAGCTCACTCTTTATACCATTGAACTCAATGTAATTGTCTGCTTCGGCATCTGAAAAATCATCAACCTTTTTGCCCTGTCTCTCATAATAAATATGCGTTGCTATTCCCTTTTTTGTGCTTCTAAATCTATAATCTGCAGGAAGTGTAAGTCTTGATGTTGCTGACAACTGATTAATCTCAAGCGCACCCTCATGTGATAAAACACTGATCTGCATATCAAGATTTGAATCTATCTCAATTTCACTTTTATTTCCCTGAAGGGTAACTTCGCTAATTTTGCCATTTACCTCAATATGTTCATTTTCTATATCAGTAATATTCAGTGTCCCTGCATTAACTGATAATTCGATTTTTCCAATATATTTTACTGGAATAAAAATAGTAATGACCAAACTCTCCTTTGCATCTGCTTCACTGGCTTCATTAAATCTGTTAAGATCAATATCGATTCGGTTTTTTATATCATCAATCTTTACTTTATAATCTGCCATAAGATTCTTATAGACATTTGAAAACATTGCGACTTCAATTTTTTCTCCATGATATGCCTTTAAATCTACAGCATATGCTCCACCAAGCTTGATATCAAAATTCTTCTTACCATCAATATCGTATTCAGTACGACTTTCATAGATGTAATCAGACTGCTTTTTCTCTGATTTCTCATTCGAAAGTAATTCATCTACCGATATCTGGAAGAGATCTGCTATTGCCATCAGATTTGCAATATCCGGTGTTCCTGTTCCATTTTCCCACTTTGTAATGGCTTGTCTTGATACACCGATTTTCTCAGCCATCTTCTCTTGTGAAAGTCCAGCCTGTTTTCTGTAATGTTTAATTTGTTCTTCTAAAGTCATTTTTCTACCTCCGTTTTCGGTTTGTTTTACTTCCTTCACAGATTAGTAAATTAACCTTTACCAAACAAGAAACATTAGCTGTCATTTCACTATTTTTCTGCTACTTTCCGTAGCAACGCCCTAAAATAAAGGTTTTTACAACGAAAACTAAATTTATCCAATAGCCAAATTCCGATTGAGATTTCACCTGTTTTAAGAGATTTAATAACTGTTATATTTTGTTATTAGTGATGTTCCCCGTGGGCAAGATGGACGGCGACAGCCTGCCGGTT
>NZ_CALGRE010000017.1 GCF_937958975.1 uncultured Eubacterium sp. | reverse complement strand
ATGATACGGCGACCACCGAGATCTACACTCTTTCCCTACACGACGCTCTTCCGATCTTTTTAGGTATTTCTACCTCTCCCTCAACATATGAAAATGCTTTTGATTTTATTGTTGTCACACTCTCTGGAATTGAAATACTTTTCAAATAATACATGTCCGTAAAATTATTGGAACCAATTGTTTTAATTCCATTTTCAATTACAATGTTTTCTGTATCGTACAAACTTCTTGCAAATCCTGCATCATCCCAAATATCTCCGGTTCCACTGATAGTTAATGTACGGGTATCTTTGTCATACTTATATGTTGCATGGTCTCCACACTTGCCCTTATATGTTATGTTTTCAGCCTTTACAACATTTACCCCTGTGACTGCTGACGGCAGATTTGCCGGCATTGCCATTCCACCTACCATACTCATCATTGTTACTCCCAAAATAATACCTTTTATTTTTCGCATCATTATATCCTCCTTGCGATTTGTTTTGTTTTATAAATATGAAACGCAAGAAGATAAAAAAATATTGCATAAAAAATACAGATATTTGAAAATTTTCAAATATCTGTATTAAATCATTTATTAAAATTCCATTTTCTTCTCAAAATATGCTTTCAAATCTTCGATTTTAATTCGCTCCTGTTCCATAGTATCTCTATCACGAACAGTAACTGCTCCATCCTCCACGGAATCAAAGTCATAAGTCACGCAGAACGGTGTTCCAATCTCATCCTGACGACGATATCTCTTGCCGATAGCTCCTCTATCATCATATTCGCAGTTATAGTATTTACTCAATTCTGCAAATACTTTTTCAGCGCCTTCGTTTAACTTCTTTGACAACGGAAGAACACCAATCTTAACCGGTGCAATTGCCGGATGGAAATGCAATACGGTTCGCATATCCGGCTTTTCTTCTGTGCCAATATTTTCTTCATCATATGCAGAGCATAAGAATGCAAGAGTCACTCTGTCCGCTCCCAGCGATGGTTCTATAACATACGGAACATATCTCTCATGTTTCTCATCATCAAAGTATGTCAAATCTTCTTTAGATAAATCCTGGTGTTGCGTCAAATCATAATCTGTTCTGTCCGCAATACCCCAGAGTTCTCCCCATCCAAATGGGAATAAAAACTCAATATCTGTTGTTCCCTTTGAGTAGAAACATAATTCTTCCGGAGAATGGTCTCTCAATCGCATTTCATCTTCCTTTATTCCAAGACTCAGCAACCAATCACGACAGAATGCTCTCCAATATTGGAACCACTCAAGGTCTGTTCCCGGCTCACAGAAAAACTCAAGTTCCATCTGCTCGAACTCTCTTGTTCTGAATGTAAAGTTACCCGGTGTAATTTCATTTCTAAAAGATTTTCCAATCTGTCCAATTCCAAAAGGAATCTTTTTTCTGGATGTTCTCTGAACATTTTTGAAATTTACGAAAATACCCTGTGCTGTTTCAGGTCTTAAATACACCGTATTTTTTGCATCTTCCGTCACACCCTGGAATGTCTTAAACATAAGATTAAATTCTCGGATATCTGTAAAATTATGTTTACCGCATGTAGGACATTCAATCTGCTTTTCTTCTATGTATTCAGCCATCTGCTCATGTGACCATGCATCAATAGACTCTTCTGCCTGTATTCCATTCGCATCCATGTAATCTTCAATTAACTTATCTGCTCTAAATCTCTCATGACATTCTTTACAATCCATTAACGGGTCAGAAAATCCTCCAAGATGTCCGGATGCAATCCATGTCTGAGGATTCATAAGAATCGCACAATCCACGCCTACATTATATGGATTTTCCTGAATAAACTTTTTCCACCACGCCTTTTTCACGTTATTCTTAAGCTCAACACCAAGATTTCCGTAATCCCAAGTGTTTGCAAGTCCTCCATAAATCTCTGAACCCGGATATACAAATCCTCTGCTCTTTGCAAGAGCTACAACCTTTTCCATTGTCTTTTCCATATTTTTTTAACCTTCTCCTTAAAATTAATTTAGTATATAATATAGCTCAAGTCCTCACCGGCTTTTCCTGTAGTAATGATTCCATCTTCGTCCACACTACAGTTTGTACTCATATATTTCACATCTTTATCAATCTGTACTCTATAGCTGTCATTGACAATAAGAATATTAACATCATCTAATTTCTTGATTTCTTTTGCAGAAAGTTTCTCCTTTTTATCAGGAGATATGAAATCACCTTTTATCTTACAGTCCGAATTATCAGCCAGAGAGCCCACATAAAACTGATTTTTATCGATATTATTATAACCTGTTATATATGTCAGAAAATCATATGCAGTGGCAAAATCTATAACTAATGTTGCAATGTCACTTTTCACTTTAAATGTATCTACTGATATAGCATTTTTTATGGATGCTTTACTGCTCCCATTATAGTTTTCCACTTCTTCGTTTATTGTATCTTCCAGCTTATCTTCGTCATAGTAATCTTTATCGAACTTTTCAGAAACACCATAGGATACTTTTCCATCTTCCTGTATGTAAATTGCACTTTGACCTTCTTCTAAATCCATATCGCCTATAGTCTTCCCACATCCGGTAAGACCAAAAACAAATACAATAACAAGTGCCAATGCAATCATCACCTTTTGTACATGTCTCATGAATTTTACCCTCCTAGTTTTTGACACTTCTCTTTATCTATAAAAAACTGTACCTAGCTTTTCATTTTAAACGGTATCAGCTTTTATTTCAATATATATTTTGCATAAAATTATTTATAAAAATTCTAAGGAATGAAACGTTTTGTCGATGATTTTGTTCATATAGGTTCTAATCACTCTTTTCATCTGTTCTAAAACTTCATCTGTCACTGTAAATGAAAACACTTTATTGATTGGTGTTAGTACAATATATTGTAAAGCATAAACTGCCGAATTACATATCAGTTGATTTGTCAAAACTCCCACATGACAATTCTTACAGAGCATCATATTATGGTCACTATCAAAATAATCCAGATTATCTTTTCTCATGCAATTTCCACACTGAAAAACATTTGGATACTCACCGTTAATCACCAATGTTTTTAGTTCATAAATACATCTTATCAGCTCATTGGATATACGGTTTATGCTTAATTCTTTCATTGCCATATATAAAAGTTTAAGAGTCTCTGACGCCTCTATTCCTTCCCTGCCATAATAGTCAGCCAGTTCTAAGAAATACATTCCCATATACATACTTTCTATATCAGTCATTGTATTACTGAAGTAGTCAGTGATTTTCATTCCTGTTACGGTATACGCATTTCGTCCTCTGTACAATGAAAACTCTCCAAAAGCCATCGGCTGGCTTCCACCTAGAAACTGACTATTCTGCTTCCTTGCTCCTCTGGCAAATGCCGTGATTTTTCCAAACTCCTTTGTGAGAATCACCAAACGCTTATCATATTCACTTATAGCCATCGAAGAAATTACCATTCCCATTGCCGTAACTGTTTCTATCATCCTTTTCGCCTTCTGTACTATTTATCGCCGAAATAAAACTTTCTCTTGCCTCGTTGATTCTTCTTTCATCTGCATATCTCAAATAATCTTCAACCTTACCCGTTGATTCAAAAACTTTCCAGCTGTTTAAATTATCCATCTTATCCCTCCGTGATGATGCAATTTAAAATCTAACTTCAAATTGCTTATTTCAATTCAAAACGAATCGATAAGATTATAATTTCCCATACATATTTTTGTATACGCAGTTTTACCCTTAAGAAAAAACTGGAAATGCTTTACCTTTCTTCCACATATCCATAATTTTTCATTAACATCTCACTATCACGCCAATCTTTTCTTACCTTAACCCACAATTGCAGATTTACTTTCATCTCTAACTGCTGCTCTATTTCATAGCGTGCATTGGTTCCAATTTTTTTTAACATGCTCCCTTTTTTACCGATAATAATGCCCTTATGCGAATCCCTTTCGCAGACAATAGTCGCTTCTATATCCGTAATATTCCCATTTCTTCTTTTTTTCATTTTTTCTATTGTAACGGCAATTCCATGTGGAACCTCCTCATTTAATGCATGAAGAGCCTTCTCACGGATTAACTCTGCCACAATCTGACGCATTGGTTGGTCTGTCACGGTGTCCTCATCATAATACTGCGGTCCTTGCGGCAGATATTTAAAAATCTGTTCAATGACTGTATCGACATTTTTTCCTCTTAGTGCTGAGGCAGGAATAATTTCATCAAAATCATAAATTTTTCTATATGCATCTATAAATGTAAGAACTTCCTCCGTCTTCACAGTATCTGTTTTATTGATTACTAAAATAACCGGAATCCCTATTCCCTGCAATTGCTCTGCAATATGCTGTTCCCCTGCACCAATAAAAGTATCAGGCTCTACCAGCCACATAATTAAATCTACTTCTTTTAATGTTTTTTCCGCCACATTTACCATGTATTCCCCAAGCTTATTTTTTGCCTTATGGATTCCCGGAGTATCTAAAAATACAATCTGCCCCTCATCACAAGTATAAACTGTCTGTATTTTATTTCTTGTAGTCTGCGGCTTGTTGGATGTTATAGCAATTTTCTGTCCTATAATCCGATTCATTAATGTTGACTTTCCTACATTGGGTCTTCCAATTAATGCCACAAATCCTGATTTAAATTTTACATTTGTATCTAAACTCATCTATTACCTCTTATCCTAATTCCTTTATTTCCTTAAACAAATTCTTTGATTCTTCAATCGCACTCTTGCTTCCCACAACACAGACATTATTCTGTCTCAATATATTCTTCACGAGAGGGGCTAAACTTCTTATTGTCTCACTGGTTGTAGTTAGAACTTCCTTTCTTGTTTTTTCAAGCATATCATAAGTAATACCTGCCATATAGTTACTGAGTTCTCTCATGCTGATATCTGCCGCATTCAACGGAATATCCATTAAACTTACTGTTCCGATAATATATTTTCGCATCTCACGCTCATCCACTTCAAAGTTTTCAATAAAATCCGGAGCCTTTTCAAATACCTGAACTGTATTCGCCAATTTAGGGTCTCTATAAGAAGTAAAAAATCCATCACCCGACCTGCCAATAATACAATTACATCCGTATGCTCCACCCAGCACTCTTATATGATTCCACAAATATTCGCTTCGCATAATATTTCCAAGCACAAGTAAGCTTCCCTGATATGGCATTGTGCTGCCATTTTCATTGTAATTTCCGGACATTGCAACATACTGTACCTGTCCTGAAGTAATAAAGGCTTCGTTTTTCTGTTCCGGAACAAACTCCCATCCGTCAAACTGTTCCTTGTATATATTTTTATTTTCAAACATATTGGACTTTAGAGTAACTGTCATTTCCTTTACTTTTTCAAAACTCTCACAATCACCCGCATAATTGAGCGTAATATTATCTTTTATAAAAACCTGTGTCAGTGTTTCTTTTAGCATAGACACTACTTCATCTTTTTTATTTTCATAATTGTCTACAATATCTTTGACGAAATCATAAAAACTGATTCCCGCAATTTGTTCCCTGATGAAATATGCTTTTGAATAGTAAGATGCTGCCCTTAGTCTCGCTGCACTGTCTCCTGAACTCACAATTTTCTTGTTTATTCTAAGCTTTAATTCGTCTAAAAGCTCCTTTAAACGTTTCGTATCGTCAAACCTTGTTTTTAGAATTACTTCCTGAATAATCTCATACGCCTTTTCTATTTTCTCATACAATACTTTGGTATGAATCTCTATATTAAATACAATTTTATCACTTATGCTATTCACATAAAGTCCTGTATCAAAGGCAAGCCCTCCCAGATTCAAATCGATATCTCTATTTAAATCCATATATCCTCTATCTGTATCCATATATGTCAAAAGATGTTTTAAAAGTCCAATATATGGATGATATTTCGCAGGCATTTTAGAACAGTCAAAGACAATATCCACATATCCGATTCCATTCGTAAATATATCATTGTGAAGAATTGTTATATTATCTTTCTCACTTTTCTTACTGAGCAGCGGCTTCGGGTTTGGGGTAATATCCTCGATTTTCAAAAGTGGAATTACTTCCAGTTCTTCCGATGTAGAAGGACTTTCCTGAAATGCCTTTAGTTCCTTTGTCTCATCTATGAGTTTCTGTATCTCGTCTCTGCTCAATTGAGCTTTTTTATCTGCCAATCTCTTCTTTAGAATACGTTCCCTTTCTTCCGTCAATCCTTTCTTTGGAGACAGGACAACAATAGAATGATGTGTATTTTCTATCAGGTATTTTCTGATAAGATTTTCAAAATAATCTGTACCAATTTTTTCCCTTAAGTCATCAAAAATCTCATTGGTTTCTAAATGTATAAACGGCTGATTATCATCATACAACCAGCTTGCAAGTACATCTAATCCCCACATAAGTCCTTTTGGAATCGTACCAAAATCGGCTTCCCTTGTATCAAACTCTATTGTGTTTAATCCTGCAAGCAATGTATTTTTATCGATTCCGTTTTCAGCGATTTCACTCAGTGTCTGCTCAACAACTTTTATAAATTTTTCTTTATCCTTTTCGCTGGCGTTCTTCGCAACAATACTGTAAACAGGCTGATACATATCATCCTCGAAAGAACCATAAACTGCTTTTCCGATTCCCGCATCAATAATTGCCTGTTTTAAAGGAGCTCCCTCTATCTCCATCAACGCATACTTCAATATTTTAAAGGAAATCATTAACCGTGCGTCTAAATTATCACCAATTACATAGTTTGAGGTGAGCATTGCACTTTCTTCTTCCCTGTCATTATCTGAAATAGAATAATCCTTTGTCATCTCTAATGTTTTATCAAACGTCTTTTGTCTCTTAATAACTGAATCTATCTCTAATTTATCATAAAGTCCGAGATACTCCTTATCCATCCACTCTAATCGTTCCACCATGTCCATATCACCGTATAAGTATATAAAACTATTTGACGGATGGTAGTATTTTTTATGAAAGTCTAAATATTCTTCATAAGATAACTCTGGAACATATTCCGGGTCTCCCCCTGATTCATTCCGGTATCCGTTATCAGGGAATAATGACTGGGATGTTACCCTGGCGGCGATTCCATCAATTGATGAATATACACCTTTCATTTCATTGTAAACGACTCCATTGATTTCTAAATCTGCATCTTTATCATTTAATTCATAATGCCAGCCTTCCTGTTTAAAAATTTTATCTTCCGTATAAATGTTAGGATTGAAAACCGCATCCATGTATATATGCATTAAGTTTTTAAAATCTTTCTCATTATAACTCGCCACAGGATAAACAGTCTTATCCGGATATGTCATTGCATTTAAAAATGTATTCAATGAACCCTTTACCAATTCCATAAACGGGTCTTTCACAGGGAAATTTTTTGAACCGCATAAAACTGTATGCTCAATTATATGCGGAACTCCGGTATTATCACTGACCGGGGTTCTAAAACCTATGTTAAAAACCTTATTATCGTCCTCATTAGAGAGCAGAACAATTCTGGCACCGGTTTTCTTATGTCTCAATAGCCAGGCATCCGAATTTACCTCTTCTATATATTTATTTTGGATAACTTCATATTTCTGCAATTCTCTTATTTTTTTATTTTTCTCTATAACGTTTTTTACCATAGATTTACTCCCTTTCACCGATAAAATTTTCGCTAATGTATATATTACCATAATTTTACTTTTCTATCCACATTCACAAAATATTTCATAAACATTAACTGTTAGCACGAATAACTTATACTTTTATTTCTATATCCCGTCTAAATATTTATGTATAATCAAAAAATGAATCGAACTCCCTAAAATTTATTAACGGGAGACCGATTCATATATTTAATATTTTTTAATTAATTTTTCCTCCAAACTCTAGGAAATTTTTTTAATCATAATTAATTCAAAATCTTCATCCAAAGGGTAAAACCCTCCTACTTTTTTATATTGCAATCTATCATAGAATTTTTTTGCTTCTTCATTTTCCTGCGTCGATGTCATCACAACATGGTACCCTAATTTTTTCATCTGATTTTCCCAATGTACAACAAGCTGTCTGCCTATTCCCTTATTCCTGTCTTCTTCTAAAATATAAAGCAAATTCATAAAAGGGGTATTATCCCAAAACAAGTTATAACGTAACCATCCACAAAATCTTTTCCCATCTTCAATAACATATATTCGATTCTGGAGAATTGAATTTAATAATGTTTCTTTCGAAATATGCCCGTCATAATTCATTAAAATATCAAAATCTTTTGTGTTTGCTAATCTAATTTCCAACTTTTCTTCCTTCACAAATATTATTTTTTCACAACTGCAATTCCCACGAATTTTGTAAATAATTTTATTATTGTTGCATTGCTTTATGGAAACAAATATCAGACCATCTGCATTCCCCACATACCTCTTTTACTTTTCCCTTTAATATTATCTCATTACCAACACTTTTGCAAATGTCGCTCCACTTACTTAACTTATGGATATCATAAATCTGCTCAAAGACCCTTTTATCATGTTCTAATATATTTTTTTCATTTTTACAATTTTCTCCTATACAATTAGGACATTTCATACATAAATCATCTACACCGCTTACTATTTCGACATATGGATTTTCTCTGTCCAATATGTCTTTGATATCTGCCATATTTGCGATAAATTCATCACTGTATCCTTTTCCTTCAAAAAATTGTAAACACAGCATATGATGAGGTCTAATCAAAAATCTTTGCATGTTTTTTTACTCTATCTATTATAATCGTTGCAATAGCTATTTTTATCAAATCCGGAATCAAATATGGAAATACACATATACTCAAGGTCGATAACATTCCGGTTTTTGTAATAACCATAAACCAGATTGTACCAATAGCAAAATACACGACTGCACCAACAATCATGGCTATCACCATAATAGCAATTCTCATATTTGTTTGTAATTTTTTTGAACTCTCAATAATAACCCCTGTAATAATTGCAGTAAAAATAAAACCTACAATGTATCCTCCTGTTGGCCCGGCTATAACAGATGGCCCGCTTGTAAAACCTGCAAAAACCGGAATGCCTATCACTCCCAACAAAATATATACAATGACAGAGACTACTCCTCTTTTTGCCCCAAGCAAGCCTGTTGCAACAAATACCGCAAATGTCTGCAATGTAAAAGGAACCGGCTCAATTGGGATTCTAATCCATGAACATACTGCAATCAATGCCGTAAATATTGCAATTAAAACCATATTTTGTACTGAAAAAATATTCTTATCCTGTGTACTCATCTTTTTTCCTCACTTTTCGCTTAATATTTAATTTCGTTTTTTCAACCGTCACCATTTTATTCCAATTTAGTGCAATTGTCAACCTATTATTTTATTAAGCTAACATTTTGCAGTTTCAATATTGTTTTCCATAGACTTAAATGCTATACTTATATTTCAAGACTTTCTTGTTACAATCACACTAATTTTATCGAATTAGCTATAACTATGGAGGGAAATATGAGCGTTAAAGATGAAGTTTTAAAACAGTTGGAAAATAATAAAGGTACCTATTTTTCAGGAAGCGAACTTGCAGCATCACTGGGTGTAAGTCGAAATGCTGTTTGGAAAGCTATTAAATCATTAGAAAAAAGCGGATATAAAATATCAGCAATTCCCAACAAAGGTTATAGCCTTGACACAGAGAACGACATTCTCTCATCATGGAGCATTCAGCAACATTTAAAGAGCAATGAACTTAATCTTACTGTATATGAGAGTGTCACTTCTACAAATACTGTTTTAAAAGAATTGGCTGAACAGGGTGCCTCAC
Source organism: uncultured Eubacterium sp. (assembly GCF_937958975.1). GTDB lineage: Bacteria > Bacillota > Clostridia > Lachnospirales > Lachnospiraceae > Eubacterium_G. The sequence goes on along the minus strand of NZ_CALGRE010000017.1, from coordinate 60,206 downwards.
ATGGTACTGTTATTATCTCTCAGATGCAAACTGCCGGGAAAGGACGAATGGGAAAGAAATTCTATTCTCCTTCTAAAACAGGTATTTATTTAAGTATCTTAGTAAAACCTGATATTCCTGCAGCAGAAGCATTATTCCTTACTACTTCTGCTGCCGTTGCCACCGCAAAGGCTATCGAAGATGTCTCTAATAAAAAGGCAGATATCAAATGGGTAAATGATATATATATTTCAGACAAAAAAGTCTGCGGCATTTTAACAGAAGCGGCATTCAATATTGAAACCGGTAAACTTGACTATGCAATTGTTGGTATTGGTATCAATATTTGTTATCCCAAAAACGGATTTCCTCCTGAAATAAACAAGATAGCTACAGCCGTTTTTGATAAAGATAGTGATACCATAAATAAACGCAGTATACTTATCGCACATTTGTTAGATTATTTTATGGATTACTATAATAATTTTAGTACAAAGTCATATGTAAAAGAATACATTGAACGCTCAATGCTTATTGGACGTGACATTTCTGTTATCAATGGCAATGACACAATTCCTGCAATTGCCAAAGAAATTGATAACGCCTGCCGTCTGAAAGTACAATTTAATGATGGAACTGAAAAATGGCTCTCGTCGGGAGAGGTAAGTATAAAAATAAAATAGAAACAACAAAAGGTCTTTTAATTATTTTTATCTTATAAATAAAAACGCTAAAAAGCCATAGCTATACATTTTTCTATTCACAAATTGCACTTTTTCTGATGGCAATTCTGTCGCTTTTCCCATTTAAATATTCAAATTTTTGGGTAACTAATACATCCAACATTCCTTCTGTATAATCCACTCCCATTACTTCAATTGTTATATTTCCTTTACTGCTCAAGCTTGTACTCAAAATGTGCACAAACTGTGCTATCATCTCCTTATCACTAGAAATTGATTTCTGCTTTTCTACCTGACTATCTTTTACAGTCTGTTTCACGGCAGCTGACACAACTCTGTTTAATTCATCCTGTCTTGCCGATTTGCTATCCACAGAAATTAGAATTAATGATACAAGCATAATTATAACTGCCAGTCCTATTGTAATAATTATTTGTTTCATATCACCAACCTTCTGACAATTTTATATTCATCTCTTTACTTATGATATATCCATTGTCCCGAACAGTATTTTTTAAATTTTCTACTTTATTTTTGGATAAACTAATTTTATATAAACCTTCTCCTGATTTTCTTTTTAAACTGGAACAAAGTATCTGATTTAAATTATTTTCACTATCACTTCCTATTAATACATACCACTTTGAACTGCTCACCAACGTATTGATATATTCATAAGATATAAACCTGACGTGATTTGTTTCTATATTATTTTTTACAATATATACATTTAAATTTACAAAGGATGATACTGTACCCGATTTATTACATGCTTTTAAAACTAATACATATTTTTTCACACATTCTGTATTCATATATTGTTCTGTATTAATATCATTATCTTCTCTAATAATATTCTCTTTTTCATCCTTTATCTGAATAATCGATACATCATAAATTTTTCCAGTATGTAAGTCATCCTCAACCGTTACCCTCTTTAGCAATTCTTTCTTATTCAAAGTTATTTTTTGTCCTACCAGAAAAAATCTATCTGTTGCATTGATATCTATTCTTGTTATCTCAGGTTCCTTCCACCTGGCATATAATACTCTTGTCCCATTATAATTATATATTGCCCCAGGCTTTATTTGACTTCCATTCCCTTCACTGGCAAAATTCCAATGAGCGGTATCATCGATAACTGTACCATTTCTTTTGATTACATTACTACTAATGTATATACTTTCTGACCAGAATTTGACTTGTGTTTCAGGCATATTTTGAACAACTTCCTCAGTATTTTTATCATATTTTATTTGATATTTTTCACTTATAATAATCCAATAATCCTCATAGTTATTAACCTGCTCACTGGGTCTTATACATTGGGTTTGTTTTAACCCTAGACATTTATACTTTTTTATTGTTTTTTTATCTTTATACTCATCCTCAGGTCTCCCTTTATAATATAATTCTTCCGTAGCGCTTGTTCCCACATATCCTGCCTTTATCAAACGCGTTCCATTTGCTTTTATTTCCGGTTCAATATTTGCAATATACCCTGACTTTTTTAACAGTTTTCCAACAATCTCAATATATGTATCTTTTGTGAGGTATACCTCATTCTCATCGCTTATATATGTTTCCTCTGAAAATTCCAGTTTCCCCTCTACATAGATACCTCTTCCATGGATATTACTAACATTTTCAAATGCAATACTATTTTTCATTAACAATATTGCCTCTCTATCAATACATATAGCTCCCCCATTTTGCTCTGCCATATTCTTATCAAACTTTGAATCTATTACAGATGCCTTACATTTTAAAAGCAGTCCACCGCCACTTCTTTTCGATACATTCCCTCGAAACAAACATGACTCAATAATAACTCTTGTATTATTGGAACCTATTGCCTCTGACGGAAGCCATAAGCCTGCACCACTTAACCTGCTTGTATTATTGGAAATATCCATATTCTTCAAATAGATAATTGAATTATTTTGTAAACTCGATTTACCACAGCAGATTCCTCCGCCATTCTTTTCTGAATGATTGTCACTTACCTTTCCCCCATAAAAATAAGCTTTTCCTCCCGAATTATCACCGATACCTCCATTACATCTTATACCTCCACCACTTGCACTGGATGTATTATTCAGAATTTCCGGTCCCACTCCTGATTCTTTACCAACATATAAGGTCGCTCCATAACCTGTAAATACCGCACCTCCGGTGCCACCCGAATTATTATTATTTAACGTTCCACCATATATTTTACATACCGACTCATCACTTACAAACACTGCACCACCTTCCTCGGCAGCAGTACAATTATAAATTTTCCCACCATTTATCGTAACATCCGCTAACTCATACCCATAAATGGCTCCTCCCTCTGTAGATGATTTGCAATCATGTATTTCTGCTCCATCATGGACAACCAATATTCCCTGTTGCACTTTAATTGCCCCTCCGTCAATTCCCTCCGAATTACTTATCTCACCTCTTACAATGAGTTTTCCTCTACAGAAAACCGGAGAACCGCTTCCACCTTTTTTGTTATTTTTCATATTCAACATATGACTGTTTTTGTCAAGCACCACCGATGCTTTCTCACTAATATAAAGCCACCCTGAGCACTCTCTTTTTTCAGTAAATACAGAACTCATACCACCTAATTTGAGTATATATTTAGTCTCCGGATATCCAAATACTACCTGTGCATTTCCATTAAGTCTCATACAGTATTTTGGATTTTCTTTATCATTAATCGTTGCATTTAAATCGGAGGAACGCTTTATTGTTCTATCTGCATTCTTTGCATAAATTCTAAACTTTCCATTAGGGACTTTTATCGTATTTGTCAGGGAAATTGTTTGATTTACAGCAATATATACCCATGAACTCTTTCCCTTCTCTGACAAAACTTTTTTTAACTCACTCTCCGTATTTATCACATATGGATTATTTTTACTCCCGGTTCCTGAATATCCATACACGTTACATTGTCCAAGTAACAATATGAAAAATATTATACCTACCAAAAAAAATGAAAACTGTTTATAACTTATATCTCTCCCTATATTATCTTGCATATCCCTCAATCACCGCCTGTTTTTCAAATTTATCACCAAACATTTTAAATATTGGCAAAATAACTTTATATTGCATTTTTACTAACCGGCTTGGTTGCTCTGTATAAATTGTCAAATCTTCTACCGATAAGTCATATCCTTTGTCTTTTGCTTCACTGATACATTGTTCAATAATCTGATAATTACAATTACTATCTTCTATTCTATTAACTACTACATTATAAAAATTTCTGGCATCAGAAGATTGATTATTGCTGCTAATTATAGAAGAAAAAAGAATACACGATATCGTAATTGCTATTACCATAGAAAACATTTCAATAGCTATTTTCATATATTTACTCCACGATTACATTAATATATTTTGTACATGCCAACTGTCTTTCAGATGTCACGACGCATCTAATCTTATACACACCTCTTTTGAATGTATCCACCTTTCCATAAATATTTATTCTTTCTGATATATCTTTTCCATCATAATCTTTTGCCGATATAAAATCTCTACAGTTAAACTTTTCGTTTTTATATTCTGTATATATAATTTCGTCCGCTTCAATAATCGGATATTTTCCTGTACTTTCTTTTATAAATTTGCTGCTATTTTTACTTATATCTGTTTTATATTGGGGCGTAATTTTGTTCCACTTATCCACACAGACTGAGCAGATTATAATAACCATAATAATTCCTATGATTCCATAGATTAAGGCTTCGCCATGTTCATTCAATAACGTTTCCAACCTATCCTCCTATAATTTCAGATAATCCATATGCTTCCATGTTACTTACAGCAATTATCACCATAAATATTAAAACAATTGACACAATTGAAACAATACCACTTACTATCACACCTCCATGCTCTGATAAAAATAAATCCATTACCATTCCTCCTCTAACCTGTTACAGCCATCAATATTTCATAAAAACCTGCGATTACAAAAATATATAATATTCCAAAAATTACACACTGCCCTGCCTCTGACAATAAAAGCTTCATGATTTAGCCTCCATTCACAACATTTGATATTGATGAAGTGAAAACAATAATCATCAATATCATATCAACAATAATTTTTATAACTCCGACTAACATTGGTAATGCTGTTAACATTCCAGCAGCACCAATTTTATCTTTATTTTTCATTTCTTCAGCTCTTCCTGCCATTTTATTGTTTCTATCAATAATAGATTCTAACTGATTGTCTGACTGCTCTTTTCCAAGCTCATTCATTGAGTAAAACATTTTAATAGATGATTTGATATCCTGCAAATCAAGCTCCTTTAAAAAATTATCATATGGTTCTATTCCAACAGGATACTTTTCAAAATCTACTAATAATTTTCTAACCGGTCTTTTCAAAACAAATGGTAAATTTTTATATGTATTTTCAATAGAAGACTGTACTGTATCGTTCTGTAAATTAATTGCCACCTCTCGAATCCAATCCGGAAAAACTTTTTTTATTTCTTTTTCTAAAGTCTTTTTTGCTTTTTTATATGATAATTGTTCTATACAGGATAATGACTTTTTATCATAATATCCCTTTTCTGCTAGTACATAATATTTTATTATCAAATTATCCGGCAATGTATTTCTATCCTTTATCCAGTCAAAATTCAGTCTTTTATTCACAAATAGGTATGAAAAGAGCATACTTATAATCATGAATGCTGAACCAATCTGATATATAATATGTTCCGTATATCTATATTGTTTTGGTATCGGTTCATCTCCGACACTCAATCCTTCTGCATACTCTTCATCTGTTAAATGTGTTTTTTCATAAGTATCCACCGTTCCATCCGGACTACAAATTACTGTAGCAGAGTAATACTTTCCGTTTTCCTGAATCATCGAACCAAATAAAATATACATCTCATACGTTTCTGCCAATGCACTGATAATTGTAACCGACTTGTTTTTGTCAACATCAATTGCCGCTTTTTTCGTTGATGTTAAGGCATATTCAGGAAATACTAAAATCTCATCCCCTTCCCTATAAGCTTCTTTAATATACTTTTTCATCTTAGTCAGATTTTCTTTTTCCATACCCTCACCGCTTAGCGTAGCATCAAAATTCACTAATCCGATGTCAAATCCCTCTTCCGCCGCAGCAACTTTTACTGTTCCCTCCACTTCCGGAACAAGTGTCACTATCAGTGCTATTATCATAATAAATGATAATAGCTTCGTCATTCCTTCTCTCATGTTTTGTCTCCTTTTCTTTCATTTCGCAGTAAAATATCGTCTGCTACAAATTGTATATATACTTATGGGCAAACAAAAATGGGAAGCTATGTTGCATAAGCTCCATTGCTTCCCATCTGCGTTGAGACAGATATTACGACGAAACTGTCTCTATGTCAATGAAATTTTAGGGTTTCTAATTTTATTATAGTTTTTCCTGATTTTCTAATGTTTTAAGTTTCAAATATTCTTTGATGTTTGAAGAATGTTAACTATTAAAAGAACTTCTTTTTCTTCTTTTTCTCATGCGTCTCCGGCTTCACTCCATCAAACTCATGAAGCGTATTTCCCGAAATTGCATCCAATTTCTTAATCAACTCTCTCTGCTCTGCATTTAGTTTATTCGGAACCTTAACTACAAGGGTAGAATACTGGTCTCCCCTTGAATTTTGATTATGCACATGACACACGCCCTTACCTTTCAGTCTAATGCGTGTTCCTGTCTGTGTACCCGGCTTAATGTTAAACTTCACATCTCCGTCAATTGTCTTCACACGAATATCTCCACCGAGAGCCGCCTGTGCAAAAGAAATATATGTTGTACTATAGAGATTCATTCCGTCACGTTCAAACTGACTGCTTGGTGCCACGCGGACATCTACCAAAAGATCCCCTCTAGGTCCGCCATTTACACCCGGTTCTCCTTCGCCCGTTTTACGGATTCTCTGCATGTCATCGATTCCGGCAGGGATATCAATCGTAATCTTCTTTCTCGTCTCCTTATATCCCGAGCCATAACATTCCGGACATTTTTCTTTGATAATTTTTCCGGTTCCATGACAATCCGGGCAAACCTGCGTACTCTGCATCATACCAAACATAGTCTGTTGACGTGATACATATTGTCCCTGTCCATTACACTTGGAACATGTTTCCGGAGAAGTACCGGGTTTTGCACCATTTCCATTACATGTCTTACAGGTTTCCTTATAATTAATCGTGATTTCCTTCTGACAGCCAAAAACTGCCTCCTCAAAAGTGATTCTGATTCCTGTTCTCACATCAGCACCACGCATTGGTCCATTGCTGTTCCTCGAACGTCCTCTGCTGCCGCCAAAAATATCACCAAAAATATCGCCAAAGCCACCAAATATGTCACTAAAATCCATATTATTAAAATCAAATCCGCCTGCTCCGCCAGCGCCGTCAAATGCTGAATGACCAAACTGGTCATACTGCCTTCTCTTTTCTGCATCACTTAAAACAGCATAGGCTTCTGAGGCTTCTTTAAACTTTGCTGCCGCTTCCTCATCTCCCGGATTTGCATCCGGATGATATTTCTTTGCAAGGTTTCTGTATGCCTTTTTAATTGTGGCATCATCGGCATTTTTATCTACACCTAATACTTCATAATAATCTCTCTTATCCGCCATAAAAATATACCTTCCATTAACTAACTATAATGTATATTATATCGTGGGAAATCCCGTCCGTTTTATTACGGGCGGGAATTTCCAATTTCTCGTATCAAGGGGAACTCCCCTCCTTTTTTATACCTCAGTAAAATCTCCATCTACTACATCATCATCTGGAGCTGCTCCTGCATTCATGTCAGGACCTGCACCCTGTGCACCGGCCGCACCTTGTGCCTGCTCATACATTTTTTGGAACAGCTGCTGTGCAGAATTCATTAATTTTTCTTTTCCGGACTTTAATTCCTCTACCTGTGCTTCTGTCGGTTCATTTTCACCTATTGCAGATACAGTAGCTTTTAAAGCATCAATATCAGCCTGAACAGCCTGCTTATCCGCATCAGACAACTTATCGCCTGCTTCATTCATTGCCTGCTCTGTCTGAGTGATAATTGCATCTGCCTCATTCTTAGCGTCTATTGCCTCTTTACGTTTCTTGTCAGCTGCCTCAAATTCAGCTGCTTCTTTTACTGCCTTATCAATATCTTCATCTGACATATTTGAGCCTGCTGTAATTGTGATATGCTGCTCTTTTCCTGTTCCAAGATCCTTTGCAGATACGTTAACAATACCATTTGCATCAATATCAAATGTAACCTCAATCTGTGGAACACCTCTTCTTGCCGGTGGAATACCATCTAATCTGAACTGTCCAAGTGACTTATTATCTCTTGCAAACTGTCTTTCACCCTGTACTACATTGATATCAACAGCCGTCTGATTGTCTGCTGCTGTAGAGAATATCTGACTCTTCTTTGTAGGAATTGTTGTATTTCTCTCGATAAGTCTTGTGGCAACACCACCCATTGTCTCGATTGATAATGAAAGCGGCGTTACATCAAGAAGAAGGATATCACCTGCTCCTGCATCTCCTGCTAACTTACCACCCTGAATGGAAGCGCCAACAGCAACACACTCGTCCGGATTCATCTTCTTCGATGGTTCATGACCTGTCAACTGTTTTACTTTATCCTGAACTGCCGGGATTCTTGTAGAACCACCTACCAATAATACTTTGCTCAATTCTGATGCTGTAATGCCTGCATCACTTAATGCATTCTGTACCGGAATGGCTGTTCTCTCAACAAGGTCTCTTGTCAATTCATCAAATTTAGCCTTTGTCAGTGTCATATTCAGATGCTGTGGTCCCTGCTCATTCGCTGTAATGAATGGGATATTAATTTCAACCTGTGTAGCTGATGAAAGTTTTTTCTTTGCATCCTCTGCCTCAGCCTTAATTCTCTCCATAGCCATCTTATCATTAGAAAGGTCAATACCTGTCTTAGACTTAAAGTCCGCTACCATATAATCCATGACTTTCTTGTCAAAATCATCACCACCAAGCTTATTATCACCGTTTGTTGCGAGAACTTCAATGACTCCATCACCGATTTCGATAACCGATACATCAAATGTACCACCACCTAAATCGTATACCATAATCTTTTGCTCTCCCTCATTATCAAGACCATAAGCTAAAGCTGCTGCTGTAGGCTCGTTGATAATTCTCTTTACATCCAAACCTGCAATCTTTCCTGCGTCTTTTGTCGCCTGTCTCTGTGCATCATTAAAATAAGCCGGAACTGTGATAACTGCCTCTGTTACCTTTTCGCCAAGATAACTTTCAGCGTCTGCTTTTAACTTCTGAAGAATCATAGCTGAAATTGCCTGTGGTGTATAGTTTTTATCACTAATATTTACTTTGTAATCTGTACCCATATGTCTTTTAATGGATGAGATTGTACCTTCTGCATTTGTCACAGCCTGACGCTTTGCCTGTTCACCAACTAATCTTTCGCCATCTTTCTTAAATGCTACAACAGATGGTGTTGTTCTGGCTCCGTCAGCATTTGTAATAACTGTAGGTTCTCCACCTTCCATAACTGCAACACATGAATTTGTTGTTCCTAAATCAATACCAATAATTTTTCCCATTTTAGTTTCCTCCTGAAAATAACTTTGTTCTATATATTTTTAACTATTAACTTTTATTAGTTTGCAACCTTTACCATACTATGTCTGATGACTGTGTCTCTATATTTATAGCCCTTCTGTAATTCCTGAGACACAACATTTTCTCCGAGTTCCTCATTGTCCTCATGCATCACTGCATTGTGAAGGTCCGGGTCAAATTCTTTTCCCTCTGCCTCAATTGCTGTAACTCCCATATCTGTAAGTGTCTGCAATAACTGTTTATAGATAAGATTCATTCCCTCACCTACAGGAGACTCTAAATCCTCTTCACTCAGTGCAGCTACCCCTCTCTCAAAATTATCTACGATAGGTAATATTTTTTCTATAATAGATTTTGCACCGGTTTCAAACATTGCTGCTTTCTCTTTTTCGCTACGGCTTCTAAAATTCTGAAACTCTGCAAATAGTCGCTGATACTTATCATTTAATTCTTCTATCTGCTCATCTTTCTTGTCTTTCTTTTTAAAACCACGCTTTTTTTTCTTATCGGCTTTGTCTTTATCAGAAACTTCTGACTCAGATACATTTTCTGCCGTACTATCCGAATCTGTAGATTCTGCGGAATTTTCTTCTGACTCTCCGCCTTTCGCTTTTTCTTCTACTTCATCCTCAGGTTCTTTTGAAGCTGCATCTTTTTCAAGGTTTTCATCTAAATCTTTGTTTTCTTTTTCCATCGGATTGTCATCCTTTCTTTATAGTTAATATTAATTGTCCTCTTTGAAACTATCACTGAGCTGCTCTTTTACAATTCGAAGTGTTTCCACAACCTTCTCATAATCCATTCTCTTTGGACCTATAATACCAATTGTTCCCTTGAATCCATCATCTAATTCATAAGTGGCTGTCACGACACTGCAGTCTTTCATAGACTGTACCGGGCTTTCACTTCCAATATAAACCTGTATGCCCGTTTCCTCATCATTCTCATTAATCAGTTCTGTAAGCTGCGATTTTTCTTCCAAAGTTGTAAGCAGCTGACTGGCTCTCTCTTTATCACTAAGCTCAGGATATTTAAAAATATTTGTTGCACCGGATGTATAAATCTTCATCTGTGCTTCCGTAGCGATTGCTTCGGTAATTGCCTTTAACACCTCATTGACAAGCCCCTCAAGCTCTCCCGCCTGAGATGTCAATGCCGATATAACACCTAAGTTAATCTCTTCCATAGATAATCCTGCAAGAGCTGTGTTCATGGCTACATTAAGCCTGACTAACATTTCCTGATTAATTTCCTGATTTACTTTCACGATTTTATTTACTACATGATTTTTATCGGAAACAACCGTACATAATAATTGTGCCTTATCTAATACTGATAACTGGATAAATTTGATTTTATTTCCTTTAGACTTCGGTGCGGATACCATCGTGGCATAATTTGTATTATTTGCTAATACTTTTGCCATATTTTGAAGCAAGGTCTCTACCTTATCCACTTTTTCAATCAACAGGTCTTCCTTCTCGGTTACTTTCTTTTCTCTCTCGTCTAACTCTGTTAACTTTTCCTTTAACATGTTATCCACATAGAATCTGTAACCTTTATCTGTAGGGATACGACCGGCAGATGTGTGAGGCTGTATGATATAGCCCATCTCTTCTAAGTCAGACATTTCATTTCTGATTGTGGCTGAACTTAAGTTTAAATCAGTATTCTTGGAAATAGTTCTGGAACCTACCGGCTCACCTGTGTCAAGGTAGCTTCGGATAATAGCATCCAGAATCTTCTCTTTTCTATCGCTAAGCTCCATATTCATCTCCTTTTCTTTGTTAGCACTCATTTGTTTTGAGTGCTAATATTCTATCTGACATTAAAATAGCACTCTGAGAGTGCTTTGTCAACAATTTAAATAAAAAAGTTTTGTGAATTATTTATGAACAAGGGTATTTGAAATATTGGAATATATTAGAATATTTAAACCGATTAGATATTTTCTTGACTTATTTGCGTTCGTTATTATGCTAGTTGGCATCATAACTTTTATTGAACACTATAAGCATAATCACTGGAAGCGGCATCAGCCGCATTCCGGAATTGTAAGCGGTCGTCAAATGTCCATCTATGCAAGCATGATGTCCATTTTCCTCGTCGCCATCACCAAAAAATAGCGTCCCAGACTTGGTGAGTTAGACGCTATTTTATAGAATATAACTGTTTTTTCTTATTTCAAAAACATTCTCACCAATTTATCCATGATTTTTGTATATGGCTGATATCTCATCGGCATATCAATCCAATTATATTTTCTCAATATACTTTTCTCATGTGAAAATGTCTGAAAACTCTTAATTCCGTGATATGCCCCCATTCCGCTGTTTCCGACACCGCCAAATCCCATGCGTGACGTGGCAAGATGAAGTATGGTATCATTGATACAGCCGCCGCCAAATGTGACTTTTTCTGTAAACAGTTTCTGTACTTTTCTGTCATTCGAAAAGATATATAGCGCTAATGGGTGTGGTCTGGTTTCAATAAATTGTACAGCGTCATTTATCTCTTTGTATGTAATGACCGGCAATACCGGTCCAAAAATTTCCTCCTGCATAACATCATCACTCTCTGTCACATTATCCAACACAGTAGGCTCTATTCTTAACTGTTCTTCGATTCCTTTCCCTCCAAGAATAACCTTCCTTTCATCAATCAATCCCATTACTCTACGATAATGTTTTTCATTAATCATTTTTCCATAATTCTGATTTTCCAGAGGGTTCTCCCCATACATCTTCTTTACCGTATCAATCAATATATTCAAAAATTTTTCTTTTACTGTTTCCTCTATTAATAAGTAATCCGGTGCCACGCAGGTCTGTCCCAGATTCAAATACTTTCCAAATGCCAGTCTCTTCGCCGCCAGCTTAAGATTGGCAGTCTTATCTATAATACATGGACTTTTTCCACCTAATTCAAGAGAAACCGGAGTTAGATTTTTTGCCGCCTTTTCCATGACAAGCTTCCCGACATTCACTCCTCCGGTGAAAAAGATATAGTCAAATCTCTGTTCCAATAATTCCGTATTTTCTGCTCTTCCACCTTCTACCACTGCCACATAGCTATCATCAAAAACCTGCTCCAGTATTTTCTTTATTATAGAAGATGTTGCAGGCGAATATGCCGATGGTTTTGCCACAACACAATTACCGGCGGCAACTGCTCCTATTAATGGCTCCATTGTAAGCATAAACGGATAATTCCATGGTGCCATCACAAGCACTACACCATAAGGCTCAAACACAGAATAACTTTTCCCATGAAAATTTGTTAAATCTGTTATATGCCGTTTTGCTCTGCTCCATCTTTTAATATGTTTTATTTGGTAAGACAATTCTGAAAGTGTCAATCCCACTTCACACATATAAGATTCCGATGGTGATTTTCCCAGGTCCTCATATAAAGCCTGATTAATTTCATTTTCATATTTTAAAATAACAGACTTCAACTTCTTTAGATAATAAATTCTCTTATTGATATCCAAAGTCTCTTTCGTATTAAAAAACTTTCTTTGATGCTCTACTACCATATTAATATTTTTTTCCATTGCAAAACCTCTTTTATTTTTTTACTTTTCTGTAAATTTCCTCAAGTTCTTTCCTGTCCATCAGCTTTGGTACCGGATAAAGAGGATTACTCTCTTTATCTGCATATTTTGCCATTTTCCGAATATCCTTCTCCTGTATTTCTTCTATATATGTAGGAATATTCATGGATTTGTTCATTTCTTTTATCCATTTAATAAACTCTTTTGCTCCGATTTCATTATCACTATTTGTTATGATACCCGCTTTTCTTCCCAATTTTGCAAGTTTTTTATAACAACTTTCTCCATACATCTCTAAGACATATGGAAGAATCACAGCATTTGCCAATCCATGAGGGACACCATACTTTCCCCCAAGAGAATGTGCCACGCCGTGCACATATCCCACATATGACTGTGTAAACGCAATGCCTGCATAATATGCTGCCTTTAACATATTTTTTCTGGCTTTTTTATTATTTCCATCTTCATAAGCCTGCTTCAAATTTTCACCAATTAGTTTCACAGCTTTTTCTGACATTGTTCTTGTATATTTTGTTGTACTTCCTCCAATATAAGCTTCCACAGCATGCGTAAGTGCATCCATTCCCGTCGTTGCCGTGAGAGATTTTGGGAGACTCGTCGTCACTGAATAATCCAAAACTGCATATCTCGGTATAAGAACAAAATCGTTAATCGGATATTTATGATGGGTTTCATCATCCGTAATTACTGCTGCTAACGTCGTCTCACTCCCGGTTCCTGCCGTTGTCGGAATTGCAAAAAGCAGTGGAAGTTTTTTATGTATTTTTAACAATCCTCTCATCTTACTCACAGACTGTTTCGGCTTTACAACTCTTGCTCCGGTTGCTTTCGCGCAATCCATTGCAGAGCCTCCACCCAGCGCAATGATTGCCTGACAATTTGCTTCTACATATTTTTTTCGTGCAGCTTCCACATTTGAAATCGTAGGATTCGCAACTGTCTCATCAAAATATTCGTATTTTACATTTTTCTCTTCTAAAATATTAGTGAGCTTTTTCCCCAGTCCTATATTGGTTATTCCTTTATCAGTTATAACTAAAACCTTATCAATATTCTTTTTCTTTAAGACATCGGGAATGTTTACCATTCCATCTAGTATTTCCGGTCCTCTATAAGGCAGAAAAGGAAGTGCCACCCTAAAACAAAATTGAAAAGTTCTGCAATAAATTTTTTTATAAAATCTCATTTTCTACTCCATTCTTTAACTTCTGACATAAATAATTCCATAAGCTCCTACACCGATGTGCGTTCCTATCGTTGGTCCAATCTGGAGTATCTCATCAAACTTTATACCATTTTCCTTTGCTCTTTCCACAAATGTATCACAATTCTCTGTACCATACGAATAAAGAGCATACACTGGAAACGCAGTATCTATCGTATCCTCACCAATCAGCTTAATCATATCATTTAAAGCTTTTTTCTTTCCAATACTTTTCGCCTTGACACAAATTTTTCCCTCATCCGTAAAAGTAATCAAAGGTTTTATTTTCGCCATATTGCCGATTCCCGCTTCCAGTTTTGAAAGCCTACCGCCTTTATAAAGGTTATCCAATGTATCAAGAACTGCATACAAAGTAACCTTTCCTTTTATTTGTTCAATCGCTTTTACAATTTCCTCTGCACTTTTTCCCTGCTCCCTCAGTTTCATACCATAATCTACCATAACCTTAATATTGAAAGAAGCTGCACAGGAGTCAATAATATATATCCTATCATAATCTACCATATTCTTTGCTAAATTAGCACTCTGATACGTTCCACTCAATTCAGATGCCAACGTGACAACAATTACCTCATCACCATTCTTTTTCGCCATTTCAAAAACATCGACATACTCCTGCGGTGACGGTTGTGCTGTTTTCGGGAAATTTTCTGACACTTCCAGCATTTTAAAAAATTCATCTTTGGAAATATCTACTCCCCCATAATATGTTTTCTCGTCCACTGTAACCGAAATAGATATATACTCAATTCCTTTTTCCTCTGCCTCCTTTTTTTCATAATCCGAAGCAGAATCTACTAAAAATCTAATCATTTTCCTCTCTCCGTCCTTTCTGACATTAACTGTTTTTTAAATAATCTGCCGCTGCACCCGACACATCATTAAAAATTTTAATTATATCTTCGACTTTTTCTTTACCAATTTTTTCTACGATATCACTTACTGTCTCAATAATTTTTTTATGTTCTCTCTCATAAATGTCAATATTCTTCTCATTAAAAATTACGAATACCTGTCTTTTGTCTTTTTCTGAACGTCTTCTCTCGACTAATCCTTTCTTTTCAAGATAATTGATTGTTCTGTTCATTAAAGACTTATGCATATTTGTTTTCTCACACAAATTGGTTGCTGTAAGATATTCTTCCGGATAGCTATTTCTCTGATGATACAGTAGATTGCACACAATTGCTTCGTTATAAGACATACCCGAAACAATTCTCTTATTGCAAATAGTTACGGAAAGTCTGAGCCATGCACTAAGTAACTCTTCATTTATTTGTTTCATAAAACCTCTCTTCCCAAAATAGTATACATTGTAAACTTTTTACTTTGTATACTTTACTACTCATCTTTTTATTCGTCAAGTTTTAATAGGATTCCATCGAAAATCCTTGAAAGAATGGTTGCAATCAACCGGAAATTTATGTTATCCTACTACCTATCACTATCTAAAAATAAAAGTTCAATCATAATATTATTGTAAGGGGGTTTATCACTATGCAATCAGATAAAAAAACAACTTTAAAATCAAAATATTTTGGCGATAAAAACTTTTATAAAATGATTATGGCAATTGCGCTTCCCATAGTCATCCAGAGTCTTTTTACAAACTTTGTCGTTATGCTTGACAATGTAATGGTCGGAAAAGTCGGAACGGACCAGATGACGGGTGTTGCTGTAGTTAACCAATTGATGTTCGTGTTCAATCTGGCCGTATTTGGAGGTATGTCGGGAGCCGGTATTTTCTCCGCCCAGTATTTTGGTCAGGATAATCATAAAGGCGCACGAAATGTTTTTAGAATGAAATTAATCATCGGAATCGGTATTATTGTTATCAGCCTTGCTGTATTCCTACTTTTACATAAGCCGCTTATTCATATGTTTTTGCATGAAGGAGGCAATTCGGGAAATATTAATGCCACTTTTGAATATGCGAGAAGTTACCTATATATTATGCTATTTAGCATCGTTCCCTTTGTGATATCAAATTGCTACAGCACTATGTTAAAAGAGGCAGGTCAGACTGTTGTCCCTATGATGGCAGGTGTTGCTGCTGTTGCAGTTGACTTTATTTTTAATGCATTACTTATTTTTGGTTTATTTGGATTTCCTAAATTAGGAGTTGTGGGAGCGGCAATAGCCACGGTACTTTCCCGCTTTGTGGAATGTGGTTACCTTATGATTTATACTCACAAACATTCTGATAAATATCAATTTATAAAAGGTGCTTATAAGAGCCTTCGTGTACCTCTGACTTTAGTTAAAAACGTCGTGGCTAAAGGTACCCCACTGTTAATCAATGAATTTTTGTGGGCTGCCGGAATTACTATGCAGACACAGGCTTTGTCCACAAGAGGTCTCGCCGCGGTTGCAGGGCTGAACATTGCCAATACAATTAATAATGTAGTCAACACCGTATTCTTAACTATGGGTGTCGCCATTTCTATTGTTATTGGTCAGTTATTGGGAGCAGGAAAAATCAAAGAAGCAAGAGACACTGACAGAAAAATGATTACTTTTTCTGTATTAATATCATTATGTGTCTCTGCAATTCTATTAATTGCCGCTCCATTATTTCCGCAAATCTATAATACAACCGGTGAAATCCGCTACCTTTCCAGTCGGTTTATTTTAGTATTTGTTCTCTCCACCCCATTTAATGCGTTTACAAATGCTGCATACTTTACTTTAAGAAGTGGTGGAAAAACAATCATGACCTTTATCTTTGACAGCGGATTTATCTGGTGTATTAATGTACCGCTGGCAATGGTTTTAGCTCATTTCACAACACTTCCAATTGTCTGGATGTTTTTTATTATCAGTATGTTAGAAGCTGTAAAAGCTATCATTGGTTTTATTCTCGTAAAACGCGGCAACTGGCTTAATACTATTGTCGAATCAAATACACATTAGAACAAATCACCAAAAATAACATTGACTGTATAAAGAAAAGGATATTGCACTTTTTTGAAGTACAATATCCTTTTAATTTTATTCAAATATATCAACTACAAATAAATCTTCGCCAGCCTGTATATTTCCATCCTTTAGCAGACGAATCCTCATTTTTTCATTTAAATCAGTACATAAAACCGGTGTGGCAAGAGAAGGTGCATTTTTCTTTAAATACTCTAAATCCAGTTTCATTAAAGTATCACCTTTTTTTACAATATCTCCTTCTTTTACAAAAACATCAAAACCTTTTCCGTTTAATTTTACAGTATCAATACCCACATGGACGATTAGATTCACTCCACTATCGGTTTGTATTCCCACTGCGTGCTTCGTATCAAATATAAAGCTTATCGTTCCATCCACAGGCGCTTTAACCACAGGAGCCCTAGGAGTTACAACGGCGCCATCTCCCATCATTTTTGAAGCAAAAGCCTCATCCGGTGCATTTACAATATCATCCGCCGTTCCGGTAACCGGACTTACAACAACAATTGTATCTACAATTGCCCCAGAACCTGACTTTTCGTCATTTGCGGATTCTTTTATACTCTTTGCTTCCCGCTCTTCCTCAAAAATCTTCTCCTGTATTTCTAACAAATCTGCGGCGCCACTCTCAAGAAAGTCTTCAAAGTTTGATTTTATTACGGTGACCTTTGGACCATAAATAATCTGAACTCCGTTTCCTTTATGAACAACACCGGAAGCTCCTGTCATTCTAAGTGTTGAATCATCTACAAGTTCCGCATTATATACTGTACATCTCAGTCTGGTAGCACAGCAATCTACATCAGAAATATTACTCTTACCACCTAATCCACGGCAGATTCCTGCTGACAACTCATCTTTCATCACATTTTTTTGTTCATTTTCTCCACCTCTTTTTTTCGCTTCGACATCACTTCTCTTATATAGTTTAACTTCATCATCATCGAATCTTCCCGGTGTTCTTAAATTTAATTTCTTTATCAAAAAGCTAAAGAGGAAATAATACACAATAAAATATCCAATTCCTACAATAATAATCCACACCCAGTTTGTCTTTGCATTTCCCTGCAGAACACCAAACAGGAACATATCAATTAAACCACCGGAGAAAGTCATTCCCACGCCAACATTAAAGAAATGCATTAATGCATAAGCAAGTCCTGCAAATATACAATGTATTCCATATAATAACGGAGCCACAAACAGGAATGTAAATTCTAACGGTTCTGTGATACCTGTAAGCATTGATGTGAGTGCTGCGGACAGTAAAAGACCTGCCACTAATTTTCTTTTTCCTGGCTTTGCAGTTCTATACATCGCAAGCGCTGCTCCCGGTAAACCAAAAATCATAAGTGGGAATTTTCCCGACATAAATCTTGTGGCCGAAACTGCAAATTGTTCTACTGTAGGGTCCGCTAACTGCGCAAAGAATATATTCTGTGCACCTTCAATAATCTGACCTCCAACTTCCATAGTTCCACCGACTGCCGTCTGCCAAAATGGTATATAGAATACATGATGAAGTCCAAACGGAATTAAAAGTCTTTCCATAAACCCGTATAGCCATGTTCCCACATAACCCGAATTTAACACCAGGTCTCCTACTGCGTTAATCCCTGCCTGAACTGCCGGCCAGACGAAAAACATTAAAATTCCTACAAGTGTATATACCAATGCACTGATAATCGGAACAAATCTGGTTCCTCCAAAGAAGGACAGTACCTGCGGCAACTCAATTTTATAAAATTTATTATGAAGTGCCGCTGTTCCTAAACCAACTAAAATACCTCCAAACACGCCCATTTGAAGCGATGTAATACCACACACATCAGCTACCGCCCCCTGAAGCATTGTTTCTGCTCCTCCATTAATTGAAATCAAGGCACTAATTGACGCATGCATAATAAAAAATGAAATAACCGATGCCAGAGCCGCTACTTCTTTCTCTTTCTTTGCCATACCAATTGCAACACCGATTGCAAACAATATCGGCAAATTGGCAAACACAATATTTCCGGCATCATTCATAACCTGAAAAATTGCATGAAAAACAGTTCCCTGCCCCATAACATTTTCTAATCCATATGTTCTCAGCGTAGTTTCATTTGTAAACGAACCACCTATACCGAGCAACAAACCTGCTACAGGTAAAATGGCTATCGGAAGCATAAAAGACCTTCCCACACGCTGCAAAACACCAAAAATCTTGTCTTTCATATGAGTCTCCTTAAATTTATATTCTTTTTTATTTTTCACCTAAAAAGGAAAATCATACATAAAAAAAGAATTTAGTTCTTCATTCACCTTGCTTCCGGTTTTTATTTAAAAATCTTTTTATATTGTCTAAATGCTGTATTCCTTCTTTTCTTCCTGTTTCATACAACGCTTCTAACTTTTTCGGATTTTTTTCTGTCCTTCCTATTTCGACCGGCTCTTGAGGACGTATAATATATACCTCTTTATCCGCTTCCAGTTTTTTTAAATCCTCTAACGTTTTATTGTACATTTCATGTCTAACTTCCATATCATGTACTAAGTTTGGATACTTTTTCCCCATCTTCAATTTTATTAATGGCAATGCCGAACTTTTCTCTTTTCTATATCCATCGTGTTGTGTCAGAATCACTAAGTTTTTCTTATATCCCATCTCTCTAAATTTATGAATTGGAATCGCATCGGAAATCCCACCATCTAACATCTGTATCCCGTCAATTTCTACGATTCTGGAAACAAGAGGCAGAGACGCTGAAGCACGGTACCACTGCACATCTACACTGTCGCCATTTGGACACAAGTGATAAATTGGTTTTCCGGTATTAACATCTGTTGTTACCACATAAAACTCCATAGGGTTCTTTTGGTATGTCTCTATATCAAAAATATCTAACTTTTCCGGCAACTCTTTATAACAAAATTCTGCACCATATAAATCTCCCGTCTTTATTAGAGACTTCATACTATGATATCTTGGGTCTTTTGAATACTTTAAATTATATCGAATAGAACGTCCAATCTGTTTCGATTTGTAATTACAGCCAAAAACTGCTCCCGCCGAAACACCTATTGCCCCATCCACTGTAATATGATTCTCCATCATTATATCAAGAACGCCTGCCGTGTACATTCCACGCATAGCTCCACCCTCTAATACAAGCCCTGTTTTCATTTCAATCCCTTTCCTCAAATTTTATCATTACATAATAGTATAACACAAAATGAGACAAACCAACCGTCGATTTTTCAAGTCATCATAAGCGCTATCTGCCGCATTAGGGATTATATATACATCTCTAAAGCAATTCCGCAAGCTTTTTGTTTTTTGCCCGTCGCTTACACACAAAAAAAGAGTCCGCATGCGAACTCTTTTATAGAGAATCAGTACCTCATTATCTCCAGTCTCTCTGCAAACCCTTTTTCTTATCAGATTAATAATTCTCTGCTTTTATCTGAAAATAAGCCTGAGGATGTGCACATACCGGGCAAACCTCCGGTGCTTTTTTCCCAACTACAATATGACCACAATTTAAACACTGCCATACACAATCACCATCTCTTGAAAATACTAAATCACCCTCAATATTTTCCAATAATTTCTTATATCTTTCTTCATGCTCTTTCTCAATCTTAGCAACTCCCTCAAAAAGCTCTGCTATCTCATCAAAACCTTCTTCTCTTGCCTCTCTCGCAAAGCCTGCATACATATCTGTCCACTCATAGTTTTCGCCTGCCGCTGCATCCTTAAGATTATCAATGGTTGATGGTATATTCCCCCCATTTAATAATTTGAACCACATTTTTGCATGCTCTTTTTCATTTGCTGCTGTCTCCTCAAATATATTGGCAATCTGAACATATCCATCCTTTTTAGCTTTTGAAGCATAATATGTATACTTATTTCTAGCCTGTGATTCTCCTGCAAATGCTGCCTGTAAATTTGCTTCTGTCTTTGTACCTTTTAATTCCATTTGTTATATCCTCCATTGTTTTTTTTTATTATAGCACTTTTGGAAAAAATTGTTATAAATAAATTATATTATATAAAACCAACTCTCATCCTGTTCTAAATCAGTAACTTCAATGCCTGAGGTTTCCTTGGTATTCCTGCCTGTTTTATAATTTAATTCCTGATTTTTAATACTTACTCTCGTTTCCGGTGCAATAGAACTGGTGATAAATGCATTACTTCCGATTACAGAATTTTTTCCGATTATAGTCTCGCCCCCAAGCACTGAAGCACCGGAATATATTGTGACATTATCTTCAATTGTAGGATGTCTTTTGACGCCTTTCAACTTCTGACCACCTCTTGTAGATAATGCACCAATAGTCACTCCCTGATAGACTTTTACATTTTCGCCAATAATAGTAGTCTCACCCACAACGATACCTGTACCATGGTCCATAAAAAAATATTTTCCTATCGTTGCTCCCGGGTGTATATCAATGCCGGTCTTACTATGCGCATGCTCTGTCATAATTCTTGGAATCAGTGGCACCGACAATTCAAACAATTCATGGGCAATACGGTTTACCGTAATCGTATAGAGACCCGGATAGGATAAGATGATTTCATTTCTGTTAAAAGCTGCCGGGTCACCATCAAAAGCTGCCTGCACATCAGTCTCTGTATATTCCCTTATCTTAGGTATTTTTTTAAAAAATTCTAAAGTAATCTGCTCTGCCTTATCATTCATTTTGATTTCTTCTACATCTTTGTTTTCCGGCATCTGTCTGAGTGCGATAGAAATCTGTCTGTTTAAATTAAACATTACGTCCTCTAACAAAACGGTAAGTCGGCTGTCTAAATTATAAAAACGATAGGTCTTCTCACGAAAAAAACCCGGAAAAACTATTTTTAACATCTTATCTAAAATATCCACAACCACTTCCGTATCGGGCTGGTCAAAAAGCTCTATATGATTAATTGTTCTATCATCTTTATAATCTTCCAATAAATTTCCAACAATACTTTTTATGTCATTTTCAAATTTATTTCTCATACTATTAACTCCTAACAAAAATTCTCTATTTATAATACTATCATAAATTTATCTTAATGTATATTTCAAAGAATTTTCCTAAAACATCTGGACGAACATTTTCCATAGTGATAAAATGTAGTAAGTTAAATTTTTAAGGGGGAGAAAGTATGAGGCGAAAATACTTTCTCCTCATGCTACATTTTAGGAAATAATCCTAAAATGTTCAAATATTATGAAACAATCAACAATTGATAACCGCGCTTTTTTTAAGCAGATTTTAATTCTTGGGGCGCCTGTTGCCCTGCAAAATCTCTTTCAGGCATTGGTAAACATGCTTGATGTCTTTATGATTGGCCAGCTTGGCGCCGCCGAGATAACAGCTGTGGCTATGGGTTCCGGTTGGATTGGTCTTCTATTCTATTTATTTAATGGTATCACCGCTACCGGTGGAGTTTTCATTGCACAATATTGGGGAAAAAAGGATATCAATGAAATACACCATTATATGGGACTCATGTTTATACTCAACCTGTCTTTTGCAATTATTTTTGCGATATTTACTGCAAATTTTTCTGACACAATAATGCTTTTATACTCAAAAGACCCTGAAGTTATTGCACTTGGCAGTCTGTATATGAAAATAATGAGTATTTCATGTGTACTAATCGGTCTTATCAATGTTTGCTCTATTTCATTAATTAGCACGGAACGAACATTTATTACCATGCTTGGCACCATTATTTCACTTTCGACCAATCTCATTTTAAATTACATACTTATTTTCGGAAACTTTGGCGCACCCAAACTGGGAATTAAGGGAGCTGCAATCGCAACCATTGCAGCCCTAACCACACAAATGTTTTTCCTGTATGGTATTTCATTTATCAAACGCTTTCCGATATGTGCACCTATAAAGGAATATTTTCGCTTTACGCTTTCCGATGTAAAAAAATATTTTCATTATGGTGCATTCCTTATTCTATGTGAAATTGTCTTTGCCATTGGAAACAATATTTATAATATCGGTTATAAATATACCGGAACCGCTGCACAGGCAGCTCTCCAAATTGTAAACACATTCCAGGGACTTGCGATGATTTTATCACAGGGGATAGGCACTGCTGCCGGAATTATGCTCGGCAAACTATTAGGCGAGAACAAACTGGAAACAGTCAAAATATATAGCAGACGATTTATGGTAATTATACCCGCAGTAGCGCTTGTTCTGTCAATCATCATAGCGCTGTCTTCACCTCTTTTACTTCAAATGTTTAATGTAGGGGAAGTATCCATTGACTATGCCAGAAAAATGATGATTATTTTTGCAATTACCATGCCTTTGAGAGCTGAAAATTTTGCCATTGTTGCAGGCATTCTGCGAAGTGGTGGGGACAGTCTCTACTGTTTCCTGGCAAACTTCGTTGGCAATTGGCTTGTCGGCATTCCTATGGTTTTCCTTGGTGCCGTCGCACTACAACTCCCTGTTTATTGGGTTTACTTGATGGTTGCAGCCGACGAAATTGGAAAGATGGTCGTTGGCATGCCTCGCGCCCTGTCTTACAAATGGGTAAAGAATTTAACATAAAAAAGGTGGTATATATTTTAGCAGAATATATACCACCTTTTTATCATTCTATTTACCCGATTCACATTTCCATAATAATATCTCTTGCCACTGATTCTTCAATTGGAGTTGCAAACACTCCTTTTTCAAACTCAACAATATCTCCAATTCCTTTTTGAATTACAAATCTTAATTTACCATCTCTCACTTTTTTATCTGTATATAATTTTTTCACCAATGCTTCCCTATCAATATATTCCGGAATCATAATAGGAAGCCCTGCCCTCTCAAGCAGTCTCACAACCCTTACACGTTCCTCCTCAGTAATATATCCCATTTTCTTTGCAAGATTGACTTCTGCTACCATTCCAATAGAAAGCGCTTCTCCATGTAACAGCTTATAATCACTTACCGTCTCTATCGCACGCCCTACCGTATGTCCTAAATTTAAAACCTCTCTGAGTCCACTTTCTCTCTCATCCTTCATTACCACTTCATATTTTACTTTGCAGTTTTCCTGTGCAATCTTCTCACAGACTTCTTTCTCCACGAACAATATATCCTCTATATTGTTTTCGAGATACACAAAAAAGTTTTCATTGGCAATACATGCATGTTTTATTGTCTCTGCTAAGCCACTGGAAACCTGTCTTCTTGGAAGAGTTTTCCACGTTGCAATATCTAAATATACTTTTTCAGGCTGATTAAATAATCCGATAAGATTTGTTGCCAGCGGTGTATCTACCGCTGTCTTTCCACCGACCGATGCGTCCGCTGCTGCTAAAAGTGTTGTGGCATAGTTAATAAATGGAATACCTCTTCCATATGTACCGGCCACAAATCCGGCTAAATCTGTTACAACACCACCACCTACGGCAATAATACAGCAGTCTCTTCTATAACCTTTGGAAAGCATTGTATCTTCCACATATTCTTTCGTCTCCCTGGTCTTACTTTTCTCTCCCTCCTGAAATACAATCAAATCAGCAGTATAGCCTGCACTTAATAACATCTTATAAATATTTTCAGCATATAAATTTTTAACAATCGAATCTGTAACTACCACAAATTTATTGATTTTTCCCACCAAGCCGTTTTTTATATCCGAAATTAATTTCTCTTCTAATCCAAAACCAATCTCTATCTCATAACTGTCATCCACTACCTTCTTTAATTCAACATTAAATGTACTCATGTCTTATCCTTTCCGTTATTCTTTATTATTTAAATGTCCATATGTTTTACGATATTTCCGGCAACATACACTCCACTCGCCGAAGCATGGGATAGCGAATGTGTAACACCACTTCCATCTCCTATAATATACAATCCTTTAGGCCTGCTTTCAAGCTCATTATTCAGTTCTACTTCCATATTATATTTCTATAATACCTCCAATATTCTTTTGGGAAGTACAAGACTTAAATCCCCCCGAAGTCGCTGACAATGTCGGTGTGACCAGTCCTTCCTCAATCCTTTATTACCCTATCCACATGTATTACAAACATTTTCGAAAAGCTGTAGGCAGAGGGATTTCATTCTGCAATTCTTCTGCTGAAAACCACTCATAAGACTCTGTATCTGCCCGGCACTCCACCTTGTAACAACACATATTCCATTCTAAATGGGTAAATATATGTTTTACTTTTTTGTATTTTTGAATCTGAATCATCTCTACGCCTTTATCATTCAGCCATTTTTGAATCTCGGCATCATTCATTCTTATGTCTATATTCGGAAATTCATACAAACCGGCAAGAAGCCCTTCTCCCTGTTTTTTTTGCACGGCAATTTTACCATTACAATATAGCAGTAATACGGTTTTATTTATCTTTTTTCTTTTTATTTTCTGCTTTTTAACCGGATATTTATCCCAACTGCTATTTTCAAATGCCTTACACCCGTTATTCAATGGGCACTCTTTGCATTTTGGTACTCCATTTGGAATACATACCATTGCCCCTAACTCCATAAGACTCTGTGTAAATTGGCTACAATGACTGTGGGGATAAATCCTTTCCAGTTGTTCTTTGACCTCATCCCTAAACTTTTCATCCCCTATATCGGAATCTGATTCACAAATTCTAGAAATAACCCGAAGAACATTGCCATCTACTGCCGCATATGGCATCCCAAATGCAATAGAGCTGATTGCTCCCGCTGTATATTTCCCAATACCCGGAAGCTGTATGATTTCTTTATATTCTTTCGGAAACTCTCCATTATATTTATCACGGATTATCTCCGCAGATTTTTTCAAATTCCTCGCCCTGGAATAATAACCTAATCCCTCCCAAAGCTTTAAAACCTTTTCCTCTTCTGCATCTGCCAAATCCTTAATGTGTGGAAAAGCTTTCATAAAACGATTATAATATGGAATAACGGCTTCCACCCTGGTCTGCTGCAGCATTATCTCTGAAATCCATACACGATATGGCTGCACATCTACTCTCCACGGAAGTTCACGCGCCTTTTTGCCATACCATTGAAGCAACGGCTCAACAATCCATTCCAAAGTTTTATCTTCTCTCATCTAAACTTTTTCCCCTGTAATGTTAATTTATACTTTCTTACTGAAAGAAACTCTTTTCTTTCCTGACCATTTGCCATAATATTTTTTTCCATTTCTTATGGTATATGCTCTCACTTTTACATAATATTTTTGATTCTTTTTAAGCTTTTTTATCACAATCTTTGTTTTGTGCGAATATTTTGTGACCGTATTTTTCTTTTTAAAACGTCTGTTTACACAAACTTTAACCTGATAGCCTTTCGCACCTTTCACTTTCCGAATCATTAACTTTGCTTTTTTTGCCTTCTTCTTTTTCGTTGCATATATAATTTTTACTTTTCCCGGTCTCTTTACTTTAATCTGCATCGGTTTTTGATTCTGTGAAGGAGGTGTTGTAACAGGTGGTACGATTGAATTTCCAGCTGTTGTTTCCTCTTCGATATTTCCTTCGATAACAACTGATTTTACCAGTCTGGCATTTGTAATTTCAACACTTCCCTTTGATACTCCACTTGTTCCCACATGCATATGCACACCAGAACTATATTTACCGATATCCAAACCTGATTTTTTCAAATCAATCACTGCCATGCTATTATTTTCCACAAGCGGAATTGCCCTTCTGTCAGCAGATACAAAATAACAATCATATGCCATATTTTTAAACCAATATATCCCTGAATGTATTTCATTGCTTTTTCCGGCATTTCCCACAAATTCCAATCTTAAGGTGGAAATGTCTCCTGAATAATTCAACACCAAATATTTATATTCTGAATTTGCCTGCCCTTTAAAGGTTACATAGCCGAGCCATTTATAATCTTCATTCCACGAATATGAACCAATCATTGACTGTGTACCATTCACATTCCCCTTTAAAATGATATCATCTTCTGACTCTGTGACAACAACCTTCGCATGATTCTTTTTTGCCGGCGGCTGTTCCTTTACAAATTGTTTCTTCAAATATTCATTTCTATTTGTTAGCCATGTTCTTAAAAACTCTACGGATTCAGAATAAGTCTTCCAACCGGAATATCTGGCATAACTTATGGAATCTGCACTATCCGGTTTTGATATACTCCAGCCTGCACCTCCCGATGAAATAGAAGCATAATTCCTGGCAAATGAATTTGCATATGTATTTATAATACCATTCATTGAGTTTCCCTCAGTGCCGCTAATAAGATTAGATATCACAGGTTGAATCTCCTTATATCTTTTGCTTACCATATTATAAAATTCCGGAATGTCCATAAATTTTTTAAACCACTCAAACTGCTGGCACCAAAGCCCTGTGTAACTCACGCCTTTTTCATAATATGTTTTATAAAAAGTCGGATGTGCATTTCCACTGGATAAATCCAAATCCCACAGAGGTCCGGCATATAACTTACCCTCTTTGATGTAAAATCTTGTAGAACTATAATTGAAATCAACATTTTTAAATAATTCATTTACTATGTAGAAATTCACAAAAGAGTCTATATCCACAAAACTATTTAAGTTCTCGAAATCACCATCCTCCAGCAATCTTTCAAAACGGTTTAAAAAGCTGACGGTCTGTTTATAATGATTTGTTTCTACATCAAGTCCTTCCGGCTCGCCCACCGCAAAACGGATTCCATATCTTGCCGTTCTAAGATAAGACTGACCCTCTTCCGTTCTATCATACTCTTTTTCAAGAAGTATATCATTCTCATTCTCTGTATCAATATCAACTCTGTCTTTTCCTACTCCTACAGATTCAATTAAAAGATAATTTCCATAATATTTATCATTGATATACAAATCTACAAACGTACTTTTACTTGTATACATTAATCCCAGTTCTGTGGCAAATTCCATCGCTAATCTGTTTCTAATAAGTGATTTGTCAAAAGCATTGGCTAAAAGGCTCCATTTCTTTGCTTTTCCCATGCCAAAAACATTTTGTGCAGTAGAGAATGATATATTAAAAGGTTTCTTATCCGCTGCCGCAGTAGAATTTCCGCGTACCTTAATCGTCCCCTTTTGTTCTATTGTATCATATACAATATCATCCTCAAACGCATCTCCTCCTGCCTTATCCATCACCACAATATCTGCGGCAACCTTTTTTTCTTTCGTTATCGGTGAACCATCTGTTTTTACATAAATAGTCCTAATATCTGGTGCGGCTGACGCTTTCACTACACCACTTAATTCAGTTCTTTTTTCACTTATTTCATTTTCTTTTGCCCCAATCCCTATAGAAGAAGTCATCCATACCTCTGATGCGATAAACACTATCGCCATCACTACTATTATCGTTTTTTTTAACATGTACTTTTCCCCCTCTCCTTCGTAATTTTTTCATTATTATTTTAACATAAATGCTTTCATAGTAAAACAGCCAGAGGACATATTATCTGTCTCCGGCTGCTTTTATTCCATTTATTATTTAATTGTTTGTATTGTCAAAAAACCATCCAATATTTTTATTTTTTCATATATTTTTGTGCTTCCAAATCTCTAAACGGTACTACTCGTTGTCTCTCTTTCGTATTCTCATCCTTAACCGTCTCTGATTGGTTCTGATATAGAAATCTTACCAACGGATAGACATCAACCCAAATCTGATTATTTCCCTCCCTCTGAGACTCATCAAATATAAGTTGTAATCCAAAATGAAGATGATACTCATCTATATTATTTACATTCTCTTTTGCACTATAACCTGTTCTTCCAATATAACCAATCACATCTCCCGCTTGAACCACACTGCCTTTTTTCAACCATTTTGCGAAAGGAAAATCTTTTCTCAAATGTGCATAATAATAATACCTTTTTTTATCAAAACTATTAATTCCAATTCTCCAACCACCATATTGGTTCCAGCCCAATTCTGCTACACGCCCTGATTCCACGGCAATAACCGGCGTTCCCACCTGTCCCATCATATCATGTCCCAAATGATTTCTCTTATAACCATAACTCCGTGACGCTCCAAAATCATCATAATCAGAATATGGAAATCCTTTTCCTATCGGATGAAATGCCTTTAAACCATACTTAGTCACCCATGTTGTATCCTCTTTCGTCTCACTAGCCTCAGAAATCTGATATTCTCCCACCATTCCATCAAGAACAGCACCATAAGCCTCTCTGTAATAAGAATAATATTTCATATCTTTCGTAAGCTGTTCCATCGTTGTTTTTCCCTCACATAATGCCACCGCTGCTTTTTCCATATCCTCCGGTTTATAATTTCTAAAATCCCCTCCGTATTTTGCTCCTAAATAAGACAATAACTCTACAAAATGAAGGGGAATGTCAGTATTATGAGTATTTATATCATATTCATATGCCTGTTGCATTGCTTCCTTTGTCACATGAAATTCTACCCATTTAATATATTTCTTTTCTTCGCTTTCTGTTACTTTCGTCTTTTCTTCTGTAATTTTATCCTTTACTTTTTCTATTGTCTCTACCTGTGCATTTACCTCGCTTGAATCCCCTCCCGGATATTTCTTTATAGAATTTCCTACTATACTGATTCCACCAATTAATATAATAAAACCGGTAACTACCAGATGACTTCTCTTAATAAAAACAACTCCCGATTTTTTTTGCATATGTAAACTCCTATAAAGGTTTCACAACAGTATATGCAAATGTTATTGTTTTTTTTCTTATTCAATGTATTTCGATAATTAATTTTTAATAAATCTTTTTTTCTTAGATTCTGACTCTTTTTTTTACAAAAATGAATGAAATAATAATTGCTATTACTGTTATTGCCCAACTGGATGGATATACCATCATCAAACTTTCAAAAGTAAGTGTCCTCTGAAATACCGTATATATCCACAAAATGCGGAAGCCACATATTCCCAAAACACATACGCATGCTGGAACAAATGAATACCCAAGCCCACGCATACATCCCGATAATACTTCTATTGTCATATTAATCAGCTCAAAGGTGAGAATATATTTTATTCTGATAATTGCTAACTCTGCAACCGCCGTGTCTGATGTAAATATTCCTACAAGTGGTCTCGAAAATATAATAAAAATACCACATGTCACGATTGTAGATACCATTCCCAGTACCAAACAGCTTTTTACAACCCTTCTGCATCTCTCCCTGTTTCCTGCACCATAATTTTGACTGATAAAAGTAACTCCTGCCTGACTAAAAGAACTCAAAACAAAGTACGCAAAATACTCATAATTCAAGGCTGCTGCTGACGCTGCAACCGCCACAGACCCAAGACCATTTAGCGCTGACTGTATTATCACATTAGAAAAAGAGAATACCATCCCCTGCACTCCAGCCGGAACTCCAATCTTAGCCATACTCTTAACAATATTGACACTAATTTTTAGACACTTTATTTCAAAACGAAAAGCACCCTTTTCCTTTTTGAGCCAATATAACAAAATTGATGAACTAATTATATTTGAAATAACCGTAGCAATAGCAACACCCTCTACATTCATGTGTAATACGACAACAAAAAACAAATTTAACAGAACATTTACAATTCCTGAAACAGTTAAAGCTAATAATGGTCTTTTTGTATCACCCTTACTCCTGAAAATTGAAGCAGTAAAATTATACAGCATTATAAACGGCATACCTGAAAAATATATCCGTAAATATTTTACTGCCAAGTCAATAATATTCTCAGGCGTAGACATTGCCGTCAATATCGTTTTTGCAAAAGTAATTCCAATTATCATCAATAATAATCCACTCAAAATTGCTATTAAAATTGAAGTATGTACAGCCTTTTTTATGTTTTGTTCTTCGCCTTTTCCAATAAAAGTAGATATCACAACATTCGCGCCTACGGATAATCCGACAAACAAATTGACCAGCAAATTAATTACTGCTCCGTTTGCTCCTACAGCTGCCAATGCCTCACTTCCTGCAAATTTCCCGACAACCGCCACATCCGCAGAATTAAATAATTGCTGCAAAATACTGCTGGCAGCCAATGGTAAAGCAAACAATATTATTTTATCTATTAAAGAACCATTCAATATATCTATTTCTCTATTTTTTGTTCGAGACATCTTCTCCCTCCATTTATGAACATTTTAATATACTCTCCAACGGTCTTTTTAAAATATAAGTAAAAATTTTCACCACTATACCTGTAAATAAAGCACTCAGTATGGTTCCCTCTCTTGTTCCTACTATATTCCCTTTAAAAAATAACAATGATAATATAATAGAGAATATTACACAAAACACATCAAATCCAATTTTTATATTTCCAAAATTCTTATCTGTCTTATCTGAAACAGCTTTGACAAATGCTTCGCCGGAATTCATAATCACATTGGCAATAACCGATAGCGAAATTCCAAATCCCAAAATTATAATTCCGCCTATCACCAACACCAAGCGGGTAACGTAATTATTTACAGGAATCAACGCTACACACCACATGCCAAAATCTGTAAAATATCCAAAGACAAAGGATAGTGGTATCTGTAATAGTTGTATTATTTTAAATTCTTTTCTGAGTATTAAAATTTGTCCTAAAATTAAAATACAATTCCATATTATTAACCACATTCCCATAGAAAGAAAATCATATTTATAACTTAGTACATTAGCCACCGACGAAATCGGTGATACACCAAGTTCACCGTGCTTTGTCACTGCAACGCCGAAAGCCGAAAAAAACAAGCTCACTATAAATAAAATATATCTTTTTGCAATTTCTCTTTTGTCCATTATGTCTCCACTATGTCATACATTTCTCTAATAACTACCAAACCTATTATAGATTTTTCACCAAAATACGTCAATCATTAGAAATATCATAAAACAAACGGTAGATTTTAAAAACCTACCGTTGCCTTATTTCCTTCTTACTTTTACAGCAAAATCTTATAAATATTATTATCACTTGCAAAGTTACTCATCTCATATAAAAGTAACATCTCTGTAATTTTTTTCTCTTTTATCAATAAATTTAAATTTCCGGCAAAATATCTTAAATCAACCATTGTAATTGTATCGTAATCATCTAAGATATATGGAACAAAACTATTTGCAAAGGAATCTTTTAGTAAAAGAAGATGTTTTCCTTTTGTATTCTTTGTCGTTATATTAACCTGTCCAAAGTTGCCTCCAAAAAAAATCTGGTATTTATCCTTGACCTTCTTTTTTTCCATATCATAAATAGAATCTGTAATTTTTTCACCATTATCGACTTTAACCTGAGCCAAATCTGATGGTGCGTAAATGATATCTCCCTCTTTTTTGATATCCATTACTTTAGAATATAATGTTCCATAAAAATTATCAGTCAGCTTTTGTATAGTAAAATTTTTCGCTTTTCTACAGTGAGACTTAGAAAATTGTTTATAGCCAATATACGCCCCAAAAGCAGTCCAGTGATGGTCGGTCTTGTAATACATTTCTGTATTCGCAAACATATGGTATTCTTTTGCACCATCTTTGAGACTCTTTTCCAATTCAATAACTTTTTCACTTCCAAATGTATTCTTTACTTCTTCGGCTAATCTGTCATAATCATAGACCCTCGCTGCTTTCGGAAGGTATTGTGACAGTATATTTCCCGCTCCGGGAACCAGCATCACTCTAAACTCTATATTCTCATAGTCTTGAATAAAAGTATTTATAAATTGTAAATTTTTTTTAAACCTCTCTTTATGAATATCATTATCCGTTATTTTTTCAAAATAAAATCCATTTTTTCCGATATATGCGTCATTGATATTTTTGATTCCCGTACTCTTTTTAATTACAGTGGCACTCACCATCAACTGATTGCGAAATGGTATTTGGTCGCTCATAAATTTCTCCATATCGTTCTGGAAATCTTTCAATAGTATCCGTTCAATACTTATATTTGGCTTTCCTACCAGGTATCTGTTTTCGTCAGCAGAAAATAAAATATCCTTTGAAAAAATCGTAAAAGCTCCAACCCCCATAAAAAATGTCATAATTATAATTATAAACATCATATTTATCTTTTTCATTTTGTTATTTCCATTCTACATTTATTTCGCATAATATTCGCCCCGATTTTTTATTTTAGCTGTTCCTATTTAAAACCTAAAATATAAGAAAGGATTATAGGAATCCCCAACCAAAAACGCAATTGATACAATAAGCACAAAAACACACAGACAATTTTTTATTATTAATTTTACATTATTATTTAAATTTAGTTTTAAAAACAGCCTGCGAACAATTCTCATCGGAACAGATGTTGCCAATATTGCAGCAATAATAAAAAGAACACCATAACTTATCATATAATATTCTGACATACCGCCTGCAATACCTTCTCCCAATCCAAACATTGCTTTCAAAACGCTGCACATAACGTTTAAATCTGTACAGGCAAATATTACCCATCCTATTACCACAAACAAAAGTGTATAGATATGTCTCAATAATTGGGGCCACCTCTCCATCCATTTGAGCAAAAATAATTTTTCGAGCATTAATAGGATAAAATAGTATACGCCCCACAAAATAAAATTCCATCCGGCACCATGCCAAAAACCGGTAAGAAACCATACGATAAATAAATTAATAACCTGTTTTTTTACACCATTTCTATTTCCTCCAAGAGGAATGTATATGTACTCCCGAAACCATGTTCCAAGTGTTATATGCCATTTTCTCCAAAATTCAGTTATACTTCTTGATTCATATGGATGCTTAAAGTTTTCCGGAATTGTAAAACCAAACATATGACCAAGGCCAATTGCCATATCCGAATATCCCGAAAAATCAAAATAAATTTGTAGCGTAAAGGCAATCGCCCCAATCCATGCAAGACTTGTTGAAAAACTTGTCATGCTCTCGATTTCATCCCATAATATTCCAATTTGATTGGCAATTATTATTTTCTTTGCCAGCCCCATTATAAATCTTCGAATACCGGCAGCTATTTCATCTACATTCTCATCGCGGCTGTCAACCTGATTTTTAATATCACTATATCTTACAATCGGACCTGCAATCAACTGTGGAAACATGCTTACATACATACCGAAATTAATCATATTTTGCTGAGTCTGAACCACTCCCCTATATACATCAATTGTGTAAGACAATGTCTGAAAAGTATAGAATGATATTCCTATTGGAAGCGCTAAACCAAGGCTATCTATCGATAATCCAAACAGCCCGTTTATATTACCCACAAAAAAATCTGTATATTTAAAAAACATTAATAATCCCAAGTTTACTACAATGGATAAAATTAAAATTACCTTACATATCTTTTCTTTCTCTTGTTTTCTACATTTTTCAATTAGCCTTCCGTTCTCATAATCAAACACCGTAGAAAATAACATTATAAAAATATATATCGGTTCCCCCCATGCGTAAAATAGGAGACTCGCCAGAAACATTATTGTATTCCGCAATTTTTTCGGTAAAATATAATATAATATGAAAACTATTGGTAAAAATAAAAATAGAAAAATAGCGCTGCTAAAAACCATTGTCTTACCTCAATTAGTTACTCTTTCATTATCTTTTCAAACTCCGCCTTTATTTTGGACAACTCATCTGCTATTACTAATACAACATATTTTCCATCAGAAAATACCAAACCTTTTTCAACCCTGTCTGCCTCGTCAGGTTTATAATTTTGAAACATTATCTTTCTGTCCTGCATATGATTGCGAAGGCTTTCTTTTGCTTCCTCTGCATATTTACTTTTTTTTAATTTTATAACCGCTACTTCATCTGCTTTTCCCTCACTAGAATAGGCATAAAAGTAGTCTTCTACATGGCTATAATCTATATCAGACAAAGACGAAAATAGACTTTCTGTATTTTCACTACTGCCATGAATTATCGACATTTCCGGAAGCTTTTTCCCAACACTCAGCATCTGCTTCTGCATATCCTCCATTGTAATATTAACTTCCTTCTCACCCTCACAGGCTGCCATCATAAGGATAGCAACTAAAAACAATGCCATGAACAAAAATCTCTTCATAAAACGCTCCTTAAACTATATTGTTAGAAACTTGCAACAGTCAAATTACAAATTTATCATTTTATCTTCTATATTACTCGTCTATGTCATCCGGATTTGAATAATCTTCAAAAGCTTTGTTTACTGCCTTTCTAACCTTTTTTGCCACTTCCTCAGACAAATTTTCCATATCCTCTGTTGCCTCTGGCGTAGCATAAATACATAAAATTCGTTCCTGCTCATCATTTTCAACCCACTTGTATGAAATCATTACACTATCCATTGTATAGTCTTCAATACTTAACATCATTGCTTCTACAATATCTTTGGTCTCGTCAGACATATTCTTTCCCAAATTTAAAAACAGATTTTCCGATTTATCATCAACCACTTTTCGCACTCTCTTCGGAATTTTATAAACATCTGTTTCTTTTTGATTATTCATGCAGGCATAATTATATTTGACTCCCGCTGCTGCCGGGAAAAACTCTCTATTCCACTCATAGCTCTCCAAACACATCTCATCATTTAAGTTAAAGTTTGCAAAATTCTCAGAATTGACATCCGAATAAGCATCGACAAAATACCAGTCATCCTCTAATTTTACTTCATTCCAACTGTGGGATAAATCCGTACTATGTACAACTTTACAATCTATTTTCATCATCTGCATAAACAATCTAAATGTTGTTGCATATCCTACGCACACTGCCTTTTGATTTTTAAGCACTCCATTCGGAGTCGAAAGTTCATCCTTCTTTTTCTGAACTGCTGCCATTCCGCTTTCGTCTATTTTTATATTTTTAATCATCCACTGATAAACCGCTAATTCTTTTTCATAATCCGTCATATTATCCTTCGTAATTTCTTTCAATATCTTATCCGCCAAATCAATGGTTTCTTTATCTTCGCTTTTTAATTTTTCAACCGTTCCATTCACATATGCGTCTGACAACTCCTTCGTTGACTTTATTTTGTATTCACTTGCTATTATGACATCATCTTCCTGTGCAATATCTTCGGTAATTCCAATAGCCTTATCTATTTTACTGTCTATTTTACCCAACTGTTTCGCCATATTCGTCGTAAACACTATGCTAACACTCAATAATGTTATAATCCCCGCTGTAACAATTCCTGCTGCAATATACTTCTTACGCATAATCCTGTCTCCTTCTGGTATAAAAATTTTTCCACATCGCGCTTTTCCATGTTTTTTTATATTAGACGTATCAAAGAATCAAAAAGTTTCATTTCCTGCAACTAACTTTATTTTTATCCTATCAAATTAATTTGCTTTTTCTAATTTCACCTCCGATTACATCATCTATAATTATATCTCTTGCAACGACAAAACACTACAAATTGTTTCTTAACTTTTTTTGACATCTATGTTACAATATTTACATTTCAAAATTATATATCAAAGGAATTTATATTATGTCATCTTTCAATCAACCATCAAATTTAAAAGCAAAAGAATTTATAAACTTACAAAAGCAGATTAACAATTGTAAACATTGTCAATCTGCTTTTGGTTTTGAGCCTCACCCTATTTTATTCGGTAATTCTAACGCTAAAATCATGCAAATTAGTCAGGCTCCTTCACGCACTGTTCATAATACCGGAAAACCTTTTAACGATGCCAGTGGCAGGCGCCTTCGCTCCGAATGGTACAATATTCCCGATGAAGTATTCTATAATCCTGACAACTTTTATATTGTTTCTATATCCCATTGCTATCCCGGAAAAAATCCAGGAGGCGGTGACAAAAGGCCTCCAAAATATTGTGCAGAAAAATGGCTTTCTCAAGAGCTGAATTTAGTCCAAAATGAAATTTATATTATCATTGGAAGTTTCGCCGCCGAATATTTTTTCCCTAAGAAAAAATTGACCGACCTTGTATTTCAAAATCTTGAAATCAACGGAAAACCAGCCTTTGTACTCCCACATCCTTCACCGCTGAACATGAAGTGGTTTCGAGACTATCCTGAATTTATGGAAAAGCGAATTTTAGATGTGAGAAAAGCCGTGTATACAACACTTGGATTCTATTGATTTTTTAACACTTCAAAATACTGATATGTATTTAATATGGAAGAAATTGAATCTTTCCGGTATCTATGAATCAAAAAAACTTAATTGATGTTCCTTCAATGATTTTATTTTGCGTTCCGTTATTTTATCCTGTTCATCGAGTACACCACACAATATCGGCGACTGTGGATTGTATTTGCTATAACTCCTTGCAACACTTTCTTCGCTATAGTTTGCATAACAGTATTTACAACCATTTTTACATGTATTATATGTGCCAATGTCTACACTTTCCATACAACCACAATCCTCACGCTGATTGCTGTCTTTTTCCACTTTAAGCCTGCATCCAATTATATTTTCTATGAGCGCTTTATCAATACAACAATTGTGTTCAATACCGCACTCATCCAAATCTATACTCTCAGCACAACTACCTATGGACATTCCATTTTCCTTTGCGATATCAGCTATTTTCTTTGCAAAATCCAATAATTCATTTTTATCAATCTTATACAAATCCAGTAATTCCATATTTTTCTTATTCTTTGCATATACATCTACAAAGCTTATAACACACTTCTCTGTATATCCTTTAAGTTCTGTTGCAATTTGTTCAAAAGCTTTTAAATGGTATTTCTGAGTATACTTCTTTGTAAAAATAATAGGATCATATCTCCATATTACCTTTTGCATTCCAATCTTTTTTGATAACTCCTGAAATACACGAACCATCTTTTCCTTTTTATGCGGAACATTACACTCTATATCTTTTCCATATCCGGTCAATGTAAACTGAAAATAGTAATCATATAAATCAAGTTCATCCAGTCTGCTAAACATTGGCTCTGGATTTTTTGTCCAAAAAACAATGCAATCAATCACCTCCGGTGTTATAGTAATTTTGCTTACTTGATGTGCGTTCATTGGATTTCTGACATACACAAACCCGGCCTTTATTCTATTAAAAAACCACTCTGAATAATAATTGGGAATGTCAGTTCTGCGACTTACGCTTAATATCATTGTTATTCTCCTTACCTTTTTTCTTGAAGCTATTGTTGCATGTAAGTTTTGCATGGTGGACTGCCGAGGGCATTCCACGACTTCTCTGTACTTACAACTGCGTATATAGCGTTAATCAAAAGGAACTAATTACAAACCAAAAATAAGTTCATTGTCGTATATCTCTCAATGTATATATTTCCTGTGGTATTATAGATTTAGTCTTTTTATAAACATCTGCTTGAAAACTTTTTGTTATCACCGCAACTACATAAGATACAATGCAACTAATTGAATATCCACAATCTTCTTAAAAAGTCTGTCTAAACTGCTTTTTACATTGTTTATATCTTTAAATGTATTTATTACCAAGCCATCTGCAATATTTAACAATAATAGTCTATGATTTACATTTGTATCACCATAATTTTCTAATTTAAGATAATATAAAGCATTTACAACAGATTTAGTCATTTTTTATCAGATATTACTGTATTCCAAAATCTGTCATATTCTTCTAAAACTTCCATTGATAATTTTCTTTCTAATCTTCCTATCAATTCTGAACAATACCACTTTTTATCCATCTTGAGAAATACAAGTTTGATGAGTTCTTTGTAATTCTTTATATTTCCATCCATATCATATGATATAGTATCATAAAGGAACAGCACTTTCCAAACAAGCCAAAATACCTCCTCCTATTATCCACTCTTATATCTCCTGTACATTATAAAAACTTGTTTCTCTCACAATATTATTCTCATACCATTCTCTCGGTGCTTCACTACTATTGTAAGCCTTGTCCAACATCTTATAAATCTGCGGATATCTAACATCAAATCTAAGTAATGTTTTTAACTCAGAAGTCTGTATCGGTAATATTTTCATTCCAGTTATATAATCTGTTCCAGCGGTGTTGTAGTATTCCATATACCTTCTAGCCCTGAAATCAGATATAACATTTATATTAAGATATGTTGTCACAAATACACAATATGCTTCGTCCTCTGGATGAGTAATACAATACTCACCCAAATGCCTTGATACCGGTTCCATTTCCATTCTTCTTTGATTTGAGCCATCTGCAAGTGTCGCCTCAATCAATAATGTATGTTTAGGATACCAGTCTGTTTTTTCATACTTCCAAACAATATCGGCTTCACCACCACCTGCATGTGTTTTCGGTAACAAATCCGCTTCCAGAGATAAATTCATATAATCAAGTACATCTCCTTCTCTATCACTTATCACATACCATGCAATACCAAGAACATACTCAAAGACTGTTGGAATATCTGCATTATCAGTAACTAGAGCTCTTATTTCGTCATCATGTCTGCTTTCGAAATGGTCAAATAATGTAATAAGGGTATCTTTATCAAACTTATCATCAATAAGCTTATTAAAACGAGCGTATCTTTCATCTTTAATAACCTTACGAGCTGATTCTTTATCTGTGACACTTTTACCAAGCAGTCGACCTAATTTCTGATATAATCTATCCGCATCAATTGCCAAACACGGATGTATAGTTTCGAGTTTTACATTTTCTGAAATCAAATCAGATTTTTCAAATGCAATATCAAGCAAATCATCCGCTATATTTTCTATATAACATTTTGGCAAGACATCAAGTTTTACTTTATCATCCTCAAATAATACAATATCCGTAATCCTAAAATATCTTCTATTCAAATCAAAATAATCCGACAAAGTCGCCTTTGCCTTAAACAAATGCATTATTTTGAAAAACTCTTCATTAAATGTGTCTTCTGCCTTGGCTTGTAATATTGGAACAGTATTTAGCACAGATAATCCCATTCTTGAAATAACACTTCTTGCATTACTACTGAAGAAATACTTACGCCATGCACCACCAACTTTACTATTGGTCAGTTTTTTTGTTGCTTCATATAATTCTAATGCCAAATTATCCTTCGCAAACACAATACTCTTTAATATGTTGTACAAAACATAATATGGTTTATCATACTTTGCACTTTTACGATTAATACCTACATTACATATTAATTCTTCTGTAATTTCTTCTTCCTGCAACAATGCTAATGCCTTTTGATAATTCTCCATTCCCATTAGTACAGATAAAATTGTATCTTCATAATCCATACTACCACTTCGCGAAGAAATAACACATTCAATAACCTTATCCGTTGTTTTTTTATCCACACATAATGGTAATAAATATGTAAATTCATCATATGTAAGAAATTCCACCTTACTTACCACATACAAAAACACCACAAATGGTCTTACATTTTTACCATCAACATCATTTGATGTTTTTAATAACTGCTTAAAATATAGATAACTATCTTTTGGTATTTCGAGCAAATTATCAGACGTAAAATCTCCTGATTTTGCAATCTCAATTAATGCTTCACCAGCTGCTGTTACATTTCTTTCATCGTCTAACAATCCAATATCTCTTAATCCAGATGTTTTCTCTCTTGCATCTTTATCTGGTCTTGGTGCATCACCTTTTACAAATTCCTTGTTCTTAAGAAATTCATAATATTTTGCCTGAAATTTATTATTTCCAGTCCATAACTTTCCTTTGTTTTCCGGAAGATTCCTAAACTCTTTTAATAA
Organism: uncultured Eubacterium sp.; assembly: GCF_937958975.1. Taxonomy (GTDB): domain Bacteria; phylum Bacillota; class Clostridia; order Lachnospirales; family Lachnospiraceae; genus Eubacterium_G. The sequence continues at coordinate 19,474 of NZ_CALGRE010000017.1, read as the reverse complement.
TTTCATCTGCATTTCAATGTTCATATTGAATTTATCCGTTCTATAGCTCGTTGTTCCAATTGCCCAACAATAACTTTTAAATCCTATTTTAGTTGTCATACACCCGTTACCTCCTTTTAGTAATTCACCACCAATACTTCTTTTGTGACACCTTCACGCTTTGTATGATAATTAGAATTCGAATAATCATAATCAAGCGATATAGCCTTAAACTTTTTATTCTTCTCTATCCAATCAGATAGTATTTTATTTTTTTTTCCTTTGTTTTCTAGTACATTCGACAATGCAAACCGAATACCCTTTTTATCTAGCTGCTCTAAATATGACAGCAAATCATATTCGTCTTTCTCTGTCCAGCCATCTTGCTCGTTATATGTTGCACAGGTTATCAAATACGGTGGATCTACATAAAAGAAACTTTTATCCGTAAACTCATCCAGCTTTATTTCTCTAAAATCTCGATTGATAAACCCATAGTCTCCACTTTTAATCCGGTCAAGAAACCCTTTCAATTTTTCCTGCATCTTAGCATTAAAATCCCTTTTTCCAACTGGAAGATTAAACTCTCCTTTTTTATTAAATCTCAATTGATTATTGAACGAATACACAATCAACAAATATAACATCAAGAAATATTCATCATCATGTATAGTTTTGTTATTAAAATCTTTTCTCAGTTTATTGTAGCCTTCTTTATTATAAGAACCTAATCCTTTCGAACTTTCACAACCATAATATTCATATCCATTTTCACTTACAAGTGATAAATTATATCTATCTATAGCTGTAAATAACCATTCAAAAATTTCATCCTTAGTTAATCTCCTAAATGTATCCAAGAGCCCTATCAGATATTTATTCGAATCATTAAACTGAACCTTATTACAATTAATATTAATTCCTACATTGCATCCCCCGCAAAACAAATCAACCACCTTATCTACATCCTTTGGAAAAAAAGGAAGTATCTGTGGCAACAGCTTATACTTTCCACCTGTGTAATTTAAAGCAGATGGGATTATCTCTTTTCCACTTTCATAGCATGTACACACAAACAATCTTTCCTGATTATCTTTTATATCTGATTTACCTGTAGAAAATGATTTATAATCCTCTGTAAAAACCTTCACTGTACCTTTCTTTTGAAGAATACGCATAATATCTTCATCACTTATTTTAGCATTGGAACGATCATTCCCTTTTTTTGCCATATTATTGTATGATAGCATAATATATTTCGCATGAATTGAATCTATCAACTTTTCAAAAGCAACCGTAGCTTTCTGTGTACAATAGTCGCTCTTTAAAGATGTTCTATCCATCTTTTTTGCAACACCAAACACTTCTGGTTTATTCCAACGAGCAACGTTTTCAAGCAAATGATATGCATCACAATATTGTCGTGAATTATATGGCGGGTCAATATATACCAAGTCCGCATCGATATCTGATACCAACTCATTTGTATCCATATTGTAACACACATTATTTTCATTTAAAGTCTCGTCCGGCTGTGGTACAGATAGCTCCAAACATTTTTCAAATTCAGCACCTTGTCTATAAGCATCATAATGACCACATGTATTGGCAATCTTATCCATTGCATACAATAAAGACGTTATCAATAACGCTCTTTCTCTTGCATTAATATCGCCCGCTACAAATCTATCTTCAATATCTTGTCTAATAAAGCCAATTTTCCTGCAATCATCAAGCGAAAAATATGTATTTGCAAAATTTTCACTCATATAATTATCCTGCTCAATAACCATAGTATTATAATTTATTATTAACTCTATTATTTTTTCTTCTGAATACTCTTCACTGCTAAACCACGCTAAGTGACAAATGTAATTACTGTACATAATATCATTTGTAATTATCTTTTTATCAGTAAACGCTGACGCTACAGCTCCTGTTCCGGCAAATATATCTGCTACCGTATTAACATTTTGACACTCCTCATTAACTACCTTTGTTATAAAAGGTAGAAGTTTGTATTTATTGCCTAAATATCTTCGATTATTTATTTTCGTTGTTTTATATGGTAATTCAATGACTTCCTGTTTTTCCAGAATATTATTTTTCTTAATATATTCTTTTAACTGATGATAGACTGCTTCCGTCCACACAGTTCTTCCTTTTTCATTAACTTCAAGCTCTACTATCCCATTATCCTTTAAGTAATATAAATATGACCTCGAAATGTCTAATTTTTTTGCCATTTGTGTTGCCGAATAATTCATTTTACCATCTCCATTTTATGCAACATATTTTATCCACTATTGTACACTTTTCCATTTAATTATACTATTATACTAAGGTTTTTCAATATAAAATTAGACAAAACTCTAAAAAATGGATGCTAACTAAACATAATATCAAAATTACTGTTAGCATCCATTTTTACTTATTAATTTTTTATTTACATAATCATTTCAGTTAATATCATCCTTTTCATTAAACTTAGGTAAAGGTTTAAACTGTAATGGTAATGGTAATGATTTATCAGTTCTCTCCAAATACATCAATCCCCATTGCATATTATACCCTTTATCATATTCAGCTTCAAAAAAACGAGTTATGCCCACTCCATATTCTATAGGATACTCCGGTGTCAAATTTAATATAAAGCCAAAAGGATATACGCCCAAATCAGAAACCCACATTGTTTCTATTCCCGCACCTGCTTTATATAAAACCGCACACGGACCAATCATTAATTTCCCAACATTAGCTGGTGTTAAGTATATGCGCAAATCAAATAAAGTAGTATCTACTTCATTGCTTTCCTTTTCAAGCAACAACTTATCAAATCCTAGGCGTTTTACTTCTTCTATCGGCAACAAACTGCAAAACATTGTTATTACTTGTTTTACAAAAGCAAGCGCCGGAAAATTATTTGACGAAAATCCTAATATATCTCCATGCTCTAATTTTTCCCTTTTATGCATACTTCGAGCCACATCTTTTGCCACATCACTATACTGCGGAACATACCAAGAACCTGTTTTATTATTGCAATTTTCGCAAAGTGAAAATTTTCCCATACCTTGTTGCCTACATATATATCTTGATTTTTCTCCTTTGTATCTTTTGATTACATCATCACCTGTATATATTATCGCCCTGTCACTGTTAAGTGCAGTCTCTGGCGGTATATGTTCATAAGACAATTCTCCATAGCAACCACAAATATGACAATATCCTATTTCCTTTTTTCCCATTACTTCTATATCCTATTTTTTTCATAATTATAGCATACTTTTTATTATTTAACACTTGTATGAAAACCACTACAATTGTTATCCATAGTAGTTTTCATAAAATGTATTAAATAGTCTTCTAAATCCATCCCTAACCTTCTCAACCATCTGTTCCACACTCTTCATCCCCCTTCTAGTAGTAGCATATAAATAGTACAAGTTAGATGTGGAACACTCCTTGATATAGATGCAATATAAAAACAACGAATAGATAATTAAAACATAGCAACACGGTACTCAGAAGAATTTAAGAAAGTAGCAGTCAGATATTGGGAATAACATCAAGAATTAAGTGTAAATGCCTGTACAGCGAATCTTGGCATATCAAAAAATCTCCCTTTCCACATGACGGAAGAAATATCAAATGAATGAGAGAAATATTCCAACTAGAGAACGGGCAATTATGGAAGCGATAAAGCAAAGGAAAATGCCAGACTGTGCAGAGAATTAAGAAGTGCACAAGATGTAGTATGATGTTCAGCTATTAAATACATATAGACTTTTGATTAAATTGTTTCTTTAACAAGCACAATGGATTTATATTCAAGAAAAATCATAACATGGGTTTTAAAGCAATACCTTTGAGGCCAAACAGCAGATAAAAGCAGTTATTCAAAAAGTCTTATAATTGAGGAAACTTGAAATTAATGTAACATAATTAAAAAAATTAAGGTGAAGTTCACGTTAAACTTGTACTTTTTCTTGGCATAGGACCATTCTTTTGTCGGCAAGGTAGAGCTATCCCACACCTAAAGCCAGACCTGTCCGACAATCAGCCGAATAGAGAACAACAAATTTTTTATACTTCTTTATTTCATATAAGTTAAACATTAAAAATTTAACCTCCATCTTTTTACATTTTATCACCGTTATTAACGATTCATGAAAGATTTACATTTAAAACATAACTCGTATGACAAACGTCATACATGTTTATTAATGTTGACTGCTGCCAAAGTAGATCAAACCACAATTAAAAAGAGTGTCTATAACGCTGAAGCACAATCCTTAACGGAAAGAGTATATACTCATTTGGATATGTCAATATTGCTAGAAGTCATAAACATGATATAAACTTTTGTTCTCTGTATGTTCCCTACGATGCTTTTTTCTAGGTTTTTGTAGTTTTTTTGAAAATAAGTAAACCCCCAAACACAAGGGTTTGAGGGCTTTTTGGAAAATTCGTATTCTGTTTTGAATTATCTCTTTGAAAACTGTGGTGCTCTTCTCGCTGCTTTGAGACCGTATTTCTTTCTTTCTTTCATTCTTGAATCTCTTGTCAGGAATCCAGCCTTCTTTAATGCAGGTCTGTTTTCAGCATCAGCCTGAACCAATGCTCTGGCAATACCATGTCTGATAGCTCCAGCCTGTCCTGTATATCCGCCACCATGTACATTTACGATAACATCATATTTATCAGTACCATTAATAGTTGTTAATGGCTGACGAACGATTACCTTTAATGTCTCAAGACCAAAGTATTCATCAATGTTTCTTTTATTAATTGTGATATTTCCTTTACCAGGCATTACATATACTCTAGCAATACTGCTTTTTCTTCTACCTGTTCCATAATACTTTTCTATAGCCATTGTCATTTCCTCCTCTCAGTCAACTAAAATGTTAATTCTTCCGGTTTCTGAGCTGCATGTGGATGCTCAGCGCCAGCATAAACAAAAAGTTTCTTTATCATGCTTCTTCCTAAAGGTCCCTTTGGAAGCATGCCTTTAACTGCAAGTTCAATAACGCTTTCAGGCTTCTTAGCAAGCTTTTCTTTCAGTGTTATTTCTTTCATACCACCAACATAATCTGAATGATGATAATAAACTTTCTGGTCTAACTTTTTACCTGTAACTTTAATCTTGTCTGCGTTTGTTACAATTACATAATCACCTGTATCAATATGAGGTGTGAACTGTGGTTTGTTCTTTCCTCTTAAGATTTTAGCAACTTCTGATGACAAACGTCCTAATGTATATCCTGTAGCATCAACTACATACCATTTTCTTTCAATATCTGCTGGACTAGCCATGTATGTTTTCATTGGTTTACCTCCTGAAATTTTGCTTATCTTCAATTTTTCTTTTTCAATGTTCCACATCCATACCGGGGCTTTGGCTAAGATGCACAACCAACGTGCATAACACGTCACAATAAACCTTATTATATAATAAGTAATTTATACTGTCAATTATATTTTTACAGAAATTTCATTTTAATCCACACTCGACACAATCCATTCTCCATTCTCGGTTGAAGCGGAAACGATAAAACCGTCATAATAAAACATTCCGTCAAACTCTCCTTCAACAAGACAACTTTTTGCTTTTTCCATTTTTTTGTACTTTCCGATTTTACTCACAAGCTCATCCAGAGACTTTCCTATATATTTTTTAGCCTTCTTTTTATTTTCTTCTGCATTACTTTTCGTTACCTTTTCCTTTTTTCTCTTTGTAGGCTTTTCTGTTACTTTTTCTGTAATTTTTTCAGTTATCTTTTCTGTCGTTGCTGCCTCTGTCTTTTTCTCCTTTATTTCCTGAGCTTTCGTAACTGCTTCCTTCGTTTTTTTCTCTGTCGTACTCTCTGATATGTTTTCCACCTGCGTTGTCGCCTCTACCTCAGATGTTATTTCTACAGTTGCCACTTCTTTTTTATTTCCTCCACACGCTGTTGCAAACACAGCAAATGTCATTAATGTTATAACCATAAATATATTTTTTCTCATCTTACGTTCCTCCATTTAAATCTGTTATAATCTATACAAACATAGTTTTACTCTTCTATTGTTATTTCTACTTGGTTCCCGGAAGTATAATATCTCCCCTCTTTTTCGGATATAACTTCTACATCATATGAACCCGCTTCACAAAAAGATGTATCAAAATACATTCCATACTCATACCCGCTGCTACTTTCTCCTCCAAACGCAGCTGGAAACGCCTCGAAAGTATATTGCCTTTTATCATTCCGAAATCTAAGTAAAATTTTTCCATCCTTATCAATATACTTCTTATCTATTATTCCTCGAAATTGCATATAATCATCTTCACTTTCAACTCTCTCCAACGTCGAAGTGCAGTCATTCTTTTCCTGTATATCAATTTTCTCTTCTCTGAGCGGTGCCTCCATATAAGGAACCTCCTCTATAAGAGATGAAATATGTCTCTGCGCAATCTCTATCACAACGGCATCTGCATTATAAATGTCTGCTAATTCCCAGTTATATGGAACCGCCTTTGTAAAATATCCATTTTTAAATTCATCCGCTATAAACGGAATCAATGCATTTCCAAAAGAATCGCGATACATTACAATTGAACCGTCTTTCTCTAAATTCTCCGTTTTTAAAGAAATGTCCTCAACATTTTTTGTCTTAGAGACATATATATAGGAATGCTTTTTTTCGTATATTATATTCTCATCTTTTTTATCTCCTTTGGGAAATAACATTCCATATAAATCTCCCGAAAAATTATTTTCAATTTTCTTTGGCTCGCTGCTATAATCATAATGCTGTTGTTCAAGATTGTCCAAAATCCAATTGCATGCCATTGCAGCTCCTTCATTATTCCAATGGGTATCCAATTTATGATATACAACTTTTCTCTCGTCCTGAAATAATTTTTGCAAGTCAATAAAATTCACCCTTTGTGCAGACAATTCCTTTTTCAACATTGCGTAATTATTTTTGTCATCGATTTGAATATATCTATCCGGCATATACTCAGGATAAAGCGCATTCTTATTGGGCGCAACAGTAAATAAAAACTTTTTGCCATTTTGTTCTGCATTCTCCTGTAACAGATAAAGAACCCTTGCACAGGAAAAAATCTGTCTGTCAGACAATGTATTTCGTCCCAAATAATCATCCAATGTTTCACTAAAAAACAACCACCCGTTCTTTCCAACAATCACCTTTTCATTATTGGACTCTTTAAATATTTTACTTTTTATAAATGCATCTATTGCAATCAGTTCCTGTCGATATGCAAAATTATCAGAAAAATAGTTACTGAGTTCATCAAAATAACGGATATTTAACTTTCCTTCCTTTTTTAAGTCGGGGAAACTCTGAACCTTTCTTTTTTCAACATTCGCATCTGTTTTATAAAAAAGCATTGCAAAGGATGGTAAACATAGTATTATAAAAAAAACTGCTATATAAATTTTTTTCTTCATTTGTTCCTCCATCCTAAAATCTAAAATAAATAAACGGATTGTATGATGTTGTTGCCAAATTTACAATACACAATAAAAGTAATAAGATATCAGCCAGATAAAACATGGAACAGACAATATTTTTACAGTGATATCTCTTTTCTTCTAAAAATTCAATCATTCTATCTCTAACCGGGTACGCAAACACGATTGCCAAAATTAAGATAAATATATAATATGGACTCAACAGTTCACCGATAAAACTGATAGATTGAATTTCAAACCGAAATCCTGTAAACATTGTTTTTAGCATTTTGAACCCCATTGCAACTGTATCTGCCCGAAACATTACAAATGCCACAATAACAACAAGCCATGTGTAAAGATTTTTTATTACCTTACTTTTTATTTTCACAAAACACCCGACCGTATCTTCTAACACATTCGCCACTCCATGAATCATTCCCCATATCAAAAAAGTCCAATTGGCGCCATGCCACATACCTGTTAAGGCAAATACAATCATTTTATTTATCTCTGTTCTGCATTTTCCTTTTCTATTTCCGCCGAGCGGAATATATACATACTCCCGAAACCACAAAGATAAAGAAATGTGCCATCTCCGCCAGAAATCTTTCATCCCTTCAGCGCTATACGGATGATTAAAATTATCCTTAAATTCAAAGCCAAATATTTTAGCCATTCCTATTGCCATATCTGAATATCCGCTAAAATCATAATATATCTGTAATGTATAACTAATTGCTCCAATCCATGCCACAAAAAAGCTATACTTACCAATATCCAAGGCAAAAACAGCATCTGCAATATATCCCGCTCCATTTGCCAACAGTAATTTCTTTGTCAATCCTCTTATAAATCTCTGTATTCCGTCTGCCGCTTTGTCTACGCTTGATGTTCTTGAAATCATTTGCTGTTCTATTTCATTATATCTTATAATCGGACCTGCTATCAGTTGTGGAAAAAAAGAAATGTAAAGCATCAAACGAAATACATTTTTTTGCTCCATATCCGGATTTCTATACACATCAATCACATAAGAAAGCGCCTGAAATGTAAAAAAAGAAATCCCGACAGGCAATGTAATACTTGGAACAGGTAATCTCACCCCAAATATTTCATGAATGTTTTCAATCAAAAATCCTGTATATTTAAAAATGCACAATACTCCAAGATTTGCTGCAATAGCAGTGATAAGAATACTTCGCTTTCCTGCAACACAATTGCGCTTCGCAAATAGTCCGATGCCTCTTCCCAATATGTAATTAACCAGTATAGAGCCTATCATTAGCAGCACATACACCGGTTCGCCAAATGCATAAAAAATCAAACTGGCTACCACTAAAAAATTATTTTTTGCCTTGATTTTTGGTATGCAAAAATATAATGCACACACTATCGGCAAAAATACAAACAAAAATACTGCCGAACTGAAAACCATTGTAATCTCCTATATCTTTCTCTTATCGATAGCATGACAGTTATAATTACTGTAAGACAGATTATAATACTTCTCATAATCCTTAGACCTTGCAAATAGAGTATCATATACCTTTCCATTTAATTCCATCCACGCATGTTCTGAATCATGAGCCACATATACTGTCTTATAACCACATTCATGAACTAAAAATGCTAATGCTGCCGCTTCGGATACGCAACATCCATCTCCATTTTCAAAAATATCATTGGCAAATGTAACTTCCCAGCCTTTTGTCTTATAAATAGATTTTAAGAAACGATATCGCTTATATGGCGCTTTTGCTACCCAGTCAAAACATTTTCGCAATTTCTGTTTCTTCGTATCCGTAGGTTCACAGAGTTTAAGCATTCGCTTTTTTGCCCGAATCATAGTTTTGATTTTTTCCACATTACTCTCAGTGTTCTTTGCTTTTCCCTCTTCATTAATAGACACTCCGTCTACTTTACGTTTCCTTGCCATCTTTCCGTTATTTCTGTTAAAATAATAATAATTTCCCTTATATTTCATCCATCCGGTTGTCATAGCCCCATTCTTTCCAAAATGATAGGTTTTTCCCTTTACTTTTACAAATTTTCTTTTTACAATCTTCCCATTTTTTTTGTAAAACTTATTTCCATTTTTAGTTATTATTTTTCCACTAATTTTTTTCTTTGGAGCTTTCTTTTTCTCTGAAACTGATAAAAATTTCTCACTCCCACTTTTGGGTTCCTTTACCGTTGCCGCTGATGTGACTGTTAGCATTCCTATACACAAAAATGCTGCTATTAACACGATTACGTTATGTACACACATTCTTCTTTTCATTTTAACCTCTCCTCTCCGCACAACAGTTTTTTAGAAAATGAATTACCCAAAACGGCATCCGCTACATACAAATAGACAGGTATCACCTCTCACTCATGGCAATCCTGTCTTATAATACATAAGATTCTATTTAACTGTGATGTGAATGTGATATTTTTCGTTAGGTATCGTATCACTCCAATATCTGAAAAGCAATGTTTTCTTTATTACATTTCTATTACAAAAATTCACAAACTATTTTTCATACTTTATGTCAATTAATGTCAGTCCTTTCGCCGGTGCCTTAGGTCCTGCTGCATACCTGTCTTTCAATAAAAGAATCTCTTCTACATGCTCCGGTGGATAGACCTTTAATCCCACTTTCAATAGAGTTCCAACGATAATTCTTACCATATTATAAAGGAAACCATTTCCACTGATTCTGATACAAATAATATCACCTTCCTTACTAATATCTAAAGTATATATCGTTCTTATTGTTGTCTTTACCTGACTTCCTGCTGAACAAAAACTTGCGAAATCATGCTCACCTACAATATATGCTGCCGCTTCTTTCATTTTTTCCACATCCAATGGCATATACACAAAATGAGTGTACATTCTAAGCATCGGATTAGGAAACTTTGTATTTAATATTTTATATTCATATGTTTTTACGCTATCACAAAATCTTGGATGAAATTCCGGTGAAACTTCCTCTGATTTCTGGATTCTGATATCATCCGGAAGCCTCTGATTCAATGCAAAACTAATTTTTTCGGCAGGTATTCTTGTATCTGTATCAAACACTGCCACATTACCCAGTGCATGGACACCCGAATCCGTTCTGCTTGCCCCGATAACTGCTATGTTCTCTCCCAATAAATCGGACAATGCCTTATTTAAAACTTCTTCCACAGTAAGCCCATTTATTTGTATCTGCCATCCGCAGTAATTTGTTCCATCATAGGCAATAACCAGCCTTACTCTTTTCATGTACACCTCATTTTATCATTCAAATTGTCATTACATAAATACTTGTAAAAGCATATCACTTCCAAGTACCGCACCAATCATAATTACATAAGAAAAATATGCTACATAGTCACGCTTTGCGTATCTGAGCGGTTTCATCTTTGTTCTATTTCCATTATGATAACATCTCGCCTCCATCGCTGTAGCTAAATCAAGCGCCCTTCTTATAGACGATATAAACAATGGAATCAAAATCGGAATCAGGCTTTTCGCTTTCTGCAAGATATTTCCTGTGTCAAATCTTGCTCCTCTTGCCTTCTGTGCTTTTGTTATCTTATCTGTTTCTTCCATTAAAGTAGGAATAAATCTTAACGCCAATGACATAATCATCGCGATTTCATGTACCGGAAATTTTATAATTTTCAAAAATCCAAATGCCTTCTCTAGGCCGTCTGCCAGGTTATTCGGTGTGGTTGTAAGTGTCATTATCGATGTACAAATCACTAAATATACCAGCCTTACGGCAATGTATCCGCCTTTCACCAGTCCCTCATGTGTGACAGAAACCATTCCGATTTCCACTAATACATGTCCCGGGGTCATAAAAATATTAATCACGACACTAAACAAAAGAATAAATAAAATCCCTCTGATACCTTTTAACAATTTTTTAAACGGAACCTTTGAAGCCTTGATGACACCTGCCATAATCAGTGTGAACACAGCATAGCCGAAAATTGTATCTATTTGAAATAATAAAATAATAAATACCAATGTCCCCATTAATTTCACGCGGGGATCTAATTTATGAATTATTGAATTTTCCGGATAATACTGTCCTATCGTTATATTCGCCATTTTTTATCTACCTATACTCTTTAAAATATTATCTCTTGCTTCCTCTAAATTAATAATGTTCACATCTACATCCAAACCATCGTCCTTTAATTGATGCATAATATATGTTATCTGAGGCGCTGCCAAACCAATATTCTCCAACTCCTTATAGTGGGCAAACACTTTTTTGGGCATATCATCATACATAATCTTTCCCTGATTCATAACAATAATGCGGTCAGCATAATTCGCCACGTCTTCCATGCTGTGAGAAACCAGCACAACACCAATTCCTCTCACCCTGTGCAGCTCTTTAATACAGTTTAATATCTTATCTCTACCTGCCGGGTCAAGCCCCGCTGTCGGCTCGTCTAAAATCAGAATATCAGGGTTCATCGCCAAAACTCCCGCAATTGCTACCCTTCTTTTCTGTCCCCCCGACAATTCAAAGGGAGAAGTTTCAAATAATTCTTCACGAATCCCTACAAGATTCAATGCTTCCCTTGCTCTCTGTTCTGCCTGTTTTTTGGACAAATCCTGATTCAAAGGTCCAAAACATACATCTTTTAAAACATTTTCTTCAAACAGCTGATGTTCCGGATACTGAAAAACTAATCCAACATTGCATCGGAGACTTCTTATGTCAAAATCTTTATCATTTATATTTTTTCCATCATAGTACACATTTCCCTCAGTCGCTCTCTCTAAACCATTAAAATGCTGTATTAATGTAGATTTTCCGGAACCGGTATGTCCGATAATAGCCACAAACTCGCCCTTATTAATCTCCAAATTAATATCTTTAATTGCTGCTGTCTCCTGGCTCGTCCCCTTCTCATAAATATAACTTACATTTTCTAATCTTAGTGACATGCTAACCTATCTCTTTCTGTTTTCATTTATCTGCATCATTAATTCTTCTACGGTTAATATCCCTTTTTCAATTTTTAATCCGCTTTTCCTAAGCATATATCCCAACTCAGTTACCTGTGGGACTTCCAGACCAATTTTTTTTAGTTCTTCAACATGAGAAAAAACTTCCCTTGGTGCTCCCTGTATTACCAGTTTGCCTTTATCCATCACAAAAATTTTATCGGCTCTCACAGCCTCATTCATATGATGCGTAATCAAAATAATCGTAATGCCTTTTTGCTCATTTAATTCATGAAGGGTTTCGATTACTTCCCCTCTTCCTATTGGGTCAAGCATTGCCGTTGGTTCATCTAACACAATGCATTTAGGCTCCATCGCAATAATTCCCGCAATTGCCACACGCTGCTTCTGACCTCCCGACAATTTTAATGGGGATTTATGCCTAAACTTTGTCATGTTTACCGCTCCAAGCGCCTTTTCTACTCTTTTCCATATTTCGTTTGTAGGAACTGCCATATTTTCCGGACCAAACGCAACATCTTCTTCCACCATTGTTGCCACAATCTGGTTGTCCGGATTCTGAAATACCATTCCCGCAGTCTGTCTGATATTCCAAATCTGCTGCCGGTCTTTTGTATCAATGCCATCAACCCATACTGTCCCTTTCGAAGGTCTCAACAAAGCATTTATATGTTTTGCCAACGATGATTTTCCGGAACCATTATGTCCTAGCACGGCAATAAACTGACCCGGCTCAATATCCACACTCACATTATCGATTGCCCTGACTACTTTCTCATCTTCTTCTGTTTTATAATCATGAATTAAATTCTTTATATTTATGATGCCCATGCTGGTTCTCCCGAATTTCAACTATACTACCGCACTTATTTTATTCTATTTATTTATATTTTGCAACAAAATAGAACAAAGAATATTTTAGACAAATATAGCCTTTTATGGTATTTTAATATCTGGAGGAAATATGCGATGATAAATATTTTTAAAAAATTTAGTAAAAAAACTTTAACACTTATATATGCAAATCGTTTTGCAATACTTATGTCTCTTCCTTTTTTTGCTATGGACATATTTACAAGGGTATTCGGATACAAAATAGGATATTTTCCTACCTACTATCCTGTACCAAACATTTTTTCAATTCTATGGATTGTTTTATTTATATGTATCGTTACATCTATAAAAGGAATTACCGGAAAAATCATATATTGGATTCTTTTTGCACTTTCTTTTGCAATGTTTTTAACGAACACTGTCTACTATTCTCTCACATCCTTCTATTTCAGCTTTAATTTATTGCAAATGGCGGGAGAGGGGAGTTCCTATATTATAGATACGATTGTAAATGCCAATCCAATTATTTATGTCATTGCCGTTATTATTCTTGTTTTTACAATTATAATAATGAAAAAAGCACCGAAACAGGAACTATTTCGTTGGAAACGCCTTACTGTAACATTTATAGTATTTTTGGTTTTACACTTTTTTACTCCATTCCTTCTCGGTTCTGCAAACTCAGAACTAAAATGGAATACCTTTAAAAATCCAAGAAATATATATGAAAGTTACAGTGACAGTAACAAGAGTATGCGCGTTTCGGGTCTATATGAATACTCCTTTAGAAACTTTTATATGACATTTTTAAAGCCAAAAGAAAAAATCAGTAATGAAGATAAAGAATTTCTCAATAGCATTTACAATAAAACCGAAACAAACGAACAGGATGATTTCACGGGAATATTTCAGAATAAAAATGTCATTTTCCTGCAATTAGAAGGAATGGATACCTGGCTATTGAGTAAAGAAACCACGCCAAACTTATACAGCCTTTTCAATCACTCTATTAACTTTAGGGACCACTATTCTATTTATACCGGCGGGGGTTCTACTTTCAATTCAGAATTTGCGGTTAACACAGGTTTTACTACACCGATATCTTATACCGAAAATGTATATACCTTTAACACAAATACGTTCAATGATACAATGGCAAAATTATTTAAAAGGAAAGGATATACTGTAAATGCATTTCATATGAACTCAGCCGGTTTTTATTCGAGAGGTGTCAATTATCAAAGCTGGGGATATGATAACTACTTCGGATTAATTGACATTGCAGACTATACGAATCTGGATTATGAGCTTGACCGGGAACTAATCCTAAATAAAACGTTTTATAATAATATGTTTCCAAAAAACAAAAAATTTGTTGACTATATTATAACTTATTCTCCACATACACCGTTTACGACAACAAAAGAAGTGGGGAAAGTTATTGCAGAAAAAAAATATGGTGCCGAAAATATTCCAAATCTTTCTGAAGAAGAAACTGCTAAACTTATGGTTGGAGAAACAGATTATATGGTAGGACTGCTGATACAGGCTCTCAAAGATAACGACCTGTACGACAATACAGTAATCGTAGCCTATGCTGACCATTATCTATATACAATTCTAGATAAAACTATACTGGATAAATACAAAACTACCAATAACAATCTTATAAATCACACACCATTTTTCATTTGGAGCAGTGATGTTACACCCACAAATATAAACAAAGTTACCATGCAGATGAATATTCTTCCGACAGTATTAAACCTATTTGGCATAGACTATAACAGTAATCACTATATTGGAAAAAACGCATTGGCAAAAGACTATAAGGGATTCGCCTTTTTTAGCGATTATTCGTGGTATGATGGAAATGTGTATGTTGAAAACGGAAAAGTGACAAATAAGGGCAAAATTAGCAAAACAGAGTTAGAAAATATGAATCGCCTGGTAAATGACACGATAAGAAAAAATGATTTAACACTCAAATATAATTATTTGAAAGATTAGATAGCAAAAAGCTGCACCTATTTATAGTGCAGCTTTTTTATTACTCTTCCAAGTCTTCTATGGTTATTTTACTGTTATGTGGTATTGGTTTCCACTCCACTTTTTTAAATAGCGCTACATACTGAGTATATCTCTGAATAATATCAAACGTCGGCCATGTAAAAACATACAATATTTTTCTCCATATGCTAAACTTTGGTATCCGCCTGTTTTCTATAATAAACAAATATACAGCAACCCAGATATTAACAAAATATTTTCCGATTCTAAAGAACAGGCGAATCCATAAAGCGAGCAAAATACTAAAAAAATAAGCTTTCACGCCTGTATCTAATACAATAGCAGTATTTCCCGTAAAATGTCTTACGAGTGTTGATATATATGTATCATTGCTGAATACATACATTGTTGCTCCCATCTTCCATACAATAAACGGATATAAAATGAGTTTTGTTAATATCCATTTTGCCGCATACACGATATTCTTTGGTAAAAGCTGGGCAAACGTATCAAATGACATAAACCTGTGTCTTATTGTTCTCCACAGATAACTATACCATTTATCGTCATCATAATGCTTTGTATTTTTATCCACAAAAATGTTTTTAAACAGCCCCCAACCACTCTCAGCAAACGCCTGAAGATGTCCTTTAGACCATCTTAACCTCTGTCTTAAAGCCACCTTGAGGCTCACCGGCTGTTCATCATAAAATATAGCGTCATCATTATAAGAAATCTCATAGCCATCCACAACACAATCTGCCGTAAGCGCTCTATCCTCTGTCAATGACGTATATTTCCATCCGTTTTTTACTATCTCATTAGAAAACAAGAAACCTGTTCCCTGAATATTTGTTGCCAAATGTAAAATCGAACGTGCCCTATGGCGATATCTTATTGAACGAAGCCAATGCAACGCATATGTGGATGCAATCCAACTTTCCGTCCAATTTTTTGTACTTCGATAAGATGTAATTATCTTCTCACCGGCATCAAAAGAATCATTCATCCTTGATATATAATCCCGCTTCAAAAGATTATCGGAATCAAAAATAAAATAGCCTTCAAAAGATTGTATTCCATAGTCCTTTTCGATTTGTTCAAAAAGATATTTTAAAGCAAATCCTTTTGTCCTCTCGTCTGGATTAAAATGCTCATAACATATTACACCATTATCTCTTGCAACTTTTGCCGTATTATCTGTACAATTATCTGCAACAACAAATATCGTTATCAGTTCCTGCGGATAATCCTGTTTTTTTATACTATTTATTAAATTTGCTATTACAGGTTCCTCATTCCTTGCCGGAATTAAAATAGCATATTTGTGATTGTTCTTAGCCGGTTGAAATCTTCTTGTAGTGAAGAGACCAATCAACATATATGGCTTATCTTGTATAACCAGTATGCTCATGAAAATACCAACAAGGCTACATATAAATAAAATCGGAGAATTTATACTACACATAAAGTCTACAATTCTATCCATTACTACCAATGATATCATCCCCATTGCTTCTTTCCTCTCTGATGTATAAATCTATTACACTATACTAATTTGTAGAAAAAAAAGCAAGTATTAAAAAATATCATGTTATCATTAAAGAAAATCTTTTGTTTTTCAGAAAATAAAAAATATACTTAGCATTTATACTCTGCACAATCTGAGTGCAGCATCCGCTGAATATCACAATATAAAAAAAGAGAGAAACTCGCATTCGTGCCTGCACGATTCGAGTTTCTCTCTTTTCTTATGTTAAATCGCTCTGCTCAAAGCTTTGCGTCTATACTAACTCTAATACAACTTCCATAGCAGCATCACCTTTACGCTGACCAATCTTAACGATTCTTGTATAGCCACCTTTACGGTCTACATACTTAGGAGCAATTTCGTCAAATAATTTATTTGCCAAATCAACTTTTTTTGTATCTTTCTTCTTGCCAGTATTATTTGTTACTGTATAAAGAACTTTATTCATCTGACGTCTAGCGTGAAGACGTGAAGGCTTATCTTTTTTAATAGTTTTCTTTACTTCATCAAAAACTGTTACTTTCTTGCCATCAACTACTTCTTTTACTCTATTGCCATCTTTATCTTTACGAGCAACTTTAGCTGTAACTTCAACTTCGTCAAAGTTATCTTTTTCCTTAACAGCCAATGCAATAAGACCTTCAGCAACTTTGCTAACTTCTTTAGCTCTTGCTTCTGTAGTAACTATTTTGCCGTTATTTAAAAGACTTGTAACCTGACCTCTAATTAAAGCTTTTCTCTGACTTGAAGTTCTTCCAAGTTTTCTATAACCTGCCATTTTCTTACCTCCATAATTCGTATTGCCCCTGCCTTACGGTCAGTGGCAAATCGTCGGCACCACTCCGAAAATTCTTCGCGATTGAAGTGCCTCCAAATTAATTTTCGTCGCTCGGTTTCAATCCAAGGCCGAGTTCTTTTAATTTAGCAAGGACTTCCTCTAATGACTTACGACCAAGATTTCTAACTTTCATCATATCATCTGAAGTCTTATTTACTAATTCCTCAACTGTATTGATACCTGCTCTCTTCAAACAATTGTATGAACGAACTGATAACTCTAATTCATCTATGTTCATCTCTAACACTTTATCAATTTCATCATCAATCGGCTCTGCAATAACTTCAATATCTTTTGAAGTTTCAGAAAGATCAATAAACAACTTTAAGTGTTCGCAAAGAACTTTAGATGCTAAACTAACAGCTTCATCTGTTTCTAATGTTCCATTAGTGTACACATCTAATGTAAGTTTATCAAAGTCTGTAACCTGACCAACACGGGTATTCTCTACTGCCATATTAACTCTCTCTACCGGTGTGTAAATTGAATCTACCGCAATAACCCCGATTGGTAAACTATCATTCTTATTCTTTTCTGAACTTACATATCCTCTACCCTTAGTAATAATTAATTCCATACTAAGTTTGCTATCTGCACCACCATTCAGTGTTGCAATAACCAAATCTGGATTTAAGATTTCAATATCAGAATCTGTCTGGATATCAGAAGCTGTAACTACCTGATCTCCAGTCACATCAATATGAGCAATCTTTGGTTCATCTGTTGTACTGTTATTTCTGATTTCAAGCTGTTTGATGTTCATTACAATCTCTGTAACATCTTCTTTTACGCCAGGTACAGAACTAAATTCATGAAGAACTCCATCAATTTTAATCTGGCTTACAGCTGACCCTGGTAATGATGAAAGCATAATTCTTCTTAATGCATTACCAAGTGTTGTACCATATCCTCGTTCGAGAGGTTCTACTACAAACTTACCATATCTTCCATCATCTGATTTTTCTACTATAATATTTGGTTTTTCAAAATCGAACACTAATTAGCCCCTCCTTTATTGGGAATTGCTTAAACTTATTGGGAACAAAAATCTGAATAAATATAATAAATATATCTTATTTAGAATATAACTCGACAATAAGCATTTCATCTACAGGTACATCAATATCTTCTCTCTTTGGAAGTTCTTTGATTTCACCTTTAAGATTTTCCTGGTCTACTTCAACCCATGCTGGGACTGTTCTTCCACCAGTAACTTCGATAATGTCTTTATATCTCTGGGAACCTTTGCAGTCCTCTTTGATTTCAATAACATCACCAACTTTGATTAAATAAGAAGGAATATTTACCTGCTTTCCATTAACCAAAACATGTTTATGATCTACAATCTGTCTAGCTTCTTTTCTTGTTCTTGCAAATCCCATACGGAATATTACATTATCAAGTCTTGTCTCTAGTAAAATCATAAGATTTTCACCTGTCTGTCCAGGTTTCTTCTGTGCTTTCTGATAATAATTTCTGAAAGGCTTTTCTAATACGCCATAAATGAATTTAGCTTTCTGCTTTTCTCTAAGCTGAAGTCCATATTCACTCATTTTTCTATTAGATCTATTTAAATTTCTATTTGATTTCTTGTCTATTCCTAAATAAACTGGATCTAAACCAAGTGATCTACATCTTTTAAGAACAGGAACTCTATTTACTGCCATTTTTTCCCTCCTAAATTAGACTCTTCTACGTTTTGGTGGGCGACATCCATTATGCGGTACCGGAGTTACGTCCTTAATTGATGTAACCTCAAGACCACATGTAGCAAGCGCACGAAAGATCGGAAGAGCGTCGTGTAGGGAAAGAGTGTAGATCTCGGTGGTCGCCGTATCATTAAA
>NZ_CALGRE010000016.1 GCF_937958975.1 uncultured Eubacterium sp. | reverse complement strand
CAATGGGATATGGTGTTGGTGCCTGTATCGGTTCCAAAATGGGCAATAAAGATAAGATAGTTGTAAATATTGCCGGTGATGGATGTTTTAGAATGAACATGAATGAGATTGCTACAGCGACAAGATATAATATTCCAATTATCCAGATTGTTATTAACAACCACGTTTTAGGAATGGTTAGACAGTGGCAGACATTGTTCTATGGTAAGAGATATTCAAACACAGTTCTGAATGATGGAGTTGATTTTGTTAAGATTGCTGAAGGAATGGGCGCAAAGGCTTATCGTGTTACTACAGTAGCGGAATTTGAAGAAGCATTAAAGGAAGCTATTCAGTTAAATATTCCTTGTGTAATTGATGCACAGATTGACCAGGATGACAAGGTATTTCCAATGGTTCCTGCGAATACTGCAATCAGTGAGGCATTTTCAGCAGAGGACTTGGCAGAAAAAGGATATGATTGTTAAGCTGATAGCTGAACTTACAACTGATATAAAAAAGATTATTATAGCATAAACAAAAACATGGAGGTATTATAAAATGGCTAGAGTATACAATTTCTCAGCAGGTCCGGCAGTATTACCGGAAGAAGTATTAAAAGAAGCAGCAGAAGAAATGCTTGATTACAAAGGATGTGGAATGAGTGTGATGGAGATGAGCCATCGTTCGAAAGCATTTCAGCAGATTATTGATGAGGCAGAACAGGATATTAGAGATTTAATGCATATTCCTGATAATTATAAGGTGTTATTCCTTCAGGGTGGAGCTTCACAGCAGTTTGCGGCTGTACCTATGAATTTAAAGAAAAATGGAAAAGCTGCTTATATTGTAACGGGACAGTGGGCAAAAAAGGCAGCACAGGAAGCAGAAAAGTATGTAGAGGTGCAGAGAGTTGCTTCTTCTGCGGATAAAACTTTTTCATACATTCCGGATTGCAGTGATTTAGATATTGATGATGATGTAGATTATGTTTACATATGTGAGAACAATACAATTTACGGTACCAAATATCATGAATTACCAAATACAAAGGGACATACTTTAGTAGCAGATGTATCCTCATGTTTCTTATCAGAACCTGTGGATGTAGAAAAATATGGTGTGATTTATGGTGGGGTTCAGAAGAATGTTGGACCGGCCGGTGTTGTAATCGCCATTATTAGAGAAGACTTAATTCCGGAAGAAGTAGATGCATCAGTTCCAACAATGCTTGCATGGAAAACACAGGCAGATGCTGCTTCACTTTATAATACACCTCCATGTTATGGTATTTATATCTGTGGAAAAGTATTTAAATGGATTAAGAAGATGGGCGGCTTAGAGGCTATGAAGAAACATAATGAAGAAAAAGCAAAGATTCTTTACGATTTCTTAGATAACAGTAAATTGTTCCAGGGAACTGTAGTTCCAAAAGACCGCTCTCTAATGAATGTACCGTTTGTTACAGGCGATGAAGAATTGGATGCCAAGTTTGTCGCAGAAGCAAAAGCAGCCGGTCTTGAAAACCTTAAGGGACACAGAACAGTAGGCGGTATGAGAGCTAGTATATATAATGCTATGCCGATAGAAGGTGTAAAGGCATTAGTTGAATTTATGAAAAAATTCGAGGCAGACAATGCACAATAGCATTTAGGTGTACTGTGTATCAATATAAGAAGGAGAGAAAAGATGACAAAAGTAAATTGCTTAAATCCTATTTCAAATTTAGGAACAGATTTATTAAATGATAATTATGAAATGACAGATAATTTTGCTGAGGCAGACGTCGCATTAGTGAGAAGCGCTGCAATGCATGATTTAGATTTGCCGGAAAGTCTTATGGCAGTGGCAAGAGCTGGTGCAGGTGTAAATAATATTCCATTGGACAAATGCGCAGAAAAGGGTATTGTTGTATTCAATACTCCGGGTGCTAATGCAAATGGTGTTAAGGAGCTGGTTCTTTGCGGAATGTTGCTTGCTTCAAGAGATATTATTGGTGGAAATAAATGGGTGGATGATAATAAGTCCGATGAAAACATCAATAAGACAATGGAGAAGGCAAAGAAAAATTTTGCAGGAAATGAAATTAAAGGTAAGAAGCTTGGTGTAATTGGTCTTGGAGCAATTGGAAGATTAGTTGCAAATATGGCGGTTTCTATGGGAATGGAAGTATATGGTACAGACCCATTTCTTTCTGTAGAAAGTGCATTGAGTCTGAAGAGAGCTGTAAATCTTGTAAAGACAAGAGAAGAGATATTCAAGACATGTGATTTCATTACAGTTCACACACCACTTCTTGATGATACGAGAGAAATGATAAATAAGGACACAATTGCAATGATGAAAGATGGAGTTGTAGTTCTTAATTTTGCCAGAGATTTACTTGTATGTGACGATGATATGGCAGAGGCCTTAAAGACAGGAAAAGTAAAGAAGTATGTCACAGATTTTCCAAATGCGAAAACAGCAAATATGGAAGGTGTTATTGCAACTCCTCATCTTGGAGCCTCCACAGAAGAATCCGAAGATAATTGCGCTGTAATGGCAGTAAATGAGATTATGGATTTTGTGGATAATGGAAATATTGTTAATTCAGTGAATTATCCAAATGCAACATTGGGTGTTTGCGATAAGGCAGCCAGAATAACAGTTTGTCATAAAAACATACCAAATATGATTGGACAGCTTACGTCTGTTGTTGCGGCAGAAAATATTAATGTAGCAGACATGGTAGATAAATCAAAGGGTGATTTTGCTTATGCTATTATGGATTTAGACCATTCGGCAACAGAGGCATTGGTTCAGAAACTGAGTGCTGTTGAGGGTGTAATTAAAGTAAGAGTAGTAAAATAGAGTTTATATAATTTACGAATTGGTATAATATGAAATGAGGCTGTTGTTGAGATAGCCTCATTTCTAATATGGAGAAGAATATGAATTTTTTATTTGCAAATAGTGTAGAAGAAATACAGTCAAATGTAGATAAATTGAATGAAGATGTAAGTAAGCTGACAAAATTTTTAGACACTGCATTGGAAAAACTAATAGATTTTGGGTTTAGTATTATTGTTGCAATTATCATCTTCTTAATTGGCAAGATAATTATAAAGCTTGTAAGAAAATTTATTAAGAATATCTTTACAAAATCAAAAGTAGATGAGGGTGTTATAAAATTTATTGATTCAATTGTAAACGTGGCAGGATATATTATTGTATTGATAATTATCTGTGCTGAAATAGGAATACAGACCACATCATTTGTCACGCTTCTCGGTACCGCCGGATTGTCTGTGGGTCTGGCATTGCAGGGAAGTCTGTCTAATTTTGCAGGCGGTATTCTAATTCTTGTATCGAAACCGTTTAAAATAGGTGATTATGTTATGATTGACGGTGAGGAAGGTACAGTTATTAAAATTGATATTGTATATACGACTCTGGTAAAATATGATAACAGAATTATCAAGTGCCCGAACGGTGAAGTGTCAAATAAAACGATTGTCAATTATACAAATATGGATGGAAGACGTGTTGATGTAAAATTTTCTATTCATTATGATAGTGATATTTCCAAAGCAAAGGAGATTGTCACAAACATTATCCTTAATTGTCCTTATACGTTAAAAGAAAAGAAAAATAATGTTGTGGTGACAAAATTGGATGAAAGTAGTGTTAATTTAGAGACTAGAGCCTGGGTTCGTCCGGATGATTACTGGGATGCATTTTTTTATTTGAACGAAGCAATAAAATCTGAGTTAGAAAAAAATAATATTGTTATTCCATACAATCAGTTAGAAGTGCATGTGAAGAGTTAAGATTATGATTTGTATTATTTGTTTAGACCAAAAGGATGGAATGATTTTTAATCATCGGAGACAGAGTCAGGACCGCTGTGTCAGAAAAGATATTCTTAATATGGTGGAAAATAATAGGCTGTATATGAGAGCGTATAGTTATAAACAGTTTGGAGAAGTGGGAAAAAATATTATTGTCTCAGAAAATGCTTATAATGAAGCAGATAGAGGGGAATATTGTTTTATAGAAAATGAGATTTTTGATGAGTCTAAAATTGAAAAAATAATTGTTTATAGGTGGGATAAGGTATATCCCGCAGATTACCGGTTTCAATTTACGCATTGGAAACTTATAGATTTATCAGAGTTTCAGGGATATTCTCATGAAAAAATTGTGAAAGAGGTGTATATAAAAAATGCATAATAAAATGAAACAATTTTTTATACTGATGTTTTTTGTTTTATTTATATTATCGGGATGTAATCAATCGGAGACGACATCTTATTATGCTTCAATAGATGAGATACCGGAATACAGTGGAATACCATATATAGCAATTAATGATAATGAGCCGGAGTTTACTGAGAAAGAAATTACAGGCAGGTCTTTTGAGAAATATTCAAAATTAGACCGACTGGGAAGATGTGGTGTGGCAGTGGCATCTGTGGGAAAAGATATTATGCCAACGGAAAAAAGAAGCTCCATTAGTCAGATAAAACCGAGTGGATGGCAGTCGGTGCGTTATGATTTTGTAGATGGAAAATCTCTTTATAATCGATGCCATTTAATTGGATATCAGTTGACCGGTGAAAATGCAAATGAAAAAAATCTTATTACAGGTACAAGATATATGAATGTAGAGGGGATGCTTCCATTTGAAGATATGGTGGCAGATTATGTGAAGGAAACAGATAACCATGTGATGTATCGTGTAACACCGGTGTTTCAAGGTGACGAGATTGTTGCCAGGGGAGTGCAGATGGAAGGATATTCCGTAGAAGATGAGGGAGAAGGGATATCTTTTAATGTGTATTGTTATAATGTGCAGCCGCAGATTATGATTGATTATGCCACAGGAAATAGTAAATTAGATAATAATGAGAGTTTCGTAGAGGAATCAACAAAGACGGAACAGACGAAAAATAGTTCAATGGTATATGTTTTAAATATGAATACACAAAAGTTTCATTTGCCAGGTTGTAGTAGTGTAAGTAATATACATAAAGAGAATAGAGGAGAGTATAAAGGAACAAGGGAAGAATTAATTGAGCAGGGATATGAGCCTTGTGGAGTATGCAAACCATAATTATTTTGGGGTGCATTAAAAAGATAAGAAAAACCGTCTCATTTTGTGATTAAATGAGACGGTTTTGTATTTTCTATTTTAAATATTCATCGTAAATTTGAATTACCTGATTCATTGCTTCCGGGCTTGGAGCGCCGATTGTCATACGTTTGTTTACACATGTTTCCAGGCTGATTGCATCATAAATGTCTTTTTCAAATACCGGACTGATTGCTTTATATTCTTCCAGCGTCATATCGTCCAGAGCAATTCCTTTTTCTTCACAGAATAAAACTAATTGACCGACAATTCCGTGAGCATCTCTAAATGGAACTCCATGATTTACGAGGTAATCGGCTGCATCTGTAGCGTTGGTAAAGCCATGTTTTGTGCTATTTTCCATATTGGTTTTGTTAAAAGTCATAGTGTCAATCATTCCTGTGAAAAGAAGAATACATCCTTTAACAGTGTCAATGGCATCAAATGTAAGTTCTTTGTCTTCCTGCATGTCCTTGTTGTATGCCAATGGAAGTCCCTTCATTGTTGTGAGAATAGAAATAAGAGAACCATAGACACGTCCTGTTTTTCCCCGAATCAACTCCGCGATATCAGGATTCTTTTTCTGAGGCATAATACTGGAACCGGTGCTGTAAGAATCGTCAATATTCACAAAGCGGTATTCGTTAGAATTCCAGATACAAATTTCTTCACAAAACCTGCTCAAATGCATCATAATTGTGGAAAGACAGCTTAAAAGTTCAATAATATAATCTCTGTCCGATACGGAATCCATGCTGTTTCGTGTAGGACCTGTAAAGTCAAGGAGTGTGGCAGTATATTCTCTATCTAACGGATAGGTTGTGCCGGCCAATGCTCCTGAACCCAGCGGACAATAATTCATTCTTTTATAAATATCGTCTAATCTTTCACGGTCTCTCTGAAACATCTCAAAGTATGCACCGAAATGATGTGATAGCGTAATTGGCTGAGCTTTTTGCAGATGAGTAAAACCTGGCATAAAAGTCCCGGTGTTTTCTTTCATAACTTTTAAGAGTGATGAAAGAAGGGTTTTTAATAAATTATTAATTTCTAAAACTTCATCTCTTGTATAAAGTTTCATATCCAGAGCCACCTGGTCGTTACGACTGCGTCCGGTATGCAGTTTCTTTCCTGCATCACCTACACGTTGAATTAGATTTGCCTCAACAAAACTGTGAATATCTTCACTTTCTTTATCAAAAGATAGTGTGCCGTTATCAATATCAGATTTTATTCCTTCAAGTCCCTGAATAATCGTATCCATTTCCTCTTTAGTTATAATCCCCTGTTTTTGGAGCATTGTTACATGTGCAATACTGCCTCTGATATCCTGTGAATAAAATTTTTGGTCAAAGGAAAGTGATTCGTTAAAATTATGAACTAACTGATTTTCTTCCTTAGTAAAACGACCTCCCCATAATTTCATATGTATACCTCGCTTTATGTTGTTTTTATGTCTTTAAAGAGTATATCATTACAGTGGTGGTTTTTCAATTAAACTTTTGCTATAATACTTGTAACCAATCCGAAGGATTGATTACCTGCTTGAGTTTCATCTGCGAAGCAGATTTAAAATGAAACTCAAT